>NZ_OLKJ01000038.1:0-1032373 GCF_900291005.1 Pseudomonas sp. Kh14
TTGACTATCAGTCCGTACTCACAAGCACCCACACGAATTGCTTGATTCGATTTGTTAAAGAGCGTTTGGTTAAGAGCCTTTCGTCTCAACCGAGGCGCGCATTCTACGCTTTCCTCAGAGCCTGTCAAGCGTTTATTTTGAAGTTTTTTGCGAGAAACTCGTTTAGCTTCAAACACTTGGCTCGCTGCGATCTCTCGTAGCGGGAGGCGAATCATACAGCACTTGGAAGCGCTGTCAACCATCATCTCAACCGCTTTCGATCATTTGATCGTAGCCCTTACAGCACCTTCCGAATCGTCTAACTCATTGAATTTCAAGGAGTTTGTCGTTCCGTTGTTGCTGGAAGTGGGGCGCATTATAAGGGGATTCGAGAGGGCGTCAACCTTTAATTTCAAGAAAGTGAAATATAAGGGGAAAAGACCGTATCGGGGCTGCCAAGTGTTCGCCACGACAGTTTCAGCGCCTGTGAGACCGAGCGCCGCCCGCGCGGCGCTTCGCGGGTAAACCCGCTCCTACGTTTGTTTCGGGCCAGTCCCTCCTGTGCCTGGCGCGCGCGACCGCCTTGTTTGTTCGACGCGATATCGAGACAGGCACCAAAGCGTTCGCGCGCGAATCCCACAGGCATAATTGGCCCGAAACAAACGTAGGAGCGGGTTTACCCGCGAAGCGCCGCGCGGGCGGCGCTCGGTCTCACAGGCGATGAATGTCTCGAGCCGGACGCGCGCGGCGCTCGATTTCACAGACACCAGAGAAACCAAGGCGGGCCCTCTCCACAGCCATTGCTATCTCAAGACAGGCCCTTGGCAGCCCCACCCCACTCTCAAACCGCCCTACCCTGCTTCCTGGCAACCCTGGGAAGCGCCCGCGCAACAGCAGGTATCCGCAATACCATCAACACAGCCCCAATAAACGCATAGATCGCCCATTCCCGAAGGTCGGAACGCACGATCCACAGGAAATGCAGCAAGCCCAACCCAAGCACCGCATACACCAACCTGTGCAGCCTCTTCCACCGCGCCCCCAGCCGCCGTTGGCTGTACCGGTTCGAAGTGACCGCCAACACCAGCAACCCCAAGAACCCCAGCGCCCCCACAATAATGTAGGGTCGCTTGCGCAACTCCACCGCCAACTGCCCCCAATCCAACCCTAGAATGAAAAACAGGTAAGCCAGAATGTGCAGCACTATATAGGCGAACACCCACAACCCCAGCTGCCGGCGAACCACGATCCAGCCAGACCAGCCCGTCAGCTTCTGCATTGGGGTCATGCTCAAGGTCACCAACAGGAAGGTAAGCGCCCCAAGCCCAAGGCGATCCATCATGATCTTCCCGGGATCAGGCCCCAGCAGGTTCATCGCCGCTTCATATAGCCACCACACCGGGAACAGGCAGCCTACGACAAAGATGGCCAAGCGAAACCAGGGGTAACGCATCAGTAGTTCTTCCGCAGATCGAGCCCGGTATACAGCGACGCCACTTCATCAGCATAGCCATTGAACATCTGCGTCTCCCGCACATTGGGGCTGAACAACCCGCTGGGCAAACGACGTTCGCGCGCCTGGCTCCAGCGCGGGTGGTCGACTGTCGGATTCACATTGGCATAGAAACCATATTCATCCGGCGCCAGCCCTTCCCAGGTAGTGCCGGGCTGCTCCGCTACCAGGCTGATGCGCACAATCGACTTGATGCTCTTGAAGCCATACTTCCAAGGCACCACCAAACGCAACGGCGCACCGTTCTGGTTGGGCAGTTCCCGGCCGTACATACCCACCGCGAGAATTGCCAACGGGTGCATCGCCTCATCCAGGCGCAACCCTTCTCTATAAGGCCAGTCGATCAAGGCGAAGCCAGAACGCTGCCCAGGCATATGCTGCGGATCCTTCAGCGTTTCGAAACGCACATAACGCGCACTGGAAGTCGGCTCAACCTGCTTGAGCACCTGAGCCAAAGGGAACCCCAGCCACGGAATGACCATCGACCACGCCTCTACGCAGCGCAGCCGATAGATCCGCTCCTCGAGCTGATAGGGTTTGACGAAGTCCTCCAGTGCATAGCGTCCGGGCTTGCCCACCTCACCATCCACCACAATGGACCACGGTTCGGTCTTCAGGCTGTCGCCATTGGCCGCCGGGTCGCCCTTGTCGGGCCCGAACTCGTAGAAGTTGTTGTAGTGAGTGGCATCCTTGAACGGCGTGATCGCCTCGCCCTTCACCGTCACCGCCTGCCAGCGCGTGGCCGCGAGCTTGTCAGTGAACCAGGCCGGCGCGGCCCCAGCCTGCACATCGGCATAACGCGACATTTGCGCCGCGCCCACCCCGCCCGGCAATGCGCCTAGCGCCAAGCCAGCCAATGAGCCACCCAGCAGGGTACGACGGGAAAGGTAAATGCCTTCGGGGGTGATCTCCGACGCTTTGCACTCGGAAGACCTGGGAAGCTTGATAAGCATGAACGGCTCCATAGCACTGAGTAACGGATGTACCAGTAAGACTATGGAGCCGTGAGGTTATTCCAGCGTTAAGTGATTTTCACGCTTTGCGACGGCGCGCCTTCAGCAGGAACTGGATCGGCCCCGATGCTGCATAGGCGAGGAAGATCAACAGAAGGATACGCGGTGGGTCGCTGAACACGACGGCAAATACCAGCACCACCGCCAGGATCGCCACGAACGGCACGCGCCCCTTGAGGTCCAGCTCCTTGAAACTGTTGTACTTGATGTTGCTGACCATCAGCATGCCAGCAGCAGCCACCAGCAGCGCGACCAGGAACGACAGCTTGGAACCCTGGATGCCATAGTCGCTGAACGCCCATACGGTGCCCGCCACCACACCTGCGGCAGCCGGGCTGGCCAGGCCGATGAAGTAGCGCTTGTCGGCGGTACCGACCTGGGTATTGAAGCGCGCCAGGCGCAACGCGGCACCGGCCACATAGATGAAGGCAACCATCCAGCCGACCTTGCCCATGTCACCCAGCGCCCAGCCGAAGGCCAGCAAAGCCGGGGCCACGCCGAAGGCGACCATATCCGACAGCGAGTCATACTCGGCACCGAAGGCACTCTGGGTATTGGTCATGCGCGCAACGCGGCCGTCCAGGCCGTCGAGCACCATGGCCACGAAGATGGCGATAGCGGCAAAAGCGAAGTACTTGCTCGCCTCGCGCGGGTCGCCAGCACTCAGGGCGCTCTGTGCGCTCATCGAGCTGATGATGGAATAGAAACCGGCAAACAGGTTGGCGGTGGTAAACAGGTTGGGCAACAGGTAGATGCCGCGGTGGCGCACCTTGCGGCCTTCGGCGTCATGCCCTTCTTCAACGTGCTCATCGACAGGTAGCAGGCTTTCGGCGTCGGAGGGCTTGTTCGGCTCTTCGGGACGTTCGCTCATGGAGGGTACCTTGCAACAGGATGGAAAATGTTCGACACGGGCCCGCGAAACAGGTTCTGACAGCGAGCCACTGGTCTGCTTTATACCAGAAGCTGGATGCCAGAACGAAAAAACGCGGCCGAAGCCGCGTTTTTCATCTATCGATAAGACTTAGTTCTTGGTCTTGTCGACGATTTTGTTAGCCGAGATCCACGGCATCATCGAGCGCAGCTGCTCGCCGATGATTTCGATGCCGTGAGCGGCGTTGTTGCGGCGCTTGGCGGTCATCGATGGGTAGTTGGTAGCACCTTCGGAGATGAACATCTTCGCGTACTCGCCGTCCTGGATGCGCTTCAGGGCATTGCGCATGGCCTTGCGGGATTCTTCGTTGATGACTTCCGGGCCAGTCACGTACTCACCGTACTCGGCGTTGTTGGAGATCGAGTAGTTCATGTTGGCGATGCCGCCTTCGTACATGAGGTCGACGATCAGCTTCAGCTCGTGCAGGCACTCGAAGTAGGCCATTTCCGGCGCGTAGCCAGCTTCGACCAGGGTTTCGAAACCGGCTTTGACCAGCTCGACGGTACCGCCACACAGAACAGCCTGCTCACCGAACAGGTCGGTTTCGGTTTCGTCCTTGAAGGTGGTTTCGATGATACCGGTACGGCCACCACCTACGCCCGAAGCGTAGGACAGTGCGACGTTCTTGGCGTTGCCGGAAGCGTCCTGGTAGATAGCGATCAGGTCAGGGATGCCGCCGCCTTTGACGAACTCGGAGCGAACGGTGTGGCCCGGGGCTTTCGGCGCGATCATGATCACGTCGAGGTCGGCACGCGGAACAACCTGGTTGTAGTGGATCGAGAAGCCGTGAGAGAAGGCCAGGGTAGCGCCCTTCTTGATGTTCGGCTCGATTTCGTTCTTGTACAGAGCGCCCTGGAACTCGTCCGGGGTCAGGATCATGACCAGGTCAGCCGCAGCGACAGCGGTAGCAACGTCGGCAACTTTCAGGCCGTGGGCTTCAGCCTTGGCAACGGTAGCCGAACCTTTACGCAGACCGACGGTAACGTCTACACCGGAGTCTTTCAGGTTGCACGCCTGAGCGTGGCCCTGGGAGCCGTAACCGATGATGGCGACTTTCTTACCCTGGATGATGGAAAGGTCGCAGTCTTTATCGTAGAAAACTTTCATGAAAATACCCCTGGTTATATCTCGGCCCCTGCGGAGCCATCGCTAATTTTTTGGATTTAGATGCTGAGCACTTTGTCGCCACGGGCAATGCCGGTAACGCCGCTGCGCACGGTTTCCAGAATCGATGCAGTGCCGATCGCCTGGATGAAGCTGTCCAGTTTGTCGCTGGTACCGCTCAGCTGCACGGTGTACACGCTGGCGGTCACGTCGACGATCTGGCCACGGAAGATATCCGTGGTGCGCTTGATCTCGGCACGCTGGGCACCGGTGGCCTTGACCTTGACCAGCATCAGTTCACGCTCGATGTGAGCGCTTTCCGACAGGTCGACAAGCTTGACCACTTCGACCAGCTTGTTCAGGTTCTTGGTGATCTGTTCGATCACTTCGTCATGGCCAACGGTGGTCAGCGTCAGACGCGACAGGGTCGGGTCTTCGGTCGGCGCTACAGTCAGGCTTTCAATGTTGTAGTTGCGCTGGGAGAACAGGCCGACCACACGGGACAACGCACCAGGTTCGTTTTCCAGCAGCAGGGAAATGATGTGCCGCATATCAGGTACGCTCCGTCTTGCTCAGCCACATGTCACGCATCGAGCCATCCTTGATCTGCATCGGATAGACGTGCTCACTGCGGTCAACCGCGATGTCGATGAACACCAGACGGTCCTTCATCGCAAACGCTTCTTCCAGCTTCGGCTTGAGGTCCTTCAGGCTGGTAATGCGGATACCCACATGGCCATAGGCCTCAGCCAGCTTGATGAAGTCAGGCAGCGACTCGACGTACGAGTGCGAGTGACGACCGTTGTAGGCCATGTCCTGCCATTGGCGGACCATGCCCAACACACCGTTGTTCAGGTTGACGATCTTCACCGGCAGGCCGTATTGCATGCAGGTGGACAGCTCCTGGATGTTCATCTGGATGCTGCCTTCGCCGGTCACGCAGGCCACGTCCTGATCCGGGAAGTTGAGCTTGACGCCCATCGCCGCCGGGAAGCCGAAGCCCATGGTGCCCAGGCCACCGGAGTTGATCCAGCGGTTTGGCTTGTTGAAGCGATAGTACTGCGCGGCAAACATCTGGTGCTGGCCGACGTCGGAAGTGACGAAGGCATCGCCATTGGTCACTTCGCACAGTGTCTCGATGACTTTTTGCGGTTTGATGACGTTGCCATCGCCCTTGTCGTAAGGGAACAACTCGCCATTGCCACGCCATTCGTCAATCTGCTTCCACCAGGTATCCAGCGCCGCCTTGTCAGGCTGCTCGCCGATTTCCTTGAGGATGCCGAGCATTTCGTTGAGCACGCTGTCGACCGGGCCGACGATTGGCACGTCGGCCTTGATCATCTTCGAGATCGACGCCGGGTCGATGTCGATGTGAATGATCTTGGCGTTCGGGCAGAACTTGGCCGGGCCGTTTACAACGCGGTCGTCGAAACGCGCACCGACGGCAAAGATGACGTCGGCATTGTGCATGGCCATGTTGGCGGTGTAGCTGCCATGCATGCCGAGCATGCCGAGGAACTGGCGGTCGGTACCCGGGAAGCCACCCAGCCCCATCAGGGTATTGGTGACCGGCAGGTTCAGCGACTTGGCGATTTCAGTCAGGGCTTCGGAGCCACCGCCGAGGATCACACCGCCACCGGAGTAGACGACCGGACGCTTGGCCGCCAGAAGCATCTCGGCAGCTTTGCGGATCTGGCCGGAGTGACCGCGGACCGCCGGGCTGTAGGAGCGCAGCTTGACCTTTTTCGGGTAGACGTATTCAAACTTCTCAGCCGGGTTGGTCATATCTTTTGGAATGTCGACCACGACCGGACCTGGACGACCGGATTGCGCCAGGTAGAAAGCTTTTTTCAGAACTTCAGGGATCTCGGTCGGATTCTTGATCATGAAGCTGTGCTTCACGATCGGCCGCGAGATACCAATCATGTCGGTTTCCTGGAAGGCATCGGTACCCACCATGGTGCTAGGCACCTGGCCGGACAGGATGACCATCGGAATCGAGTCCATGTAGGCGGTGGCAATGCCGGTAATGGCATTGGTCGCGCCAGGACCGGAGGTTACCAGCACCACACCGGCCTTGCCGGTGGCGCGAGCGTAGCCGTCCGCCATATGGGTGGCCGCCTGCTCGTGACGAACCAGGATGTGTTCCACTTCCGGTTCTTTGAACAGTGCGTCGTAAACATGCAGGAGAGCACCACCAGGGTACCCGTAGATGTGCTTAACGCCTTCGTCACGCAAGAAGCGGACGACCATCTCAGCGCCAGATAAAAGCTCCACGTTGTTCACCTCTAAAACGCCAGAATACCGCCCTCACTGGACGGGTCTTAATAGGTTTACTGCCAAGCAGAGCATGAGCGAACGTCAGCACTGACTGAGCAAGTATTGGGAGATCCCCAGAGTGTTGCGGGGGTTTCCCACCCAGCGCGAGGTAACGCGTTGCGGGGTGTAACAGGTCGGCGCGGGTGTGCACCTCATGATCTGCTTAGCGGGTCTGCTTCTGGCAGTCCCTCTACAGCGGAAGTTGGATTCTTGTGATTCGGCGCCAACAAGTCAAGAAAAATTATTGCCAATTTTTCCTCAAGATGAATTCCTGCCACCACTAAAAATCGCTTCAGCAGCAGAATTAAGAAGATTTCCAAAAAAAAGGGCCACAATCTGCGGCCCTTGACGGAAAAACTGAAGAAATCAGGCGGAAGGAGCGATCAATTGATCAAAAGCTGCCAACAGGCGGCGTAGCTCACGACTTTGCTCCGGCCGGTCGGTAAACACGGTTTCGGCCATGACAAGGATGCTCGATGCATTGGGCAGCGGGTGGCCCAGCTCGATGATGATCTTCATGCGGGGCAGGAAGATCCATTGCAGCCACTGCTCAAAACTGAGGGTATCCACGGCGAACGGCACCGTACTGGCCAGTGCCTCGTCGCTTGGCGGCTCGTCATCCCACCAGCCTTGCACCTGCAGCTCGCGCTCGATCAAGAGCAGGTGGTCGGCAATATCCAGCACACGTTGCTCGATCATCACGAATTGACCCGCGCCTTTTGCCGGGCCAGCGCAGCCCCAGCGCTATCACCCTGCTTTTCACGGGCCTGGGCGATCGTGTTCCAAAGCTCTGCCTGCAGGCTGGGGCGGCCGTTGGCGTAAGTCAGGGCGCGGCGCGCCAACTGCTCGGCCTGCGCTGCATCACCTTGCGAAAGGCGCACCTGGGCCAGGCGATACAGCACCTGCGGCTCACGCGGAGCAATGCGCTGGGCACGCTCAAGGCTCGAAGCGGCACCGTTGAAGTCGCCGCTGCCCTGCTGCGTCTGCGCAGTGGTCAACAGTGCCAGCACAGGACCGTCCAGTTGCTCGTCGGCCGACAGGCCACCGGCGGCGGCGCTGCGCGGAATACCGGTTGGCGCACTGGCACTTTGCGGGGTGCTGTTCATCGCTGCAATGTCGAAGGGTTCATCGGCAATCGGGTTGGGATTGGTGGTCATCGGCGCCGAACTGACAGGCCCTGGAGTGATCGGCGAGGTACTGATCGGCGCAGCGCCATTGGACGCCGGGAACGTCTGGATGCCCGATGCGCCTGCGCCCTGCGGGATCATCACGGTGACACCGGAATCCTCCGGCAGCGTCTGCGCCTGGGCGGTGCCGGCGTTATAGCCACCCGCCGAGCGGTTGGCCGTCACGCGTTCGCTGTTGGACACGCGGGTGCTCGAATCGACCACCGGAATATTGCCACGCGGGACGCTGGAGCACCCCTGGAGCACAGCCAACGCCGTCACGGCAGGAAACAGCCACTTGTTCACATCACACCTCATCAATGCAGCCTGTGCTTAATTCATCCAGCCTTTGACCCAGTCCATTACCGATTCTACTGGGTCCTGCTCGCCGCCACAGGCTGCGCCGGCCGGCGGCTCACTCCCGCGAATATACGGCATCTGCACCGCTCCCGGACAGCTGGCATCAGACCCATGGCCACTGTAGGGGTCGATCCAGGCCTGCACCACGTTGTCCGGTTGCGGCATATCCAGCGGCAGCGGGTCGGCCTTCTTCATGAAGCTGGTCCACACCTGCAAGGCGCCGGTGGCGCCGGTAAACGGTGTCTTGCCGTTATCGTCACGCCCCATCCACACCACGGCCAGCAGATCCTGACTGAAGCCGGAGAACCAGCTGTCACGCGAGTCGTTACTGGTACCGGTCTTGCCCGCCAGGGTCAGCGAGCGCGGCAAGGTGTTGTACACCGAACGCCCTGTACCTTCTCGCATTACGCGTTGCATGGCGTTCTGCACCAGGTAAATGGCACCTGGGTCGAAGGTCTGCTGGATCTGGAACGGGTAGCGCTTGAGCGGCTCGCCCTCGGCGGTGAGCACGCTGCGGATGCCGCGCATCGGCGTGTTGAAGCCGCCGTTGGCGATGGTCTGGTACATGGTTGCCACCTGCATCGGCGACATGCCACCTGCCCCCAGCAACATGGCAGGGAATGCAGGCCAGTCGACATTCACGCCCAAACGACCAATGGTCTTGATCACGTTCGGCACACCCACTTCCAGGCCAAGCTTGGCGGTCGACAGGTTGTAGGAGTTGGCCAGCCCCTGATACAGGTAGATAGTGCCATGCGGGCGGCGGTCATAGTTTTGCGGGCGCCAGACTTGGCCGTCAGCCCCCTTGACCGAAAATGGCTCGTCCTGCACCCAACTGGTCAGGGTGTACTTGCTCGGCTGCTCCAGCGCAGTCAGGTATACCGACGGCTTGACCAACGAGCCGATCGGCCGCACAGCATCGATGGCCCGGTTGAAGCCGGCGAAGCCTGCCTGGCGGCTACCGATCAGCGCCTGTACTTCACCGGTCTCAGGGTTGGTCACGACCATCGCCGCTTCCACATCGTCTGCCCCCTTGCGGCCCGCCAGGCGCTTGAAGGTCTCGCTCATCGAGGTTTCAGCCTTCATCTGCAGGATCGGGTCGAAGCTGGTAAAGATACGCAGGCCCTCTTCGGTCAAGTCTTCATCGCGGTAGTCCTGCCGCAGCTGTCGCTTGACCAGGTCGAGGAAAGCCGGGAACGAGCTGTCGGCCAGGCTGCCACGCTTTGTCACGCCCAACGGCATTTTCTTCGCCGCATCAACTTCTGCCTGGCTGGCCACGCCCTGTTCGGCCACCAGGTCGAGCACCAGGTTGCGGCGAGCCAGGGCCCGCTCGGGGTGACGCCGCGGGTTGTAGTAGGACGGGCCTTTGACCATGCCCACCAGCAGGGCGATCTGATGCAGTTTCAGCTCAGACAGCGGCTGGCTGAAGAAGAACTGGCTAGCCAGACCAAAGCCGTGCACCGCGCGTTGACCGTCCTGGCCGACGAACACCTCGTTGAGGTAGGCCTCAAGGATTTCGCGTTTGTCGTAGTGCAGTTCGAGCAGGACCGCCATCATCGCCTCGGTCAGCTTGCGGCTGAGGCTGCGCTCGCTGCTGAGGTAGAAGTTCTTCACCAATTGCTGGGTCAGGGTACTGCCACCCTGGCGCATCGAGCCGGACGACGTGTTGACCCACATGGCCCGGACGATGGACTTTGGCGACACGCCGAAGTGGCTGTAGAACTCGCGGTCCTCCGTTGCCACCAGGGTTTCGAGCAGATATTTGGGTACCTGATCGATCTTGATCAGGATGCGGTCTTCGAGATTTTTCGGATAGATGCCGCCGATCATCAGCGGCTCCAGCCGCACCACGTCAAGCGCCTTGCCGTTGGCACCGGAAAGGCCCGCAACGTAATCGCCAGAGAAGCGCACGCGGACGAACTGCGCCGGTTCCATGCCCTCGTAGAACTGGAAGCCACGGGTATTGAGGTCGACGGTATTGCCGTTGACGGATGCAGCGCCCGGGCCGTTGGCCGCGCTTTCGCGACGGTAGCCGAGCGCATCGAGCTCGGTGAGGAAGTCGTTCTTGCTCAACTTCTGGCCGGTGAACAGCTCCAGCGGTCGGGCATACACTTTGGCCGGGATGGTCCAGCGCTTGCCGGAGAACTTTTCCTGGACGACGGCATCGAGGTAAACCGCGAAGCCGGCAACGATCACCAGGCCAACCAGGCTGAGCTTCAAAGCCCAGCCCAGCCAGGCGCGGGAGCGGCCGGTCGGGCGTTTCTGAGGGGTGCGGGGATTTCGGGTTCGGGTCATGGCGGCGGATTATACGCACTTTATAAAGGCTGGGCAGACGGCCCGGCGGTAGGCAGGGACGGCACCATTGACCATAATGGCGCATTCGAATTCCCTTGCCCCGGAAGGATTTGCCGTGAGCCAAGCTCTTATTACTGCGTTGCAGAACCCTGCCCTGTACCCTCACCCCGTGGAGGGGTTTCAGCTCATCGAGACGCATATCTCCTGGGTCCTGCTCACTGGCGAATATGCCTACAAGATCAAGAAACCGATGAATTTCGGCTTCCTGGACTTCACCGGACTGGACCAGCGCCAGCATTTCTGTAACGAAGAATTGCGCCTGAACCAACGCCTGACCGAAGGCCTGTACCTGCAAGTGTTGCCGATCACCGGTAGCGTCGACGCACCGCAGATCGGTGGCGAAGGTGAAGCCATCGAGTATGTGCTGAAGATGCGCCAGTTCCCCCAGGGCCAGATGCTCAACACCCTGCAGGCCAATGGCGAGCTGAACGCCACGCACATCGACCAGATGGCCCGGCAGATTGCCGAGTTTCACCTGCAGGCCCCACGTGTGCCGATGGAGCACCCGCTGGGCACGCCAGACAGCGTGATGGCCCCGGTGGAGCAGAACTTCGAGCAGATTCGCCCATTCCTCAGCGACAAAGCCGATCTGCAGCAACTCGACGCCCTGCAGGCCTGGGCCCGCAGCAGCTTCGAGCGCCTGCAAGGGCTGCTGGAAAAGCGCAAGGCCAATGGCTTCATCCGTGAGTGCCACGGTGACATCCACCTGGGCAACGCCACCTTGATCGATGGCAAGGTGGTGATCTTCGATTGCATCGAGTTCAACGAGCCTTTCCGACTGACCGACGTCTACGCCGACACCGCCTTCCTGGCCATGGACCTGGAAGACCGCGGCCTGAAGTGCCTGGCCCGGCGCTTCATCAGCCAGTACCTGGAACTGACGGGGGATTACGAAGGCCTGGAACTGCTCAACTTCTACAAGGCCTACCGCGCGCTGGTGCGGGCCAAGGTCGCACTGTTCAGCATGCCGGCCGACGCTGATGGCGTGCAGCGTGCCACCACCCTGCGCACCTACCGCAACTACGCCAACCTGGCCGAAAGCTACAGTGCCATCCCGTCGCGCCTGCTGGCCATCACCCATGGCGTTTCGGCGGTGGGCAAAAGTCACGTGGCCATGCGCCTGGTTGAGGCCCTGGGTGCAGTGCGCGTGCGTTCGGACGTAGAGCGTAAGCGCCTGTTCGGCGAACAACAGCAGGCCGACGCCGGCCAGCTGAGTACGGGCATATACGACCAGGACGCCAGCGCAGCGACCTATCAGCGCCTGCACGAGGTGGCATCGACCGTGCTGCGCGCCGGTTTCCCGGTGGTGCTGGACGCCACCTACCTCAAGCGTGAGCAACGCCAGGCTGCGGCAGAGGTTGCCAGCCAGACCGGCGTGCCGTTCCTCATCCTCGACTGTCACGCGCCAGAGGCGGTCATCGCCAGTTGGCTGGAGCAGCGCCAGGCCGAAAACAGCGACCCGTCGGATGCCACGCTGGAGGTGATCAAGGCCCAGCAGGCCAGCCGTGAGGCGCTGGATGCGCAGGAGCTGGTGCACAGCACCCGCGTCGATACCCAGGCTGCCGGCAGCATGGATCAGGTGATCGAGCAGATTCGCCAGCAGTTGCCTGGCCTGTAAGTTCGTCATCTTCCTGTGCCTGCCCGCCAAGGGGCAGGCACAGGCCGCTCATCCCCCGATGGCAAAAAGCCGCACATTTCCCAACGCCCGCTACACTCCTCTCAGACCTGCTCGCGATTTATCCCCCATTCCCGTTCAGCCATCGCAAGGAGGCTCGATGAACGATGAATTGCAGCATCTGAAGAACCTTGGCAAGACTTCTGCGCAGTGGCTGCATGCAGCCGGCATCCACAGTGCATCGGATTTGCGCCGCCTGGGCGCGGTGGGTGCGTACCAGGCCGTGAAGACACGAGGGTTCCGTGCATCGAAGGTGCTGTTGTATGCCATTGAAGGCGCCCTGCTGGACATGCACTGGAACGATTTGCCGCTCGAACGCAAGGAAGCACTCAATCAACAATTGGACGCGAAAAACCCTACGCAAAAAAAACCAAAATAATCGGGGTAAAGGGATTGACGTCTAAATGAGAATTGTTATGATTATCACAACTGGTCGCGAGACTGGTTGGATAAGCTAAGAGCCCCTGGTTCGGACTCTCAGATTATCTCCTCATCAGGCTAATCACGGTTATTGACCCGGCAATTTGCCGGGTCTTTTTTTGCCTGTGCTTTTTCAGGATCAACGCCGCAGCTGCGCGCAATAGTCCTGCTCCGGCATCGCTGCCGTGTACCACACATAATCAGCCTCGCCAGGCTCGATTCGCTCGCCCACCTCAGCCAGCAGCAATACCTTGCTCTCCCCCGACGCCCTCAGGTCAGCCAGATGCAAGGGTATGCCCAGGTCCTTGCGCACATGGTAAGCCCCGGCAAACAGCAGCGCCGGTTGCGGTGCCGCCTGCAAACGCTCGGCCATGCGCCGGTCGCGCTGCTGCTGAACGGCCAGCATCGCCGGTAACTGGTTTTCCGGCAGCATCCCGCAATGCCCGGCGCGCACCTGTTCCAGCAAGGCAGCCTTTACCGCGGGTGCATTGGACTTTTCACCCTGCACCGGAGCTGGTTGTCGATAGGCCTGACGCATCTCGGCGGGCGAAAGGTTGGCTGCCAGCAACGTCACCCGATGCTGCAAGGCTTCAGTGACAATCGGCCCGTACAACTGCCAATCCCAGCCCTCCTGCCAGGCCAGCGCCTTGGGCAAGTCTTCCGGCAAAGGCTGCCCCGCCAGCTTGTCCACCCGTGATTGCTGTTCGGGCTGCAGCATCTCCAGCAGCAGGCTGCCCTGGGTGCGCTGGCCTTGCAGGGCGCGCAGCAGCCACAGTTGCAGCGCGTGATGGTCAGGGTTGTCGTGCTTCTCGCCGACAAGCACTCGGGATGCGTCAGCCAGGCGCTGCACCAGCGTTTCAGGGCTTATGACCTGCTCATTGGACAGGTCGACAATTTTTCCCAGCTGGGCGTGCGTGCGACCTTCACTGCTCTGCCAGGCGGGCAACGGCGGCAGGCTGGCCTGACAGCCGCCTATCGCCAGTACCAGGCTCAGCGAGAAACCGGACAGCAGCGGGTGTCGCATCGGCAGTTACTCCATGTCATCCACAATTTGAATGGCCTGCTCCGGGGGCGGACCTGTCGCGAGACTAGGCCGCTTCCACAAAGGCCGTGCACGGTTCGAGAATCAACGGGTGATGATCAGCGGATGCCCGCGCTCGGGGTGCGCCTGCACCAGTACGTCGATACCGTACACCGCTTTCAGGGCCGCAGGGGTCAGTGCCGCTTCGGGCGTGGCAAACGCATGGCAGCGCCCCTGCTCCAGCAACAGGATACGGTCACAGTAACGCGCCGCCAGGTTCAGGTCATGCAGAATCACCAACACTGCAGCACCGCAGTCGGCGAAGCGGCGTACGGCTTCCAGGGTGGTGTGCTGATGCAGCGGGTCGAGCATCGAGGTTGGTTCATCGAGCAACAACGTGCTGCCCTCCTCCCCCGGCCATAGCTGCGCCAGCACGCGGGCCAGGTGTACCCGTTGCCGCTCGCCACCGGAAAGTGCCAAGTAGCTGCGCTCCACCAGGTGCCAGGCATCTGCCGCCCGCAACGCCGCTTCGACAATTTCCGCATCGCGCCGCTGACCGGTGCCATGAGGCATGCGCCCCATGCCTACCACTTCCTCCACCCGAAACGAGAAACCCAGGCTGGACACCTGCGGCAACACTGCCAGGCGCCTTGCCCGTTCCTGTCCGGCCCAATCGGCCAGCGGGCGGCCCTGAAGCGTTACCCGCCCACGGCCGGGGGCCAGCTCACCGCACAGCACACTCAGCAGACTGCTCTTGCCGGCACCGTTGGGGCCAAGCACACCCACGACCTGCCCCGCAGGCAACTGCAAGTGAATGTCGTGCAGCACCTCATTGCTGCCCCTGCACAGATACAGGCCCTCAACTTGCAACATCAGCCGCGCCCTCGCATCAGCAGGAACAGGAAGAACGGCGCACCGATGAAGGCCGTGACGATACCAATCGGCAGCTCGGCAGGCGCCAGCAGCAGCCGCGCCGCCAGGTCGGCAAACAACATCAGCACCCCGCCGGCCAGCAGCGAGGCTGGCAGCACCACACGGTGATCGGGCCCGGCCAGCAGGCGTACCAGGTGCGGCACTACCAGGCCGATAAAGCCGATCAACCCGGCTGCAGCCACTGCCGCCCCCACCCCCAGCGCCGTGCAGAACACCAGTTCACGCTTGAGCCGCTCCACGTCAACGCCCAGGTGGCGCGCCTCCGACTCACCCAGCAACAGGGCATTCAGTGCCTTGGCCCGGCGCGGCAACCACACCGCCACCCCTGTCGCCACCAGCAATAATGGCCACAGCCGCTCATAGCTGGCGCCATTGAGGCTGCCAAGGTTCCAGAACGTCAGCGTGCGCAAGGTGGCGTCATCGGCCAGGTAAGAGAACAGCCCCACGGCCGCGCCACCTAGCGCGGTCATGGCCACGCCAGCCAATAACATCGTGGCGACGTTGGTCTGGCCATCGCGGCGCCCCAGGCGGTAGACCAGCGCAGTTACCCCAAGCCCGCCGACAAAAGCGCAGAACGACAGCAGATAAGGTGCGAAAGCATCCGGCATGCCGCCAAACCAAGCGCCGCCGACAATGGCAACCGCTGCCCCCATCGCGGCGCCGGCGGCAACCCCTACCAGCCCGGGGTCGGCCAGCGGGTTGCGGAACAGACCCTGCATGGCCACCCCGGACAGAGCCAGCACCGCGCCCACCGCCAACCCCAACAGGGTGCGCGGCAGGCGGATCTGGCCAAGGATCATCTCGGCCTGCTGCAGGCCATCTTCGGAAACAGGCAGCCCCAACAGGCGCAGGCCAGCGCGCAGCGTATCGAACATTGGCAGGCTGACTGGCCCCAGCGCCAGTGACAGCCAGGTCGCCAACAGGCACAACAGGCTCAGGCTAATGAACAACGTGCGTGGCGAAACCCTTTGTTTCATTGTGCGAAGCTGGCCTGAGCAGCCGGGTAGAAGGCGGCTGCCAGCGACTGCAAGGTCGCCGGTAGCCGAGGCCCGAGCCCGCCGACCAGCAGCGTCGGGTCCAATGAGACCAGGCGTTTCTCACGCACGGCCCGCGAGGCAGCCAGCGCGGGGTTTTCTTTCAACAGCGCCTGCAAGGCCTGTTCATCGGCCAGCGCCCGGTCGGAAAACACGATCACATCCGGGTCAAGCGCCGCCAAGGCTTCGTTGGAGAAGTTCTTGTAGCCTTGGTGCGCGGCCAGGTTACGCCCACCCGCCTGGCCCAGCAGCCAGTCACCGGCAGTACCTTGCCCGGCGATCAGCGGCTTGGCCCCGGCATGGCCGACCAGCAGCAACACCCCAGGAGCCTGCTGCCCGGCCTGGGCCAGCTTGACGTTGGCACGCAACGCATCGAGCCGTTGGCGGTAGTCCGCTGCAAGCACGGACGCTTGCTGCTCTGCACCGAGCAACTGCCCCAGGTGCCTGAGGTTTTCATCTACCGCCGGCAGCTCGGCCTTGCTGGAGAACAACTCGACCCGCACGCCGGCCTTGCGGATTTGCGCCAGTACCGGTGGCGGCCCCATCTCCTCGGTGCCCACCAGCACATCCGGGCGCAGGCTGAGAATGCCTTCGGCCGACAGTTGTCGCTGATAACCCACACTGGGCAAGGCTTTCAACGAGGCCGGGTGCTGACTGGTAGTGTCCACACCGACCAGGCGCGCTTCACCTCCCAATGCGGTTATCCACTCGCTCAAGGCGCCACCCGAGCTGACCCAGCGTTGCGGCAGCTCGGCTGCCAAGGCTTGGGTAGAGAGCACAAGGCTTGCACACAGAGCGAGAAAAGCAGCTGGACGGCGCATCATCGGGTTCCTTCTGAAGACGGGCTACACGCCTTGTGGCGAGCGGCGGAACTGCGCACCATAGGCAGCCGGGCGCAGCGAATGCGATCAATTTGATAATTATTCGCATTGGAGCGTCAAGCCATCACGTGTTTCACGGGTCATCCTTGCCATGCACTTCCTTTGTACATCCCTCGGCCTCGCCGAGGGCCAAAGCCGCGCCTTCAGCGTAGACGGCCTCGAACTGTTCGGCGTGCGTCGCCAAGGCCAGGTGTACCTGTACCGCAACCGCTGCCCGCACCGGGACATCCCGCTGAACTGGGCAGAGGACGCGTTTCTGGATGACAGCGCCAGCCTCATCCACTGCGCCCATCACGGTGCACTGTTCCTGATAGAAAGCGGCGAATGCGTGGCAGGCCCCTGTGAGGGTGAGCAGCTGCAGCCCCTGGGCTGCCACGAAGACAGCCAGGGCATCTGGTTCAAGGGGTAAGCAGCACCGGCAAGCGGCGATCGATGACGATGCCCTCGGCGTCCAGCCGAGTGCCGTAGGCCAGCACCTCCACCCCGTCCGCTACAGCAGCGCGCAGCGCCTGGGCGTAGGCCGTATCGATTTCTTCAGCCGGGCGCACAGCGTCGATACCGGTCAGGTTCACGCAATACAGTTGCACGGCCCGCACGCCCTGCCGGGCCAGCTTTGCCAGCTCACGCAGGTGTTTCGCACCGCGTTGAGTCACCGCATCAGGGAAGGCCGCAACTGCAGTGTCGGGGTAGCCCAGCGTCACGCTCTTGACCTCGACATAGGCCGGGGCACCCTCGAACTCCAGGCGAAAGTCGATACGGCTGCCTTCTTCGCCATAGGCCACTTCGCGCTTGAGTGCAGTGAAACCGGCCAGTTCAGTGATCATGCCAGCGCGCAGGGCCTCTTCGACCAACGCATTGGCCCGCCCGGTATTCACGCAGGCCAACCGCCCCTGGGGGGTTTCGCTGATTTCCCAGGTCCCTGGCAGCTTGCGCTTGGGGTCGTTGGAGCGGCTGAACCACACCTGCCCACCTTCACGCATGCAGTTGAGCATGGAGCCGGTATTCGGGCAGTGGATAGTCATCTGCTCGCCGCTGGCCAGTTCGATATCGGCCAGAAAGCGCTTGTAGCGACGCAGCAGGCGGCCCTGCTCGAGTGAAGGAGAGAAACGCATCAGCCTTGCCAGCTCTGCAGGCCACGGGCAATACGTTGCACCGCTTCTTCCAGGCGCGGCAGGCTCTGGGTATAAGCGAAGCGCACATGGTGCCCGGCCAGGTGGCGACCAAAGTCCAGGCCCGGCGTGAATGCCACGTGCTCGGTTTCCAGGAAGTGTCGGCAGAATGCGAACGCGTCCCCGTTAAAAGCGCTGATATCGGCGTACAGGTAGAACGCGCCTTGCGGCTCGACGGCGATGCGGAAGCCCAGTTCACGCAGAGCGGGCAGCAGGTAATCGCGACGGCGGGCGAATTCGGCGCGGCGCTCTTCGAAAATGGCCAGCGCCTCGGGCTGGAAACAGGCCAGCGCGGCATGCTGAGCCATGCTCGGCGCACTGATGTACAGGTTCTGCGCCAGTTTCTCCAGGTCGGCGACCGCACCGGGCGGAGCCACCAGCCAGCCAAGGCGCCAACCAGTCATGCCGAAATACTTGGAAAAACTATTCAGGACGAATGCCGAGTCATCGACTTCCAGCACGCTCGGCGCGTCCATGCCATAGGTGAGGCCATGGTAGATCTCGTCCACCACCAGATGGCCATGCCGCTCATGGGTGGTTTTGGCCAGGCAGGCCAACGCTTCGCGCCCCAGCACGGTACCGGTGGGGTTGGCCGGCGAAGCGACCAGGGCACCGACGGTGTCCTTGTCCCAGTAGCGCTCAACCAGGTCGGCAGTCAGTTGGTAGTTCACATCCGGGCCCACCGGTACCAATTGGGCCCCGCCCTCGACCAGGCGCAGGAAGTGGCGATTGCACGGGTAACCCGGATCGGCCAGCAGCCAATGCTTGCCCGGGTCCACCAGCAGGCTGCTGGCCAGCAGCAGCGCGCCGGAGCCACCTGGGGTAATAAGGATGCGTTCCGGGTCGATGTTCAGGCCATAGCGCTGCCCATAAAAGCCGGCAATTGCCTCACGCAGTGCCGGCAGACCGCGTGCGGCGGTGTAGCGCGTGTGCCCGGCGGCCAGCGCGGCCTGGCCGGCCGCGACGATGGGTGCGGCCGTGGTGAAGTCCGGCTCGCCGATTTCCAGGTGGATCACGTCGTGCCCGGCCGCCTGCAGCTCGTTGGCCCGGGCCAGCAGCGCCATGACGTGGAAAGGTTCGATGGCGCGGCTGCGCGCACTGTAGGGTTGGGCCATGACCTTCTCTCAATTGGGTCTAAACTGGAGATTCTACCTCTGCACACCACCGAACGTACCGCTCAGGCCGGTGTCAACTAGCAGGATCGGGCGGGGTAGCGCACCCCCGATCTATCTGGTAAGTTCGGCGGCTCGCAGTCGCAGGGCCGGCGGTCGCCGGAGATGGAGCATCCTGCGCATTGGATCAGATGAGTGAGAGGCGGTCTATTCATGTCCACCCTAGAAAAGCAAAAAGCCAACCAGAATCTTTATGGGGTTGCACCCTATCAGGAGACCAAGGGTGAGGAGTACATGGGTGAGCCCATGCGCAAGCACTTCACCAAGATCCTCACTGGCTGGAAGCAAGAGCTGATGGTCGGCGTCGACAAGACCGTTGACCATATGAAAGAAGAAGCAGCCAACTTTGCAGATCCCGCAGACCGCGCATCCCAGGAAGAGGAATTCGCCCTCGAACTGCGCAACCGCGACCGCGAGCGCAAGTTGATCAAGAAAATCGATAAAACCCTGCAGAAGATTCAGGACGAAGAGTACGGCTGGTGCGAGTCGTGCGGCATCGAGATCGGCCTGCGCCGCCTGGAAGCCCGCCCTACCGCCGACCTGTGCTTCGACTGCAAGGAAATTGCCGAGAAAAAGGAAAAAACGGTCGGCAAAGGCTGATCTTTCTTCCACCTGAACGGGGCGCATCATGCGCCCCGTTTCATTTATATGCCCAGCCTGACCATGACCGACTCCAGCTACATCGGGCGCTTCGCCCCCACCCCCAGCGGCTTCCTGCACTTCGGCTCGCTGGTCGCCGCCCTCGCCTCGTGGCTCGATGCCCGCGCCGTCAACGGCCGCTGGCTGCTGCGCATGGAAGACACCGACCCGCCCCGGGAGATGCCCGGCGCCCGCGATGCCATCCTCCAGACGCTGGAACGTTACGGCCTGCAATGGGATGGCGAGGTGGTATTCCAGAGCCAGCGCCACGATGCCTATGCTGCCGTGGTAGACCGCCTGTTCAACATGGGCCTGGCGTACGCATGCACCTGCTCGCGCAAGCAGCTGGAACGCTACAACGGCATCTACCCGGGCTTTTGCCGCAACGCCGGGCATGCCCGTGAAGGGGCAGCCATCCGCTTGCGGGTGCCAGAGCTGATCTACCGCTTTACCGACCGAGTGCAGGGTGAATACCAGCAACACCTGGGGCGTGAGGTGGGCGATTTCGTCATCCAGCGTCGTGATGGGTTGTACGCCTACCAGCTGGCCGTGGTGCTGGACGATGCCTGGCAGGGTGTTACCGACATCGTGCGTGGCGCCGACCTGCTCGACAACACCCCGCGCCAGCTGTACCTGCAGGAGTTGCTGGGCTTCTCACAGCCGCGTTACCTGCATATTCCGCTGATCGTGCAGCCGGATGGGCACAAGCTGGGCAAGTCGTACCGTTCGCCGCCACTGCAGGCGGAGCATGCTACCCCCCTGCTGCTGCGGGCATTGCGGGCGCTGGGGCAGGAGACAGACCCGGAACTGCTGTTGGCGACACCGGCAGAGGTGCTGGCAGTCGCGCGCACGCAATGGCGGCCGGATGCGATCGCGCAGCGGACCACGGTGCCAGAGGCTGATCTGCGCTGAACCTTTACCGGCCTCTTCGCGGGCGCGCCCGCTCCCACAGGGTCCCCAGTAAACCTAGAGGCAACGCTTTACCTGTAGGAGCGGGTTCACCCGCGAAGAGGCCGGCACATTCATTCCACCTCTCAAAAACAAAAGCCCAGTAAATTCAAACCCTTGGCGAACGCTGTGGATTCCCGCTAGCATCCCCCCTGCCATTTGCGCCAATAATAAGTTCAAGCCCGCAGCGCCCAACCATCGAGGCCAGCATGTACATCTATCGTTTGGTCCTGCTTCTGGTCGTGGGGATCTACCTGTTCTCCCCGGCCATCATGGACTGGTGGATCGAACCGACCGGAGCCTGGTACCGCCCCTACCTGCTCTGGCTGATCCTGATCGTCGTCACCTTCATCCTGCAGAGCCAAAGAGATGCCGATGAGCTTTAGCCTGACCCAGATGATCCTGATCAGCGCCGGGTACCTCATGGTGCTGTTCGGCGTGGCCTGGATCAGCGAGCGCGGGCTGATCCCGCGTTCGATCATTCGCCACCCACTTACCTACACCCTGTCGCTGGGCGTCTACGCCAGTGCCTGGGCCTTCTATGGCTCGGTTGGCCTGGCCTACCAGTACGGCTACGGCTTCCTTGCCTGTTACCTGGGGGTTTCTGGCGCATTCCTGCTGGCGCCGGTGCTGCTCTACCCGATCCTCAAGATCACCCGCACCTATCAGCTGTCATCGCTGGCCGACCTGTTGGCCTTCCGCTTCCGCAGTACCTGGGCCGGGGCCTTGACCACCATCATCATGCTGATTGGCGTGCTGCCATTGCTGGCCTTGCAGATCCAGGCGGTGGCCGATTCGATCAGCATCCTTACCGGTGAACCGGTCAAGGCCCGGGTGGCCTTTGCCTTTTGCACACTGATCATTCTGTTCACCATCTTCTTCGGCTCGCGGCACATCGCCACGCGCGAGAAGCATGAGGGGTTGGTATTCGCCATCGCCTTCGAGTCGGTGATCAAGCTGCTGGCCCTGGGCGGTATCGGCCTGTATGCCTTATATGGCGTATTCGGCGGCCCGCACGAGCTGGAAGTCTGGCTGCTGCAGAACCAGACCGCCCTCGCCGCCCTGCACACCCCCCTGCAGGAAGGCCCATGGCGCACCCTGCTGCTGGTGTTCTTCGCCTCGGCCATCGTCATGCCGCACATGTACCACATGGCCTTTACCGAAAACCTCAACCCGCGCTCGCTGGTCAGCGCCAGCTGGGGCCTGCCGTTGTTCCTGCTGCTGATGAGTCTTGCCGTGCCGCTGGTGCTGTGGGCCGGCCTGCGCCTGGGCGCCAGCACCAACCCCGAGTACTTCACCCTGGGCCTGGGCATCGCCGCCAACAACCAGGCATTGGCACTGCTGGCCTACATTGGCGGCCTGTCGGCAGCCAGCGGCCTGATCATCGTCACCACCCTGGCGCTATCGGGCATGGCCCTGAACCACCTGGTGCTGCCGCTTTACCAGCCACCGGCCGAGGGCAACATCTACCGTTGGCTGAAGTGGACCCGCCGTGCACTGATCGTCGCCATCATCACCGCCGGCTTCATGTTCTACCTGAGCCAGAACTACCACCAGAGCCTGGCCAACCTGGGCATCGTCGCCTTCGTCGCCACCTTGCAGTTCCTGCCTGGGGTGCTGTCGGTGCTCTACTGGCCAACCGCCAACCGCCGCGGTTTCATCGCCGGGCTGCTGGCCGGCACCCTGGTGTGGATGGTGACCATGCTGCTGCCACTTCTCGGCAACTTGCAGGGCTTCTACATTCCGCTGGTGGACATGATCTATGTGCTGGACGACACCAGCTGGCACATGGCAGCCATCGCCTCGTTGGCAGCCAACGTGCTGCTGTTCACCCTGATCTCACTGTTCACCAACGCCAGCACCGAAGAGGTCAGCGCGGCCGAAGCCTGTGCCGTGGATAACGTGCGCCGCCCGCAGCGCCGCGAGCTGCACGCTGCCTCGCCGCAGGAATTCGCCACCCAGCTGGCCAAGCCGCTGGGCGCCAAGGCCGCGCAAAAGGAAGTCGAGCAAGCACTGCGCGACCTCTACCTGCCGTTCGACGAACGCCGCCCCTATGCCCTGCGCCGCCTGCGCGACCGCATTGAAGCCAACCTGTCCGGCCTGATGGGACCGAGCGTGGCTCAGGACATGGTCGAGACTTTCCTGCCGTACAAGTCCGGTAACGAAAACTACGTGACCGAAGACATCCACTTCATCGAAAGCCGCCTGGAAGACTACCACTCGCGCCTGACCGGGCTGGCCGCCGAACTCGATGCCTTGCGCCGCTACCATCGCCAGACCCTGCAGGAATTGCCCATGGGCGTCTGCTCACTGGCCAAGGACCAGGAAATCCTGATGTGGAACAAGGCCATGGAAGAGCTCACCGGCATCGCCGCCAAGCATGTGGTCGGCTCGCGCCTGGTCACCATCGACGAGCCTTGGCGCGGCCTGCTGCAAGGCTTCATCAACGTGCCCGACGAGCACCTGCACAAGCAGCGCCTGGCGCTGGACGGTCAGCCGCGCTGGCTGAACCTGCACAAGGCAGCCATCGACGAGCCATTGGCCCCCGGTAACAGCGGGCTGGTACTGCTGGTGGAAGACCTTACCGAAACCCAGGCACTGGAAGACAAGCTGGTGCACTCCGAGCGCCTGGCCAGCATCGGCCGCCTGGCCGCCGGCGTGGCCCACGAGATCGGCAACCCGATCACCGGCATCGCCTGCCTGGCGCAAAACCTGCGCGAGGAACGCGAAGACGATGGCGAAATCATCGAGTTGTCCAGCCAGATCCTTGACCAGACCAAGCGCGTATCGCGCATCGTCCAGTCGCTGATGAGCTTCGCCCATGCCGGTGGCAGCCACCAGAACAGTGAGGAGCCGGTGTGCCTGGCCGAAGTGGCACAAGATGCCATCGGTCTGCTGGCGTTGAACCGGCGCAATTTCGAAGTACAGTTCTTCAACCTTTGCGACCCGGACCATTGGGCCGAAGGTGACCCGCAGCGCCTGGCCCAGGTGCTGATCAACCTGCTCTCCAACGCCCGCGATGCCTCGCCGCCCGGCAGCGCCGTGCGCGTGCGCAGCGAGGTTAACGAGCACACCGTCGACCTGATCGTCGAAGACGAAGGCAGCGGGATTCCGAAGAACATCATGGACCGCCTGTTCGAACCCTTCTTCACCACCAAGGACCCGGGCGAAGGAACCGGACTGGGGCTCGCTCTGGTCTATTCCATCGTGGAAGAGCATTATGGGCAAATCACCATCGACAGCCCGGCCGATATCGAACGGCAACGTGGCACCCGGATCCGCGTGACCCTGCCCCGGCATGTCGTAGCGACGTCCCCTGAAATTCGAGACCGTCGAGAGAATTGAATCAATGCCGCACATTCTGATCGTCGAAGACGAAACCATCATCCGCTCGGCCCTGCGCCGCCTGCTTGAGCGGAACCAGTACCAGGTCAGCGAGGCCGGCTCGGTGCAGGAAGCCCAGGAACGCTTCAGCATTGCCACTTTCGACCTCATCGTCAGCGACCTGCGCCTGCCAGGCGCGCCCGGCACCGAGCTGATCAAGCTCGGCCAGGGCACCCCGGTACTGATCATGACCAGTTACGCCAGCCTGCGCTCAGCGGTGGACTCGATGAAAATGGGCGCGGTGGACTACATCGCCAAGCCCTTCGACCACGACGAGATGCTGCAGGCAGTAGCGCGTATTCTGCGTGACCGGCAGAACGCCCCCGCTGCTGCACCGCCTGCCGAGCCACGCGCCAGCAATGGCAAGGCTACAGCGCCCGACAAAGGCAGCGCGGCAACGGCCAATGGCGAAATCGGCATCATCGGCTCGTGCCAGCCCATGCAGGACATGTACAGCAAGATCCGCAAGGTCGCGCCTACCGACTCCAATGTGCTGATCCAGGGCGAGTCGGGCACCGGTAAAGAGCTGGTGGCCCGCGCCCTGCACAACCTGTCTCGCCGGGCCAAGGCACCGATGATCTCGGTGAACTGCGCGGCCATCCCCGAAACGCTGATCGAATCCGAACTGTTCGGCCACGAAAAAGGCGCGTTCACCGGCGCCAGCGCCGGGCGCGCCGGCTTGGTGGAGGCCGCCGATGGCGGTACGCTGTTCCTCGATGAAATTGGCGAACTGCCGCTGGAAGCCCAGGCTCGACTGCTGCGTGTGCTGCAGGAAGGCGAGATACGCCGCGTAGGTTCGGTGCAGTCGCAAAAGGTCGATGTGCGCCTGATCGCCGCGACCCACCGCGACCTGAAAAACCTGGCCAAGGCCGGCCAGTTCCGTGAAGACTTGTATTACCGACTGCACGTCATCGCCCTGAAGCTGCCGGCCCTGCGTGAGCGGGGCAGCGACGTCAACGAGATCGCCAACGTCTTCCTCGCCCGCCAGAGCGCTCGCATCGGCCGCGACGACCTGCACTTCTCGGCCGAGGCCGAGCAAGCCATTCGTCACTACAGCTGGCCCGGTAACGTGCGTGAACTGGAAAACGCCGTGGAGCGCGCGGTGATTCTCAGCGAGAGCGCAGAAATTTCCGCCGAGCTGCTGGGCATCGACATCGAGCTGAGCGACCTGGAAGAGGATGACATCCTCGACAATGCCCTGGTGGTGGCCAACGCGGGCAATGCCAGCCACGAGCCGACCGAAGACCTGTCGCTGGAAGACTACTTCCAGCACTTCGTGCTTGAACACCAGGACCACATGACCGAGACCGAACTGGCACGCAAGCTCGGCGTCAGCCGCAAGTGCCTGTGGGAACGCCGCCAGCGCCTGGGCATCCCACGGCGCAAGAGCAACGCTACCAGCGAATAACCGACCTGCGCACCGTACGCCGTAGCCTATGCGGCGTCGGTGAGACCGAGCGCCGCCCGCGCGGCGCTTCGCGGCTAAAGCCGCTGCTACATTTGTTTCGGGCCAGCCCCTCCTGTGCCACACGCGCGCGACCGCCTTGTTGTATGACGCAATCTCGAGCCATGCGCCAAGGCGTTTGCGCTCAAATCCCACAGAAAAAATTGGCCCAAACAAATGTAGGAGCGGCTTTGGCCGCGAAGCGCCGCGCGGGCGGCGCTCGGTCTCACAGGCGCTGAACGTGTCACGGCGAACACCCAGGTAACACCTTACCTCCCGTAAAAATCTGTTACCCAAGCTTTCCGCCGTAACAGTCCCCGAGGCGTACGGTAACGAAATTGCGACATTTTGGACCTGCCAAAAACTGCAGAACCCGCTCAACCCATTGATTTTATTGAGTTTTGAAAAGTTGGCACGGCACCTGCTATATGTTTGGTACAAGAACAATAACAAGCACTGCAACTCAGAATAAGAACAAGACGAAACGGCTCACGCACAATAAAAACAAGATGGCGGAGGCGCAGCTAACTGATTCTTTTGGAGAGGATGCGTGTTTGGGGCTTGCCCCACAACCAGGCAGAGAACAACAAAAACTGCACTAAAAGCAGCGCCTGAACTGGTTGGATCGACAGATCAACGTGTCATCAGCGGCCAAAGCAATCCGTTTGCTCTTTACCCCCGGTTTGGGGGTCGTCCACAAGCTTCGAGATTTGTGGGCAGGGCACTCAACAAAAACAAGAAGCCCAGCAAAAAAACAATAAGAGCACGTAACGACTTCTTGGGGAGCTTAGGCTCCCCTTGTCGTTTCTACCCTTCTGGCAGGCATCCTGCTACCCGCCTACACCATTCCCCGAGTAAATGCTAGAATCCCCGCCCATCATGCGGCCATTCTCCTATTCTTGGCCGAACATTCCTTCACACAGTGCATCCCATGCTGAAGAAGCTGTTCCAGTCTTTCCGCCCGCCCGTACCGGGCCCGCACCACAGGCGCACCACGCCCGAGGTGATCAACAAGAGCCAGCACTCGCTGCAGCGCCACCAGTTCAGCCGTCATGCGGTGAACATCGTGGAGCGCTTGCAAAGCGCCGGCTACCAGGCTTACCTGGTCGGTGGCTGTGTCCGCGACCTGATGCTGGGCATCACGCCGAAGGACTTCGACGTCGCCACCAGTGCCACCCCCGAACAGGTCCGTGCCGAGTTCCGCAACGCCCGTATCATTGGTCGTCGCTTCAAATTGGTCCATGTGCATTTCGGCCGTGAGATCATTGAAGTTGCCACCTTCCGCGCCCATCACTCCGAGGACGATCAGGGCGATACCCACCGTTCGTCGCATAACGCCAGTGGCCGCATTCTGCGAGACAACGTGTACGGCACCCTGGAAGAGGACGCGCAACGCCGCGACTTCACCATCAACGCCCTGTATTACGATCCGGTCAGCGAGCGCATTCTCGATTACGCCAACGGTGTGCACGACGTGCGCAATCGCCTGCTGCGGCTGATCGGGGACCCGACCCAGCGCTACCAGGAAGACCCGGTGCGCATGCTGCGCGCGGTGCGCTTTGCCGCCAAGCTCGACTTTGGCATCGAAAAGCACACCTACCTGCCGATTCGCGGCCTGGCCCCAATGCTGCGCGAGATTCCACCCGCGCGCCTGTTCGAGGAATGCCTCAAGCTGTTCCTCAGCGGCCAAGGTGCCATCGCCTTCGAAATGCTGGTGGACCTGGAGTTGTTCGAACCGCTGTTCCCGGCCAGTGCCCACGCGCTGGACGAGCGGCCGACCTACACCCACACGCTGATCAGCCAGGCACTGAACAACACCGACCTGCGCGTGAAGCAGGGCAAGCCGGTGACGCCAGCCTTCCTGTTCGCTGCTCTGCTCTGGCCAGCTCTGCCGGCCCGTGTGCTGCACCTGCAGAACCAGGGCGTGCCGCCGATCCCGGCCATGAACGGTGCGGCCCACGACCTGATCGCCGAGCAATGCGCGCGCATTGCCATCCCCAAGCGTTTTACCCTGCCGATCCGCGAGATCTGGGACATGCAGGAGCGCCTGCCGCGCCGCAGCGGCAAGCGCGCCGACATGCTGCTGGACAACCCGCGTTTCCGCGCCGGTTACGACTTCCTGCTGCTGCGTGAGAGCGCCGGGGAAGAAACCGACGACCTGGGCCAGTGGTGGACCGATTACCAGGAGGCAAACGACAGCGAGCGCCGCGAGATGATCCGCGAGCTTGGTAGCCGCGACGAAAGCGCCGGCCCGCGCAAGCGCAAGCGCAGCAGCAGCAAACGCAAGCGCAGTGGCGACGAGGCGTTCGAGTGACCATTCGCGCCTACGTAGGTTTGGGCAGCAACCTGGACGCACCTGCCGAGCAGCTGCGTAGCGCCTTGCAGGCGCTGGACCAGGTCGAAGCCACGCGCCTGGTAGCCGCCTCGGCCCTGTACACCAGCGATTCGCTGCTGCCCGGCCAACCACGCTACACCAATGCTGTCGCCGCCCTGGACACCGCCCTGGCACCACTGGCATTGCTCGATGCGCTGCAGGCCATCGAAAACGACCAGGGCCGCGTACGCAAGGAACGCTGGGGCCCACGTACGCTGGACCTGGACATCCTGCTGTTCGGTGACCAGGTGCTCGACCAGCCACGCCTGAAAGTGCCGCATTACCACATGCATGCCCGCCCGTTCGTGCTGTACCCGTTGGCCGAACTGGTACCGGGGGATTTCCGCCTGGCCGATGGCCGCGCCCTCGCGCAACTGCTCGACGAATGCCCGTTCGTCGGCCTGGAACGCCTGTAGACCGGGCGTTCCAGCCTGCATCGCCACCTCGGTAACGCCAGTAACACCCTGATCGTAACAATGCGGTAACAGGGTGATTGACTTCCCACACCTCGCTCACGACTATAGGCGTCCCGTGTGGCACCAAAGTGCCGCATACCCGTATTTAGGCCCGGACGGACCTGTGCCCGAACATCACGCGCGATGATGTGCCGCTCCGGAAGATGACTACACGCGTTGAATGCAGTCGTTTTTTACAGCGCCTGAACGAGGAATTTCCTACATGCCTGAAGTAACTCTTACCACCCTTAACGGCCTCAAGGCCAAGGGTGAAAAAATCACCATGCTGACCTGCTACGACGCGACCTTCGCCAAGGCCGCCAGCCAGGCCGGCGTTGAAGTGTTGCTGGTGGGCGACTCGCTGGGGATGGTCCTGCAGGGCCACGACAGCACCTTGCCGGTAACTACGGCGGACATGGCCTACCACACCGCCAGCGTCAAACGCGGCAACGACGGCGCGCTGATCCTCACCGACCTGCCGTTCATGGCCCACGCCACCCCGGAGCAGGCCTTTGCCAACAGCGCCATGCTGATGCAGGCAGGCGCCCACATGGTCAAGATCGAAGGCGCAGCCTGGCTGGCCGAAACCATCCGCTTGCTGGCCGAACGTGGTGTGCCGGTGTGCGCGCACATGGGCCTGACCCCGCAAACCGTCAACGTGCTGGGCGGCTACAAAGTGCAGGGCCGCCAGGAGGCCCAGGCCCGGCAGATGCGCGCCGACGCCATTGCCCTGGAACAGGCCGGTGCGGCCATGCTGCTGCTCGAGTGCGTACCCAGCGAACTGGCGGCGGAAATCACCAATGCCGTTGGCATCCCGGTAATCGGCATTGGCGCCGGCAGCGCCACCGATGGCCAGGTACTGGTACTGCACGACATGCTCGGCCTGTCGCTGAGCGGCCGGGTACCGAAGTTCGTGAAGAACTTCATGCAGGACCAACCGGATATCCATAGCGCCCTCGTCGCTTACGTCGAGGCGGTCAAGCAAGTCAGTTTCCCAGGCAGCGAACACGGGTTCAGTGCATGAATACAGTCAAGACCGTCCGCGAACTGCGCGCGGCAGTGGCCCGCGCGCGCGGTGAGGGCAAACGCATCGGTTTCGTACCGACCATGGGCAACCTGCACAGCGGCCATGCGGCCTTGGTGACCAAGGCTGCCCAGCGCGCCGATTTCGTGGTCGCCAGTATCTTCGTCAACCCGCTGCAGTTCGGCGCCAACGAAGACCTCGACAAATACCCTCGTACCCTGGCAGCCGACCAGGAGCGCTTGGTACAAGCCGGCTGCAACCTGCTGTTCGCGCCCACCGTGGAAGAGATGTACCCCGACGGCATGAGCGTGCAAACCCGCGTCAGCGTGCCCCAGCTTTCCGAAGGCCTGTGCGGCGCCAGCCGGCCTGGGCATTTCGAGGGCGTGGCCACCGTGGTGAACAAGCTGTTCAACATGGTCCAGCCAGACCTTGCCGTGTTCGGCGAGAAGGACTATCAGCAGCTGGCGGTGATCCGCGCCATGGTGCGCGATCTGAACATGCCGATCCAGATCATCGGCGAACCCACCGTGCGTGCCGAAGATGGCTTGGCGCTGTCGTCGCGCAATGGCTACCTCACGCCAGAGCAGCGTACTGCTGCGCCAGCGCTGTACCGCACACTGCAGCACATTGCAGCGGGCATCGGCCGTGGCCAGCGGGATTTTGCCGCACTGGTCGCTGAAGGCCAGGCGCAACTGAGCGCAGCAGGTTTCCGTCCGGATTACCTGGAAGTACGCCATGCCGTAAGCTTGCGCCCGGCAGTGATCGATGATCGAGACCTGGTGGTGATTGCGGCGGCTTACCTGGGTAACACACGGTTGATCGACAACCTCTACCTGCATTTGGAAGAGAAGACTGCATAACGGTCTTGGGCTCCCTTGCAGCCCATTCGCGGGCAAGCCCGCTCCTGCACGTTTATCTGTAGGGGCGGGCTTGCTTGCAATGCCCCACCAAAATCCCCCTGCCATACCCATTCCCAGCACGTGGCCTTTGCCTATAATGGTGCCAGCCTGAACCCGGCAACGACTGCCGTGTCCAAGCCCTCACCACGCACCAAGGGAACCCCGCGCAATGGCGTATTACCGTACACCCCACGATGTGACGGCCCTGCCCGCCTGGCAGGCGCTTCAGAAACACCGCGACGCCATGCAAAGCTTCAGCATGCGCGAAGCCTTCGCCGCCGATGCCAAGCGCTTCGACCAGTTTTCCCTTAGCGCTTGCGGCCTGTTCCTCGACTACTCAAAAAACCTGATCACCGAGCAAAGCCGCGATCTGCTGGTCAACCTGGCCAATGAAGTGGGCCTGCAGGACGCCATCAAGTCGATGTTCGGTGGTGAGATCATCAACGCCTCCGAAGGCCGCCCGGTGCTTCACACCGCCTTGCGCCGGCCCGTAGGTGACAAACTCAGCGTCAACGGCGTGAACGTAATGCCGGAAGTGCACAAGGTGCTCAACCAGATTACCGAACTGGTTGGCCGCATTCACGATGGCCTGTGGCGCGGCTACAGCGAAAAACCGATCACCGACGTGGTCAACATTGGCATTGGCGGTTCGTTCCTCGGCCCCGAGCTGGTTTCCGAAGCGCTGCTACCCTACGCCCAGCGCGGCGTGCGCTGCCACTACCTGGCCAACATCGACGGCAGCGAGTTCCACGAGCTGTCGGCCAACCTGCGCGCCGAAACCACCCTGTTCATCGTCTCGTCGAAGTCGTTCAACACCCTCGAGACGCTGAAAAACGCCATGGCCGCGCGTACCTGGTACCTGGCCCAAGGCGGCTCGGAAGCCGAGCTGTACCGCCACTTCATTGCCGTATCCAGCAACAAGGCCGCTGCTGTAGCGTTCGGTATCCGCGAAGAAAACATCTTCCCGATGTGGGACTGGGTGGGCGGGCGCTACTCGCTGTGGTCGGCCATCGGCCTGCCGATCGCCCTGGCCATCGGCACTGCCAACTTCAAGGAACTGCTGTCCGGCGCCTACACCATGGACCAGCACTTCCAGACCGCACCGTTCGACAAGAACATGCCGGTGCTACTGGCCCTGCTGGGCGTGTGGTATGGCAACTTCTGGGATGCGAACAGCCACGCGATCCTGCCGTACGACCACTACCTGCGCAACATCACCAAGCACTTGCAGCAGCTGGACATGGAATCCAACGGCAAGAGCGTATTGCAAGACGGTACCCCGGTGAAGACCGACACCGGGCCGGTAATCTGGGGCGGCGTGGGCTGCAACGGCCAGCATGCCTACCACCAGTTGCTGCACCAGGGCACCCAGTTGATTCCGGCCGACTTCATCGTGCCGGTGGTGAGCTTCAACCCGGTGGCCGACCACCATCAGTGGCTGTACGCCAACTGCCTGTCGCAGAGCCAGGCGCTGATGCTGGGCAAAACCCGCGAGGAAGCCGAAGCCGAATTGCGCGCTAAAGGCCTCAACGAAGCGGACATCGAAAAGCTGGCCCCGCACAAGGTGATCCCGGGTAACCGCCCGAGCAACACGTTGGTGGTCGAGCGCATCAGCCCGCGCCGCCTGGGCGCGTTGGTGGCGATGTACGAGCACAAGGTGTTCGTACAGAGCGTTGTCTGGGGTATCAACGCCTTCGACCAGTGGGGCGTCGAGCTGGGCAAGGAACTGGGCAAAGGCGTTTACCAGCGCTTGGTCGGCAGCCTGGAAGACAGCGCCGAAGACGGCTCCACCCAAGGCCTGATCAACTACTTCCGCGGCCGTCACCGCGGTTGATCCGAAGCTTGTGCCGGCCTCTTCGCGGGTAAACCCGCTCCTACGAGGCAACGCATTACCTCGTAGCAGCGGGTTTACCCGCGAAGAGGCCGGCCCAGGTTGAACACCGCTCCCAGCTACACTGTCTTATCGAATAGCCGTTGCAGTCCATCGCCCCTTACAAGAGCAGGACCACCCGCCATGTTCGATATCCGCAAATACCCCCAGGCCCGGGCCGTCAGCCAGTCCGCCGCCCTCACCCCCGAAGACTACCGCCACCTCTACCGCCAGTCGGTCGAAGACCCAGACACCTTCTGGGCCGAACAGGCCAAACGCCTGGACTGGATCAAGCCTTGGTCAAGCGTGCAGCAATGCGACCTGCATACCGGCAAGGCCCGCTGGTTCGACGGTGCGCAACTCAACGTCAGCTACAACTGCATCGACCGTCATCTGGCCCAGCGCGGCGAGCAAACGGCCCTGCTGTGGGAAGGCGACGACCCCAAGGACTCCAAGGCCATCACCTACCGCGAACTGCACCGTCAGGTCTGCCGACTGGCCAATGCAATGAAAGCGCGCGGCGTGAAGAAAGGCGACCGGGTGTGCATCTATATGCCAATGATTCCCGAGGCCGCCTTCGCCATGCTCGCGTGCACCCGCATCGGCGCCATCCACTCGGTGGTGTTCGGCGGTTTCTCCCCCGATGCCTTGCGAGACCGTATTCTCGATGCCGACTGCCGCACCGTGATCACCGCCGATGAAGGCGTGCGTGGCGGCAAGCGCATCCCGCTGAAACAGAACGTCGACAAGGCCCTGGCCAACTGCCCGGCGGTCAGCAGCGTGTTGGTGGTGCGCCGCACTGGCGGCGATGTTGCCTGGGCCCAAGGCCGCGACCTCTGGTACCACGAAGCTACGCAGGACGCCGGCGACGACTGCCCCCCTGAACCGATGGAGGCCGAAGACCCGCTGTTCATCCTCTACACCTCTGGCAGCACCGGCAAACCCAAAGGGGTATTGCATACCACCGGCGGCTACCTGCTACAGGCGGCAATGACCTTCAAGGTGGTGTTCGATTACCGTGACAGAGAAGTGTTCTGGTGCACCGCCGATGTCGGCTGGGTGACCGGCCACAGCTACATCGTCTATGGCCCGCTGGCCAATGGCGCAATCTCGCTGATGTTCGAAGGCGTACCGAACTACCCGGACACCTCGCGCTTCTGGCAAGTGGTAGACAAGCACCAGGTGAACATCTTCTACACCGCTCCGACCGCCCTGCGAGCGCTGATGCGTGAGGGCTCTGCGCCACTGCAGAGCACCTCACGCAAAAGCCTGCGCCTGCTGGGCAGCGTCGGCGAGCCGATCAACCCGGAAGCCTGGGAATGGTATTTCGAGGAGGTCGGGCAAAAGCGCTGCCCGATTGTGGATACCTGGTGGCAGACCGAAACCGGCGGCATCATGCTCACCCCACTGCCCGGCACACAGTCACTCAAACCCGGCTGCGCCACCCAGCCAATGTTCGGCGTGCAACCGGTGCTTCTGGACGAAAAAGGCAAACTGATCGAAGGCCCCGGCGCCGGCGTGCTGGCGATCAAAGCCAGCTGGCCCGGGCAGATTCGCAGCGTCTACGGCGACCACCAACGGATGGTCGACACCTACTTCAAGCCCTTGCCCGGCTACTACTTCACTGGCGACGGTGCCCGCCGCGATGCCGATGGCGACTACTGGATCACCGGGCGCATCGACGATGTGATCAACGTGTCCGGGCACCGCATCGGCACCGCTGAAGTGGAAAGCGCACTGGTGCTGCATGACAGCGTGGCCGAAGCCGCAGTGGTCGGCTACCCCCACGACCTCAAGGGCCAAGGCGTCTACGCCTTCGTCACGACCATGAATGGCGTGACGCCAGATGACACGCTAAAGGCCGAGCTGCTGGCCCTGGTCAGCAAGGAAATCGGCAGCTTCGCCAAGCCTGAGCTGATTCAGTGGGCGCCAGCGCTACCCAAGACGCGCTCAGGCAAGATCATGCGGCGTATACTGCGCAAAATCGCCTGCAATGAGCTGGAGAACCTGGGCGATACCTCGACCCTGGCCGACCCAAGCGTGGTACAGGGCCTGATCGACAAACGCCTCAACCAGTAACTGGCGGCCACCCATCATGGCCGCCCTGCACAGCAGGTCGCCATGGAAGCCCTTCGTCGCCGCATCGAAACCCAGGTCATGAGCCTCACCGGGCTGGCCCTCGGCCAGCTCGACCTGGAATCGCCCAAGGGCGACCCCGGCCTGTTCGGCCCGCAAAGCATCAGCTGGCGGGTACATGGCGACTTCCCGAGCATGCTGGTCGGTGGCATCAGCGCGCTGATGCTGCAGTTGTTGCATCCCCTGGCCTTGGCCGGTGTGTGGGACCACTCCAATTTTCGTGAAGACCTGCTCGGCCGCTTGCGCCGCACCAGCCAGTTCATTTCCGGCACCACCTTCGGCGCCACTGGCGATGCCGAGTGGCTGATCGACAAAGTGCGCACCATTCACCTGCAGGTCACCGGCACGGCACCAGATGGCCGCCCCTATGCGGCCAGCGACCCGGATCTGTTGACCTGGGTGCATGTAGCGGAGGTCAGCCGTTTCCTCGCTGCCCACCTGCGTTACCGCAACCCACGCCTGCCACGCGCCGAGCAGGATGCCTATTACAACGAAATCGCCCTGATCGCCGAGCGCCTTGGCGCCCGTGACGTGCCGCGCTCGTGCCAGCAAGTTGAAGACTATCTGCAACACATACGCCCGCAGCTGCATTGTGATGCGCGCAGCCATGAGGTGATACGAATCCTGCTCGACGCCCCTGCTCCCAGCCGCCTGGCACAGCCGGTTGGCAAACTGATGCTGCACGCGGGTATCGACTTGCTGCCCGGCTGGGCCCAGGCACTGCTCGGCCTGCAGCACGGGCCCCTGCAGCAGCGCCTGATCCGCCTGGGCCTGCAACGCACTGCGCCGGTACTGCGCTGGGCAATGCGCGACGGCTCGGCACACCGAGCCAAACGGCGCATGGGCATTGATTGAGCGCAAAGGGTGGCCCCTGCGGAACTGATTTAACGTGCCATACTCCAAGCACTCCTGCTTAGACTGACGAAGCGACACATGTACAAAGGATTGACTCGCGCCGCTGGCGCAATCGTGGCCTTGGTAGCCCTGTATAGCCTGCTTGGCTTTCTCATTCTTCCTGGTGTCGCACTGCGCATTGCCAACCAGCAGTTGGCCCAATACGCCACCGTGCCGGCCCACCTCGAACGGATCGAACTCAACCCCTTCAGCCTCGAGCTGACGCTGTGGGGCCTGCAGATCGGCGAGCCGGGCAAGGAGCAGGTCGGCTTCGAGCGTCTTTACGCTAACGCCTCGCTCGACAGCCTGTGGACCAAAGCCCTGCATCTGGAAGCGGTGGAACTCGACAAACCGCGCAACGAAGTGCTGTTCGCCAAGGACGGTACCCTCAACCTGACCGGGTTGTTCAAACTCCCGGCCAGCGAAGCCAAACCCGAAGAGCCGCCCAGCGACCCGTTCCCGCTGCGTATTGGCAGCATCAAGCTCGTCGACGGCTACCTGCACTTCGAGGACCTGCGCCCCAGCGAGCCGATCGAGTTCCTCTACGACAACATGAATCTGGAGCTGAAAAACCTCAGCACCCTGCCCAACGACAACGCCGACATGACCTTGGTGGCCAGCGGCCCCAATGGCGGACGCATCGACTGGAAGGGCACGCTGAGCCTGTCGCCGATCGCCTCCGAAGGCACACTGAAGGTCACTGACGGCAAGATGAAGCTGTTCTGGCCCTACGTGCGCGATGCCGTGCCACTGGTGCTGGAAGACGGCGTGGTAAGCCTCGATACGCACTACAAGCTCAACCTCGCCAAACAGACCGAGCTGCTGCTGGATAAGGTCTCCGTGCGCATCGCGCCATTCGCCATCAAGGCGCCGGATGGCCGACCGTTGGCACGCCTGGCCAGCCTGGAGGTTAGCGAAACCACCATTGATCTGGTCAAACAGCAGGTCACCGTGGGCAAGGTTCGCAGCGAAAAGCTCGAAACCTGGGCGGCGCTGGAAAAAGATGGCCAGCTCGACTGGCAGAAGCTGTTCGCCAGCCAACCCGCCAAGGCTACGCCGAAGGAAAAAGCCGAGCCGGCTGCCGCAGAACCTACGCCTGAAGAGAATGCTGCCAAGGAGCCAAGCAAGCCTTGGCAAGTGCTGCTCAAGGACGTGCAGTTGCGCAACTACCTGGTGCACCTGGCAGATCGCAGCCAGAAGGAACCGGTAGCCTTGGACATTGGCCCCCTCAACGCCGACCTGCAAGGTTTCGACAGCCTCAACCAGTCGCCCTTCACCCTCAAACTCGATACCGGTGTGGGCAAGCAAGGCAAGCTGCAGGCCGCAGGCCAGGTCAACCTGGCACCGATATGGGCAAAGCTGGATGTGAGCACCCGCGACATCGACCTGCGTGTGGCCCAGGCCTACATCAGCCCGTTCATCCTGCTGGAGCTGCGCAGCGGCATGCTCTCGAGCGACCTCAAGGTCGACCTGAAGAACACCGCGCCGCTGGCCTTCAATGTGACCGGCAAGGCGCAGGTCAGCCAGTTGCACACCCTCGACACCATCAAGAGCCGCGACTTCGTCAAATGGCAGCAGGTGAACGTCGACGGCTTGTCCTACGTGCACGGCGATGCACTGTCGATCGACAAGGTGACCCTGCTGCAGCCCTATGCACGCTTCATCATCAACGAAGACCGCACCACCAATGTCAATGACCTGCTGATCCCGCAACCGGCCGACGCCCCGGCGAGCAGCCAGCCCAAGCCGACCACGGCCAGCAACAACAAGCCGCTTGGCATCCATATCGGGCAGATCGACATCAACGACGGCTCGGCCAACTTTGCCGACCTGTCGCTTACCCCCAACTTCGCCACGGCCATCCAGCAACTCAACGGCCAGATCGGCACCATCGACAACCGCAAGCCGCTGCCGGCCAAGGTCGAAGTCAAGGGTAAGGTAGACCGCTACGCACCGGTTACCATCAAGGGCGCCCTCAACCCGTTCAACCCACTGGCCAGCCTGGACATTGCCACCAGCTTCAAGCGCGTCGAACTGACCACGTTGACGCCCTACTCCGGCAAGTTCGCCGGCTTCCGCATCCGCAAAGGGCGGCTGAACCTGGACCTGCACTATCTGATCACCAACGGCCAACTCAAGGCCGAGAACAAGGTAGTAGTGGAACAACTGCAGCTGGGCGAGAAAGTCGACAGTCCGGATGCAGTCGACCTTCCGATCCGCCTGGCGGTGGCATTGCTGAAGGATACCGAGGGCAAGATCTCGATTGAGCTGCCGGTGTCTGGCGACCTCAACAACCCGCAATTCAGCGTGATGCCGATTGTTTGGCAAACCCTGCGCAACCTGGTGCTGCGCGCGGCGCAGGCGCCATTCAAATTCATTGGCGGACTGATCAGCGGCGGCAGCTCGGAAGACCTTGGCAATGTGGCGTTCGCCCCCGGCTCCAGCGAACTCAGCGGCGAGGCGCAGTCGTCCCTGGACAAGCTGGCATCCGCGCTGAAAGAGCGCCCGGAACTGCGCCTGGAAATCGAAGGCACCAGCGCCCAGGCCAGCGATGGCCCGCTGATTGCCCAACAGCGCCTTGAGCGTGAGTACCAGGCCACCTGGTACAAGATCCTGCAGCGACGGGGTGACAAGGTGCCGGCCAATGCCTCGATGCTGGTGGTGGACGACAGCGACAAGCCCGCGATGCTCGAAGGCATTTACCGCACCCGCCTGAAACAGCAGCCGCCAGCAGAATGGGAGCAACTGAGCCGTGACGAGCGTACCGCCAAGCTGCGCGCCGCGGTGATCAAGTCTTGGGCTGAGAGTACCGCCTTGCTGCGTACACTGGGCCAGGAGCGGGCCAGCAGCATCAAGGACTACCTCGTGGACAAGGGCAAGCTTGAAGATGACCGGGTGTACTTCATCGACACCAGCCTGGGGCAGCCTGAAAGCGATGGGCGGGTGATTACGCCGATGCATCTGGATGCCGAGTAATCCCCTCCGGCAGGCCTGATCTCTTTCGCAGGCACGCCCGCCCCCACAGACCTGCGCACTACCTGTGGGAGCGGGCGTGCCCGCGAAGAGGCCAGTACGGGCTTCAAACCAACCGCTGCCCCGACACCGCCGGGTGATACAACGGTTGAACCTTGTTCCCGGCCGGGTCCAGCAGGTGGAAGCTGCGTGCGCCGTCACCATGGTTGAACGGCCGGTCGAGCAAGGTCACGCCATGAGCCTTGAAGTACTGGTACCAGGCTTCCAACTCCTCCACGCTGTCGACAATGAACCCGTAGTGATCCAGGGTCTGCAACCCGTTGGCCGCCCCTGCCCCACGCCCCAATGAAAGGTTGTCGTTACCGCAGGTGAGGTACACCAGGTCCTCATTGGCACGATTCAGCACTTCCATGCCCAGCACATCGACGTAGAAGCGTTCACACTCCTCCAGGTTAGGCACCAGCAGGGCAATGTGGCGCAAGCCATTCAGGCGGCCAGGGCGTGCAGGCAATTCGGACATTGGCGAAGCTCCATTTTTGTATACAATTCATTATTGAATTTAAAACAAAAGGAGAGATTTGTGTATAGCCTGTTCATCAAGACCCGAGTGAAGCCTGGATGCGCCGAAGCTTTCCTCAGTGCAATCAAGGTCAATGCTGCAGCTTCCGTGGCGAGTGAGCCAGGCTGCCTGGTGTTCGATGTGTCGCAGGACCGGGTCGATCCGGAGGTGATCTACTTGTACGAAATCTACCGCGATGATGCTGCGTATGAAGCGCATACCCAGACCGCGCATTTTCGCGACAGCCGCCCATTGGTGGAGCCTCTGATCCTTGAGCAGGAATGCTTCGAAAGCGATGTGATCGCGCGCAACCCAGTGTATTGAGCGCAAGAAAAAGCCCTGGCACGGGCCAGGGCTTTGGTGAAAGTGGCCAAATCCATTTGGCCGACGGGACATTCCTTTACTCGGCTTTCAGGCCGTCAGACATTACGCTCTTGACGCCTTTGATGTTCTTGGTGATGCGCACCGCTTCTGCTTTCTGCGATTCGGTAACCTTCACATCAGAAGACAGCGAAACAACACCTTGGCTGGTCTCGACTTTGATGTCGCTGCCTGGGATGCCTTTTTCAGTCAGCAGATCAGCTTTGACCTTGGTAGTGATCCAAGTGTCGGAGCCTTCTTGCTTGGCGTTGTCGACGGTGTTGGCCGCCAACATGACTGGAGCCTGGGTTGGCTCAGCGGCGAATGCACCGTTAGCCATGGTCAGGGTCAGAGCGGTAGCAGTAGCGGCAGCAATGGCGAACTTCTTCATGTGGGTCACTCCTGTTTTTCGAAGGGTCTGCGCCGTATGTCCTGGCGTCAGGTATGAAGGTAGTTGCATGGGCTGTGCCAGCTTAGCCTCCCCGTTTATTTCCTTTTAAATCAAACAGTTAGCAAAACACCATCGCAGTTGGGGTCGTGCATTTTGCAATCTGCGCGGTAAACCTGCATGCAAGATGCAAGTCCGCAAAAGGTTCCCGTCCCCATGAAAAAAGGGCCCCGAAGGGCCCTTTCTCTATTGCGTGACGGTCGCTTAGACGCCCGAGGCCTTGGCCGCAGCGACGTCCTTGATCGACAGCTTGATACGGCCGCGGTTATCCACGTCCAGTACCAGCACTTCGACTTCCTGGCCTTCCTTGAGGATGTCGGTGACTTTCTCGACGCGAGCATCGCTCAGCATGGAGATGTGCACCAGGCCGTCCTTGCCAGGCAGGATGTTGACGAAGGCGCCGAAATCGACGATGCGCTCGACCTTGCCGACGTAGATCTTGCCGATCTCGGCCTCAGCGGTGATGCCCAGGATGCGCTGCTTGGCAGCATCTGCCGCTTCCTTGGTTTCGCCGAAGATCTTGATCGAGCCGTCGTCTTCGATGTCGATCGAAGCCTTGGTCTCTTCGCAGATGGCGCGAATGGTGGCGCCGCCTTTACCGATGACGTCGCGGATCTTGTCGGTGTCGATCTTCATCGCGATCATGGTTGGGGCGTTGGCCGACAGTTCGGTACGCGACTGACCAATGACCTGGTTCATCTGGCCGAGGATGTTCAGGCGCGCTTCCAGGGCTTGGCCCAGGGCGATTTCCATGATCTCTTCGGTGATGCCGTTGATCTTGATGTCCATCTGCAGCGCGGTGACGCCTTTGGCGGTACCGGCTACCTTGAAGTCCATGTCGCCCAGGTGGTCTTCGTCACCCAGGATGTCAGTCAGGACTGCGAACTTGTCGCCTTCCTTGACCAGGCCCATGGCGATACCGGCAACTGGCGCCTTCATCGGCACACCAGCGTCCATCAGGGCCAGGGATGCACCGCAGACCGAAGCCATGGAGCTGGAACCGTTGGATTCGGTGATTTCCGAAACCACGCGGATGGTGTACGGGAACACGTCAGCAGCAGGCAGCATGGCCTGAACCGAACGGCGGGCCAGACGGCCGTGGCCGATTTCGCGACGGCCAGCACCGCCCATGCGGCCACACTCACCTACCGAGAACGGTGGGAAGTTGTAGTGCAGCATGAAGGGGTCTTTCTTCTCGCCTTCGAGGGTGTCCAGCAGCTGGGCATCACGGGCAGTACCCAGGGTCGCAACGACCAGGGCCTGGGTTTCGCCACGGGTGAACAGTGCCGAACCGTGAGTTTTCGGCAGCACACCCACTTCGATGTTCAGCGGGCGTACAGTCTTGGTGTCGCGGCCGTCGATACGTGGCTTGCCGTTGACGATGTTTTCGCGAACGGTGCGGTATTCGATTTCGCCGAAGATGTCTTTTACTTCGGAAGCCGAAGGCTGGCCTTCTTCACCGGAGAACTTGGCAACCGCCTGGTCACGCAGCTCGCCCAGACGCGCGTAGCGGTCGGCCTTGACGGTGATGGTGTAACCCTGCGAAACCGCTTCGCCGAACTCGGCGCGGATAGCATTGAACAGCTCGGTGTTGGCAACGGCAGGTTTCCAGTCCCAAGTCGGCTTGCCAGCTTCGGCAGCCAGCTCTTTGACAGCCTGGATAACAGCCTGGAATTCGTCGTGGGCGAAAAGTACGGCACCCAGCATCTGGTCTTCAGTCAGCTCTTGAGCTTCCGATTCAACCATCAGGACAGCGTCGGAGGTACCGGCAACGACCATGTCCAGGCTCGAGGCAGCCAGTTGCTCATAGGTCGGGTTCAGCAGGTAGCCAGTGCTTTCGTGGAAGGCAACGCGGGCAGCGCCGATCGGGCCTTCGAACGGAATACCGGAAATGGCCAGGGCAGCCGAGGTACCGATCATCGCAGCGATGTCCGGGTCGGTCTTCTTGCTGGTGGAAACCACGGTGCAGACGACCTGCACTTCGTTCATGAAGCCTTCCGGGAACAGCGGACGGATCGGACGGTCGATCAGGCGAGAGGTCAGCGTCTCTTTCTCGGAAGGACGGCCTTCACGCTTGAAGAAGCCACCTGGGATCTTGCCAGCGGCGTAGGTCTTTTCCTGGTAGTGAACCGACAGCGGGAAGAAACCCTTGCCTGGATCAGCCTGTTTGGCACCTACCACAGTCACCAGCACGGTGACGTCGTTGTCGACGGTAACCAGCACGGCGCCGGTTGCCTGACGGGCAATACGGCCCGTTTCGAGAGTGACGGTCGATTGACCGAACTGGAAAGTCTTGATTACCGGGTTCACGGTTTCCTACCTTTTTCAGTGGCTCTTGGGGGAACTGGTTTCTTGCGAATTCTTGGGCAGAACGGGGAATCGGCCCCATTGACCGTCCAGATACAACACGAGGCTGGGAGCCTGGCACCAAGCGGAAAAACCGCTCAGCATTGCCAGGCTGCCAACCTCGGAGATACGCGTGAAGTGCCCAACGGCAGCGCTGCAAAACAGCCCTGCCGAAGCCTGCGACACCCCACGCACACCACTGACCAGGCCGCTATTAGCGACGCAGGCCCAGGCGACCGATCAGGGCGCTGTAACGAGTGGTGTCTTTGCCCTTCAGGTAATCCAGCAGCTTACGACGCTGGTTGACCATACGGATCAGACCACGACGGGAGTGGTGGTCTTTGTCGTTGGCCTTGAAGTGGCCTTGCAGCTTGTTGATGTTGGCGGTCAGCAGAGCAACCTGCACTTCCGGGCTACCGGTATCGCCGGCGGCTTGCTGATATTCGGCAACGATCTGAGCTTTTTCTTCAACGCTGAGGGCCATTTGGCTTCTCCTGATAACGGATCCCGCATGCGGGGTCCAATAGGCCAGGGACAAATCCCTGTATTAATAAAAAAGGTGTGACCGTGCCTACTGACAGCCACCCTTGATGCCGTGGGGCTCGGCAACTGCCTGACCCCGCGGTTTCGGTCATTCCGACCGAATTAGCCGACGCGGCGCAATGCGCCCGTCTTCGCTCACTTCACCGATACCGATGAAGCGTGCATTGTGATCCTGTACCCGAACCATGCCAAATTGTGGCGCGTCCGGCGCGCGTACCGCCTGGCCATGCAGCCAGTAGAACGCACTGTGTTCCGACAGGCTGACCAACGGCCAGTCCTGCAGCCCGCTGTCCGATGGCATCAGGAAGCGGTCGAGCGCTTCGTTGCCACCTTCGGCATGGGCCTGTTCGAGTTCCTCGAGGGTGACCGTCTGTGCCAGCGCAAAGGGCCCTGCCTGGGTCCTGCGCAGCTCGGCGACATAGGCGCCGCAACCAAGGGCTTCACCGATATCCTCCACCAGCGTGCGGATATAGGTGCCTTTGCTGCATCCTACGCTCAGCCGGGCACGGGTGCCTTCGCACTCGAGCAACTCCAAGCGGTTAATAGTAACAGAACGCGCCTCGCGCTCCACTACCTCTCCTGCACGTGCCAGCTTGTACAACGGCTGGCCGTCACGCTTGAGCGCCGAGTACATAGGCGGTATCTGGCTGATCGGGCCGCGAAAACGTGGCAGCAGTGCTTCGATGTCGGCGCGACCAACGGTCACGTCGCGGGTCTGCAGCACCTCACCCTCGGCATCGCCGGTGTTGGTAGTCTGCCCCATCTGCATGACGGTTTCGTAGCCCTTGTCGGAATCCAGCAAGTACTGCGAAAACTTGGTCGCTTCACCGAAGCACAGCGGCAACACGCCGGTTGCCAGTGGGTCGAGGCTACCGGTATGGCCGGCCTTTTCCGCGTTCAGCAGCCAACGCACTTTCTGCAAGGCGGCATTGGACGTGAAGCCCAGCGGCTTGTCGAGCAGGATGATGCCGCTGACATTGCGGCGGATACGTTTGACCTGGGCCACCGCTTACTCCTTGGTGTCCGACTCGTCGGCATCCTTGTGCAGGCGGTCTTCGGCCACTGCACGCTCGATCAGCGCCGACAGGTGCACACCACGGCTGACACTTTCATCGAAATGGAAGTGCAGCTGCGGCACGCTGCGCAGTTGCATCGAACGCCCCAGGTGCAGACGCAGGAAGCTGGCAGCGCTATTCAATGCCTTGAGCGATTGCTGCACAGCATCCGGGGTTTCCTCGCCCATGACGGTGATGAACACCTTGGCATGGCCCAGGTCACGGCTCACGTCCACGGCGGTGATAGTCACCAGACCGACACGCGGGTCCTTGACTTCGCGACGGATCAGCTCGGCCAGCTCGCGCTGCATCTGATCGCCAATACGTTGGGTACGGCTATATTCTTTGGCCATTCTTGCTACCTGTAACTTAAAGCGGCAAACGCCCGGACAGACGAATGCCTGACCGGGCGCTACCTGAAGAGGTACCGCAAGCCGCCCTGTAGCAGGCGCTTGCGGCTCGCTCGCCCTTAAAGGGTACGAGCCACCTGGACTTTCTCGAAGACTTCGATCTTGTCGCCGACCTTGACGTCGTTGTAGCTCTTGACGCCAATACCGCACTCCATGCCCGAACGGACTTCGGAAGCATCGTCCTTGAAGCGACGCAGCGATTCCAGTTCGCCTTCGAAGATCACAACGTCATCACGCAGTACGCGAATCGGACGGTTGCGGTACACGGTACCCTCGATGACCATACAGCCAGCGATGGCGCCGAACTTCGGCGAACGGAACACGTCACGTACTTCGGCGACACCCAGGATGTTCTCGCGAACATCGCTGCCGAGCATGCCGGTCAGGGCCTTCTTGACGTCTTCGATGATGTCGTAGATCACGTTGTAATAACGCATATCCAGACCTTCCTGCTCGACGATCTTGCGCGCACCGGCATCGGCACGCACGTTGAAGCCGAACAGTACAGCATTCGAAGCCAGCGCCAGGTTGGCGTCGCTCTCGGTGATACCACCGACGCCACCACCTATCACGCGTACTTGCACTTCGTCGTTGCCCAGGCCGCCGAGCGAACCCTGCAGCGCTTCCAGAGAACCACGCACATCGGTCTTGAGAACGATGTTGAGGGTTTTCTTCTCTTCCTGACCCATGGTCTCGAAGATGTTTTCCAGCTTGCCGGCGTGAGCACGGGCCAGCTTGACCTCGCGATACTTGCCTTGACGGAACAGGGCAACTTCACGGGCTTTCTTCTCGTCGGCAACCACGGACAGCTCGTCACCGGCTTCCGGAGTACCGTCCAGGCCGAGGATTTCGACCGGGATCGACGGGCCAGCTTCCTTCACAGGCTTGCCGTTCTCGTCGAGCATGGCGCGAACGCGGCCATAGTTGGAACCGCACAGGACCATGTCGCCCTGACGCAGGGTACCGTCCTGAACCAGGATGGTCGCCACCGGGCCACGGCCCTTGTCCAGGCGCGATTCGACGACCACACCACGACCTGGCGCGGTTGGGGTAGCGGTCAGTTCGAGGATCTCGGCCTGCAGCAGAACGGCTTCGAGCAGCTCGTCGACACCGGTACCCATCTTCGCCGAAACCTTGACGAACGGCGTGTCACCACCCCAGTCCTCGGAGGTAACGCCTTCGACGGACAGCTCGTTACGGATGCGATCGAGGTCAGCACCTGGCTTGTCGATCTTGTTCACCGCAACGACCAGCGGAACACCGGCTGCCTTGGCATGCTGAACGGCTTCGCGGGTTTGTGGCATCACACCGTCGTCCGCCGCCACCACCAGGATGACGATGTCGGTCGCCTTGGCACCACGGGCACGCATCTGGGTAAACGCAGCGTGGCCTGGGGTATCGAGGAAGGTGACCATGCCGCGGTCGGTTTCCACGTGGTAGGCACCGATGTGCTGGGTGATACCACCGGCTTCGCCAGCGGCAACCTTGGCACGACGGATGTAGTCGAGCAGCGAGGTCTTACCATGGTCAACGTGACCCATGACGGTAACCACCGGCGCACGCGACTCGGTCTGGCCTTCGAACTTCAGCGATTCGGCCAGGGAGTCTTCCAGGGCGGTGTCGCTGACCAGCGTGACCTTGTGGCCCAGCTCTTCGGCGATCAGCTGAGCGGTTTCCTGATCGAGCACCTGGTTGATGGTGACCGGGGTCCCCATCTTGAACATGAACTTGACCACTTCAGCGCCCTTGACGGACATCTGGTTGGCCAGCTCGGAGACGGTGATGGTCTCGCCGATGGTCACGTCACGGATGACGGGGCCGGTCGGGTTCTGGAAGCCGTGCTGATTACGCTTTTTCAGCTTGCTCTTGCCACCACGACCACGACGAGCGCCATCGCTCTCTTCGTCGGTAGTGCGCGGAGCAGCACGCGGAGTCGGCGCCTTTTCCTTCTCCTTGACCTTGACCTTGATCGACACACGAGGCGCCTCGCCACGACGACGGTCGTCATCACGGGTACGGCTTTCGTTGCGACGGGTCTCGTCTTTCTTGCGCTCGGCAGCACGGGCTGCGGCGTCTTCAGAGGCCGGAGCGTCTGCGACTACCGGGGCCGGAGCAGCGGCAGGAGCCGGCTCTGGCTTGGCAGCAGGCGCTGGAGCGGCTGCAGTGGAGCCGGCCGCCTGACGGCGAGCCTGCTCTTCGTTGCGCTGGCGAACTTCGGCCTCGACCTTGTCGCGAGCGGCATTTTCAGCCGCACGGCGCTCATCCAGCTCACGCTTCTGCTCAGCCTGGATTTCTTCAGGGCTGCGCTGCACGAAAACTTTCTTCTTGCGTACTTCTACGCTGATGCTTTTGCTACCGGCGACACGCAGGGTGCTGGTGGTTTTGCGCTGCAAGGTAATCTTGCGCGGCTCTTCCGCCTTGCTTTTGTGGCTGCTTTTCAAATGAGTCAGCAGGGTCTGCTTCTCATTGTCGGTCACTACCTGACCGGCGTCGGTGTGCGGCAGACCTGCCTCACGCATCTGCTGCAGCAGGCGCTCTACCGGTGCCTCGACCTCTTGGGCCAGTTCTTTCACCGTGACTTGCGTCATGCACTTCTCTCCTCAGGCCGCGCCTAATTACTCGAACCAGTGGGCTCGGGCGGCCATGATCAACTTGCCGGCACGCTCTTCGTCGATGCCGTCGATGTCGAGCAGATCGTCGATCGACTGCTCGGCCAGGTCTTCGCGGTTAACCACGCCGCGCACCGCCAGTTCAGCCGCCAGGTCTTTGTCCATGCCCTCAAGGGAGAGCAGGTCTTCGGCCGGGTGGGCGTCTGCCAGTTTTTCTTCGGTAGCGATGGCCTTGGTCAACAAACGGTCCTTGGCTCGAGCGCGGAGCTCATTGACGATGTCTTCGTCAAAGCCATCGATGTTGAGCATTTCTTCCAACGGTACGTAGGCAATTTCTTCAAGGCTGGTGAAGCCTTCGTCGACCAGCACTTGGGCCAGCTCCTCGTCGACTTCCAGTTCCTCGATGAAATTGCGCAGGATGTCACCGGTTTCGGCCTGTTGCTTGGCCTGGATGTCCTTCTCGGTCATCACGTTCAGGGTCCAGCCGGTCAACTGACTGGCCAGGCGAACGTTCTGACCGCCACGGCCAATGGCCTGGGCCAGGTTGTCCTCGGCGACGGCGATGTCCATGGCATGGGCATCTTCATCAACGATGATCGCCGCGACTTCAGCCGGCGACATGGCGTTGATGACGAACTGCGCCGGGTTATCGTCCCACAGGACGATATCCACACGCTCACCACCCAGCTCCCCGGATACGGCCTGGACGCGCGAACCACGCATGCCGATACAGGCACCTTGCGGATCGATACGCTTGTCCTTGGAGCGGACGGCAATCTTGGCTCGCGAACCCGGATCACGGGAAGCAGCCATGACTTCGATGAGGCCCTCGGCAATTTCCGGCACTTCAATGCGGAAAAGCTCGATCAGCATCTGCGGCGCGGTGCGCGACAGAATCAGCTGTGGGCCACGGTTTTCGGTGCGAATTTCCTTGAGCAGCGCACGCAGGCGCACGCCAACACGGAAGGTTTCGCGCGGAATGATGTCTTCGCGAGCCAGCAAGGCCTCGGCGTTGTTGCCCAGGTCAACGATGACGTTGTCGCGGGTAACCTTTTTTACGGTACCGGAGATGATCTCGCCAACGCGCTCACGGTAGGCATCGACCACCTGGGCACGCTCGGCCTCACGGACCTTCTGCACGATGACCTGCTTGGCGGTCTGGGCGGCAATACGACCGAACTCGATGGACTCGATCTTCTCTTCGATCACGTCACCGACCTTGGCTTCAGGGTGGGTGTCCTTGATCTTGTCCAGCCAGGTCTCGATCGCCGGATCATCAAGATCGGCTTCGTCGACCACGGTCCAGCGACGGAAAGTCTCGTAGCTACCGGTGTGGCGGTTGATTTCCACACGTAGGTCGACTTCGTCTTCAAAACGTTTTTTGGTTGCAGTGGCCAGGGCCACTTCCAGCGCTTCGAAAATGACGCCGGGCGGTACACCTTTTTCGTTGGATACCGATTCAACAACCAGCAGTACTTCTTTGCTCATCGTACGCCTCGCCTTGCGCAAGCCATTGGGCCCGGATAGTCCGCCGGGCCCGGCACGTCTCAGTCAAAACTGGGAATAATATTGGCCTTGTCGATCGAGTCGATCGGTAACAGGAACTCCTGGTTGTCCACCTGGACCACCACATCCTGCTCCTCCACACCGCGGAGAAGGCCCTGGAAGTTACGACGACCCTCGAAGGGTGAGCGCAGCTTGATCTTCACTTGTTCGCCGGCATGCGAGGCAAACTGTTCCAGCGTGAACAGTGGGCGATCCATGCCTGGAGAAGACACCTCGAGGGTGTACTCACTGCTGATTGGATCTTCCACATCGAGGATTGCGCTGGCCTGACGGCTGACTGCTTCGCAGTCGTCCACCAGAATACCGCCTTCCTTGTCGATGTAGATGCGCAGTACCGAATGCTTACCCTGGGAAACGTATTCGATCCCCCAGCACTGATAGCCCAGACCCTCGACAACCGGGGCCAACAAGGCCTGCAACTGTTCTAGCTTGCTCGACACCTGAACCCCCTCGTGCATGCTGTGCAAATAAAAAATGGGCGAAGCGCCCATCCCTGAAAGCGCCGTAGGACAACGACGCCGAAACTGTTCGGTTAGCAAAAAGCCCCTGAAAAGGGGCTCCGCTGAAGCTGGTTGCGGGGGCTGGATTTGAACCAACGACCTTCGGGTTATGAGCCCGACGAGCTACCAAGCTGCTCCACCCCGCGACAAAGCTGGGGCAAAAGTATAAGACCGAACCCTGTTGAGGGTCAAATCCAAACATTCACCTACAAGAAAGCCCGCTAAAGCGGGCTCTCAAGCTTTAATTGGTACCGAGAAGGGGACTCGAACCCCTACACCCTATGGGCACAACCACCTCAAGGTTGCGTGTCTACCAATTCCACCACCTCGGCAATACTACTACTTGAAACCCGTTACTTCTGCTCTTGAGCCGGAGGAGGTACATCACCCGTATTATTGGTGGTTTCGCTCTTCTGCTGTTGGAGCACCGGTACATCATCATTAACTGCCGGTTTTTGCGGCTCTTTCACTTCTAGCACTGCTGGATCTGGAAGACCTGCTTGGCTAAGCTGGTGAGCTTGTTGCTTCGCGAAGTATCCTAACCCAAGTGCTGTCAAAAAGAAAGTGGCAGCGAGTATAGCAGTTAATTTACTTAGGAACGTTGCAGAGCCTTGGCTCCCGAACACGGTGTTTGAGGCCCCCGCGCCGAAAGATGCACCTGCTTCAGCACCTTTACCCTGTTGCAACAGAACCAGCACTACAAGCGACAGCGCTGCCAACAGATGAAAAACAACGATGACTGTTTCCAGCATTTGTTCAGTTTCCTGCGGCGCGACAAATTGCACCGAATTCGTCTGCGTTCAGGGAAGCCCCACCAATGAGACCCCCATCGATATCCGGCATGCCGAACAGTTCGGCCGCATTGGCCGCCTTCACGCTGCCGCCGTATAGCAACTGCACCTTCGCAGCCACTTCAGCATCTTCTGCCGCCAACTGGCCGCGGATGGCGGCGTGCACATCCTGGGCCTGCTGTGGCGTGGCCGTAAGGCCTGTACCGATGGCCCATACAGGCTCATAGGCAATTACTGCATCGGCAAAAGCCTTAACACCGAATGCTTCGATGATACTGCTTAGTTGACGCCCGACAACTTCGAGCGTCTTGCCAGCCTCGCGCTCCTCAAGGGTTTCCCCTATGCAAAGCACTGGCTTCAAGCCTTTGGCCTGGGCTGCTGCAAACTTGCGATTGAGCACTTCGTCGGTTTCACCAATAATCTGGCGACGCTCCGAATGGCCAATCAACACCAACTTGCAACCTGCTTCAACCAGCTGCTCGGGAGCAACTTCCCCGGTCAGCGCACCCTGTTCGGGTTGTACAGCAGAATTCTGTGCGCCGACAGTAATTTCTTTACCTGCCAGGCCATCAATCACCTGATTGATGAACAAGGCCGGTGGAAATACGGCGACTTCCACTTCGCTCGGCAAGGCGAGATTACTCAAGCCTTTGGTCAGCTCAGCGACGCTAGCGCGGGTACCGTGCATTTTCCAGTTACCAGCTACCATAGGGCGACGCATGCTTTACCTCGTCGGTCAAAGTGGGCGCAGATCTTACCCAACCAGATCTGCGCTGGCAAGCGCCTTCAGACACAAACTTCGCCGACCAGTTTGGCCAGCGCTTCAGCATGGGCCCGCACCTGGCTTTCGTCCTCGCCCTCAACCATGACCCGCACCAACGGCTCGGTACCGGACTTGCGCAACAGCACACGACCCCGCCCCGCCAGCGCTTCGGTAACCTTGGCACTGGCTTCCTTGACGGCGGGGTGCTCCAGCGGGTCGACCTTGCTGGCGCCAAAGCGCACATTGATCAGCACCTGCGGGCACTTGCGCAGGGCCTGACGGGCCTGGGCCAGGGTTTCGCCCCGGCGCTTGAGCGCCATCAGCACCTGCAGCGCGGCAATGATCGCATCGCCCGTTGTGGTGTGGTTGCAGCACACGACGTGACCGGAGTTTTCACCGCCGACCAGCCATTCACGCTCCAACAGCTCGGCCATGACGTAACGGTCGCCGACCTTGGCCCGCACAAACGGGATGTCCAGGTCCTTGAGCGCCAGCTCCAGGCCCAGGTTACTCATCAGCGTACCGACCACCCCGCCTTGCAGCTTGCCATGCTCCTGCAGGTCGCGAGCGATGATGAACAGCAGCTCGTCACCGTCGACGATGGCGCCCGTGTGGTCGACCATCAGCACGCGATCGCCGTCACCGTCAAAGGCAATGCCGAGATCGGCATGCCCGACCAGTACAGCGGCCTGCAGCGATTCGATGTGTGTCGAGCCGCAACCTTCGTTGATGTTCAGGCCGTCCGGTTGCGCATGCAGCACGGTCACGTCGGCACCCAGCTCACGGAATACGCTGGGCGCAACCTTGTAGGTAGCACCATGGGCGCAGTCGACCACCAGCTTGAGGCCGTCGAAGCTGGTGCTGCTCGGCACGCTGCTCTTGCAGAATTCGATGTAGCGGCCGGCGGCATCGTTGATACGCGAAACCTTGCCCAGCTTGCCCGACTCGACAACGGTCATCGGTTGGTCGAGCAGCTCTTCGATCATCAGCTCGACCTCGTCCGGCAGCTTGGTGCCCTGGCCCGAGAAGAACTTGATGCCGTTGTCATCGTGCGGGTTGTGCGAGGCACTGATGACGATGCCGGCTTCGGCGTGGAAGGTACGCGTGAGGTAAGCGATGGCCGGTGTCGGCATCGGCCCGAGCAGCATCACATCGGCACCTGCCGCGGACAGGCCGGCTTCGAGTGCGGACTCGAACATGTAGCCGGAGATGCGCGTGTCCTTGCCCACCAGTACGCGGCAATGGCCTTGCTTGCGGAAGGCCATGCCGGCCGCCCAGCCAAGCTTCAGCATGAAGTCAGGCGTGATCGGGTATTCGCCGACGCGGCCACGAATGCCGTCGGTACCAAAGTATTTTCTGCTCATAGGGACTCCAATGTTCTTATTCGGCGTTTTGCACCGCAGCGATCATGCGTACCACATCAACGGTTTCGGCCACGTCATGTACCCGAAGGATGCTCGCCCCTTTGGTCATGGCCAACGCCGCCAGCGCAAGGCTGCCGTACAAGCGCTCGCCGACCGGACGTTCCAGCGTCAGGCCGATCATGCTCTTTCGTGAAACGCCCACCAGCAGTGGGCGCCCAAGGCGATAGAGCGCTTCCATGTGCTTGAACAGGCTCAGATTGTGCGCCAGTGTCTTGGCGAAACCGAAGCCCGGGTCAAGGATGATTCTATCAGCGTCGATGCCCGCTGCTGCGCAGGCGGCCATCCGCTGTTCAAGATAACGGGTGACGTCGGCGGTCACGTCCTGGTACTGCGGATCGTCCTGCATGTTGCCTGGCTCGCCACGCATGTGCATGAGGCACACCGGCAGACCGGTATCCGCCGCAGCGTCCAGGGCGCCGTCGCGCTCCAGGGCCCGCACGTCGTTGATCAGCCCGGCACCCAGGCGTGCTGCTTCACGCATGACAGCAGGCGTGGAGGTATCGACCGAAATGACCACGTCGAGGCGACTGTTGATGGCCTCGACCATTGGCGCCACACGCTCCAGCTCCTCGGTCACCGAGACTGCACGCGCACCCGGGCGCGTGGACTCGCCACCGATGTCGATCAGCGTTGCGCCGGCGGCAACCATCGCTTCGGCGTGGCGCAGGGCCTCGTCGCGCTGACTGAAACGACCGCCATCGGAGAAGGAATCGGGGGTGATATTGAGAATACCCATGACATGGGTATGCGACAAATCAAGAACCCGGTTGCCGCAAGGCAACCGGGTGGGGTACTGCACTGAGCTCATAGATGCCCTTAGTGTTCAGCCGCTGGGCCGCCGATTGGCGATTCCGGACGCTCATCCTGGGCCGCAGGCGTGCCCGAGTGCTTGTCATCGTCCCAATCACGTGGCTCACGTGGTGTGCGCCCAGCCATGATGTCGTCAATCTGATCGGCATCGATGGTCTCGTACTTCATCAGCGCTTCGGTCATCGCCTCGAGCTTGTCGCGGTTGTCGATCAGCAACTGCTTGGCAGTGGCATAGCACTGATCGATGATGCTGCGCACCTCGGAGTCGATCAATTTGGCAGTCTCGCCGGACACGCTGGCATGCTGGCTACCGGCACTGCGGCCGAGGAACACCTCGCCCTCTTCCTCTGCATACATCAGCGGGCCGAGCTTCTCGGACAGGCCCCATTTGGTCACCATGTTACGAGCGAGCTGGCTGGCGCGCATGATGTCGTTGGACGCGCCAGTGGTCACGCCATCGAAGCCCAAGGTCATCTCCTCGGCGATACGGCCGCCATACAGCGAGCAGATCTGGCTGATCAGCGCACGCTTGGAGAGGCTGTAGCGGTCTTCTTCCGGCAGGAACATGGTCACACCCAAGGCACGACCACGCGGGATGATCGAAACCTTGTAGACCGGGTCGTGCTCAGGCACCAGGCGACCGACAATGGCGTGGCCAGCCTCGTGATAGGCAGTGTTTCTCTTTTCCTTTTCGGACATGACCATGGTCTTGCGCTCAGCGCCCATCATGATCTTGTCCTTGGCCAGCTCGAACTCTTTCATTTCGACCAGGCGCTTGTTGGAACGCGCGGCAAACAGCGAAGCCTCGTTGACCAGGTTGGCCAGGTCGGCGCCGGAGAAGCCTGGGGTACCACGCGCGATGACCGCCGGGTTGACGTTCTCGCCGATCGGCACCTTGCGCATGTGCACCTTGAGGATCTGCTCGCGACCACGAATGTCCGGCAGGCCCACCACCACCTGGCGGTCGAAGCGGCCGGGGCGCAGCAGCGCAGGGTCGAGCACATCCGGACGGTTGGTGGCGGCGATGACGATGATGCCATCGTTCATCTCGAAGCCGTCCATCTCCACCAGCAACTGGTTGAGGGTTTGCTCACGCTCGTCGTGACCGCCGCCCATGCCGGCGCCACGATGGCGACCAACGGCGTCGATCTCGTCGATGAAGATGATGCACGGGGCGTGCTTCTTGGCCTGCTCGAACATGTCGCGCACACGGCTGGCACCGACACCCACGAACATTTCCACGAAGTCCGAACCGGAAATGGTGAAGAACGGTACTTTCGCTTCGCCCGCAATGGCCTTGGCCAGCAGGGTCTTACCGGTACCGGGTGGGCCAACCATCAGCACACCGCGCGGGATACGGCCGCCCAGGCGCTGGAACTTGCCCGGATCGCGCAGGAACTCGACCAGCTCACCAACCTCTTCCTTGGCCTCGTCGCAGCCCGCAACGTCAGCCAGCGTGGTCTTGACCTGGTCTTCGGACAACAGGCGTGCCTTGCTCTTGCCGAAGCTCATCGGCCCGCCCTTGCCGCCCGCGCCCCCTTGCATCTGGCGCATGAAGAACATGAACACGGCAATGATCACCAGGATCGGGAAGCTCGCCACCAGCAACTGCGTCCAGATGCTCTGCTGCTCAGGCTGCTTGCCTTCGACGACCACGTGGTTGTCGACCAGGTCGCCGATCAGGCCATTGTCGGTAATGGCCGGGCGCACAGTCTTGAAGTTGTCGCCGTCGGTGCGCTTGCCGGTAATGATGTAGCCATCGACGGTCACACGCTCGACCTTGCCATCCTTGACCTGCTGGATGAAGTCGGAGTAGTTGAGGGTCTGCGGCTCGTTAGGGCTGGAGAAGTTGTTCATCACTGTCACCAGGACAGCTGCGATGATCAACCACAGGATCAGATTCTTTGCCATGTCGTTCAATTAGCTACCCTCTGAGGCCGGCGCACGACGCAGCCGTGCCTCGCATGATATTCATCGCCCTAACTTACTACATTACCTACGCAGCCGCAGGCACCGTCTGTAACCCTTTGTGAAAGCTAGACTACACGAAGTTCGGACGATCCTGACGCAGTGGCCGATTGGAATTAACTATCGACCACCCCGCTTCACACCTTTCATTACCCTTTGAAGCCCCTGCCCAACAGGTATTGCTCGCGGGAACGGTCCCGTGACGACGATGGCTTGCGCATTTGTACCTTGTCGAACTTGCTGCGCACGTCCTTCAGGTACACGTCAAAACCTTCGCCCTGGAAAATCTTGATCAGGAAGTCGCCCCCGGGCTTGAGTACGCGGGTCGCCAGATCGAGGGCCAGCTCGCAGAGGAACATGGCACGCGGAATGTCCACCGCGGGCGTACCACTCATATTGGGGGCCATGTCGGAAATCACAAGGTCTACATGCGAATCGCCCACCGCTTCGAGAATGCGCTGCAGCACTTCGTCGTGGGTGAAGTCACCCTGAATGAAGGTCACGTCGGCGATCGAGTCCATTTCCAGAATGTCGGAAGCGATCAGGCGACCCTGGCCACCAATCAGACGACTGGTCACCTGAGACCAGCCACCAGGGGCCGCGCCGAGGTCGATCACGCTCATGCCTGGGCGGATAAGGCGGTCCTTCTCCTGGATCTCCAGCAGTTTGTAGCTCGCACGCGAGCGATACCCATCCTTCTGCGCCTGCTTCACAAAAGGGTCGTTGAAATGCTCTCGCAGCCAGTTTGCGCTGCTTTTGGAACGTTGTACCACGGGGCACCTCGATGATATGCGTCGTGATTGACTGGGCGGAGCCGGTGGCCCTCGGGTAAAATGCCGGTCAATTTTACAGAATCAGACGGAAAGGGTCAGATTATGCCGCTCAATAACGAGCAGAAGAAGCAATACAAGTCCATTGGTCATGACCTGAAGCCGGTCCTGATCGTTGCTGGCAACGGTTTGAATGAAGGCGTGATCGCCGAACTGGAGCGCGCTCTGGTCGACCATGAGCTGATCAAGGTCGAAATTCGCTCGGAAGACCGCGAAGAACGCGCCGAGACCATCGCCGAGCTGTGCAAGGCCGGCCGCGCCGAGCTGGTGCAGACCATCGGCAAGAAAGCCCTGATCTACCGCAAGAACCCACAGCCGAACAAGCAGCTGTCCAACATCCACCGTTACAAGTAACGGTAGCTCCGATCAGTGGCGCGGTGAACGCGCCCTGACCGGTACCGGCTGGGCCACCAGCACGATGCCGGAAAAGCCCAGCACCAGGAAGCAGAACATCTGCCAGCGCTCGCCCACGGAAATACCGTAGCGCAAGGTGTAATACCCCACGCAGGCCCCGAAGCCGAGCAACAGCATCTGGCCGCGGAACTGCCGCCACCATGCCGCCAGGCCGTCCACCCTCGCCAGCACTGCCAGCTGGGTCAACAAGCCAAGCAACGCCACGCCGATCAACCAGCGGTCGATCTGCCCGGCGATATCCTGCACCAGCAGCGGGGCCAGGCCACTGACCTTGAGCGCAGGCACCAGCCCGACATGGAACACCCACAGGCCACCGACCCAGAAAACCTGGGCCAGTTGCCAGAGGATCCCCTCGAGGGATGGCGCCCGCAGGCGTCGGTCAGATGTGCTTGACTTCGACAATCTCGTACTCGACCGTGCCACTAGGCGTCTTGACGACGACAGTATCACCTTCTTCCTTGCCGATGATGGCACGGGCAATGGGTGCGCCGCTCGACAGCTTGCCCTGCTTCACGTCAGCTTCATCCTCGCCAACGATCTGGTAGGTCACCTCTTCATCGGTTTCGGTGTTGGCCAGTACCACGGTGGTACCGAAAATCACCTTGCCGGTGTGAGGAATGGTGGTCACATCGATGACCACCGAATTCTGCAGGCGGCCTTCGATATCACGGATACGCGCTTCGACCATGCCCTGCTCCTCACGGGCGGCATGGTATTCGGCGTTTTCCTTGAGGTCACCCAGCTCACGCGCTTCACCAATGGCCTGACTCAGGCGCGGACGCTCGGTCTTGCTCAGGAACAGGTGCTCTTCTTCCAGGGCGCGAGCGCCCTGGACGGTCATCGGGTATTTGGTAATGCTCATGCTTTCAGTCCTGCATGCAGATCCTGCAAGCGACGAACGGTCTTTTCCGGACCGAATTTCAGCGCTTCGCAGATGGCTTCACCAGCCGCAATGGTAGTGGTGCAGTAAATCTTGTGCTGCAGCGCATTGCGACGAATCGAGTAGGAGTCGGCGATCGACTGGCGACCTTCGGTGGTATTGATGATCAGCGACACTTCGTCGTTCTTGATCATGTCGACCACGTGAGGGCGACCTTCGGTCACTTTGTTCACACGGCGCACTTTCAGGCCAGCCGCCTCGATAACCTTGGCGGTGCCGGCAGTGGCAACCACTTCGAAGCCCAGGGCGATCAGGTCGCGGGCAACGCCGGCCACTTGTGGCTTGTCGTCGTCGCGTACGCTGATGAACGCGGTACCGCCCGTCGGCAGCACTTCGCTGGCACCCATCTGGGCTTTGGCGAAGGCTTCACCGAAGCTGTCACCGACACCCATCACTTCACCGGTCGATTTCATCTCAGGGCCGAGGATCGGGTCAACCCCTGGGAACTTGGCGAACGGGAAGACGGCTTCCTTCACGCTGTAGAAGTTCGGGATGATTTCCTGGGTGAAGCCCAGCTCTTTCAGGGTTTTACCCGCCATGACACGGGCTGCGATCATCGCCAGGGACGTGCCGATGCACTTGGACACGAACGGTACGGTACGCGAGGCACGCGGGTTGACTTCGATCACGTAGATCTTGTCGCCCTGCAGGGCCAGCTGCACGTTCATCAGGCCGACTACGCCCAGCTCCAGCGCCATTTTCTTGACCTGAACGCGGACTTCGTCCTGCACTTCCTTGCTCAGCGAGTAAGGTGGCAGCGAGCACGCCGAGTCGCCGGAGTGTACGCCAGCCTGCTCGATGTGCTGCATGATCGCGCCGATGACCACGTCGGTGCCGTCGCACACCGCATCCACGTCCATCTCGATGGCGCAGTTGAGGAAGTGGTCGAGCAGTACCGGGCTGTCGTTCGACACTTGTACCGCTTCACGCAGGTAGCGCTTGAGCTCGTCCAGCTCGTAGACGATCTCCATGGCACGGCCGCCCAGTACGTAGGACGGACGCACGACCAGCGGGTAGCCGATGCTGCCGGCAGCACGGATGGCTTCTTCTTCGCTGCGCACGGTGGCGTTTGGCGGCTGCAGCAGGCTCAGGCGCTGAACCATCTGCTGGAAGCGCTCACGGTCTTCGGCGCGGTCGATGGCGTCAGGGCTGGTACCGATGATCGGCACGCCAGCTTCTTCCAAAGCGCGGGCCAGCTTCAGCGGGGTCTGACCGCCGTAGTGAACGATCACACCTTTCGGCTTCTCGACGCGGCAGACTTCCAGCACGTCTTCCAGGGTCAACGGCTCGAAGTACAGGCGGTCGGAAGTGTCGTAGTCGGTGGAGACGGTTTCCGGGTTGCAGTTGACCATGATGGTCTCGTAACCGTCTTCACGCAGCGCCAGGGCTGCGTGCACGCAGCAGTAGTCGAACTCGATACCTTGGCCGATACGGTTCGGGCCGCCACCCAGGATCATGATCTTGTCGCGGGTCGACGGATTGGCCTCGCACTCTTCCTCGTAGGTGGAGTACAGGTAGGCGGTGTCGGTGGCGAACTCGGCGGCGCAGGTGTCGACGCGCTTGTACACCGGGAACACTTCCAGCTTGTGGCGGTGGCGACGCAGGTTCTTGTCGGTGATACCCAGCAGTACTGCCAGGCGCTGGTCCGAGAAGCCCTTGCGCTTGAGGCGCAGCATGTAGTCCTTGTCGATTGCCGACAGGGCCAGGGTCTTGACCTTCTCTTCTTCTTTGATCAGGTCTTCCATCTGCACCAGGAACCACATGTCGATGCCGGTCAGATTGAAGATTTCTTCGCAGGTCATGCCCGAACGCATGGCATCGGCGACATACCAGATACGCTCAGCACCCGGCACGGTCAGTTCGCGCTTGAGGATGCTGGCGGCTTCCGGGCTGGCCAGGTCGACTTTCGGGTCGAGGCCGCAGGCGCCGACTTCCAGGCCGCGCAGGGCTTTCTGCAGGGACTCCTGGAAAGTACGGCCGATGGCCATGACTTCACCCACGGATTTCATCTGGGTGGTCAGACGGGCGTCGGCTTTCGGGAATTTCTCGAAGGCGAAGCGTGGCAGCTTGGTGACGACGTAGTCGATCGACGGCTCGAAGGACGCTGGGGTGCGACCGCCAGTGATGTCGTTCTGCAGCTCGTCGAGGGTGTAACCAATGGCCAGCTTGGCGGCGATCTTGGCGATCGGGAAGCCGGTGGCCTTGGAGGCCAGGGCGGACGAACGCGATACGCGCGGGTTCATCTCGATGACGACCATGCGGCCGGTGTTCGGGCAAATGCCGAACTGGACGTTGGAACCGCCGGTTTCCACACCGATTTCACGCAGCACCGCCAGCGAGGCGTTGCGCATGATCTGGTATTCCTTGTCGGTCAGGGTCTGTGCCGGGGCAACAGTGATCGAGTCACCGGTGTGCACACCCATCGGGTCGAAGTTCTCAATCGAGCAGACGATGATGCAGTTGTCCTTCTTGTCGCGGACCACCTCCATCTCGTATTCCTTCCAGCCGATCAGCGATTCGTCGATCAGCAGCTCTTTGGTCGGCGACAAGTCCAGACCACGGGTGCAGATTTCTTCGAACTCTTCACGGTTGTAAGCGATACCGCCGCCGGTGCCGCCCATGGTGAACGACGGGCGAATGATGCACGGGAAGCCAAGCTTCTCGAGGACCGCATTGGCCTCTTCCATGCTGTGGGCGATACCAGAGCGCGGGCATTCCAGGCCGATGTCCTTCATGGCCTTGTCGAAGCGCGAACGGTCTTCGGCCTTGTCGATGGTGTCAGCGTTGGCACCGATCATCTCTACGCCGAACTTCTCCAGAACGCCGTGGCGCTCCAGGTCCAGGGCGCAGTTCAGGGCGGTCTGGCCACCCATGGTCGGCAGGACGGCGTCCGGGCGCTCTTTCTCGATGATCTTGGCCACCGATTGCCACTTGATCGGCTCAATGTAGGTGGCGTCGGCCATGGCCGGGTCGGTCATGATGGTGGCTGGGTTGGAGTTCACCAGGATGACGCGGAAACCTTCCTCGCGCAGGGCTTTACAGGCCTGCGCGCCGGAGTAGTCGAATTCGCAGGCCTGGCCGATCACGATCGGGCCAGCGCCGAGAATCAGGATGCTTTTGATGTCTGTACGTTTTGGCATGGTGGTCACTCAAATCCGGGGTCAGTCGGCAAGCCGCTTTGAACAATCTGGGTCAGGCGCTGCCGGGCGCGGCGTGTGCCGGCCCGGGGCCTTGAAGCAGGATGCTCAGCGGCGCTTGGCCATGGCATCGGTGAAACGATCGAACAGAGGCGCGACGTCGGTCGGGCCCGGGCTCGCTTCAGGGTGGCCCTGGAAGCTGAACGCGCTCTTGTCGGTACGCTCGATACCCTGCAGGGTGCCGTCGAACAGCGACTTGTGAATGGCGCGAACGTTACCCGGCAGGGTCGCCTCGTCAACGGCGAAGCCGTGGTTCTGGCTGGTGATCATGACCACACCGGTATCCAGGTCCTGGACCGGGTGGTTGGCACCGTGGTGGCCGTGGCCCATTTTCACGGTCTTGGCGCCGGAAGCCAGGGCCAGCAGCTGGTGGCCGAGGCAGATGCCGAATACCGGGATCTCGGTTTCGAGGATTTCCTTGATCGCCTGGATCGCGTAGTCGCACGGCTCAGGGTCACCAGGGCCGTTGGACAGGAACACGCCGTCCGGGTTGAGTGCCAGCACTTCGCTGGCAGGGGTCTGGGCCGGCACCACGGTCACGCGGCAGCCACGGGCAACCAGCATGCGCAGGATGTTCAGCTTGACGCCATAGTCGAAGGCGACCACATGGTAAGGCAGGTCGGCTGCGTCGATGGTCGGGTGGCTGTCGGTTTTCAGCTCCCACACGCTGGAGCGCCACTCGTAGCGTTCCTTGGTGGAAACTACCTTGGCCAGGTCCATGCCCTTCAGGCCTGGGAAGCTGCGGGCGGCGGCGATGGCGGCTTCTTCGCTGATGTTGTCACCGGCCAGGATGCAACCGTTCTGGGCGCCTTTTTCACGCAGGATACGGGTCAGGCGGCGGGTGTCGATGCCAGCGATGGCAACGACGTTGTTGGCCTTGAGGTACTCAGGCAGCGACTGGGTGTTACGCCAGTTGCTGGCCAGCAGCGGCAGGTCACGGATGACCAGGCCAGCGGACCAGACGCGGTTCGACTCGGCGTCTTCCGGAGTAGTACCGGTGTTGCCGATGTGCGGGTAGGTCAGGGTAACGATTTGCTGCGCGTAGGAAGGGTCTGTAAGGATTTCCTGGTAGCCGGTCATAGCGGTGTTGAATACCACCTCACCAACGGTCTGACCGTCGGCACCGATGGCTTCACCGCGAAAAATACTGCCGTCGGCAAGGGCGAGTATGGCTGGCTTTGTCAAGAAGACCTCCCGTAAATCAAGCATGAAAGGGCGATCGCAGGTTGCAAAAAAGCGGAGTGACGTATGGACACGTCACCCCGCTTTCATGTGCTGAATTCAATTCGCTGCGCGCTTTTAGTGGACACACTAAAGCTGTAGCTTACAGAAAAGTGTGTTTTCGGTCTACCGTGGATGTGTCTCTAAAACACATCAATGCGACAGACTGACATCTGTGTTGGCTTCTTCGCGGGCTTGCCCGCTCCCACAGGGACCGCACCAGCCCAAGAGCAACGCCGCACCTGTGGGAGCGGGCAAGCCCGCGAAGAAGCCAACACCACACTCACGGCTTAACGCAGCTCAAGCACATCCTGCATGTCGTACAGCCCCGGCTCGCGCCCATCCAGCCACAGCGCCGCACGCACGGCACCCTTGGCGAAGGTCATGCGGCTGGAAGCCTTGTGGGTGATTTCCAGGCGCTCGCCTTCGGCAGCGAACAACACGGTGTGATCGCCCACCACATCGCCGGCACGCACGGTAGCGAAACCGATGGTCTTGCGATCACGCGCGCCGGTCTGCCCTTCACGGCCATATACGGCCACTTCCTGCAGATCACGGCCCAGCGCATTGGCAACCACTTCACCCATGCGCAGTGCGGTACCCGATGGCGCATCGACCTTGTGCCGGTGGTGCGCCTCGATGATTTCGATATCGACATCATCGCCCAGCACCCGCGCAGCCATATCCAGCAGCTTGAGGCTAAGGTTGACACCCACGCTGAAGTTGGCGGCGAACACGATTGGAATGTCCTTGCCAGCTTCGGCCAACAGCTGCTTCTCTTCGACTGTAAAACCGGTCGTGCCGATGATCATCGCCTTGCCGTGTTTGCGGCAGAACGCGAGGTTCTTCAGGGTCACCGAGGGGTGAGTGAAGTCGATCAGTACATCGAACTCGTCGGCAACCTTGGCCAGGTCGTCGGACAGCAGCACGCCAATTCGGCCAAGTGCCGCCAGCTCTCCGGCATCAGCCCCGACCAACGAGCTGTCAGGGCGATCGATCGCCGCAGTCAGCCCCGCGCCCGATGTTTGTTGCACGGCTTCGATAAGGGTTTTGCCCATCCGCCCCGCCGCGCCCATCACTGCAATACGTCGCATAACCTGTTCCTTGTCAGAGATCGCCGAAGAAGCGCTTCACACCATCGAACCAGCCGCTGGCCTTGGGCGAGTGGGAACTGTCACCTTCCAGCGAATCACGCAGCTCTTCGAGCAGCTCGCGCTGACGGCGACTGAGATTGACCGGGGTTTCTACGGCCACACGGCACAGCAGGTCACCCGCACCACCGCCACGCACCGGGGCAACGCCCTTGCCACGCAGACGGAACTGCTTACCGGTCTGGGTGCCTTCCGGAATCTTCAGCTTCACGCGACCATCCAGGGTCGGCACTTCCAGCTCGCCACCCAAGGCAGCATCGGTGTAGCTGATCGGCACTTCACAGTACAAATGCTTGCCGTCGCGCTGGAAAATCTCGTGCTCACGCACGCTGATCACCACGTACAGGTCGCCAGTCGGGCCACCATGAGTACCAGCCTCGCCCTCACCCGACAGACGGATGCGGTCGCCGGTATCGACACCTGCCGGCACCTTGACCGACAGCGTCTTGTATTCCTCGACACGACCTTCACCATGGCACGAAGTGCACGGGTCGGTAATGATCTTGCCTTGGCCATGGCAGCGCGGGCAGGTCTGCTGCACCGAGAAGAAGCCTTGCTGCATGCGCACCTGGCCGATGCCGCCACAGGTCGGGCAGGTCGACGGGGTCGAGCCCTTCTTGGCACCGGAACCGTCGCACGGCTGGCAGTTGACCAGGGTGGGCACGCGGATACTGACCGTGGTGCCACGCACCGCTTCTTCCAGGTTCAGCTCCAGGGTGTAGCGCAGGTCGCTGCCGCGCTGGGCACCGCCTCGACCGCCACCGCGACCACCGCCGCCGAAGAAGTCGCTGAACACATCACCGAAGATGTCGGAGAAGTTGGCACCACCAAAGCCGGCACCACCGCCACCCATGCTTGGGTCGACACCCGCATGGCCATACTGGTCGAAGGCCGCACGCTTGCTCGCGTCCGACAGCACTTCGTAGGCCTCGTTGGCCTCCTTGAACTTGTCTTCCGACTCTTTATCGCCCGGGTTGCGGTCCGGGTGGTACTTCATCGCCAAACGGCGGTAAGCCTTCTTGAGGTCCGCTTCAGTGGCGCCGCGCTCGACACCCAGGACCTCATAATAATCACGCTTGGACATAGGTCATTTGCACCTTGTTGGGCGTGTGGCATCTGCGCCACGCCATCAGCACCCGCGCGCGACCCTCAAGAGCCGCTGACAGATGCTGTAAAAATTCTCGAATTCCAGATACGCCAACGCGGGAGCAAGCCCCCGCGCGGCGACATCCTACCAGCTCCCCGGCAAACGACGGGGAACTGGCCGACAACATGCAGGGATTACTGCTTGTTGTTGTCTTTCACTTCTTCGAACTCGGCGTCAACCACGTCATCGTGCTTGGCTTCCGGCTCGGCCTGCTGCGCGCCACCCTGAGGCTGTTCAGCCGACTGCTCGGCGTACATCTTCTGGGCAACCGGGGCAGAGACCTTGGACAGCTCCTCAACCTTGGCGTCGATGGCAGCCTTGTCGTCGCCTTTGACAGCGGCTTCCAGGGCAACAACGGCGGCCTCGATGGCGGTTTTCTCTTCAGCGGTAACCTTGTCACCTGCATCAGCGACCATCTTGCGGGTCGAGTGCACCAGCGCGTCACCCTGGTTACGGGCAGCAGCCAGCTCTTCGAACTTGCGGTCTTCCTCGGCGTTGGCCTCGGCGTCACGCACCATGCGCTCGATCTCTTCGTCCGACAGGCCGGAGTTGGCCTTGATCACGATCGACTGAGTCTTGCCGGTGGCCTTGTCTTTCGCACCTACGTGCAGGATGCCGTTGGCGTCGATGTCGAAGGTCACTTCGATTTGCGGCACGCCACGCGGTGCTGGCGGAATGTCAGCCAGGTCGAACTTGCCCAGCGACTTGTTCTGCGCAGCCTGCTTACGCTCACCTTGCAGCACGTGAATGGTCACGGCGCTCTGGTTGTCGTCGGCAGTCGAGAACACCTGCGACTTCTTGGTCGGGATGGTGGTGTTCTTCTCGATCAGCGCGGTCATCACGCCACCCATGGTTTCGATACCCAGGGTCAGCGGGCTTACGTCCAGCAGCAGGACGTCTTTCACGTCACCGGCCAGTACCGCACCCTGGATGGCAGCGCCCATGGCGACGGCTTCGTCCGGGTTGACGTCCTTGCGCGCTTCTTTACCGAAGAAGTCGGCTACTTCCTTCTGCACCAGCGGCATGCGGGTCTGACCGCCGACCAGGATCACGTCGTCGATCTTGCTGGCGTCGATGCCGGCGTCTTTCAGGGCGATGCGGCAAGGCTCGATGGTACGCTTGACCAGGTCTTCGACCAGCGACTCCAGCTTGGCGCGGGAGATCTTCACGTTCAGGTGCTTAGGACCGGTGGCATCTGCAGTGATGTACGGCAGGTTGACGTCGGTCGACTGAGCGGACGACAGCTCGATCTTGGCTTTTTCTGCGGCTTCTTTCAGGCGCTGCAGGGCCAGAGGATCGTTCTTCAGGTCCATGCCCGACTCTTTCTTGAACTCGTCGACAAGGTAGTCGATCAGGCGCATGTCGAAGTCTTCGCCACCCAGGAAGGTGTCGCCGTTGGTAGCCAGTACTTCGAACTGGTGCTCACCGTCGACTTCGGCGATTTCGATGACCGAAACGTCGAAGGTACCACCACCCAGGTCATAAACGATGACGGTGTGGTCGCCCTTGGCCTTGTCCATACCGTAAGCCAGTGCAGCGGCAGTCGGCTCGTTGATGATGCGTTTTACGTCCAGGCCAGCGATGCGGCCGGCGTCTTTGGTAGCCTGGCGCTGGCTGTCGTTGAAGTAGGCCGGAACGGTGATGACCGCTTCGGTGACTGGCTCGCCGAGGTAGTCTTCGGCGGTCTTCTTCATTTTCTTCAGAACTTCGGCGCTGATCTGCGGCGGAGCCATTTCCTTGCCAGCAGCCTCGACCCAGGCGTCACCGTTGTTCGCCTTGACGATCTTGTACGGCACCAGCTTGATGTCTTTCTGCACGACATCTTCTTCGAAGCGGCGGCCAATCAGGCGCTTCACTGCGAACAGGGTGTTGTGCGGGTTGGTGACAGCCTGGCGCTTGGCCGACTGGCCGACCAGGATTTCGCCATCGTTGGCGTAGGCCACGATCGAAGGGGTAGTACGCGCACCTTCGGCGTTTTCGATGACTTTGACGTTACCGTTTTCCAGAATGGAGACGCACGAGTTGGTGGTCCCCAGGTCGATACCGATGATTTTACCCATGTTAACTCTCCCGAAACTTGAATTTGGTAGCAGCGACTACTTTGGCCAACTGCGGTAATACTTGAAGGCTTGACACCTAGATGGGGATGCCCCGAAGGATTTCAAGCCTTTTCATTGATCGAGGGTTGCGCCGCGCTCGGCGCCTTGCTGACCACCACCATGGCGGGGCGCAGCAGGCGGCCGTTCAGCAGGTAGCCCTTCTGGAACACGTTCAGCACGCTGTTTGGCTCGACCTCGGCGTTTTCCTGCATGGCCATGGCCTGGTGGTGCTCAGGGTTGAACGGCTGGCCGTGCGGGTCGACAGCTTCAAGGTTGTAGCGCTTGAGGGTGTCCTGGAACATCTTCAGGGTCAGCTCGACCCCTTCGCGGATCTGCTTGACGTGCTCATCGTCGGCACTGGAGTGAGCCAGGGCCAGTTCCAGGCTGTCGATCACCGGCAGCAAGTCGCTGGAGAACTTCTCCAGGGCGAACTTGTGGGCTTTCTCCACATCCTGCTCGGCACGACGGCGTACGTTCTGCAGGTCGGCAACGGCGCGCAGCGCCTGGTCCTTGGCTGCGGCCAGCTGTTCCTCGAGCTCCAGAACACGGGTATCAGCTGCATTGCCTGCACCGGTTTCTTCCACGTTAAGGTCTTTCTCGTTCAGCTGCTCATCAGCCATGGGGTCTCTCCTGCGCAATTTTGTGGACTGCGAGCCAGGCTCGCCTTGGATGTCGGCTATATGGGGCCGGAAAAACCAGGTTCAAGGGGCAAGGTGGTTTTCGAGGCTGCAACAGAATCTGCGAAGGGGCATTGGCAGGCCTGAAAAAAGTACTGTATAAATAACCAGACCTGATTTCCGGGAGCCGCCCCCATGCTGGTGCACCTGTCCATTCACAACTACGCCATCGTCGAGCACCTCGACCTCGAAATCGCCCGTGGCATGTCCGTCATCACCGGCGAGACCGGTGCCGGCAAATCGATCATGCTCGACGCCCTCGGCCTTGCCCTGGGCGACCGTGCCGACAGCGGCGTGGTGCGCCCCGGCACCGACAAGGCGGACATCCTGGCCACCTTCGACCTGGTGGACATTCCCGAAGCGCATACCTGGCTGGCCGAGCGCGACCTGGACAACGAAGGCCTGTGCATCTTGCGCCGGGTGATCACCGCCGAAGGCCGCAGCCGCGGCTACATCAACGGCACGCCCTGCCCGCTCGGCGACCTCAAGGCGCTGGGCGAACTGCTGATCGATATCCACAGCCAGCACGAGCACCAGTCCCTGCTCAAGACCGACACCCACCGTCGCCTGCTTGACGAGTATGCCGGTGCCGTCGACCTGGCCCGCCAGGTACAGCTTGCAGCCAAGCGCTGGAACCAGACCCGCCTGGAGCTGGAGCGCCTGTCCAACTCGGGCGACGAGCAGCGCGCCCGCCACCAGTTGCTCAGTTACCAGCTGGAAGAGCTGGACAACCTCGGCCTGGGCGAGCACGAACTGGAGCAGCTGGAGCAGGAACACAAGAACCTGACCAGCGCCGAAGCCCTGTTCGGCATCTGCCGCCAGGTCATCGACCAGTGTAGCGAGAGTGATTCGGGCAATGTGCTCAGCGCCCTCACCTCCAGCCTCAACCGCCTGGGTGCCGCCACCAACTCGCCCAAGGCACTGAGTGAAGCGGCCAACCTGATCGCCAGCGCGCAGATTCAGGTCGAGGAAGCCGTGGGCGAACTCAACCGCTTCCTCGACAACTTCGACGCCGACCCGATGCGCCTGCAAGCCCTGGAAGAGCGCCTGGACACCATCTACACCCTGGCGCGCAAACACCGGGTGCACCCCACCGAGCTGCCCCACCTGCAACAGCAACTGATGGAGGAGCTGGAAGGCCTTAACGCCAGTGACGAGTCGATCGAGCGGCTGGGCGAAGAGCTTGCCGCCTACGCCCAGCACTATAAAGAGAAGGCGCGCGAACTCAGCGGCCTGCGCCAGCAAGCGGCGCAGCAGCTGGCAGGCGCGGTGGAGCAGGAAATCCAGCGCCTGGGCATGCCTGGCGGGCGCTTCTGCATAGAGCTGACACCCAACGAAGGCGCAGACCTGTCACCCCATGGCCTGGAGCAGATCGAACTGCTGGTCAGTGCCAACCCAGGCCAGCCGCTCAAGGCCCTGGCCAAGGTGGCGTCGGGTGGCGAACTGTCGCGCATCAGCCTGGCGATCCAGGTCATTACCGCGCAGACCTCGCGCATTCCTACCCTGGTGTTCGACGAAGTCGACGTGGGTATTGGCGGGCCAACGGCAGAAATCGTCGGTCAACTGCTGCGGCGCCTGGGCGAGCGCGGCCAGGTACTGACCGTGACCCACCTGCCGCAGGTGGCGGCGCAGGGGCATCACCATTTGTTCGTGCACAAGGTGCGCAACAGCGACACCACCCACACCGCCGTGGCTAGCCTTGGCAAGCGTGAGCGCGTGGAAGAAGTGGCGCGAATGCTCGGCGGTATCGACCTGACCAAGGAATCCCTGGCCCATGCACGCAAGATGGTGGTGAGCGGCAAGGCCTGAGCCCTTCTTTTCCAGGACGATTCGCGGGCACGCCCGCTCCCACAGGGTGATCACAGGATCTGAAACCTGAGGTGTACCTGTGGGAGCGGGCGCGCCCGCGAAGAGGCCGGCACGGACAACACATCTTTTAGCCCCAGAAAGCACAAAGGCGACCCGAAGGTCGCCTTTGCTATCCATAACGAAAAATCGTTACTTCTTCTTACGCACGTACAGGACCAGATTGTGGTCCACCAGCTCGAAGCCATGCTCGGCTACGATTTCGCGCTGGCGCTTCTCGATTTCGGCGTCCATGAATTCGATGACTTCACTGGTATCTACGTTCACCATGTGGTCGTGGTGACCGCCATCAGCCAGCTCGAACACTGCATGACCGCCGTCGAAGTTGTGGCGAACCACCAGACCCGCCGCCTCGAACTGGGTCAGCACGCGATAGACGGTGGCCAGGCCTACATCCTCGCCAGCCTCCATCAGCGCCTTGTAGACATCCTCTGCACTCATGTGACGCTGCTCGGTAGAGTCGAGCATCTGAAGGATCTTGACTCGAGGCAGGGTCACCTTGAGACCGGCTTTGCGCAATTCGCTATTTTCAACCATGGTCAGCTTTCTCGCCGATGCTGCTTCGCAGCTTCTCTTAATACGGGTATGATCGGGGTTTACGTTGTCCAGCCAAGATAGTGGAAGTCGCCCACCGATGCAAAACACCAAGCTCTTGCTAACCAGCCTCACCCTAGTGGGACTGCTCGCACTCGCCGGTTGCTCGTTTCCCGGGGTTTACAAAATCGACATCCAGCAGGGCAATGTCGTCACGCAAGACATGATAGACCAATTACGCCCGGGAATGACCCGCCGGCAAGTAAGGTTTATCATGGGCAACCCGCTGATTCAGGACACCTTCAACACTAATCGTTGGGATTACCTGTACAGCCTGCAGCCTGGTGGCGGTAAACGTCAGCAAGAACGCATGAGTGTATTTTTCAACGAAAGCGATCAACTGGTCAGCCTGTCTGGCGACTTCATGCCAGGCGTAAGCCGCGATCAGGAAATCCTCGGCGGCAGCAGCGACACCACCGTCAGCCCAGCCACCGAGCCAGGCCAGGCCGAACAGCCGGCAGCGCAACCTGAAGAAAAACCGGCCAAGCCTGGTTCGACCGAAGAGTCCATCCAGCGCGAGATCGACACCATCGAGACCACCCCGGTCCCGACCCCGGCACCGCTGGAAACCCGCTAAGCGGGAACAGCAGATGCAAAAAAGCCCGGACCTGGTCCGGGCTTTTTGTTTGCGCCTTATCCGTCAGGCATTCAATTGCTTGGCGCGCTGGCAGAACGCATCGACCAGTGTGTTGGCCGCCTGATTGAACAGCGGGCCCAACGTTGCGCGCACAATCGGCCCAGCGTAATCGAAGGAAAGGTCCAGGCTGATCTTGCAGGCTTTTTCACCCAGCGCCTTGAACACCCACACACCATGCAACTGGGTGAATGGCCCTTCTTCGAGGTTCATCTCAATGGACTGCCCCGGCACCAGCACGTTACGCGTCACGAAGTGCTGGCTCATACCACCCTTGGCCACTTCGAGCTTGGCACGCATGTGTGTATCGCTGGTTTCGATCACCGTCGAGGCCGAGCACCACGGCAAAAACTCAGGGTAGCTGGCCACATCGTTGACCAGATCGTAAAGCGCCTGGGCGGGGTATGGCAGCAGGGCGGAGCGTTGAATATGGGTAGTCATCCAGGCGTCACTTCCAAGGCTGGGTGGCGACGCTTCGCAGCGTGCCGAAAACAGGTTCTGTGCGTATGACAGGGTTTGTATTGTCCGGTATTCATTCCAGTGGCTCAAGCACACCGAAATCCCATAGCGGACGACGCGCGGACTTGCCTATAATGCCGCCCCTATGGCTAAGCAAAAAAAACATCCGACCGGGACCATCGCGCAAAACAAGAAAGCGCGACACGATTACTTCATCGAACACAAGTTCGAGGCCGGGCTGGTCCTGTCCGGCTGGGAAGTAAAAAGCCTGCGAGCCGGCAAGGCGCACCTGACTGACAGCTACGTGCTGCTCAAGGACGGTGAGGCCTGGCTGTTCGGCAGCCACATCACCCCGCTGACCACGGCCAGCACCCACGTCATCGCCGACCCTACACGCACCCGCAAGCTGCTGCTGAACAAGCGCGAGCTCGAGCGCGTGGAAGCGGCCGTGGCGCAAAAAGGCTACACCTGTGTGGCTTTGGCGCTGTACTGGAGCAAGCACCTGATCAAGTGCGAAATCGCACTGGGCAAGGGCAAGAAGGAATTCGACAAGCGCGACACCATGCGCGAACGCGATTCCAACCGCGAGCTGCAGCGGGCTGTGCGGAACAAGGGCAAGGAAGACTAACCAGCCTGCCTGGCCGCTGTGGGAGTGGCCTTGTGTCGCGAAAGGGCTGCGAAGCAGCCCCAGCAATCTGCGCATCGACGCCGATCCTGGGGTCGCTCTGCGACCCTTTCGCGACGCAAGGCCGCTCCCACAGGCCCCGCGTTACAGCACAAAGAGCGTGCTCTCAGCGCCCGCTGCGCCGCTCCGCCCGCGCCACCCGCTGCGCTTCTTCGTGCGCCTCATGCAGCACCTCCTGCACATACAAAATGTGCCGGCTGGACACCTCTCGCGCATCCTCCGCCCTGCCCTCGACAATCGCCAGGTACAGTTCCCGGTGCTGACTGATCAGCATGTCCCGGGTTTCGGTGCGCTGCTGGTACATGCCGCCGATGTTGGTCACCACGTTGCGCTTGAGCAGGTCGAACAGCCCCCGGATGGTGTGCAGCAACACCGCGTTATGGCTGGCCTCGGCGATCGCCAGGTGAAAGCGCGCATCAGCCGCGCCCTCCTCGGCACGGGTCACCTCATCGACCCTGGCATAGCAGTCCTGCAGCGCATCGAAGGCCGCCTTCAACCGTGCCCGGTCCGGCTCGGTGGCACGCTGGGCAGCGTAATAGGCGCAGGACGCCTCCAGGGTATGGCGGAATTCGAGCAGGTCACGCTGCGCTTCGGCACTGTGCTCGAGCAACTGCAGCAACGGGTCGCTGAAGGTGGACCCCAACGACTCCGCCACAAAATTACCCCCGCCCTGACGGCTGACCAACAGCCCCTTGGCCACCAGCTTCTGGATCGCCTCACGCAGTGACGGGCGGGACACACCAAACTGTTCGGCCAGGACGCGCTCGGCCGGCAGCCGCTGCCCCGAGGTCAGCGTGCCTTCCAGAATCATCCCTTCCAGCCGATCGACAATGTCGTCGGACAGGCGCCGTTGGCGTACCTGATCAAAAACCATCACATGCTCTCCACAAACCCCCGGCAAATTTCAGGGGGTGTCTATTCTCGCCGATCCAGGCCACGCAAACACCCATCAAGCCGCGATTTTCCGAGCACATCAGACGCCCGCTCATCGGCACGCGACCAAAGTTTTGCACGGGACAAATTGACACACCCACGGCAGCGCTTTTAACCTAGCGCCCAGCCATTGTAAATTGGTCTTACCAATTATCCAATGCCAGTGCCTGACCAACAACAATTAGGGGCCACCCCATATGCAAACCTGGCAACAACTCTATAGCCCGCTTGGTAGTCTTGGCTTGTCCGCACTGGCGGCGGTCATCCCTATCGTGTTCTTCTTCCTGGCCCTCGCCGTGTTCCGCCTCAAGGGCCACGTAGCGGGCAGCATCACCCTCGCGCTGTCGATCCTGGTGGCGATCTTCGCCTTCCAGATGCCTGTCGACATGGCCCTCGCCGCCGCGGGTTACGGCTTCCTCTATGGCCTCTGGCCAATTGCCTGGATCATCGTTGCCGCGGTGTTCTTGTACAAACTCACGGTCAAGAGCGGCCAGTTCGAGGTGATCCGCAGCTCGGTGCTGTCGATTACCGACGACCAGCGCCTGCAAGTGCTGTTGATCGGCTTCTGCTTCGGCGCCTTCCTCGAAGGTGCGGCAGGCTTTGGCGCACCGGTGGCCATCACTGCCGCACTGCTGGTGGGCCTGGGCTTCAACCCGCTGTACGCTGCCGGCCTGTGCCTGATCGCCAACACCGCGCCAGTGGCCTTCGGCGCCCTGGGCATCCCGATCATCGTGGCCGGCCAGGTTACCGGTATCGACGCCTTCCACATCGGCGCCATGACCGGCCGCCAGCTGCCGCTGCTGTCGCTGTTCGTGCCGTTCTGGCTGGTGTTCATGATGGACGGCCTGCGTGGCGTGAAGGAAACCTGGCCTGCCGCCCTGGTCGCCGGCCTGAGCTTTGCCGTCACCCAGTACTTCACCTCGAACTTCATCGGCCCGGAACTGCCAGACATCACCTCGGCTCTGGCCAGCCTGATCAGCCTCACCCTGTTCCTGAAAGTCTGGCAGCCCAAGCGTGCGTTCAGCGAGGCCAAGGGCAGTGTCGGCGCAGCCGTTGTGCAGCCAAGCGGCAGCCAGCCTAGCCCGTACAGCTTTGGCGAGATCTTCAAGGCCTGGTCGCCGTTCCTGATCCTCACCGTGCTGGTCACCATCTGGACCCTGAAGCCGTTCAAGGCGGCTTTCGCTCCGGGCGGCGCGATGTACAACTTCGTGTTCAACTTCGCCATCCCGTACCTCGACCAGCTGGTGATCAAGACCGCACCGATCGTTGCCGCGCCGACCGCCATGCCGGCGGTGTTCAAGCTCGACCCGATCTCCGCCACCGGCACCGCGATCTTCCTCTCGGCGCTGATCTCGATGGCGGTGCTGAAGATCAACTTCAAAACTGGTCTTACCACTTTCAAAGAAACCTTCTGGGAACTGCGCTGGCCGATTCTGTCGATCGGCATGGTGCTGGCTTTTGCCTTTGTCACCAACTACTCGGGCATGTCCTCGACCATGGCCCTGGTGCTGGCCGGTACCGGCGCCGCGTTCCCGTTCTTCTCGCCGTTCCTCGGCTGGCTGGGCGTGTTCCTGACCGGCTCGGACACCTCGTCCAACGCCCTGTTCGGCTCGCTGCAGGCCACCACCGCGCACCAGATCGGGGTCAACGACACCCTGCTGGTGGCGGCCAACACCAGCGGCGGCGTAACCGGCAAGATGATCTCGCCGCAATCGATCGCCGTGGCCTGCGCCGCTACCGGCCTGGTCGGCAAGGAATCCGACCTGTTCCGCTTCACCGTCAAGCACAGCCTGTTCTTCGCCACCATCGTCGGCCTGATCACCCTGGTCCAGGCTTATTGGCTGACCGGCATGCTGGTCCATCACTAAAGTGAAAGGGGCCGGGCGCCATCGCGCGCCCGGCACTCCCACAAGCAACGCTGCGAGAATCCATGATCATTTCTGCCTCTACCGACTATCGCGCCGCGGCCCAACGCAAGCTGCCCCCCTTCCTGTTCCACTACGCTGACGGCGGCGCCTACGCCGAGCACACCCTGCGCCACAACGTGTCGGACCTGGCCGGCATCGCCCTGCGCCAGCGCGTGCTGAACAACATGTCCGAGCTCAGCCTGGAAACCAAGCTGTTCGACGAAACCCTGAGCATGCCGGTGGCCCTGGCCCCGGTCGGCCTCACCGGCATGTACGCCCGTCGCGGTGAAGTGCAGGCAGCGCGCGCGGCAGCCGCCCACGGCATCCCGTTCACCATGTCTACCGTGTCGGTGTGCCCGATCGAAGAAGTGGCGCCCGCCATCGACCGGCCGATGTGGTTCCAGCTGTATGTGCTCAAGGACCGCGGCTTCATGCGTAATGCCCTGGAGCGGGCCAAGGCCGCCGGCGTCAAGACCCTGGTGTTCACCGTGGACATGCCCGTACCCGGCGCTCGCTACCGCGACGCCCACTCTGGCATGAGCGGCAAGAACGGCCCGCTGCGCCGCGTGCTGCAAGCCATGACCCACCCCGAGTGGGCATGGGACGTGGGCGTGATGGGCCGCCCGCATGACTTGGGCAACATCTCCAAATACCGTGGCAACCCCACCGGCCTTGCCGACTACATCGGCTGGCTGGGCAACAACTTCGACCCGTCCATTTCCTGGAAAGACCTGGAGTGGATCCGCGAGTTCTGGGACGGCCCGATGATCATCAAGGGCATTCTCGATGCCGATGACGCCCGCGATGCGGTCAAGTTCGGTGCCGACGGCATCGTGGTGTCCAACCACGGCGGCCGCCAGCTCGACGGCGTGCTGTCCAGCGCCCGCGCCCTGCCGGCCATTGCCGACGCGGTCAAAGGCGACCTGAAGATTCTGGCCGACTCGGGCATTCGCAGTGGCCTGGACGTGGTGCGCATGATCGCCTTGGGTGCCGACACCGTACTGATCGGCCGCGCCTTCCTCTACGCCCTTGCCGTGCATGGCCAGGCCGGCGTGAAAAACCTGCTTGAGCTGTTCGAAAAGGAAATGCGCGTGGCCATGGTGCTGACCGGTGCCAAGTCGATCAGCGAGATCACCCGCGACTCGCTGGTACGCGAACTGGGCGCCTGAACGCCTGCAAGAACCACCGCCTGAATGACCCGGGGCATGTAGCGCACAGACGCCACAGCCCCGCGAGGAGACTGCATGAGCCTGCCCGCCGCGTTCCTGCGTGATGCCGAGCGCCTGATCCCCGCCGAACGCCGCTTCGACGACCCCACCTCCACCCTGGCCTTCGGCACCGACGCCAGCTTCTACCGCTTGATCCCCAAGCTGGTGGTGCGCGTCGAGTCCGAGGACGAAGTGGTCGGCCTGATCAAACTGGCCCAGCGCGAGCGGGTGCCGGTCACCTTCCGCGCTGCCGGCACCAGCCTGTCTGGCCAGGCCATCAGCGACTCGGTGCTGATCGTGCTCGGCGATAACTGGAACGGCCGCGAAATCCGTCGCCAGGGTGAGCAGATTCGCCTGCAACCCGGCGTGATCGGCGCCCAGGCCAACGCCTGGCTGGCCCCCTTCGGGCGCAAGATCGGCCCCGACCCGGCCTCGATCAACGCCTGCAAGATCGGCGGCATCGTCGCCAACAACGCCAGTGGCATGTGCTGCGGCACCGCGCAAAACACCTACCACACCCTGGCGGGCCTGCGCCTGGTGCTGGCCGACGGCACCCGCCTGGACAGCGAAGACCCGGCCAGCGTCGCCGCCTTCGAAAGCAGCCACGCCGAACTGCTGGAAGCACTGGCCCGCCTGGGCCGCGAAACCCGCGCCAACACCGCGCTGGCCGAACGCATCCGGCACAAATACAGGCTGAAGAACACCACCGGCCTGTCACTGAACGCACTGGTGGACTACGACCAGCCGCTGGACATTCTGCAGCACCTGCTGGTCGGCTCGGAAGGCACCCTGGGCTTCATCAGCGCCGTCACCTACGACACCGTGCCCGACCACCCGCACAAGGCCAGCGCCCTGCTGGTGTTCCCCAGCGTCGAAAGCTGCTGCCGCGCGGTACCCGTGCTCAAGCAGCAGCCGGTCTCGGCCGTGGAACTGCTCGACCGCCGCAGCCTGCGCTCGGTGCAGAACATGCCCGGCATGCCGCTGTGGGTAAAAGGCCTGTCGGACAATGCCTGTGCCCTGCTGATCGAATCCCGCGCCGCCAGCCAGAGCCTGCTGCACGAGCAACTGCAGCAGATCATGGCCTCGATCGCCGACTTCCCGCTGGAACAACAGGTGGACTTCAGCGAAGACCCGGCCGTGTACAACCAGCTGTGGAAAATCCGCAAGGACACCTTCCCCGCCGTCGGCGCCGTGCGCCAGACCGGCACCACGGTCATCATCGAAGACGTGACCTTCCCCGTCGAGCAACTGGCCGAAGGCGTCAACCGCCTGATCCAGCTGTTCGACAAGCATCACTATGACGAAGCGATCATTTTCGGCCACGCGCTGGAAGGTAACCTGCACTTCGTCTTTACCCAGGGGTTCAACAGCGCCGAAGAAGTCGCCCGTTACCAGGCGTTCATGGACGACGTGGCGCAACTGGTGGCGGTGGAGTTCGGCGGCTCGCTCAAGGCCGAGCACGGCACCGGGCGCAACATGGCGCCTTTCGTGGAGCTGGAGTGGGGCCACGACGCCTACCAGCTGATGTGGAAGCTCAAGCGCCTGCTCGACCCCAACGGCATCCTCAACCCCGACGTGGTGTTGAGCGACGACCCGGATATCCACCTGAAAAACCTCAAGCCGCTGCCTGCCGCCGACGAAATCGTCGACAAGTGCATCGAGTGCGGCTTCTGCGAACCGGTGTGCCCGTCCAAGGGCCTGACCCTCAGCCCGCGCCAGCGCATCGTCATGTGGCGTGACATCCAGGCCAAGCAACGCGCCGGCATCGACACCCGCGCACTGATGCAAAGCTACCAGTACCAGGGCATCGACACCTGCGCCGCTACCGGCCTGTGTGCCCAGCGTTGCCCGGTCGGCATCAACACCGGCGAGCTGGTGAAGAAACTGCGCAGCCAGGCCGCCGACCACGCTAAAACCGCCGACTGGCTAGCCGAGCACTTCCACACCGCCCTAAGCGGTGCGCGCCTGACCCTGACCGCCGCCAATACCGCACGCAAGCTGCTTGGCGCCCCGCGCCTGGGCCGCCTGAGCGCCTCGCTGAGCAAAGCCAGCAAAGGCCGCCTGCCACAGTGGACCCCGGCCATGCCGCAACCGCTGCGCCCCCTGGCCTTCGGCGCGACCAGCAACGACGCCCGCCCCCGCGTGGTGTACCTGGCTGCCTGCGTCTCACGGGTAATGGGCCCGGCCTATGCCGACCGCGAACAAAGCTCGCTGCTGGACAAAACCCGCGCCCTGCTGGAAAAGGCCGGTTACCAGGTGGTGTTCCCCGACAACGCTGACAGCCTGTGCTGCGGCCAACCGTTCGCCTCCAAGGGCTACCCCGAGCAGGCCGAACACAAACGCCAGGAGCTGATCACCGCCCTGCTGCACGCCAGCCGCGGCGGCCTCGACCCGATCTATTGCGACACCAGCCCCTGCACCCTGCGCCTGGTGCAGGACCTGGGCGACACCCGGCTGGACCTGTACGACCCCGTGCGCTTCATCCGCACTCACCTGCTCGACCGACTGGAGTTCACCCCCCAGGACGAACCGGTAGCCGTGCACGTAACCTGCAGCACCCAGCACCTGGGCGAAAGCCAGGCCTTGATCGAACTGGCGCGGCGTTGCAGCAAACAGGTGGTGATCCCGGAAGGCATTCATTGCTGCGGGTTTGCCGGTGACAAAGGCTTTACCACCCCCGAGTTGAACGCCCACTCGCTGCGCAGCCTGAAGGACGCCGTGCAGTATTGCAGCGAAGGCATTTCCACCAGCCGCACCTGCGAGATTGGCCTGTCGAGCCACAGCGGCATCGACTACCACGGCCTGGTCTACCTGGTAGACCGCGTCACCCGGCCACGCAGCCTTTAACGCGTTGATATAGGTGGGGAGCGCTGTGTAGGAGCGGGTTGGAGGTGGACACACATTGGTGACTGGACACAGCCCGTCGTGTAGGAGCGGGTTTACCCGCGAAGAGGCCGGCCCTGCTGGCCAATCTCTACCCGTCGTCCACCGTCGCAGCCGCCACCGCATTCGCGGGTAAACCCGCTCCTACACCGATTGTTGGTGCCCACACATCGGTGGTTGTACACAGCCCGTCGTGTAGGAGCGGGTTCACCCGCGAAGAGGCCGGCCCTGCTGGCCAATTTCTACCCGTCGTTCACTATTGCCGCCGCCACCGTATTCGCGGGTAAACCCGCTCCTACACACAGATTGATGGTGGACACACATCGGTGGTTGTACACAGCCCCCCCGTAGGAGCGGGTTTACCCGCGAAGAGGCCGGCCCTGCTGGCCAATTTCTACCCGTCGTTCACTATTGCCGCCGCCACCATATTCGCGTGTAAACCCGCCCCTACACCGATTGGTGGTGCCCACACATCGGTGGCTGTACACAGCCCGCCGTAGGAGCCGGTTCACCCGCGAACACCGGCAACGCCGGTGCCATCCCCACCTCAATATCGCCCCGCCACCATCCCGATTGAACCCCCGCCAATCCCCCACAGTCCACCTTACAGGCCCACCTTCCAGAGGCCCCAGAGGAGACACCCATGAAAGGTACCGCACTTTCGGCCCTGTTCGCGGCCGCCACCCTGCTGGCTTCGCCGGTGTTCGCCGCCGATGACCTCTGCACCACCAACCTGCAAAAGATCGACGACAGCATGGCCACCGCTGGCGCCACTTCCGAAGGCCTGGACAAGGCCATCACCGAGCACGTCGACAAAGCCAAGGCCGCCCAGGCCTCGGGCGACACCAAGGAGTGCATCGCCATTACCAGCAAAGTGCTGGAGCGCCTGGAAAAAACCGAGAAAGGCAGTAGTGGCAACGGCGGCGCATGAGCCCGAAAGCGGGCGACTGGACCGGCTGTCGACGTCGCCCGCGCAATGGCGTATACTCCGTCCTACGCGCCGTAAGGTGCGTTAGCCAAGAGCTAGTGCGGGGCCGATTAGGATTCGACGCCGGTAGCGAAACTCTAGGTGCATGCCGAGTTGGTAACAGAACTCGTAAATCCACTGTTGCAACTTCTATAGTTGCCAATGACGAAACCTACGGCGAGGAATCCTACGCTCTCGCAGCGTAAGTGACCTTTGCTTCTGGTAGCTTCGGCTCCAGCAATCACTAGGGGATGCCTGTAAACCCGAAATGATTGTCATACAGAACAGGATCGTCGCGTAGCACGTTGTGGGCGAAGTGACTAAAACTTACACAACTCATCCAAAGCACCCTGCCCGTCGGGCGGCTGCGGATTAAATCAGTAGACACGGCTAAGCATGTAGTACCGACAGCGGAGTACTGGCGGACGGGGGTTCAAATCCCCCCGGCTCCACCAAATCCAAAGAAGAAGACGCCCTCGGGCGTCTTTTTTTGTGCCTGGCATTTGGGCGCTGCGGGTCGAAAAATCGGAGTTAACCCTTCCTTGCAGGGCGTTTCCCAAACCGCATCGAAGCCGGCATTCCTTGCCAAAACTCCCGCGAACAGGCGTCGGAACTGATGGGCTATGAATAGGGTAGGCAACGCGTTGAGATCAGCAATTTGACTCACCAAAGCTCAGTCGCCCTCACCCCACCAGCGACAATCCCCTACCCACCCCACCACGCGGCAGATCCTCGAGCCCGTCGATACCATTGGCCAGGTACCGACTACGCCACTTGAACACCACCGGCGCGGTAACGTTCAGCCGCAAGCTGACCTCCTTCGGTGTCAGTCCACTGTCCAGCAACAGCAGAATCGAGGCCCGGGTAACGCTACGATAGGGCATTCGCCCGGAGCGGGCAGTCTTCCTCAGATGTGCGCGGTCGTCATCCGACAGCAGGAATTCCAGTGCCTTCCTGGCCATGCAGCCTCCTGGTTACATTCAAAACGGTTCATTTGCTGGCCGACGCCATCAGCATGCCAAAACAGAAGAAAGTGACGCCCGAAAGCTTGCCGACAATCCGCGCGCCGCGGTTGGTCGACAACCAGCCCCTGGCGCCGTTGGCCATCAGCGCATAGCCGGTGTGCACCAGCACCACCAGCAGGGCGTAGGACGACACCAGTATGAAGAACTGGCTGTAGTAGCTGTCCTGCGCACGGATGAACTGCGGGAAAACCGCCAGGAAGAAAAATCCTGCTTTGGGGTTGAGCAACTGGATCGACAGCGCCTCGACAAAACGACGCCAGGGTTGCGTGGCGGTCACCGTGAGCTCGGGGATGAAGCGCTGCGTGCGCCACATCTTGACCCCCAGGTACAGCAGGTACAGGGCACCAACATACTTGAGCACGGTGAACGCCATCGCAGAGGTCGCCAGGATCAACCCGACACTGCTGGCCGAGAGTCCGGCGACGATGAAGGCGCCCAGGGCGATGCCGAGGATCCCGGGCAGCGCGCCGCTCCATCCATGGCGCAGGGCGTTGGAAAGTGTCAGCACCACTCCGGGGCCAGGGCTGAGTACGGTAAGCGTCGCGAGAATGAGGAACAGTCCATAACTAGCCATGCAGCATGCCTCCTGGCAGCAGGTTCAACAACGTCCGCGCCGCCCAGAGCAGGTATTGCCCCAGCAGCCCGGTGAACAGCAGGCCGGCACCGACCACATAGAGGTACGGTTGCAAGCCTTGATAACGCCTCCACCCCCGCTCGCCACACAGCGCCTGAATACAGGTGGCGCCATCCAGCGGTGGCACCGGCAGCAGCAGATACAGCAGGACATCGCCGGGCAGGCACAAGCCAACTATCACGGCAGCGCGCAGCGAATCCCGATCGGCAGCTTGGGTGGTGTTCACAGTCATGGGGCGGTGGCCAAGGCAGAAACAGCGGCCTTCAGGGTGGCGCGAAGCGCGACTGCTGACAAACGCTTTAATTGCGCCTCTGATGTGACTAAATTAGACAGATGATCGCCGACCTCCCCCCCTTGAACGCCGTCCGTGCCTTTGCCTCGGCTGCGCGTCACCAGAGCTTCAGCCGTGCCGCCGAAGAGCTGCACGTTACCCACAGCGCCGTCAGCCGCCATATCCGGCTGCTCGAGGAACACCTGGGGGTGGTGCTGTTCGAACGCCGCAACCGGCAATCGCTGCTGACCCCGATCGGCAAGGTCTATTTCGAACAGATCAGCCAGGGCCTGGCGCAGATCGCCAACGCCACCCACGCCCTGACCCGCGGCAGTGCGCCGCGCAAGGTAGTGATCAATGTCCGACCGTCTTTCGCGGTGCGCTGGCTGATCCCGCGTCTGCCCGATTTCATGGCGCAGCATCCGGACATCCAGCCTGAGGTGGTCACCAGCACCCTGGCCCCGGACCAGTCACGGGAAGCCTTCGATGTGGTGGTACGCCGTGGCAGCTCGGGCTGGGCGGCCAACGTGGAACCGCACGTCCTGCTCGAGGACGACATGCTGCTGGTCGCCGCACCCGCCCTGCTGCAGGCGATACCGGTAGTTGCACCGAGCGATGTGCTGCGCCATACCCTGCTCTCGGGCCGCACCCGCAGTGGCGACTGGGCGGCCTGGTGCAAACTGGCCGGCATCAGCCAGCCGCAGCGCCAGCCAAGACTGCAGTTCGACCACATGCACCTGGTGCTGCAGGCCGCCGTCGATGGACTTGGCGTGGCGCTGTGTCCGGCCTCGCTGCTGGGCAAGGACCTGGCCACCGGTCGCCTGCACAGCCCACTGCCACACCTGCGCCTGCCACTGACCCGTTACTACTACGGGGTATCCCAGGATGCGGTCGCCGAGACCCAGGTGTTCATCGACTGGATGTTCTCGCAGTTCAGCCCAGGCAGCGACCCGTTGCCGTTATGAGCGCCACTGACACGCAGCGCGCCGTCCTGCACCGGTAACGGCGTATCGAGAAGACACCTGCAGTGTTATCGAAGGGGGCCTCGGGCGTCTTTTTTTGTGCCTGCCATTTGGGCGCTGCGGGTCGAAAAAATCGGATTTAACCCCTTTCTTGTAGGGCGTTTCCCAAAGATACTGCCTGCGCCTGTTTTCCGTTGCACACGTTAAATACGGTCTCTAGTCTCGACGTGTCGTTGGCATTCAACGACCGGGTTTAGCCGCCCGCTATCGTCAGACAACACAGCCGTGCAATTCCGAGCAATCGGCATTGGCGCTTTATGGCGGCTGTGCGTGGGGCACCTTCGGGTGCGCCGGGTGCCTGACGTCCCGGTCGGCTAACCCGCGTACAGTTGCCACCTTACTGTTTAGCCGCGGTGGGTGGTTGCTTCACTACGACAGGAGCCACGCCATGCTAAAGATAGTCCCCGACCCACCCCATCACCTCCACTCCCTGGAAGACACGATCATGATGGCCTCGGACTACGCGCTCTGTGCAGAAGCCGTAGCCCAGCAGGCAATACTGATGCAGCCCAAGTCGCCCGCATCGGTTTTGATCATGGCCTCGATGCACGAGCTAGAAGCCCTGCGGCGATTACTCGAATCCGCGCTGACGCAAATACAGCAAACAGCCAACCCGCAACCGATGCATTGATTCGCATACTGAGCGGAAAAACTGTGGAAGCCCGGCTTACCGGCGCATCAGCAGAACCAGGGAGATTGATCAATGACAACCGAAGACACCCAATGCACAGTGGGTAAAACCATCTTCTTTCAAGGCGAAAACCAGACCCACCCACTGTTCCGCATCGAAGCCGGCATTCCTTGTCAAAACGCCCGCGAACAGGCCTCGGAACTGATGGGCTACGCACGGGACCTGACCATCGACGGGCTGATGGAAGATAAGCCTAAACTGATCTGGGCGGCGCATTACCTCTGTGCTTTGGGCAAAGCGCTACTGGATGATGCCGAACTCGGCATGATGCGTTAAGCCCTGCGTCTTCCATTTACGTGGCCGCGATCACACGACCTAGGTGGCGGCCATATCATCGAAATGCGGGAAGCGCTCCTTCAAACGCTCAATCGTAGATCTCCATTTCGGTGTTTTTGGCCGACACACCGTATTCTGATTGCCGAACATCCCAATCTCTCGGACTGCCTGACTGATCGGCACGGTTTGCAACCATTGCACCGGAACGAAATACTCGCACTGCTCTGGGTCGTCGATGAATGCTGCGTCGTAGCTAGCACGGGATGCCACCTCCAGAACTAGACGCTCCTGGCCATCTTTCATCACTGTAAATTCATTTGCAGGTGATGCACCACCGAGAACCCGGCCCCCCCCACATAACCCTGCTGCGGAATATTTATCCACACACGGTCCCCAGCAGATAGCTGCTGGAGAGTCTTACTGCACCAAAAGTCCACCATTCAGGCGACTGCAACGTAGAGTGTATGTAGCGAGCGTTGGCAATCAAACCTATCGACAGCTGATAGGTAAAAAACTCAAAAAATACTCGGAAAGCAACAAAAACTCTTACAATCCAAGGCCGGATTTCCTACACATTTTCCCCACCGCTGACCAAGAGATAGCCCCCGTGAGTGACTCAGACGGCTCATCCGCGCCACTGATTGACGTAGTGAAGCTTGCCGCATCGCTCCAGCGGTTCGCAGATGACCGCGACTGGCACCAGTTCCACTCCCCCAAAAATCTCATCCTGGCTCTCACTGGCGAGGTAGGCGAGCTGTGCGAGATTTTCCAATGGATGAGCGATGCCGACTCGATCTCCGCCGCAACAGATCCCGAAATCGGCCAAGCCGTTAAGGACGAATTGGCGGACGTACTGATGTACTTGGTTCGCCTGAGCAGCGTACTCGGCGTTGACCTCAACGAGGCCGTGACACAGAAACTCGCCTCGAATGGCCAGAAGTACCCCGTGGATAAAGCCAGAAGCAACAGCAAAAAGTACGACCGACTCTGACCAACACGCACCTAAGGACAACCCGTGATCGTTTACGCTGCGACCAAACAGCAATTTCTTCAAGACAACGATAACGATGACATTGAGGAGGTGATCCTCAGGCATTACAAGGAAGCTACCGGCAAGAACGTTGGCACCTCGGAAATCAGGTCGTGGCAAGGATCCCTGACATACATGGCCAAGGTCCTTAGAGATGAAGGCCTGCCGAGCGATGCAGGCCTGGCCATTGAATTGCACATTCCGCAGTCGTCGAAGCGAATCGACTTTCTACTCACCGGTCGCGACGAAAACCAGGCAAAAAAGGCCGTACTGATCGAGCTGAAGCAATGGAGCAAGGCCAACGCCACAACCAAAGACGCCATCGTCAAAACGGCGTTGGGTGGCGGCCTCATTGAGACCATTCACCCGTCCTATCAGGTGTGGTCATATGCAGCGCTGTTGGAAGGCTTCAACGAGGCGGTGTATGACAAAAGCATCGAAATTCGTCCGTGTGCCTACCTCCATAACTATGTCAGCGACGGCATCATAGATTCGGCTCACTACGGGCCCCACATCAGCAAGGCTCCACTGTTCCTGAAAGGCCCGGAAGAGCTCAGTAAACTCCGAAGCTTTCTGAAAAAGCATATAACTCATGGGGACAACAAAGAGGTTCTTTACGAACTGTCCGAAGGAAAAATTCGCCCGTCCAAGGCGCTAGCCGAAGCCCTCGGCGGGTTGATGAAAGGCAAACCCGAGTTCGTGTTGATTGACGATCAGAAAGCAATTTTTGAGTCGGCGCTGGCGGCAGCAAGCGAGGCCTCGGAGCAAGCACCCAAGGTGATGATCATCGAAGGTGGACCGGGCACCGGGAAAACTGTTCTCGCTATCAATCTGCTGGTGAAGCTCACCGAATTGAAGCTGATGAGCAAATACGTCTCCAAGAATGCTGCCCCACGCAAGGTCTACGAAAGCAAACTGGTTGGCACCATCAAGCGCAGCCATTTCTCGAATTTCTTTTCAGGCTCTGGGGCATTCATCGACACTGAGCCCAACACATTCGATGCGCTTATCGTGGACGAAGCTCATCGGCTGAATGAGAAAAGCGGGCTTTATGGAAACCTTGGGGAAAACCAGATCAAGGAGCTGATTGACTCAGCGAAATGCTCCATCTTCTTTATCGATGAAGACCAACGTGTAACCTTGAGCGATATCGGCAGCAAGCAGGCGATACGCGCCTTTGCAAAAGCCAAGGGCGCTGTGGTTGAAGAACACGTGCTGTCTTCGCAGTTTCGCTGCAGTGGTTCTGACGGTTACCTGGCATGGCTGGATGACACGCTAGGAATTCGCTCGACGGCAAACCCGACGCTTGAGACTCAAGAGTACGAGTTCAAGGTGTTTGACTCACCTCAGGCGATGCATGAAGCAATCAACGAGAAAAACCACGGAAACAAAGCTCGTGTGGTTGCGGGCTATTGTTGGCCTTGGTTGAGCAAGAAAGACCCCGCCGCTGCTGATATCGTCATTGGTGACTACAAACGCCAATGGAACCTGGATCAGGATGGCAGCCTGTGGATCATCGCTGAGAACTCCATCGAGCAGGTTGGCTGCATTCATACCTGCCAAGGTTTGGAAGTCGACTACATCGGAGTGATTATCGGGCCAGACCTAGTCGTACGTGACGGTCAGGTAATGACATCCCCGGATGAGCGCGACAAGCACGATAAATCGATTCGCGGCTGGAAAAAAATGATGAAAGAGCAACCTACCCTCGCGAAAAATGAAACAGACCTGATCATCAAGAATACATATCGAACCCTGATGACACGCGGGATGAAGGGTTGCTATCTGTACTGCACCGACAAAGAGACTGCGCAATACTTCAAGAGTCGGCTTAGCCAACACAGCAATCATTGACGGTATCGTTTGCTTCTGGCGCAGCCGGCATTGGCAAAGGACGTGACTACCCCACTTGCACCTTAAACGCATCGTACGCTGCTAACGGCAGGCTGATCCCCTCACGAACCGCACGAGCATAAGCTTGCTCTTTACCCTTCCCCGGCAGGTAAACCCCCAAGGCCTCAAGCCGAGCCATCTGCTCGCCCAACCTTAAAGCAAAGCACTCGTCCAGCAACCTGGGAGCAATACCAATCACCAGCATCCCAGCCCCAGGGGATTCACTACCAGCACGGAAATCCGCTGCATCCAACGACCAATTGGCCCCCGTCACCCCCGCCGCAAGCACCTCAACCATCAACGCAATATTAGCCCCACGAACGCCCCCAAATGCCAGCAATGTCCCATGCAGTGCCTCCCGCGCGCTGCGCGTTTCATTGCCTTGTGCATCAACCGCCCAGCCTGCCGGTATCGCCTCCCCCGCTTCAGCGGCCCGCACCAGGTTTACGTAGGCCGTGGCGCTGCTAGCTTGGTCAATCGCCAGTAACCGCCCCGTGTCACTGGCGGCGGCAAATGCGATGGGGTTAGTGGAGTACAGCGGCCGGCTCTGGCCAGCCACGGTGAGCAGCGGTGAGCCATTGGTGAACGCCAACGCGACCAGCCCCTCCCGCGCCAGGCGACGGGTGTAATAGCCCAACTCGCCGCAGGTGAACGCGTTGAACTGCGCAAACAGGGCGATACCCAGTTGATGCGCATTGCTGCACAGCGCTGGGAAGGCGCGATCGAACCCCAGTTGCGCGATGCCTCGGGCCGCGTCGCAGCGGATCATGGCCGGCGCGACCTGGGTCACGATGGGTTCGGCCGCCGTGGCGATTCGGCCGGTGGCAAAGCCGCTTAGGTAGTCCGGCAAATGGCCGAAACCGAGTTCGTGTTGGCCATGGGCCTGGGCTGATACCGTGGCGGCGGCAAGCGCCGAGGCCACGGCGTGGCTGGCGCCGTGGGCCAGGCAGAGCTGTCGGGCGAAGGTGGTGGCATCGGTCAGGGACAGGCGCTTTTCGGGGTTTTCGTCGTCCATGGTTTCAGTGTTCCCGGATAGTAGGTGTGCCGCAGGCTGAAAACCTGCAGGGGCGGGCTTGCCTGCGAACACCGGCACAGCCGGTGCCAACCACCGCGTTGGATTCTTCGCGGGCACGCCCGCTCCCACAGGGTATGCGGCGCGCTCACGGGCCTTGTTCTCTGCGCGACAGCGCAGCCCGGAGGGCTGGGTAATCTCCCACAGGATTTGGGTCGTTCAGTTAGTCACCTTTACTGAATCATCCTCGGCTCACCCACTTTTGCAGCCTCGCGGTCCAGGCCAAACGAGGCGAGGATTTCTGCGATTTCACCCGAGGCGTGCAAAGCCTGGATGTTCTTGCCCAGCGCCTCGCCCAGGGCGGCGTTGGCCTTGGTGTACGGGAAGGCGCTCTGCCCGGGCTCAAGCGTGGCCTTGACCCGTTGATCGGGCTCGGACACCTTGATGCTCTTGCCGGGGTAGCCGCCCTTCTGCTGCGAAGAAACGGCCACCGCGAAGCTGTCCGCGCCAACCTGGATGCGCCTGGACGCCAGGTCCTGGGCCATGGCCACGGGGTTCGGGTAGAGCACCAGGTTATCGCCAAAGGCTTTCTTCAAATCGTCCACCCACAGGTAGCCTTGCACGGTGCCGATACGCTTGCCATCCAGTTCGGAAATCTTCGTGTAACCCTCATCCGAAATGATGCCCATCACGTCCAGGTACAACGGTGCCGACAAGCCCAACGCCTTGCTGCGCTCTGCCGTGCGATACCAATCGCCGATGCCGACATCGGCGCGCTTTGCCACCACTGCCTGGACGACGGCTGCCGTGTCCACCACCATGGTTTTGACTTTCAGGCATTCGCGCTCGGCGATACGCTTGATGATCTCACCATCCACACCGCTCAACTGGTTGTTCGGCCCCGGTATCGAGTAAGGCGGGAAGACATACGCCGCCACGGTCAGCACACCCGGGGTGATGGTTTCAAACTGGTTCGCGGGGGTGCATTCGGCCAAGGCGTACGGGGCGCCGGCCAAGGTCGAGCACAAGAACATCCAACGGGTAAAACGCTTGAATGAGCGAGTCATGACGTCACCTTTGCAATAAGAGAGCAGCAGCCGAAATCGGCGCGAGTGGATTTGTTGTTATGGCTGGCTGGGGGCCAGTCTTTTTTCCAGCGCTGCCACACCCAAGGTCGCCGGGGCGCAGACAGCGGCATACATCAAACCGGCCAGTATCAGCACCGGCATGTACTCGAACGTGGAAGAGCCAATGGAGGACGCCCGGCTGACAATTTCTGGCAGGGCGATGGTGAAACACAGCGACGAGGCCTGGAACATCATGATCGAGAACCCTAGCAGCGATGGCAGCGCCACCCGCAAGGCCTGAGGCAGGATCACAAAGCGCAGCGCGTCGAACCGGTTGAGGCCGATCACTTCGGCGGCCTCGGTTTGCCCTGCGGCCACCGACTCGATGCCACCGCGAATGATTTCACTGGTGTAGGCCGCCGTGCAGTACGCCATGGCCAGCGCAGCAGCCCAGAACGAGGTCAGGGTGAGGTTGACGCTGGGCAGGCCAAAGTAGAAATACTGCAGCAGGATCAACGCCGGTGCGCCACGCCCCAGTTCCACCACTACCAGGGAGGGGTAACGCAACCAGCGGCTCGGCGACGAAACGCCCAGTGCCAGCAACAGCCCCAGCACAACGCCCAGGCCCAGGCTCACGGCCGTGACCTGCATCGACAGCACAAAGCCCTTCCACAACTCCGGCAACCATTGCCCCCACATCGTCAGCAGTTCGCTCATCGGGCAATCCTCTGTTTCAACGTGGCCGACAGCCAACGAGAGAACAAGGCCACTGGCACGCTGAGCACCAGGTACACCACCGCCGCCGCGCTGTAGACGCTCAGGCCCTGAAAGGTTTGCTGTGAAACCTGGTAAGCCTGAAAGCTGATTTCACCAACGCCAATCGTCGAGGCCACGGCCGAATCCTTGAGCAGGCCAATGGCGTAGGTGGCTGAGGTGGGAATGGCGATACGCACCAACTGCGGCAACACCACATCGAAAAACCGTTGCGGCGCCGACAGGTTAAGCACATAGGCGGCTTCGAACTGGCCGGCGGGAATTGCCGCGAACGCACCGCGGTACACCTCGGACATATGCGCCGCCGTGATCAGCCCCAGGCCAACCACCGCTGCGGTAAATGGCGACAGGCTGATATAGCCGCCACCGATGCCGAAGAAGATGAAAAACAGCCAGACAATCGGGGGGATTGAGCGCAGGGTCAGCACCAGCATGGCAGCCAGAATGCTCAGTACCTTGAACCTGGACATGCGCAGGGCACAGATGGGAAACCCCAGCACTACGCCGACACAGAATGCGAGCACGGTAACGGCAATGGTCCAGGGTATGCCGTTCAACAGCATCATCAGGATGTCTTTCATCAGCGATTCCTCACTGCCTGGAGGAACTGGATCACCCGTTCATGCTCGGGCTCGCGCATCACTCGCTGGCTCGGCCCGTGTTCGATGATGCGCCCGTCAGCCATGACCACCACCCGGTCGGACACGGTTTCGGCGAAGTGCATCTCGTGAGTCACGACAATCATCGACATGCCTTCGCCGGCCAGCTCTTTCATCACCGCCAGCACCTCCAGGCCCAGCTCGGGGTCCAGCGCCGAGGTCGGCTCATCGAACAGCATCAGCTCAGGGTCCAGTGCCAGGGCGCGGGCGATGGCGATCCGTTGCTGCTGGCCACCGGAGCAGCGCGCCGGATAATGCTGGGCCTTGTCAGCCAGCCCAACGCGTTCGAGCAGTTGCAAGGAGCGGGCGTCGGCTTCTTTGGCGCTGCGGCCCAAGGTGCGGATTTGCGCCAGGCTGACGTTGCGCAGCACCGTCAGGTGCGGGAACAGGTTGAACGACTGGAACACCATGCCAATGCGCCGGCGCAACTTCAGCAGCTCTGTACGGGGCAACGCCTTGCCAGCTTCGATGTGCACGCCATCCATGCTGACCCGCCCCTTGGTCGGCGGCTCCAGTTGGTTGATGCAGCGCAGCAAGGTACTTTTGCCCGACCCACTGGGGCCGATAATGGCCACCACCTCGCCCTTGTTCATTTCAAAACACACGTCGTGCAAGACGGGGTAAGGGCCAAACTGTTTATGAATGCCTTCCAGGCGCAAGAACGGTTCGGCGCTGGCCACCGGGCGCGGCGCCAAGGTGGGTGCGGTTTCGATCACAGTCATGCTGCTCATGGTTTTGCTCCAGCTATCGATCGCCGTCGACCAAGGGTGTGCGCGAGAGTTTGATCGGCCCGTTGGCGCTGATCAGCACCTGTTCTTCGAGCTTCACCCCTTCCCCACCGCCTTGCTCACCGATGTAACTTTCCACCGACACCACCATGTTTTCCTCGAACAGGCCGTCGTACCCCCACTCGGCAAAATCCACCGCGTAGGCGACGCTGGGGTACTCGTCCACCAGCCCGACGCCGTGCAGCATCATCATGTAGCGGTTGTGCTCGAAGCGCTGGGGCACCGGCCAGCAGCGCTCGGCGAACTCCCGAAAGGACAGGCCCGGGCGCAGCAGTTCGACGTTGTGGTTGATCTGCTGCGAGGCGATGTCCAGCAAGTCGCGTTGGGCCATGGTCGGCGCCTTGCCGGGGCAGATGAAGCTGCGCGAGATGTCTGAAAGGTAACCGCCGGGCCCGACCATGTCGGTGTCGAAACAGACCATTTCACCGGCCTTGATGACCTTGTCGGTGGCGTCCTGAAACCACGGATTGGTGCGCGGCCCGGAGCTGAGCAGGCGGCTTTCGGCCCACTCTCCGCCGTGCGCGACGTTGGTGCCGTGCATGATGCTCCACAGCTGGTTTTCAGTAACCCCCGGCACCAGGCTTGTGCGCATCCGGGCAATGGCCAGGTCGCACACGCCCATGGACACCCGGTGGCTGGCCACTTCTTCAGCCGATTTGATCAAGCGTGCCTGCTCCATCAATGGCTGCGCATCGAACAGCTCAATGCCCTGGTGTGTCAGGCGCTGCGCGCCCCAAGGGTCGCAGCGGTCGACCGCCAAGCGGCGATTGCCGCCACCGTGGCGGGCCATCAGGTCCGCCACCTCCTGTGCCCAGCGCTCGGCTTTTTCCTGCACACGGGGGCCGGCGAGGAAATACAGCCAGGGAATCGCCGGGCGAATTTCATCGATGGTTTCAACGTGCTCGCTGTTGTGCCGGCTGCTGGTGAACTCGAACAGCACCACCGGGCCGTCGGTGGCGACGAACACATAGCGGCTGGGCGAGTGCATCACCCACAAACCAAGGTTATTGGTGTCGGTGGCATAGCGAATATTGATCGGATCGGCCAACAGAATGCCGGCGTAATCCTGGGCGCGCAGTTGCTCGCGAATGCGCTCCAGGCGGTAATGGCGCAAGGCTTTGCGATCGATGGCGGCATACGCATCGAGTAACGCCGTGTCGACCGGCGCGATGGCATGTTCAGTGACCTTGGCATCGCTGCGAAAGCGCAGGTCGCGTTCGGTTAACGCCGTGAGCAGCTCAATGGAATCAGAACCCGTTTGCATGCAACAACCTCCGCTGAGTCAGACCAACTTTCGGGGCAGTAACTAAAAGGTTTCTAAATCTGGTGACGGCTGTCTTTATTGTTGTGGGCGACGCAGGGCGGCTAGAGGTCCTTGACCAGCCGTAGGGCATCGTAGATGGCCGCATGGGTATTGCGCGACGCCACTGCATCACCAATGCGGAACAGCTGGAAGCGCCCTTCGGGGTTGCTGACAACGGTTTGCGGCTTGCCGACAATCAGGTCCATGTACTCCAAGGCACCTTCGTTGCTGGCCAGGGGTTTGAGGTCGAAATACAGTTCGTCCAACGGCCGGGTGCCGTGGTTGACCACCACCTGATCCACCAGGCGCGTTTTTGTCAGGTCGCTGTAATCGGTGCCGATCGTGGCCAGCAATTGGTCGCCTTGTTTCTCCACGGCCTTGAGGCGGTAGGTGACGGTAAAGGTGGTGTCCAGGTGCTGTAACGCGCGCATGTAGGGCACCAGGTTCATGCCCATGACTTCTGGCGCGAACGAGCGGTCGGGGGTCATGATTTCAGTCTTGGCGCCACTGCGGGCTATGAATTCGGCGGCTTGCAGGCCGGCATGGTCGCCCGCATCGTCGTACACCAGCACATTGCGCCCAGGCTTCACGTCGCCGGAAATGATGTCCCAGCTTGAAACCAGAAACTGATTGCCGTGCTCCAGCACTTCAGTGTGCGGCATGCCCCCGGTTGCCACGATCACCACGTCGGCGTTTTCATCGAGCACAATCGCGGTGTCTGCCCAGGTGTTGAAGTGGAACCTCACGCCAAGGCGCTCGCATTGCGCCATGCGCCAATCGATGATGCTGATCATTTCCTTGCGCCGCTCGGACTGCGCGGTCAGGCGAATCTGCCCGCCGGGTTTGTCCGCCAGCTCGTACACCACCACCTCGTGGCCGCGCTCGCCTGCCACACGCGCCGCCTCCAGGCCACCAGGGCCGGCGCCGACAATCACCACTTTGCGCTTCTGCACAGCCTTGGGTATTTCATGAGGCATGGTGGTTTCACGCCCGGTCGCGGCGTTGTGGATGCAGTAGGCGGCGCCTGCGTTGTAAATGCGGTCCAGGCAATAGTTGGCGCCTACGCAAGGGCGGATATCGTCTTCACGGCCTTCGATGATCTTGCGCACGATGTGCGGGTCGGTCATGTGCGCGCGGGTCATGCCGACCATGTCCACCAACCCCGAGGCAATGGCATGACGCGCCGTGGCCACGTCGGGAATTTTTGCTGCATGGAAGGTCGGGAAGCCGGTCAGCGTCTTGATTTCGCCGGCAAAGTCCAGGTGCGGGGCATTGCGCATACCCTGGATCGGGATGATGTCAGTCAGCCCGGCGTCGGTGGCGATGTTGCCGCGAATCACATTGAGGAAGTCGATCATGCCACTGTCTTTCAACAGTTGAGAGATCTGCAAGCCCTCCTCTTTTTGCAGGCCACCGGCGAGCACTTCGTCCCCGGTGTAGCGAATGCCGACAATAAATTCCGGGCCCACGCGCTTGCGAATGGCCGTGAGCACATCGAAGGTGAAGCGCAGGCGGTTTTGCAGCGAGCCGCCGTACGGCCCTTCCAGTTCGTTGGTCAGTGGCGACCAGAACTGGTCCATCAAGTGGCCGTAGGCTTGCAGCTCGATGCCATCCAGGCCGGCGGCCTTCATGCGTTCGGCGGCATCGGCATAATCGCGAATGATGCGGTCGATGTCCCACTGTTCAAGCTGCTTGGGGAAAGCGCGGTGGGCAGGTTCCTGATTGTGGGAGGGCGACACCACCGGTAGCCAGTCGCCTTTGTCCCAGCGGGTACGCCGGCCCAGGTGAGTGAGCTGGATCATCACCGCTGCACCATGTTCGTGGCACTCGTCGGTCAGGTCTTTCATCCAGCCGACCACTTCGTCCTTGTAGGCCAGAATGTTGTTGAACACGGGTGGGCTGTCACGGGAGATCGCGGCGGAGCCTGCGGTCATGGTCATGGCTACGCCGGCTTTGGCACGTTCAACGTGGTAGGCACGGTAGAGCTTTTTCGGCATCCCGTCTTCCGGGTAGGCCGGTTCGTGGGACGTGGTGATGATGCGGTTGCGCAGGGTCAAATGCTTGAGGCGATAAGGCTGAAGTAGCGGATCGTTTTTCATATCGGTCTCGCAAACAGGTCATCAGGCACGCCGACAATATGCCCCTGTGTACACAGGTGTCAATACTCTTGACGATGGTGTACATTTACCACAAAGCGCACATTGAAAAGGGAAGAAATGCCCATGAAAGGAACCACTTCAAAGGCGGAAGCAGCAGGCCGAGGCTCACTGGAAGGCTGGCTTAATGCGGCCTATGAAAGCCTGACCGAGTCAGGTGTGGATGCCGTGCGCGTGATGCCGCTGGCCAAGAAACTGAATTTGTCGCGCACCAGCTTCTACTGGTTTTTCGAAGACCGCGATGCCTTGCTCGTGGCCTTGATCGAGCAATGGAAAAACAAGAACACCTTCAACCTGGTGACCAAATCCCAGGCCTATGCCGAGTCCATCACCGAGGCGATTCTCAACGTCTTCGACTGCTGGCTGAACAGCGAATTGTTCGACTCGCAATTCGAGTTCGCCATGCGCAGTTGGGCGCTGCAGTCGCCGGAAGTGGCGCAGGAAATCGGCCAGGCAGACGCGCAACGCGTCGAGGCATTGCGGCAGATGTTCGACCGTTTCGGCTTTGAACACGATGCTGCGATTACCCGCGCCCGTTCCATCTACCTGACGCAAATCGGCTACATCAGCATGAAAACCCGGGAGCCCCTGGCCCAGCGCATGCGCTACATCCCCGAGTACCTGAAGATATTCACCGGCAGGGAACCGGAAGCCCGTGAGCTGGAGCGCTTTTATCAGCGCAACGGTTTTAGCGGGGCCGATTTGAAGGTCTAAAAACACCGACTCACAAGTGAGCCTCTTTGAAGATACGGGGGTTCATTGCAAGCTTCAGGATCTTGCGCACCTGTAGGCACGGGTTTACCCACGAACAGGGGCGCAACCCGTGCCATCCCCTGGCCGCCTTACCAGCTATAACTCACCTTCGCCGTCACCTCACGCCCCGGGTTGTAGTAATTCGCCGTCCCCGACCCCACCACATGCTGCTCGTCAAACAGGTTGCTCACATTCAGCGCCAGGTCGGTCCCTTTGGCGATCTTGTAGTTCAGCGCCGCATCGAACAACGTGGTCCCATCGCTCTTCTTGGTATTGGCAGCATCCATGTAGTACGCCCCCACATACCGCGCGCCCAGGCCGACACTCACATCAGTGCCAGGTATGTCGTAGTAGCTCCACAGCGATGCGGTGTGTTTGGGCGCCGTGGTGAACTCATTGCCCTTCAAGGAAGAGCCGTCATACAGCGACCCGCGCAGCACCTCGGACTCCATGTAGGAGTAAGCACCAATCACGCTGATGTCTTGCGTGACTTGTGCCTTGGCTTCCAGGTCAAGGCCACGCACGCGTGACTCGCCCACCGTCTGCTGCTCGATGATGCCGCTTGGCAACACCACGGCAATGGTGACGTTCTCTTGGGTCAGGTCGTAAACAGCGGCGGAGAAGAGTGCGTCCATGCCCATGGGCGAATACTTGATGCCCACTTCGTATTGCTTGCCGGTCTGCGGGGTAACGCCCACTTGCGGGGGCGAGACGGACTCCACCATGCTCACGTAGGTCGACACTTCATCGTTGACGATATAGGTCAGTGCCGCGCGGTAGGAGGTTTCGGAGAAGTTGTCCTTTTCCGTCTGCTCGCCACCGATGTATTCCTTGCTCGACAGGTCCATCGAGTCGTTACGCACGCCTGCGGTCGCGATGACGCGGTCAAAGAACGACAGGTTCTGCTGCAGGAAAACCGCCTTGGTGGTGGCGTCATTCTTTTTGCGGGTATAGGGCGTGATGCCGCCAGGCACGCCGGTGAATACCGGGTTGGCGATGTCGATGGAGGGCGCCAGGCCGTAGACCGAGCTCTGTTTGGTCGTCGAGTCGAGGTACTCGACGCCCACCAGCGTGCTGCTGTCGATGTGTTCGAACTGGGCATCGTACTGCAGCATCAGGTTGCCATTGAGCTGATCGGCATCGCTGTCGGTGCCGAAGACGTAGCGTGGAATGGTAGTTCCAACACGCGAGGCGTTGTCGCTCAGGTAGGCGTAGCCAAAGTCATCGGTCAGCTCGCTGTAGCGCAGGTTGCTGCGCAGGGTGAAGCCGTTGTCGAAGTCGTGGGTAATGTTGCCGCTCAGGCTGGTGCGCTCGACATCGTGGAAGTTGTAGCCGGGCTCGCCGTAGAAGTCGCTGCGGTCGTACTCCTTGTCCAGCGGGTAGCCACCGCTGTTCGGCGAGCTGTTAGTCTTCAGGTAATCCAGCACCACCGTGGCCGAGGTGAAGTCGGTCGGCGCCCAGGTCAGGCCGCCCATGACGAAGCGGTTATCGTCCTGCGAATGGTCGTACTCGCGGTCGCTGTTCTGCATCTTGGCCGTGAAGCGGCCGGCCAGGGTTTGTTCGTCGTTCAGCGCATCGCCTACATCGATCCCGGTTTCGGCATGGTCATAGGAGCCATAGGTCACGTAGCCTTGGCCAAACTTCTCGAAGCGCGGTTGCTTGGTCACGAAGTTGACCGAGCCACCCGGGTCTGCCGGGCCGAACAGGGTGGAGTTGGCACCCCGCAGAATTTCGATACGCTCGTAGGCGTAAGGGTCTTCGCGCACACCGCGCATCGAGCTGAGGGTCAGGCCGTCTCGGTAGGTGGTGGCCTGGAAGCCGCGGATCAGGAAGTAGTCGTTGCGGTCGTCCGAACCGTAGTAGTCGCTGACCACGCCGGGGGTGTACTGCAGCGCCTCTTCGGTGGTGCTGACGCTGCGCTGCTGCATTTCCTTGTTGGTCACCACCGACACGGACGCGGGCGTGTTGAGGATGCTGGTCGCCACCTTGCCCCCTACCCACAACTCCTTGGCAACCACCGAGTTGGCGTCATCGTCGGCACTGGCCTTGACCTTGGCATTGATGATGACAGGCGCCAGGCGGTAGTCCTCGGTCGCGCCCAGTTCCAGCGGGCCGGCAGGCTTTGCCTGGGGGATGACCAGGTAGGCGTTCGGGCCCTGCTGCTCTACCTGCAAGTCGGTACCCTGCAATAGCGTCGACAGTGCTGCCGATGGCGCCAGGCTGCCCTGCACGCCTTGGGTCGTGCGATTTGCCACGCTCTGCGCATCGAAGGATAGGCTGATACCTGCCTGACGGGCAAAGCGGTCCAGCGCCGGCGCCAATGGGCCGCCAGGGATATTCCACTGCTGCATCTGGGTGTTCTGATCAGCGCCCGAGGTTTGCGCCAGCGACGGCAATGCATAGCTGCTCACTACCAAACCCAGAATTGCTGCGTGCAAGGCACGATTCAATGGATGGCGCTGTGGTACCGGTGTCGAACTCATTCTCTAGCTCCGTGGAGGGTCGGCAACTGGCCTGTATTCCGGCCTTATCCACAGGCCGAACGAGAATGAGAAATCACCTCATTTATTTTCGATGCTGAGCAATTCCATCGTGCTATCACGTCAATTTCGGTAAAGTCCGCAGCCCCATGGAACCTTGGAGCAACTAGAAATGGACTTCTTCGCAGTTATCAGCCAGAACGCGGGCACCCTGAGCTGGTTCGTCCCGCTCGTCATACTCCTGATGGTACTCAAGCAGCCCACGACCAAGGGGTATCTTGGCGAGCTGCTGGTGCGCTACTTCGTTTGGCTGAAGCTGGACGAGCAGGTCTATCGCAGCCTGCACAACATCACTCTGGATACCCCGGACGGCACCACTCAGATTGATCATGTGTTCATCTCGGTGTACGGCATTTTCGTGCTGGAAACAAAAAACATGAGCGGCTGGATCTTCGGCAGTGAAAAGCAGGCGCAGTGGACGCAGAAACTCTACAAGCGCACTTTCAAGTTCCAGAACCCATTGCGGCAGAACTACAAGCACCTCAAGGCGCTGGAGGCAACGTTAGGCGTTGACGCCAAGCACCTGCATTCGGTCATCACCTTCGTGGGTGACAGCACGTTCAAGACCGCAATGCCGGCCAACGTCACCCAAGGCAGCAAATTCATTCGCTACATGAAGTCGTACGATGAAGCGGTTTTCAGCGAGGCCGAAGTCGATGCCATGTTAGAAGCCCTGCAGGCAGGACGCCGCGCGCCGACGCTTGCCACCCATCGCGAGCATGTGCAAAACCTCAAGCGCCGCAGCAACCCGACAATCGAGCGACAATGCCCGAAATGCGGCAGTGCCCTACTGGTTCGGAGCTACAAGTCGGGCAACAAGGCAGGCCAACAATTCTGGGGCTGCTCGGCATTTCCCAAATGCCGAATCATGCAAAGTCTCTGAGGCAGCCTTTCACGCCGTAGGGCCAGGCCCGCCCTCCTTCTGACCGGGGCCTCCCTTCTCCCACCTCGCGCAAACCCTGCGCACCAGCCGCTGATTACGCACCACGAGCCGCTCCCGAGTGAGCAAGGTCCGCAGCGTATCAGCGGCCACCCTTCACCGCGCAAGCCACGCCAATCAAGGCATCCAACTGAATCTTCAGGCGCGAACCGCCCGCTGCGCAGTGGCCATTTGCCAACATCGCGCACTTGTAATTCCCATGTCAAAAAGTTGATACGCCAGCATTTTTGATACAGAATTAAAAAAAGGATGCATTTTAGCGTATTTCAGTATGCTTTAACCGAGTGCAGGGAATGGACGAATACACAACCGCCGGTGCGCACATACCGCCCATCGACTCGCTGGACCTCACGGCACACGGCGTCCTTGGTCATTTCGCGAAATCGTCGCGCAATGCCCAACTGGTGAAGTTTCTGGTGAGCATGGACCGCCTGGACCGCTGGACGGTGGACTTCGAAGAGGATGCCTCGACGCATCAGTTCGAGATCCAGTTGCTGATGCAGGAGCTGCAGTCGTTCGTCGAGGCCTATGCACGCGTCCTGCATCAGGTTCCACAGGCATTTGCCGAGTTGCTGGCCCACCTCACCTCTTCGCGCTGCATGTACCTAACTCGTTATGTCGCGCAACACAACGACGCGTTTAGCGGTGCGCTGGCGCCGCTGCTGGCTGGCGACCTGTCGCAACTCGCTGACCTCACGGTATTTCGCCGCCGGCTGGATGCCTTCAGCAAAGCTCACCTGCTCAGCGAGATTTTCTCTGCCGAGCGGCTGCGCGAGATTTCACAGATCATGGAGAGTTACGCAGATGTATGACGGACGACTGAACCCTGTCGCTGTGGCGGTGGGCAAATCTGTGGGCAAGCGCGCGGTGATGGGTGGTGTGCTGGGTGCCTGGCTATTGCTGGCCGGGCCGGCATTCGCCGCCACCAGCAGCCTGGGCTCCTCGTCGAGTACGCTGCTCTCGGAGCAAAGCTCCGTGGTGGCCGAGGCCATCAAGGCCGATGCGCAGGACTGCGCCGACGGCACCAAGCAGGGGACGATCGGTGCCTCCATCAACGACGCGTTGAGAATCCATACTGAACTGGCTGCCGCAACGCCCAATGTCGAGTCGCTATTCAGCGCCACCGCGGATTGCTTTGGGGGCCTGGGCAGCCTGTTCGATCTCTCCGGCTCGATCCCGAGCCTGGGCTCCATTTTCGCGGCAGCCCAGCAAGCGGTATTGAAATACGCGCAGAAGAAGGTCTGTACGGCGATACAGCAGGTTTCTTCGATGGTCACCACCCCCATCAACCAGGCGATCGGCAAGGTCAGCAGCGGCACTTCACTGGCGGACCTGAACGGGCTGACCAATGGCTTGGTCAGCAAGGGCATGAGTACACTCGACCCGGAACTGGGTAGCAGTTACCACAGCACGCCCGCCGGCTACGAGGCCACCTACACCGTCGACGTCAACCCGTTCAACTACATACAGACTGACTTCGGCGGCGGCGCCAGCACTGGTAACGGTACTGGCACCACCACCAGCAGTGCAGCCACCACCCGCACCGTGGCGCCCGCAGCGAGCAACTCATCTTCGAGAACTTCGAGCAATACCAGCCGTTCGTCGTCCGGGTCAGCCAGCGGGTCGTCCGGCTCGGCTGCAGGCCTGTTCAACTAAGGGGGCTGACGATGAAGAAAGTCGCGGCAGTTCTGGCCGTTGGCCTAGGCCTGGGCGCTACGGCGCTTCCGGCCCAAGCACTGACCTGGGCTTCGGTGCTGACATTCATCAGCACCATGCAGAGCGAGATGAGTGCCTGGTCGGTGACCGTCAAGCAGACCGCGTTGTCCGCCAACGTGATCTCGCAAATGGATAACGATTCGAAAAAGCAGCTTGCCAACGCAGTTGGCGCCATCGAGATGTCCGACCGGGCGATGGCGGCCGTGACCTCGTTCGACTCCGCGGTGGGGCAACCGGTCACCAGCAAGTGCATTGCCCAGCAGCAGGGCAAGCTGATGGTCGAAGCGGTGTCACAGCGTGACAAGGACGCGGCGCGCCTGATGGCAACCTATTCCTCGCAACGGGTGGGCTCCAGGGCAGTGGCCGACCGTGAGACCCTGGCCATGCACCGCGACAACTACTGCAGCGTGTCCGAAGCCAGGCAGGGCATGTGCACGCTCAACGCCAACGGTATGCAGGGCTGGGATGTGGACTACGCCGGGCCGTTCAGCGAAATGACCCTCGCCCCGGAAGGCGAGACCGCAGCGTATGCGTATACCGCCATGATCACGGATCAACGTGCGGAAGCATACATCGACTGCACCACGGTCGCCTGCAATGCTGCCCAGTCGCAGCAACTCGCCGCCTCGGCCATGACCGCGATGGCTGCCAACTCTCTCGTAGGGCAGGTGACGGACCGTCGCGTGCCAATGCTCACAGGGCAGTGATATGAATTTTCGGCTCAAGCTAGCCAGCATTGTCGTGGGCTCGACAATGCTCTCGGGTGTTTCCTACGGGGCGCTTTACGGTTTCGGCCCTGCCGAGATGTGGACCGCTGCGCAGATCAGCGCGCTGTCAGCATCCGTGGGCACCAACATCACCACGTTCGGCACGACCTTCGGTAACCAGATGACCATAAAGTTCGAGCAGATCATCTCGGCCGTGGCCGTAGCCACCAAGCAGGAAGCACTGTCAGCGAGTGTGATCGCGGACAACAGCAGGCAAACCGCTGAGCAACTGATCAATGCCAGCCGCGCGCAGCAACAGAACGCGGCCGCGACCAAGGCCTACCTCGACTTCAACGCAGCGACCGGCCAAGGTTTCGACCCTTGCGGCACCGTGATCAAGAACAAGTCGATGGACATCGCATTCACCAGCATGGCAGCCAAGGCCAAGGCAGCTGTCGGTGAGCTGGATGCCTCTCCAGGTCGGCTGGTGGCTTCCACAGGCAAGGCGATGCAGCAACGCCTGCAAGAGCACCGCGACAAGTTCTGTACCGCCGCAGAGGCAGACGCCGGGCTGTGCACGCTCAGTACGCTACCCGGTGGTGACACCAACGCCTCCCTGCTGTTCGAAGCCGCGGATGCTGACTCGCTGGCCACCGAAGCGCGTACCGCCTACATCCAGCACGTGATCGGCCCCCCGGACGAAGCCTTGGTCAAGGCCGCTGGCGCTACGCCCGCCGGCGAAACCTACATGGTGCAGAAAAACCGCAAGGACTCGATGTTGTCTGTACCGGCCTACAGCCTGTCGATGATCAACGCCGCCAACACCCGCAGCACGGAGTTCGGCGGCAAGTCCCCCAATGAAGTGCTCAAGCTGCGCGTGAACCAGTACTTCGGTGGCAAGGAAGCGCAGCAATGGTCGGGCAACCTGGCCCGCCAGACCCAGCGCGGGTTGCTGGTGGAGGCTGCCAAGATGGGTGGCCTCGAAGTCTGGATTCATCAGCAGCAGTACGAGCAGAACCAACGGCTGCTCGCTAACCTGGCAACGCTGGTAATCGCCTCCTCTGACGGCCTGGACGCCCCTTTGGAAGCGCGCTACCAGAAAGTGTTGTCTGAAACAGCAGCGCAGTCGGTACAGTGAGGTGCCCATGAAAAAGGATTTCGACGCAGCGCGTGAAGCGCGCAAATGGAAGGTCTCGCTGGGTGCTTCGCTTGTGCTGACCTCTACGCTGGCTTGGGCCTATTGCCCACCCCAGTATCAGGAAAATACCGTAGCGCCGGCATTCACTGCGGCCACCCAGACACTCAACGGCCTGGTGTCCGGGGTAGATGCTTCGCTGTCGGCCCTGCTTGAAACCGAGAGCCAGCGCCTGACCTCGGCCATCGCGATCCTGACCAAGCAGAAAGCCCTGGCGGCAAACCAGATCGCGGAAGCTGGGCACAATGCTGCCCAGCAAACGGCGACGGGGCTGAAGGTGCTGGCCCAGACCCAGCGGGTCAAGCAGTCACGCTTCGACTACGGTGGCGAATTCGGCCAAGGCTTTTCGCCTTGCTCGGTCTATGCGACACGAACGCTGATCAGTGCCCGCGATGCCGACATGGGCACCGAAGTGCGCCAGCGGGTCAAGTCCGAGATCGTGGCTGCACCAGGCACCTACGCCGAGCCCATCAGCGCCCAGGCTGCACTGGTCAAGGCGCGCAAGCAGTTCTGCACCCAGGACCAGGCAGATTCAGGCTTGTGCGAATCGGTCGGCTCGCTGCCGGGCGCCGACCTGACCGTGGCCACCCTGTTCGAACCCGTCATGGAAAACGAGCCGCTGTACCAGGCGAAAGTCGGGTTCGTCAATAACGTAGCCGGCCTGCCGGACGGCCCGGTGCCAGCATCGGCAGGCAAATCCGCAGCCACCGAAGATTACGCGCTTTCCAAGGCCCGCAAGGATGCGCTGGTATCGCCGGCACTGGCCAGCCTGAAAGCAATCCAGCTCGACTATTCCGGCGTGGAAGGCACGGAAACAGGCACCGACCTGCCACTGGCCGTGCACTTTCGCAACGAGGTCAAACGCTATTCGGGCAATACGCCTCAATATGACAGCTGGGCCCGGGTCATGGCCGCACAGAACGAGCGAGGGGCGCTGATCGAGATCTTGAAGATCAAGGCGCTGGACCTGGCCATACTGGAAAAACAATATCGCCAGTACGAAAGCATGGAGGCCCAACTCGCTTCGCTGGTGTCCATGTCGGTAACTGCCGCGGGTGCGCAAACCCAGACCACCCGGGCAGCGGAAAATGCCGCCAGGCAGAACGTACAGCAGAGCGTGCAGTGACGGAGCGCAAGGGATGAACAGAACGATCCTGCGCGGCCTCGCCGGCCTGAGCCTGCTGGCGTGTGCCCACGGCGCCATTGCGGACACCTGCATGGTGTCCCCCACCGACAAGGAAATTGTTTCCGGTCGTTTCGGCAAGTTCCGGGGTGGCGGCGCGGCCAACCATGGTTCGGCCAACCAGAAGGCGCACATGCACGATGGCCTGGACTTTTCCACCAGCGGTACATCGCAACCGGTATACGCCACCACCGAGGGCAAGATCACTTTCGCCGGCTCTCGCGGATCTGCGGGTAATACGATACTGATCCAGCGGGCCAATGGCGATATCGTCGCCTACTACCACCTCAGCGGTTTTGCCAACGGCATCAAGAAGGGCGTCACGGTCAAGCCGGGGCAGCAGCTTGGCCTGTCAGGCAACACCCCCAGCACGTCCATGACGAAACACTTGCATTTTACCTACGGCACCACGAAAAAAGACGAGGCCAGGGCCAAGGCGTTCAGGGAAAATGCTCATCGAGGGCCCTTCAACCCGGCGCAGTTGCCCTCCCCTTTGGTCAAACCGCAGGTTGACATTGGCTGGAAGACTGACCCGGCCCCCTATTTCTGCCAAACTTACGCCATCCAGGATGGTCATCCCGAGCATTATCCAATCCTCGGCAAAGACACCAAGGCGCAGCACCAGATCCTTTTCGGTAATGTACCTTCGGGCGGGGTTGCGCCAGACTCCACGGCTGAGCCTGTCCAGGTGGCAGCAGCCAACGCCGATGCAGCGCTGGCCGAAGCGGATGGCAAGACGCCTGCGATGTACTTGTCCGACGCTGATGGCTATGGTGCCTTGCCCACCGCTCCGATCGGTGGCTACGACACCATGTCGGTTTCAGAAATGCTGGCGACTGAAGCCAGCCGGCGCTTCAGCGATGCCGAGTGGAACAACAGTATCACCCATGTTTCCAGCCGAGCCCTGTGGGTCGACTACAACCGGGCGGTCGGTGTCGGTAATTATTTGTCGGAAGCGATTTATCGCAAGAAGGAAAAAGTTGAAGCATTGCTTGCCGTTTACGCGTCGCAGAAATTGGCAGGTCAACGGATGCAGACCGACAGGGCCCAGCAGCGAGCCCAGAGAGGAGCTGTTTCCAGATCCATTGAATAACGCGGCGCCCACGAAAGGTAAACACAGATGGAACCCAAAGAACTCGATAAGCCTGATCAAGCCTTCGCTGATTCTGCTGCCGGGCAAACAGCCCAGCCAGGGCGGAGTTATGCAGGCATCCTGGTCCATCATGGCGCAGCACCCTATCAAAACGACCCTGCCAAGCAGGGTAGCTACTACGTAACCCTGCAAACACCTGCCGGTCCACAGACCCTTTGGGGGGCAGGCCTTGAACAGGCCATGCGCGAAACAGCACCCGCCGTCGGCAAACCCGTGCAACTGGATTACCAAGGTGGCGCCGAAGCCGGCAGCGAACAGTCGACACAAGGTCGCTGGAGCGTGCATTCGATCGATACGGCTGCCCTGCAGGCCCACAATAGCGGCCAGCAAACAAACGCCAGGCCGTCGCCAGGCGCCGCGCCAGATATCGACCCAAGCGTATTTGACGCCATCATGAAGGTTGCCGGGGAGGTGAAACCCAAAGGATCGTCCCTCGACCCTGATGAAGTACGCCGCATCAACGCAGCCCTTCTCGACAACGCGAGCAACGCTGCAGAGCCACCGAAACCCGCAGAACCGGCAGAACAGGAGCCACAGCACCCGCGGGACGCCAACGGTGCCGAATCACTGCTCAGGGGCGGCGCCCAACTGGTGGGGGGCGTAGCCTCGCTCACCGGCGCCGCCATGCAAGGTATCGGCAAGGGCGCGAGTGCCCTGGCCTCTGCCCTGCGTGGGGATGGGCAAGTTCAGGATGCACAGGTGCCCTCAGCGCAATCGGCCACTGCGGAAAAACACAGCGCGGCGGTTGAGCCCGGCTCGGCCGAAGAAATGACCGGACGCGTGCAGGTGTTGCCGCGCCTTTCCGAGTACCGGGTAGATCAGGTTGAAAAGGCCGCGACCAACTACGAAAAAGCCCACTCGGCCTTCTGGAACGCTGGGAGCCTGCCTCAGGTGCGCGAGCAGATCGAAACCCGCGCCGAGCAAACCGGCCTGAGCGTTCCCGAAGTGATCGAGAAGATGAAACCCGACGGCGAATACACCGACCTGCACGAAAGCTTCGTCCAGGCCGTAGGTGAGTCCCCCGACGCCCAGAACAGCAAAAAAGCCATGGACAAGGCCCTCACCGGCTGGGCCCGGCAGTACGGGCGCGCCCAGGAAGAATTGCTGAACCCGGAAACCCAGGACAACCCGCACTACGACAAGCTGAAGAACCGGCTGGAAAGCTCAAGCGAGAGCATGCACCGCAATGCGGGCAGCATGCCGGCTTTCGCGGGCGAAACGCAGTCGCATCTGGAGCGCCTGAGGGAAGTGATGCAGCGTATTGGCGAACGCCTGAAGGAAATGGTGCAAGGCATCGTCAGCCTGGTTCGCGGCAAGCCTTCGGGCCCTTCACAGGGCGATGACTTCACCCCTTGAGACAGCCCCCAGCTCAGCCGATTCCCAGAGGGAGCCATGAAGGCGCACGTAATCATCCACGCAAGGAGAATGGAATGACCGAGTACAGCAACTGGAAAGAAATCACCGCCACGCCGGAAGCCCACCTGGAGTTCCTGCGGGTGATCGACGGCAAGCTGGAAGAAGGCCTGGGTGGCCGGAACCTGTATGAAAAACTGTCCAAGGAAATCACGGTGGAAGGCAAGGCCTTCAGCCAGGCCTTCCACCTGAACAAACTGGAAGCCAGCTCGAACGGTTGGGACACCGACGAGACGCCCGACCCGGTGAAGCTCGAGATCGTCGAGTTGACTTCAAGGATCAAGGAGGCTGACCCAGGCTACGACCTGGCCCACTTCATGGTCGGCTATGAGTACATGATCAGCGAGATGAAAGAGCGCGGCGTGGAAGTGAATGCCGGGCTGGACCACAGCGACCCTGTACCAAAGAACCGCAGCGGCTCGGACTACGAGCCGGGCATGTGACGCCGGGAGGCACCTGTGAAAGCGACCATTTCACTCATGCTGGCCTTCGGTATGTCGGCTCTGGCGAGTACTGCCCAGGCCCAGGAAGCCCCCGTGGCCGAGGAGCAATGGCAGGAGCTACCGCGCAATACCACCATCTACGTGCCGGTGCCCAAGCAGGTCACGCCGGTTGCAGCTTATCGTTCGTGCTCGAACCGCTACGAAGGTGAGCGCTGCGATTTCTCCACCCCTCGCCAAGGAGTGGTCGAAGGCACATGCCAGGCACCGGAAATGCGGCAGCCGCCCGCCTATGGCTACGAGATGCAGCAATACCCCGCCCAGGTGCGCACGGCCTTGGTTTGCATGCCCGTCGAGGGCCCGGCTGCTGGCGGCCCGGACAACCCGGGCCACGAGTCGCTCCAACCGCCTTCGACAGCCCCACAAGCGCAACAGCCAGCCCCCTAGCCCAAGGGTGCTGAGCTCTGCAACTTCGGACTCGCTCGCCGTCGGTTTAGCCTTGGCGCGCTTGGCCGCGCCGGCGACCTGAGGCAATTGCTGGTACGTCAGGTCTAAGCTGCTGCCGCCCCTGGTGGCTGGATGTTTACCAGGCCAACACTCACACCGTCGGGTCGGGCGCGTCATCCTGCGGCGTTGCTGACGACTGCGCCATCTTCGCCATCTGTCCGTGCATCAGCTGAATCAGTTCGCGCAGGCGCTCTGCTTCGGCCCTGAGCTGAACGGTTTCTTCAAAATACTGGCGCACATACCCACGCAAGGGCTCCAGCTTCTCGTTGGCTTGCGCCACACCGGCATCCCAGCCTTCAGCATAGCCATGGGAGCGCCCTTTCCTGAAGCCCTCCTTGCGGCCCTGCCCCAAGCCTTCCTGGTAGCCCGCCTGATAACCCTCCTGCAGCCCTTCCTGCCGCCCTTGGTCGCGGCCTACATGGAGGTTGGCAATGGCCTGCTGGACAGAGCCGTTGTAACCGCCATCCAGACTCATGTTGCCCTTGCGTGCAGCCCAGTTATCGTCCATTTCGCCATCTCCCCGGATCGGCGCTTTCCCGGAGCATGCGCCGCTAGATTGTGGTCAATGCCAAACCCGATACTGTCGGCCGGGTTCAACGCGTAGTCTTTACCTCGCTCCCAGCTGCTTGCTGGGCTTCGGCCTGAGGCAAGGCAAAACTGGCCAGCCGATGCAGCGCAACCGCTACCCAATCGCCACCGAAACGCTTGTCCTCCAGCACCGACTTTAGCGCCAGGATCGGCACACAGTGCCTTGCCAGGCCTTGGACATAAAAAGCAGCCGTCCATTCGGGCAGCAAGTGTTTTATATCTTCGTGGGTTTCCACGCTGAACACCAACGCAAGAATACCAGGCAGGGTCTTGACCTCCCGGCTGGGCAGCGCGTCCGCCAGCCAGAAGGCCACTTCGCCAAGCTGGCCGGCCTGGATCGGCAACAGGGCAACGACCTTGTTCCCGTCATGATCAACGACAATACCCGGCTCAAGATCGAGCGTTTCCGCGTCAAAGCCGAGCGCTGCCTGGCGAATGGGCAGCGACTTGAGGAAATGCTCCAGCAGCGTGTACATCTCGAAAGCTGCCGGAATGTCCTTCTGGATGGCCGGCGCACTCTTGGCCATCACACTGACGAAGCCGCCACCCGCCTGGGCGAGAACATCGCCACTGATGGCCTGCGCCACGAAAGCCTCGAGTTCACACAACGAATACATGGTCCCACTCCCGCACAACGGCTCGACTAGACTGAACTTAAACCTGCTGACAGGTCCAAAAACCTCAGTCGTTCGTGTTTTGTATGTTTGCAGCCCAAACTTCAAGGATGTACCAATGACCCATCAGTTTCACTGTGCATTTCATCCCGCGCCGGGCAATGACGGTGGCGTGCTGAACATCGGCCCTGCCTCGGTCAGCATCGACCTGGAAAACCTCTGCCTGTTCGCCAATGTGGTCGGGCAGATCGAAAAGCGCCGGGCGGCCGGCGTAGCCAGGTCAGAGATTCTTGGTGAGTGGGTGGGCAGTGAAGATATCGACTGGGCGCATATCGGCTTTCACCCCTGCCGCGAAAGCTACAGCCTGCGTTACAACGGGGTAGCCTGGGAGGCGCCTGCCGACGCCACCATCGCCGCCGCCGCCGAGGCGCGCTTGTTCCTTGACAACATGCGCCTGCAGGCCTGACCTGACAGCCCTTGCTACCTAGCGAGCGAGGGCCGTGCTCGCGTGGTACTGACCGAAGAACTCGAATTCAACCCGGCGGTTGGCTGCACGGCCAGCGGGGGTGTCATTCGCAGCGATGTAGTCGCCCTCCTGCCCCTCGGCGCTGATTTTCGCCGCTGGTACGCCACGCCGAACCAGGTACATCTTCGCCGCCTGCGCCCTGAGCAAGGCAACCCGGCGATTTGCCTCCACCGTGCCCACACTGTCGGTAAAGCCCACGATCTTCACCTGCAGCGCGTCCTGCGCCGAGCGCACCAGCACGTCGCCATCCTCGGCGCTGGGGCTGAAGCGTGAGTGGCCGAACGCAAAATTGAGCGTCATGTGGTTGATCGAAGTCTGGATCTGGTCCTGTCGCGCCCTGATTGCCAAAAGCTCCTGACGACTGCCATTGGCGTCGGCTTCAGCCGCAGCCAACCGCACCCGCAAGCTCTGGATCTCGATGTTCAGGGCATTGATGGTCTGTTGCATTTGCGCGGTGTTCTGCCCTTGCGCCGAGGGTGCTACATAGGGCACCGGGGCGGCGGGGCTCTCCACCAGCTCGAACCCTGCGAAAGCCTTCGGGGCAAGTGCCACCGAGAGGGCAGCCAGTACCAGCGGCAGCAACCTGCGAGGGGTGGAAACGAAGGTGCTCATACATCTCTCCAATATCGCAGGATCACGAAAACGATGCTCGACCAGGCATACCCCAGCAGCATTACCAGGATGCCTGCCAGCAAGTAGGTACGCAGCGGGTCCATGGCATCCTGGCCCAGCGGCTGAAGCCCGGGAACCAGCGTGGCCGGGAACCAGGCGAACAGCAGCGCCACCAGCGGTGCGAGCCACAGGCCAAGGCGCAACTGGCGATGGTCGCCCCCGCGCGTCCACCATGCGTACCAACCCAGGCTGAGCAGGTAGGCAGGCAGCAACATGACGCTCAGCAACAGGGCTGAAAAGGACAATGCCGCGGCGTAGAAGCGCGGCGACCCTTGGGCCATTTCACCCATCAAGGTCGCAACCACCGCGATGGTAAAAGCGACCAGCGCCACCAGCAGAGGCACCGACAGCAGCCACAGGGCTGCGCGACGATCGCCCACGGCCCTGAAGCCTGGCTTCACGGCAGGTGGAGGTAATGCGTAGGACATGCCTGGAAACTCCTTGTAAGGGTCAGCCGGGCGGCCAGATTCAGAAGAACTGCCGCTGCGTGCCAGCCAACGTTCGACACCCTGTCATCTATCAAAATGACCTGTTAGAAAAATGTAGAAATTGATGGCGAGTATGAATTTGGGGCCTTTTGCCGTCAAGGTTTGAATCTTCGTCACTGGCAGGCACTCACTTGACCAAGCGCAGGGCGTAGCGCACACTCCAGGCATATAAAAAACGTTTTTCTAACAACACGAATTAATAGCAATTTGTCATCCAGAAGGATCTGACGCATGAAAGCCCTGCACCTCGCCCTGCCGCTGCTGGTTTCGCTCGCCTGCACATCGGCATACGCCGCAAACATCGATCAGGCCGAAGCCAATGCCCGCATCACTCAGGCCCTGACCTGCAAGCGCAAGGTTTCCCCTGAACAATTCGAGGCGCTAGTCAAGGCCGCCAACGGCAAGGCCATCGTGCAGGCCTCGGACCTGTCCGACGGCGAGTACACCGTGCCTAACCCACTGGACGTTTACGGCCGCGCCGTGACCAAGCTTGCAATGCACCCAGGCTCCAATGGTGAAGGTGACTTCGATACCTACTCCGGCGTATTCACCGGCGAGAGCATCCAGGCAGTGGCCAAGCTCGCCGACATTCCCAAAGACGAATTCGGCCAGTACAAGAAAGAAGTCGGTAACCACGACCTGTGGCTGTATGAAGATGGCAACAGCACGTACATCAGCTGCTCGTACGACATGCGCACAGTGGTGAAGACCATCAAGAGCACAGCTCGCAAGGCAGCGGATGCGGTACAGCGCGCCACCCAGTAACGCCTTGCGAACCTGTATGCGCTGAAAGGAGTCACGCCATGAGCTTCAGGACACTGGCTGCGAAGTTTCTGGAGGCGGTCAAGGACGACCTGGGCATCCCTGCCCGTTTACGCCGGGTCATCGCCGACACTCCCAAGTTGCGCATGAGGGTGGATGACACCGCCGCCGTCATTGCCTCATCGAGCGTGGTGCGCTGGCATGAGTGGTCGCAGCGTATCGGTTTCGGCCAGGGCAGCGAACAGAACGGTCAGGTCAGGGGCTGGCGCGCCAGCGACGGCCATTACCACAGCGAGCATCGGCAGATCGCCGCACTGGCGCGGCTGGGCAAAACCGAAACCGTGCATGAATTTGCCTGTGACATCGGTGAGATAACTGGCCTGTCCGCCTCCAAATCCGAGCTGTACAGGTTTTTCTCCCTGCAGCAGATGGCCGAGCAAGCCTGCCAGGCTTTCACTCGCGACATGAGCCAGGAGGGGCTTGCGCAGAACCTGGGCTGGCCGGAGATCGGCATCGTGCATGGCGGCAGCGACTTCATGGTGCGCTACGACTGGGATGTTGGCCTGTACCTGGCCAACAACGGCGGCTCGCACCACTTCGTCGCCGCCCGGCATATCGCCACGCAGTTGCAGCAACCGGTTACGCTGCAGGGTCGCCTGGTCCGCAACGGCCTCGATGCCGAGGCCGCCGCTCAGTTGAACGATGAATACGCCATCTATGCCGTGAACAAGGATGCGTTCTTCAATGATGCACTCGATGCCCTGCGCGACTTCAAGGCCACTCACTATTGGGGCGACCTGCCGCAGCCGTATAACAACGGCATGGCGATCTTCCTGCCCAGAGAAGAAGCGCGCTCACGCAAGGTTGCGCAAATCTTCGCCAGCGAAGGCTTCACCGATGTAGGTGAAATGCTGGTGGAACTGGCATCGCCGGATGCGGCTGTGGAGCGCCGGGCGCGCCAGGAAAAACTGCGCGCGCGCATTGAAGCCCTGCCAGGCCTGGAAGCAAAAGCCGGGGTGGCACACCTCTTCGGCAAACACGCGGCAGCCGCCCTGCGCGATCAGTTGCCGACACAAGTGGACTGGCAAACCGTGGAGCAGGCCACCCTGGATGAAGCCTTCGGCATTCACCAGCTCGACGCCCAAAGTGTCTACGAAGCGCTCGCCCAACATAGCCCAGGCGCCGTTTCGAGGCATTCACTGCGAACACTGCGCGCCACAGTCGATGGCTACGCGGCGCTGCATGAGCGCCAATTGGCCAACCTGCCTGCACCCGAGGCACCAAGCCCCGACTGAACGCTTGCCCGGTGGCAGGTCAGCTGACAGTCGAGAGCAGGAAATGCGGCCCTGTTGAAACGCCGAAAATCAATTTTTCAACATGCAAAGTTGCCATAAAAAATCAGCTCAACCAGAGCAGTACTGCGCAGCCAGCTGATGAATGCGCGCAGCCGTTTGCTCCTGAGCGCGAGCCTGCTCGCAAGCCCATGACAGCGTCGCCGAATCAGGAAAATCCTCGGTGATCGCCTTTTTTGCGATAAACCACAGGGCGCGCATGACAAACAGCGGGTCTTCAGTCAGTCGCGTATCTCCCGAGGCCTGCAGGTAAGTAACTAGCGCCTGGGTCGCACTGACCAATCCCTTGTCCTGACTGAACTGGACCAATGTACCCAGTGCCTGCGGATTCATTGAAGGATGAATCGTCAGCGGTGTGCAGCGTTCGGAATCGAGCAAATCCCAAAACGTTACGCCGTCCTTGCAGACCATTCCCACACGGCGACCACCCGCCATGTCATCGACCTCGATGAAGGTGCCTGGCTGGTATTTGTGGATTTTCATCTTCTCGCCCTTACCGATTGAATGGCCGACCACCGCCGGCAACAGGTGCATTCTAAGCAAGCAGGCAGCAAAAAGCCTTACTACTGTGATTAGCGAAACTCAGCCTGACCGTCAGGGCTCGGGAGCTTGCCAGATAACAGTTCGCTGCAACTCGTGGGCGGCTGGGCGGGCAACCATCGCACGCACCAGCGGCTTGCCATCTTCCCCGGGAATTTCGTAATCATCCGTCAAACTGCCTTCCGGCCGCTCGGCAATCCATTGCGCGGCCTGCTTGAGGCCATCATGGAGGAAACCCGCCTGCGCATCTTGTGCCACCTGCCGCATGTCGATTGCGATCAGGACACCGCACTCACCAGCGAACGTCGGCGCCTCATAAGCAGCCTCCAGCCCGCCCACCACGTTGCCGTTGGTGTCGTGGAGCATGATGGGGTCACCAATACTCAGGGGGCCTCGATTGCGGACATAGTCACCGGCATCTTCGACAATACGGCTGGCCTCGTACTCGAAGCCTAGGTCAGCAAAGGCCGATGAGCCTTCGCGGTCGATCCGAAGCACTGCATACTTCGGCGGTATGTTCGGGGTTGGCAGCGGCACCTCTTCAAGGCCGAGCCGTTGAATGTGCTCTATCTCTGGTTTCGAGCCCGCGAGCAATAACGAGAGTTCAGCCACTTGCTTCCGTGACTGCGCAGCCTCTTCTGCCTCGAAGCGTTCTTGTCGAGCCTCTACTGTGCTGCTGAAGCTGCTATCGGGCTGGTAGTCAGGCAACGACGAAAAACCTTCGGCCTTGTCGCTCCACCCGAAGAAGTTCTGACCTAGCTCCTTGCCGATACGTCGGATAACTGGCTCGCCGCGCGAACCATCATTTTCAAATATGACTTTCCGGCCGCTCACCGCGTGATCGAAGGGCTGTTTCTGCCACTCCAGACGCCCCAGGATCTTCCACCCCAGCACATTAGCCGTACCACGCTCCGTCGGAAACGGTCGATTGTTGAGCACTGTCCATGAACCGTTCGCCTCGCGCCTGAATGCCTCATTGCCTTTGAGCAATCGAGAATCGATCAACGCATCCTGCAACCGGTCAGGGTGCTTGATCAAGGCGTTGTATTGTTCGATGCGCTTCATTTCTTCCGGCGGCAACGGCGCCAATTCGACGCCTGCAGACTTCAGGCGATCGTACATGAAGGCCAGTGGACCAGCAGCCAGCAGATCGTTGCGGTAGCCGCCCCCAACTTGAGAGTGCGCGCCTGCGAACTTCACCTCTTCGACTCTTGAGTTGTCGTCGTTACGCAACGCGCTGGTCAGCGGAAACGTCGTACGATACTCATGCATTGCCACCAGGTGAGTGGTCGACTTTACGTTCCTGCTTATTTCCAGGTTCTTGTCAGGGTGGCTTTCAGTTATGGGCAAGCCGTAGGAGGCAACAGTGTCGAATATGGCGAGTTTGTTCACCTGCGCCTGACCAGGCGGAATCAGGTACTCCCGGGTCGCTTTCCACTGGCTATCAAGCTTAGGTACACCCCGATCAATGATCTCGTTCGCCAAGGCACGCGCTTGCGCTGCGCCGCGACTGAAGCCGATCAGGTTCAGGTCGACCTGCAGATCCTGGTTCTTGTTACAAAACGCGACAACGGCCTCGTAGGCTTGCTCGATACGGCTCTCGCTACCGCGCCCGGTACCACGCTCGACCAGGGCAGTCGGTGTGCTGCGCTGATGGCTACCCACCCCGTCGAAGTAGAGCTTTTCTGAGAGGCCCAGGTAATGTGCGGGATCATAGGCGACGGCCTCATGGCCGGAGTTTCGGGAAAGGTTGGTACCTTTCGCCGCATCACACTCATAAAGACGGGCCACGTTAGTGTGGGTGCCCAAAGGTTTGTCGTTGTCCTTGCTATTAGCCGTACCGTCAAAGTACACGCTAAAGTATACATTCTTACTCATGTCATATCCCTATGAACAACTGCAAGCGTCAGCCTTCATTCAACTTCAGAATATGGGCCTTTATGGCCGCACCGGCCCGTTCGATAAAGTCGCCGAAAAACGCCTTGCCCAAGCCCCGCAACGGTGAGCCGTCCAAGGAATCCGCAGCCGCCTCCACGGTGACAATGGCAAACTGCTCGGCAATTATTTCGACACTACGCTTGCGCATCCAGGGCTCGTCATACGGCTTCTGATACCACGTGGCGATCTGGTATGGAATGTCGTCCCTCTCAAATGCCCGGTACAGATGCTCGGCCAGCGCGATAACAGTTTCGCGGATCAGACCGGGATCAATATTGTGCGCTTCAAGCAGCGCCTCCACTGGAGCGTTGGCAACTGCCAGAAGGTCCCCAGTGGTGTAGCCGGGCATCGGTGGAAATACGCCGGGAGGCAACTCAACACCCGTGCCCTTGTTGTCGCCCAAGTTGTCTTCGTCTTGCATATGAACATCCTCATGCAACATACCAAATCCAGATTACCGAGGCTGCTCCAGTACTTGAAGGATTGCCCCGCTCGACTAGTCATCGCCCAACTAGCCAGCTTGCTGCAAGCGCTGAGCAGCAGCATGGTAAAGAATTGTCAGATCCTGCCTGGCACCCATCACTTCATTGTGAAAAACCGCCGACACAAAAGGCGCCACCTTGAAAAAGTCCGGCAGCACTTCCGGAGCGCTGGCATGTATCGGAAAGACCGGATTGGCCGGCGCCGCCAGCTGGAACTGATAACCAAACCCGCCCAACCCCGCGCGTTCGGACAGCGCCTGGGCGATGCACAGCACCGCCACCAGCCCGATTTCCGCCACATCGTCAGCATACAGTTCACCACCATCGTAGATAAACTGCTCACCACGCACGATGGCCTGGTCCGCCAGGCCGGTCAGAAGCCGTCGAAGCTGGTCTTCCAGTTGATTGTCATCCATGCCAAGCCTCCGCCAAGCGATCCGAGTCAGGTATCAAGATACGCACACGATTGCGCGTCACCGTCCAAGACAACCTGGCGCGGGTAAAATTCCGCCCACACTGGCAAATTGCCAGACCATTGTTGCACCTGACAGCGCCAAGCCATGTGCGGCAGGACAGCGCCGTGGTTCAGCGGCTTTCATCATCGCCGTCTTTGTCGCTTGCCGAGCCGCTTCCGGCTGGAAGCGCAGCGTCGTTGAACGCGTGATTCTGGCTCGCTGAATGTTCTGCACCCGCATCAGGCGAGGCAGGCGGCTCCTGGGCCTTGTCGCTGCCGGCAGGTGGCGCCCCACCGGTCAGCGAAGCCTTGTACGCGTCGATCCGGGCGCCTGCACCTTCATGGTAGGCCGCTTTGCCTTCAGACATCGCTGTCGAAAAGGCTTGCTTGTACTCGGCCCCAGCGGCACTTGCAGTAGCGGCTAAACCCGCACCTGCAGTCAGCGCGCCAGCCGATACTGCGTCACGCACCCGGCCACCCAGGGACGCAGAACCCGAGTTGCGCAAAGATTCCACGCCAGACCGCCCCGCAGACAATGCAGCACTGCCCGCGCCACGCATGGCCCTGCCTGTTGCAGCAGCCCCCCCGGCGACCGCCCGCCCGAGGGCGACGCCAGCCGCTTCGCTGCGCTTCTCGCCGAGCGTACGATTGTCAGTCGACGCAGTCTCACCCTTGTTATCGCTGCCTTGGCTTGCACCGCCCGCGCCTTGACCGTTCGCGCTGAGCAGTGGCGTCTTGCCCCCGCGACCACCGCGCGGCCCACCACCCCTCGGCCCACCACCCTCTGGGCCACCACCCTCAGGGCCACCATCAGGAGAACCGCCGCCCTGGGATGTCAGTCGCTTCTGTCCCCCACCCAGGCGCATACCCGAGCCACTCCCGTGCAGCCTCGAACCCACAGAGGCGACGCCGCCGCGCATTTCCGCTGTTGCGCTGGTTTCACCCATGCTGCCGAGGCCGCCGCCGATCCACCTCAGCACCTCGTCAGGCAAGGTCTGAGGCAGACCGAAGATCATGTACAGCACCGGCAGAAGTGTCAGGCCGAACACCATGAACCACCAGGCAAAGGTCAGGAACTCGGCAATGACCCCAACGCCCCCGCTCGAGGAAACGACCGCCCCCCGCATGGCGAAGAAGCCCTGCGCTATGTAGTCGATCACAGGGTCGGATACCAATATCGCGGCAAACAGCCCCAGAACGGCCAGTGCCGGGCGAGCGAACAGCGACAGCAGCAACAGGTAGCCCTGCGTCTGCGAACCCACGAACGTCCGATCGGGTGTCATGTGCATCACGGCCCAGAGCGGGGCAGCAATGATGGATTGCAACACGGCGAGCACCCAGCCGACGAACACGATCATGAACAGCGTGTAGGGCAAGCTGGGAAGGAATACGCCAAAGTAGAAGGCCAGAGGTTCAATATAGGTCGCCAGCAGCGCGAGCTGCTTGATCGGCACCTCCATGACCCAGTCCCACAGCGGGATGACAATCTTGTCGAGATCCAGCCCGTTACCCAGCGCCTTGACCGATGAAACAGTACCGGCCAGCACCCGTACTGCCGTCGCAGCACTTTTGATGGCAACATCGGCGAGCAGTATGCCGCCACGGGCAACGCTCAGGTAATCGCCCACGCACTTCATGCGGTTGAGCGAGCCCCCCATCTGCCCCGCCGTGCCACACAGTGGCGTCTGCCCGTTACTGCCCGCCCCCGTGGCAAGCTCGACCACGTTCTGCATCATGCCGTTGACGAACGAGGACATCTTGCTGTCCATGTCCGCCCTCAATGACCCTACGTTGATATCGCTTTGCGGATCTTTGGGGATGAGGCTCGCCAGATCATCGGCCTTGGCGGGCTTTGCACCGTTGTACGCGTCTTTCTCTTCAGCCTTCTTGTCGATTGCCTCGGTCACAGTGGTGAGGCTGTTGCTCAGCAACGAGAAGCGCGCATCCGAGGGCAGCCCCGCAAGGGATGGCGCACCCACCGAGCCCACCGGTTCGGCAAGCACGTTGGCGATCTGCCCTCGCACCATGCCGACTCGCTGGAACCAGCCCCCAGCCGCAGCCCAGCCATCTTTCGTGAGCGTATCCAGAAAACCCTTCAAGCCACTATCGACGTCGCTCTGGCCGTCAGTGACCTCTTTGACGAGGTTCGTCGCAATCTGGTCTTCCTGCGTCCTGACAATCGTATTGAAGCGGTTTGAATCGACCTTGTCCCAACCGGGATCGTTGATGGTCGCTGGCCATGAGTTGACCCACTTGTCCAGCTCGCCCATCAACTTGCCAGCCGCTTTCACCTTCGCTAACTGAGTTTGTTCATGCACCTTCTCCAACGCCTGGGGAATGGGGTCGGTCTTGGTCTGTGCCGCGTAGGTAGACAGCTTCACGGTGCCGCAGAATGGCTCGCCACCGGCCAGGTTGGTTACCGCATTGCGATCCTTGAGGAAAAACGTGTATTCGGTACGCCCATCGACAAACGTCTGCTTGTCATAGACCTGCTCGACCTGTCCATTGCCCAGGCTCGTGCTCTTGGACTGGACAGCGGGCTGGCTACCAGACCCACTGTTGGCGTAGATGGCGTTTGCTGCCCTGGCACAGTAGGAAACAGCAACGTATTGCCGCGCAAAGTCACGCAAGCCGTAGAAGTTACCCGCCTGGTTGACACCCTGAACGATCCCGTCCGACGACAGCACGCCAATCGCCATGCCGGCCTTGTAGGTGCCATTGGCAAAGCCGATACCCCAGAGGGCGAACATCAGGACGATCAACTGGATGAACGAGTAGCCGCTGGTCGTCGGCAGCAATACGGCACCGCCTGCCACGATCCGCACCGGCGTCCACAAGGACGACCAACTCTTGCCCATTGCCTCCCCGTCGTTGGCCGTGTTTGTTACCCCCATCACTGCCACATACGAGACGATCAGCGACCCGATGATCAGGATGCCGCTGTTGAAGAAGCTGAACATGGTGGCAAGGATGTTCGCGCCGGCTTCCACAGCGTTAGGGTCAGTACCTGCAACCAGGCTATCGATCACTGGCCCGAAAATTCTGCCAAGCATCTTGACCGATTGATCGGAGCAGTCGCTCGGGTCGCTGCACGGTGAAAACGGCATTTGAGCCATTGTGAATACCTACCTGAATCGAGTTGCGGACGGTTGATCTGAATCGTTCGCGACGAATTCCCTTGGAATGCTCCGTCGTCCTTGAATTGGGCTGTCATCCAACCCGGCAAGCCACAGGGCCCAGGCATGCGTCGAGCCCAAGCCATGGCGCTACCCGTGCAACGTTGACTGCCAGGATAGCGAAAGCGCGCTAATCTTAAACCAGAAATCGCCTAATTATCAAAATATTGTTATGTAAGAAAACTAACAATAACTGACATTAGGATGCTAGCTACCTGAAATTTTTGATAGCGACGCTAGACCGAGGCAAAATGTAAAGTCGTGTAAATATTGGCATTTAGCCATCAAACGATGGATAAATAACCGAATTAGCGTGATAACCTTCGCATTCCGCGGAAAACCCCTAGCGCGCAATGGATCATTCTTCAGATGGTGCTTTCACAGGTTTTGAAGTCGGTTTTCAGGCGCCAAAAGCACGACATCGCGCGCTTTCTCCCTGAAGCAAGAATGAATGGCGCGCTTGCGCAGCGCCTGCAGAAGAAGGGTGACGGCGTAGCCAGACCCTGACGAAAAGGCTGTTTTACGGGCAGTTGAGCTAATTCTGCAGCAGTGGCAATTTGGCATTAGCGATCTTGGCTTAGTACGCCCCGACTCGCTCGGCGGGGATACTTAAAGTAACCAAAAAAACGATGATTTCGGGGCAGGCCCAAGAAATGCGAAAGCAAAAATGCTAAGGTCAAGCGAATCGATGAACCCATAGGGTTCGCAAGGGTTTATCCAGCACGTCAGCGGAGATCAGTGGATATCCGCATCAGGCCTACGCGACGCGGCGAGCCGCGCAGGGAAGCAGACGATGCTGAATGCCGACTGGTTGGGCGCGTTCAAGCCCTGTGAATAAATGATGGACATAGATGCAGCTATCAATACGTGATGCCAGCCGATTCGTGATCGGTGCTGGGTTAATGCGCGAGAGAGCCATAGAGGCCTCAGGCAATCCGGCAATCAGCTTTGAGAACGTAGCGCAAGCGGCGCTGCGCGAGGGCCCTGACGGCCAGAAAGTCCGGCAGACCATCGACACCCTTGCCGAACATGAGTCGGCATGGCTGCGCAGCACGCCGCCGCACACCCTGCGCACCGACCGGATCATGCAAAGCAGGGCAGCCGAAGCCAACGCTTTCACGGCCATTCATTGCGCCGTGATCAGTGCCATTGCCTTTGAGGTTGCCACCCCCACCGAAAAGCCCCATGCAGAATCCGGCCTGCGCCAGTCACTGACCCGTGCTATCGATGCGATCGACAATACCCCAGGTTCGCGAGCGGATCGTGAAGGGCTGCTGGGCAGCCTGCGAGACCAGGTGGTGTCCGCAGCCTCTGACGGCGACTTCATGAAACAAGCGCTGCGCCAGAGCGAACAGGCCTACCTGGCTGCCGAGCTGGACAAGACATTCGCCCGCTACACCAAGCCATCGCTGTCGCGCAGCGAGGACCTCAACGACAACAGCATGTAAGGACGAGACCATGCCGACTGCCCAGGACTTCCAGAGCTTCACAGCCTCCGTATTCCCGTCACAAGCGGCGGAAATCGTTATTGCCAAGCAGCCGGTGCTGGCCGAGTACGGTCAGGAGTTGCGCGGTGCAGTCAATCAGCTTGCGCCGGAGGCGTCGCGAGCACTGCTCGCAGAATATGGCGCTGCCTCGCCCACGCTGCTCAGCAGCATCGAAGCGTCCATCCTGCAACGCGAGTTCGCCCATGAACATGCGGCTCAGCAGGCGAACCTTAATCAGAACTGGCTGAACGCGGCCGACGCGCATGCGGCCGGTATCGACGAGTCGGTGGCAGCGGCTGACGATATATGGAATGCGGCTCAGTGATACCCCCAGCCTGCATCGCCTCCCAGCCTGAAAGAAGGGCCGGGTGCCACGGCGACTCGGCGCTTATTCACCACGCCGGCGCAGGGCACCCCACTGCTTAGCGCGAAGCGCTCTTGTACCCGTGCAAGGCATCCTTGCACGAGAGCGACGATACAGTGAAGCGCACCACGTACTGCATATAGTCACCAGGCGCGATATTGGCCGGACGCGCGCCTCTGTCAGCCACCGAATTGTAGGCAAGTACGGCATCACACGTTGTCCAGTCGCCAACCTCGGTATTCTGCTTGGCCGACTGCGTGCGCATCTGCGCAGCAAACCCTGCATCTTCCATGACAACCGGGATACGCTGAGGCGTGGTCGTCAAAGCCACATGCTGCCCACTGCCCACCCCCATGAAGCCTACGCTGATAGTGATGTTACCGTTGCGATCGACACGCGGGAGACCACCAAAACGCGTGGCGAACTGCTGCGTGGCCGCCAACCGAGCAAGGGTCTGCCCTTTCAACCTGGCCCAGTATGCATCGGGCGGATTGTCTGCATCATAGGCAGGTGCCGCCCTGTCGTACGGCTTGCCCGCAAGTTTCAGCGCCAGTTGCCGCTGGAAGTAACGGTCACGGCACTCTTCGTTGACATCGCGATCCAGTTCTTTGCCAGATTTGGCGCTGTACAGCAACGCGGACGCGCAGGTGTAGTCATACTGGCCGTTGAAATACAGGTACTGCCCATTACCAACAGGGCTCTTGGTCGGTATCAGGTCGAGCCCGCCGCTACCTGCACCACCAGCAACACCGGTCACAAGGCCGTTGGGCATCATTGAAGTCAGCGAGCTGACCGTTTCGTCCGAGAAACGAATCTTGGTTGTCCCGTCCGGCATCTGCTCGGTCGTGACACAGCCCGCCATTGCCACGGCAGCCAGCACGGGCAGGATGAATTTACACTTGGTCATGCACGTATCCTTACTTGTAAAGTCTGCTTGAGCGCATCAGAAGAACCGCCCCATGTCTTGCTGCTGCACCTTCGTTTGACGGGTCTCGCGGAGCTGGCGCACCACGTCACCCGGGCGCATCTCGACAGGATCGCCACACGGCTCGCCCACCTCGACCACGTAGCCGTCACACACCGACACCTGGATGAGCTGGACGAAACGAGCAGCGGCCATTCGCGCACGCTTTTCACCCTCGTCGACGAATATGCCCAGCGCCAGCGGTGGCATGCGCGAATCCATGAAGTTCACGCCCTCGACAGACAGGTACAGCCGGTCAGAGACGTAGGCAGCCTCGAAAGGCATGCACGAAGCCCAGGCAGCCTCGAATGGCTGGACGCCCACATACAAGGTGTCGCCTTCCAGGGCAAAGCTGAAACGCCCACTTTGCATGGGCGAGAGCAGTATCACGCGGTCGTGTTCAGGATGGCGCAGCACTTCGTCCCGCTTGAAGTTCGCCGTCCAGCGCAGAAAGTTGGCATACGCCACCACCTGCCTGGCCGCCCGCGCTACACGGGCCCGCTCCTCTGCACTTATTGCCGGCCCGACGTCCTTATGGCCCTGGATCCCCATGTAAATCAGTCCTCGTGCTTTTTGCGTTTTTCCAGCATTGCGAAGAAGTCATCCAGAATCTTGTTCAACATCTTCTGCGGCGTGTGGCCAAAATTCTTGGCGTGCTCCGACACCCGCTCATGGTTGTCATTGCGCAAGGTGTAGGAGTTGGACGGGTCCTTTTTGCGGTTGCGGAACGAAATCAGCCCGGAACGCCGCGCCATCGACATCATGCGCTCGTAGTCCGTGTGCGAAATGTTGAATTTCTTGCGGATGTCGACCTTGGTCAGTCGCTCGTCCGCCTTCATCAGCCGCACAGACTCCACCATCAGGTTATGCAACTGGTTCAGCCGCACCAGGTGGTTGAACCCGCTGTCGATCTGCCCCCGCTCTACAGCCCCGCGATCGGTGTCCGGGCGCGCCAGGCCACTGGAGAGGTTCTTCAGTACGACCTCATCGGACAAGTCGAGCGGGTTTCGGTTCTTCTTGGTTTCCTTGAAATCGGGTGATTCGCCGCTCAGGTAGTACACCGAGCCTTGCTTGGCGATTTCCACTTCCAGGAACGAACAGGCAACCATGAAGATGTCTTCGGTACAGAGCTTGCGCGACACACCCTGCTGAATAGCCTCGCGGCTAAGCGGCTCGTCGGCAGCGCGCATCGCGGCCTGGGTATGCTTGGCCCGCTGGATGTCCTGAACCATGTTGAAATACGACTTCAAAGGCAGCACCTTGTCGGACAGGTTGACCAACGGGTGCAACTCCTTGACGGTGTCGGCCAGTACATCTGGCGAGGGGACCAGCAGCGACCTCAGGCCCTGGGCAAGGGACAATAACTTGGCCCCGTCTTTAACTTCATTCGCTGGTCGCATATACGTACCTAAGATTTCCAATCCAAAATAGTCTTAAAGTGCCTGCGCAGGCATACACACTCCGCTCAAGCAGAACAGCAGCACCAAGCTTCGTAGGCCGGGCCCGCTCTCATTCTCCAATCCTGGAAAAGATCCTCCTTCGGCACCACAAGGCAGCATTCGGGCAACGCGAGAGGGCTCCCCGCCATTCTACGCGCCCGCAAACCAGCGAAAGGCATACCCCATCCATGAAGCAGGAAGCAATGGCAATCATTGCGGCGCCAAGCACCCGATGTCACCACCCTGACCTGGATCAAGCCCCATTGACTGCAGGGTCTGCTTGGTCAATTCCACCTGCGCCTTGATCGACTCCGGGTCGTTCGCCATCTGCTGCGCGACAGCATTTTCAATCGGCGACTGGGAGGAAGCAAGATGAGACATGGTCGCCATCACAGCAATTACCACCAAAGGCGGCACCAGCCAGGCCATTGCGGTCTTGCGCCGGCGCGACCTGGCCTGGCGCTCGGCATTGCTTGCGGCCTGCTCGCGCAGGGCCTTGCGCGAAGGCTGTGGTGCCGCGCCCTGGTACTGCGGGGCAGTCACAGGAACCGGGCGCAGGGCCTCTGCAGGCACTGCCGTCCTTTGCGCTTCTTCGCGCTGGAAGTAGTCGTTCAGGGCCTCGTTCAGGCATTCCGAAAGGGCCTGGCGCACCTTGTAGGCAACCAGCGCAGGCTCGATATGGGTAAGCGCACCCTTGCGGTCTGCCTCGGCATGGAACACCAGCTGCAGGGCCGCCAGTTCGTGACTGGCCTGCACCCCGGCATCGCCCTCGATCGCCAGGCTGACGCTGCCGCTGAGCACCCGCTGATGGCCATCGTCTTCGGCCGCGTCGAAGCCGGCCACTACCAGCGACAGCTGCTGGAAGGCCCTGGCGATACGCACGGTACGGGTCGCCCGCTGTGCGTCATTGGGGCATTGGCTGTCGAACACCACCAGCAGGTGCTCGCCCGAACCGAAGAGGCGGATACTCGGGTCGAACTCGAAGTTCGGCGCTTTGGCTTTCATGTACTTTGCTCCTTAAAGTTTTCCAAAGATGTCTTCAAGCACGACCGCCTGCGAAAGGCCGGTCATCATCCTTGGCTTCCCTGTACGGTGATCGATGAAGAATGCAGCCGGCACACCCGCCTGTTCCTTGCCGTTGTGTTCGAATGCGGCGAACAGAAACGCCAGGTTGGTGCTTAGCTGCTCGACGGTTTCCGGCGATGGCTCGGAGCGGACCTGTTCGTGGTTGCCCAGTACCCGCGCCAGCATCTTCTGGTCCTTGGTCTGCAGGATGGTGGCGGCCAACGGCACGCCATCCGCCGGGTTACCCAGTGCTGCAGACGGGATCCACTTGATCGAATGGCCCTTTGCTGCGTAGGCCCTTGTCAGGTTGTAGGCTTCGCGGCAGTACGGGCAACGCGGGTCGATGATGATGTAGACGGTATCGCCGATGCCGCCCTTGCCTTCCTTGATGCCTGCCAGGGAGTCGACGGTTTTCATCGACTCCGGGATCGCGCCTTTGAAGGTGCCGTCCATGGCTGCAGCTTCGCGCACATTCGGCGCCTCAACGGGTGACATCTGCGGCGCAGCTGGCGCGGCCGCGATCGGGGCAGTAACAGGCGGTGCGACGATGGCCTGGGCAACGCCAGGCAGGAAGGCATCGGAGATATTGCTGCCCGTTTCGGCATTCCAGGCCACGCCGGTGAACAGCACCGCAGAGTCCGGCGTACTGAAAAGCACCACTTGATGGCCGTTCTTCTCAACGGTCCAGGCGGTCAACCCGCCGAGGCCGACCGGTCGGGCGCTGACGATACGCCCATAGCGCGACACCCGTTGCGCGGTCAGGTCATCAAGCTCCTGCTGGGCAGGGTTAACCTGTGCGGCACCTTGAGCGGTGATGAAGGCAGAGAGGTCCGCCGGTTGTGCCGGGGCGGCATGGGCGACGGAAATACCCGCCGCAAGCGCCGCCAGCACGGCGACAGGTCTTGCAATCACACCCTTCATGGCTCGATGTCCCTATTAAGAATCCAATACGACCGTATTCTAACAAAAAAGCAAAAAAAGGCACCAAAAAAACAAAAAAAGGCCATCTACTTAGATGGCCATTTGCTTTTATCCAAACCTTCAAGACTGCGCTTCAGGCAGCCCCTTCATCGAGCGCTGCCCCTTGTGCCGCGGCATACCTCTCCTGCTGCAGGGCCTCATAGCGCTTCTTGTCGGCTTCGGAATACTTGTACGCCGACATCGCCAGCTCAAGACCGTTGACCGCCTTGTCCAGCTGGGGCTCCGCCAGTGACATCCCCGCTTTGCACTCATACAGGAAATGCGACAGGATCCCCGGCGCTTCCGGGAACCCGGCTTGGCGCCCGATCGTCTGCAGGGCATACCACATGTCACGGTCGAAGAAACGCATCCAGCGCATTTCTGCGGGTGGCAGCACACCCAGGCGGCGCGCCTGGAAGAACATGGCAAAGATGATGGTGCGGACGAATGCGTGCGCGTGCAGGATCGCACTGGCATTGGGGTGCTTGATGTACTTCTGGATGATCGCCCGAGGCTCTTCCAGCGGCACTTCGGGCTTCAGCCAGGCATAAGGGTCGCCCTGCTGCTTGGCCTTGCCGGCAGGTGCCTTGAACTGATCCCAGCACCAGGCAACCATGTAGTCGCTGTCGGCCATTGCCGCCTTGAAGGCATTGTCATCCAACGCCGTATCAGTGGCGACCACCCGCGGCAACGCTATCGCCACCAGCAGTGTTTCTGCCGGCGTCAGATTGGCAACCCGGGTCCAGTGCTGGCCCAACTGGCGACGCATCACCTCGGTGGTTTTCTCGCGATCCAGGGTTGGTGCCCAGCTGCGATCCGATTGCTCCTGCCAACCACTGATCAGCAAGTGCCGGTAGGCAAACTGGCGGGAGGTCTGCGACATGCCGAACACTGGGTGGTCCAGCGGCTGGGCGATCAGGTCGAGCTCGGCGAACATGCGCAGGTGCGGGTACTGCGCCTTGTTCTCTTGCACAAAGCTCTTGATATTGTGCGTCTTGGTGAACCTGAGCTTGGGGTGGGTCTTGTTGATACGCAGGAACATGCGCACCGACAGGATCACCATCAACAGCAGGAAAAAACCATTCATGAGCAGCGACGACGAAGTGATTTCACCCCACGCCACGCTGGAAAAATCTCGCTGACAGGCACCGATGATGCCTTCCGGCGCACACATGCGCCCGACCCACTGGTTGATCGAGGCAATACCTGGCAGCGCGGCAAAGTCGCCCAGCACACTTGGCAACCACAGCTCGACGTAGCGAATGTAGGTGTACACCTTGGCAATCTTGTCGTGAGCGAAGTACCAGGCACCCCACCCCCCGAGGTAAAGCACTGCCATGATCCCGAGCAAAATGGCGGGGTCATCCCAGGTAAAGCTCTTCTGCCCACCTCCCTGTTGCTTCATTCAACGCCTCCTCTGGCCGCCACAAAGACTCTGCCGGTCATGTCTGTCTTGCCAACTACCTGGCCAGTTCCTTGAGCAAATTGTGCGTGGTACGCACTCGCCCCACCATGAACACTGCGGCTCGGCGGCAAACCGCCCGCACAGTCATTTTCTTCACCACCTCGATGTAGACCAGGGCAATCGTCATGCACAGCGCCAGTGGCAGCAGAAACTTCCACAGCGCCGGCACCAGCAGCAACATCAACCACGGCAAGGCGGCACTTGCGTTGATCACGAAAAAACGTGCGGGGGGAGCGCATCTGCTCCAGTGATACCGTCCTGTTGCCATAACTTCTCCGTAAACTCGTTGCAGTCAGCATTAATGGGCAGCCCGCACCTCAGCCGTGGCGCAGGTCGCGGGCAGTCGCCTCGCTGATCAGGCCTGCGGCCAGCAGGCGATCCGCCTCGGCAGCAAAGGTATGCCCTTCTTCACGCACGAACTCGGCAACCCGCTGGGTTACCCGGCCCATGTCGGTCAGGTCCATCAAGGTGTCGCGCACCTGCTCGGTAAATCTCAGCCACGATCGCGCAGCGGTGCGTTTGCCATCCACCGTCGGCACAAGCTTCTGCGCCATCATGAAGCGGCTGGTATCGACGAGGTCGTAGATGGCGGTGGCACGCTCCTGCTCCGGAAAGCGGGAAATCATCCGGCGCATGATCGCCGCCACATCCTTGGCGTGCACCGTGCCAAACACCGGGTGCCCCGTCAGCGACAGCTCCACCGCCGCGCGAATGGTCTCCTGGTCGCGCAACTCGCCGATCACGCACAGGCCAGGCGCACGTCGCATGGCCTCGCGGTTGGCCCGGTAAAAGTCTTTGAAGTGCGTGGGAATCTGCGACTGCACGAAGATCGAGTGCTTGCTCTGGACCTTGTCGTAGGTGAATTCGATCGGTTCTTCATGGCTGATCAGGTTGCCCTTGATCGGCGTGTCGTTTTCCAGGATGAAGCGGTTGATGGCGGCAAAGGTGGTGGTCTTGCCATGGCCGGTGGCACCGGCCACATAGACAATGCCATCACGCGGCGTGGCCATTCTGACGATTTCCTCGCTCAGGCCCACGTCCTGGATGCGTGGCGGGTCATCGGGAATGGCCCGGATGACAATCTGGCACGAGGTATCGCCATGGCAGGCGATGGGCGAGGCGTTTACCCGGTAGGCATAACGCAGGCGCGCACCGCGGGCATCCTTGCGCTCCGGGTCGAACAACTCGTAACGCTCGTTGACCGCCGTGCCGGAGACGATATCGGTGGTGGCGGTGTCCCGATTGGCCGCCATCTTCAGCAGTTCGTTGACTTCCCCGACATCCAGCGCACGCCGGGTGACCGCATACATCCGCCCATATTTCTTCACCACCACCGGCAATGCGGGCTGGATGAAAATGTCGCTGACGCCATGGGTCAGGGTTTCCAGCATCATGGCCTTGAACTGGTCGGCGCGATCGAAACGAAACGGGTCTTCGTAACTGGTCAGGCGCTCCAGGCGCTCGATCATCGCACCCGGTTCCAGCATCATCACGTCGTCGTGGAAGTCCTGCTTCATTGCCGCCCGCCTTCAACACCCGCGGGCTGTCGGGCTGCAGCAGGCGATGACGCCGGGCTGCCAGCGCCGGTTACCGGCGCACGGCGCGGAGGGTTGGCAATGGTCGAAGTAGCGATCGAACTGCGCCACACGTTCATGTTTTCGTTGAACTCGGGCAAGGCGGTGATGCGCAGCAGGGTTTCGTCCACCGCCATCGACCGCCCTTCCCGGGTAACCGGGATCTCCGCACCGGAGATGATCGGCATGGTGACCTGGCCATGACGGGCAAACTCATTGAAACGGCGCATACCATCGATATCGCGGTTCATCCGGTCGAAGCCGTAGGTCAGCATCAGGTTGGCCTGCTCGACACCTTGTTGCCAGCCCTCGCGCACGGCCAGTTTCCACACCCGCTCTTCCTCGTCGGAACGCGGCACCAGCGCCGAAACCAACGAGGTGCGGTCGAAGGTGGGCGGCGGGAAGTTCAGGTATTCGCGCCAGCTGGGCGGCACGGAGGAAAAGCGTGCCTGCGACTCGATCTTGTAGGCCGCCCCCGACAGGCGCAGCGTGTAGTCGCCGTCCTGGTTGTACAGGTGGCGCGCTTCGGTGATGACCGGCGGCACGACGCGATCCTGGATCATCAGGCTACTGAAGTCATAGACGGTGTCGAACTCACGCTCGCGCAGCTTCAGGGCTTTGTTGATGTTGGTCAGCTGCCACGCCAGGCCAGCCTTCACCCCCACCTGCAATGCCGCATCGAGAATGGCTTCGCCGCGCGCGGCCGATGCCTGGTTCTTCTCGTCACGCATGGCCTCGATAGCCGACCTGGCATCGCCGGCGTCACTCTGCTGCTGCACGTAGGCGGGTTTGTCATAGAGGCGCTCGGCGTCCTCGAGGGTCATCGGAGGCATGTCCATCGCCATGTTCAGCCCCTCCCCAGCGCCAGCGGTACCGGCTTGTAGATCAAGCGCAGCGTGTTGGTGCTCTTGTCCAGCACCACATCGGCACCGGTATCGATCTGTGCACCCACATCCTTCAGCACATTGATCGGCGTTGCCTTGCGCACCCACACGTTGATGGGCTTGAGATCGACGCGCTTGCCGCTCTCGACATAGGCGTAGCCATAACGGCTGGCGAAGGTCTGCAGAAGCTCCTGAGGCTTGCCAATGAAGTCGATGTCGACCTGGTCGGTGTCTACTGCAGCCTGCCGCGAAGCAGCTTGCACACGGTCGGCGTTCAGCCGCGAAACGTAGGTGTGCTGAGAATTGACCGCTACCGACACCTTGTCGGCGATGATCCGGCTGGCAAACGCCTCGGTGTCTTCGGTAGTAGGCTTGGCAGAGCTGGCACAACCACCCAGCGCAACCAGTGCCACCAGCACACCGCCAGCCTTGCAGGCGCGTGCACCCATGCGTATTCCTTTCATGTAAAAACTCCTGAAGTTGTCTTGTTCATCGACCCGGGGTAACCCTTGCCCAGAAGCCTTGGCATTCTGCGGCGACCTGCGTTACTGGTAGCTGACCACCAGCCTGGCGTGGCGCTGCCGCTCGAGGTACTTGCCCCATTTCACCGCCAGCGGGATCAGGTCTTTCTTGTAGATGTCGTTGAATTTGCGGGTACGCGAGTGGTAATTGGCGGCGCGGGTCCAGAAGTCCTGGCCGTTGTTCTCGTCCAGCTTCTGGCGCAGCAGCCATGCCGCCAACTCCGCGTTGTAACAACCGCGCCAGGCAACATCGGACTTGGTGATCGCCGGGTATGCGGCAAACACGCCTTTCGGGCCCCAGTGGGTGGTATTGATCTGGAAGTGGCCAAGGTCGAAGGTGCCATTGCGGTTCGACACGCTTTGGCCGTTCTTGCCGCTTTCCTTGCTGGAGATGGCCAACAGCACGTTGGCCGGCACACCCTGGCGCTGGGCGGCCTGCACGACGCAGTCGATATCCGCAGGCCGCACGGCATAGAAGTCATCGGCCAGTGCCTGCATGGCGCAGCATATCAGGGCGATGAACAGCCACTGGGGCCGTTTGCGCATCATGGTCAGATGATCCATTTCTGGTGCTGGAACCAGAACCAGAACGCGCCCTCGACGAACAGCTGCCCGGTCGAGACCTGCCAGCTACGATAGGACTTCTTCATGCCGAATACCCACAGCGCGAAGCCGATCGACAGCCAGTTGAGGGCGATCAGGATGCCCGCGCCGGTCGCCAGCATGTAGATGAACCCGGCAATCGCAGCAGCGCTGGCAATGAAGAACGCCCTCGAGTGCAAGCGGTGGCTACGGGCAATCCGGTCGATCTCGTCACGTTCGATGGTGGTCAACTGCGCCTTGACTCGCTCGTTGCGGTAGCGCGCAGCATGCTCCTTGACCTTCTTGACGTCATCCTCTTCAAGCAAGGCGAAGCCGCAGTTGTTGCAACCCCAGCTGTGCAGCACACGCATCTTGCCTTTCGGCCCCTGCTCGAACTCCTGATGGTCACCTTCCGTCTTTAGCAGCACACCCCGCTCGCACTCGGGGCACGCTGGGCTGAAGTTGGAACGCCAGAGTGCCTTGATGTGCTGGTTGCCCATGCGCAGCTGATTCACGCCAAGCACCGCCATCGGCATGGTGATGAACGCGAACTTCGCAGCTTTCTTCCCTGAACTGAACAACCCCATCGCCTCACCTTAGCATGCAAAAATTCTTGTTTCTGATTATCTGTCAGATATCTATCGTCGTCAATTTATGACAAAAAATAGAATCACACGCCGATCTAGGCTCTGACGCCCGGTCTTACTTGGGCGGCTGCTCTTTCATCATCAGGCGGCACTTGGCCTGCAGGTCATTCAGCCGCTCGCGCATGCCGGCCACACCCTGAGCAGCGGGTTCAGGGGTAACGCTGTAGTCCGTTTGCCGGGCAATTTCTGCGCAGGTTTGCTCGATCCGCTCTTGTGCGGCCCACTTGTCCGACAGCGATGCAAAGCCTTCGCCGCTGGCCATCAGCTGCATGTCGAGCATCTGCTGAGGCACGACCATGGCCAGCTCACGTGCCCATTCATCGTCCAGTTCCTGCTCGTCTACCGGTGCAATGGCTGGCGTCACTGGCGTCACGGCCAAAAGGTCGGCAACGGCGAGGATGCTTGCCTGGATCCCCTCCGGGCTCATGGGGTCAATTTGTGGTGCGGGCACTGAAGCTGCTGTAACCATGACCGCATCCGGCACATCGGCGGGGGCCTGCGGCGCCGGTTTTTCTGCCAGTGGTGCTGCTGGAGCCGGCTTCTTCAGGTCGCCGGACAAATACGCCCCAAGCACGCCGAGCGAGGTGTCCAGCCGGCCCAGCAAAGGCCGGTCAGGGTCGGCATAGTTATGCTCGAACACACTGTGCATGCGGGCAAGAGTTGGGTCACCCTTCACTACCGCGCGTACCCGTTTGGCGAAAGAGCCATCCTTCAGGCTGTCGACGAATGCCTGGCGCGACTGCCGGTTCTGCGGCAGGTCCGAAGGCTCAGGCGGCTCGACCGGAATGAAATCGTTGATGCGCATTTCCTTCGGCGCCGGGCCGGCCGTGTAGAAGCCCAGGCCGCGAATAAGCGCCACGCCACCGGTCTTGCCATTTTGCGATTTCTTGCCGATCAGGAAGGTGAACTCGCCGTTCTCCTGCATGGCGACGTCGTCGTAGTTCAACCGGCTGCGCTGCTCGATGGCAATGTTGTCCGACTGCCGCAATTTTTCGTTGCCCGCAACACGTTCGAAGTTGCCCAGCATGGCTTGCGAAGACTCGGCCGCCGCACCCTGCACGCGCCGCCAGGTTTCCGATTCGGTGCCCGAGGTCAGGCGGCCAACGGCGCGAATGTTGGTGTTTTCCCAGGTGGCATCCGCTTCTTCGGCGCTGGATTTCTTCAGCGAGGAAAAGTCCTGCGCCGCGAAGGTGACACTGAAGCCCAGGCTACGCGCTTGGGCCGGGGCCACGGCAAAGCCGACCACGGCGTAATAGCCATATTCGTCGAGAATGGTATAGAACGGGAACTTCGAGCCGGTCGGCCGGCTGTCGATGATTTCGCGCACTACCCCTTCGACCCGGTTGCCCAGGCAGCCGGCCATCATCTGCTTGATGCTGCCTACAATCATCTTGCCAAGCATGCGCATGCTGTCCGGTGCACGCTCCAGCGCCGGCAGCAGCACCACCAGCAAGCGGCGGTTGATCACCACATCATAGAAGTCCACGTCACCGACGCGGGTCTTGAAGATATGGCCGTAGTTGAAGGTCAGGTCGTTGAAGATCCGTCCCAACTGCATGACGATGTAGCCGTGCTGCTCCAGGGTCTTGGTTTCCTGCTTCTTGAACTTCGCCTTCTGGTAGCCTGGCAGCGTCAGCAGGTACGAGCGCAGCGGGGCGACGATCACGTCGAACATCTCACCGTACTTGCCGCCGTGCTCCCACACCAGATCTTCGATGACGTTGAGCTCGAAATATTCCAGGTACTTCTCGGGCGACAGGTTGATGTGCCCCTTGTCCCGCAGGTAGGTCAACGGCCGCGTCAGGGCTGCCACGAACATGATCGCCCGCCCCTTCCACATGTCACCGCCGCCGCCGGAATCATCCATTAGCGACACAATCAGCTCGATCAACATGCCCGACGAGGTGTTGCCCATCATGTTCATGTTGTTGGTCACCTTGTCGACTTGCTTCTCGACGAAGTCGCGGCCAGAGGTGATGAAGTTGATGATCAGCAGGTCATCTTCGCGGCCCAGGTAGCGCGACAGGCGGAAGATTTCCTTCTGCAGCTTGGGGTCACCCTTGCCGTCGACGTAGATGAAACCAGTGTTCTGCACCAAAGCGTTGAAGACGATGCCGAGCAACAGCTCGGTGTTATGGGTGACCAGGCTGTCGTCAGTGATGTAGAGGTGATGCGGGTGATCGATCTCGATGCACTGGCAAGGTGCCTGGCCGGCAGCCGTCACTTTCCACACCTCGGCCCAGCCATTGAACTTGGCCGAGCCGCGCTTCTTGCGCACCTTGGGCAGCATCACCACGATGCCGCGCCCCATCAACTCGCGAATGGCGTCGGTGGTCACGGTATGGGCTTCTTCGCTGCCATCCTGCCCGCGGGTAAGCACCCGCCACAGGTGGTCACCCGTGGCTTGCGCCCGGCGCCCGTCACGCGTGGCCACGGTCCAGATCGGCTGGATGCCCTGCTCAATCACCCGCAGCACCGCAGCCTGCTTGCCATCGGGCGTGCACACGCTGTCGCCGACCCGGATGCGGCCCATTTCCACCCAGCCACCCGGAGTCAGCACCTTGGCATGCTTGGGCTGCGGCTTACCGGAGCCAGTGGTGCCCAGCACCAACTGGTGGGTGCGTAGGTCACTGTCGCCGGCGTAGATCTGCTCTTTGCTCTCCAGGTCATTGCCGAAGAGAGTCACGCCCTCACCTTTCTTCTTGCCCTTGTACGAGCCGTCATTGACGTCCGCCAGCTTAGGCACCCGATAAGGGAAATCGAACGTGCGATTGTCGACGTCGACGAACTTGCGCTTGAACGCCCAGGCCAGCAGCAACAGCAGCTCACCGGAAAAGGGCACCTTGATCGAAATCAGCGCCAGGACCGGTAGCGCGAAGGTTCCGAAAACCGCGCCGTCGGCCGACTGGAAGAAATCACTGAAGCGCTGCCCGGCCAGGCGGGTATCCTTGCGCCTGCGGCTGCTGCTGATTTCATGCTGACGGGATGCGCCCTTGTACTGAGCCATCTGTCACTCCCTCACACTACGTCTTCGAATGCACTGGCGCTGATGTAGTCAGCCACCAGGTCTTTGGCGATCCGCGCGATCACCGACTGCTCCATGTCGTCATCGACGAACTCGACGTCCTTGAACGTCTCTCGCTTCAAGCGTTCGACCATGTCTTTGCACCCCCCTGAAGGGAAGCGCCGGGCCAGCAGGGCCAGCGCATCGGGGCGCGGCATGTGCTCGTAGAGCATGGTGCGCAGCTTGCGGTCCTCGGCGGTCGTGGTCAGTGCCCACAGGCGCATCGGCCCGGCAGACATGGTGAACAGCTGGCTGTAGGTGGCATTCTTGGTCTCGAAGCGGGCCAGGAAGGTACAGCCATGCTTGTTCGCACCGTGCACGAAGTTGACCAGCGCATGCTCTTCGGTGTCAGACAGGCCGATGTTCTTCCGCAACCAGTCGCGGGTTTCCTTGGTGCCCGAGTCGAGGATGAAGGTGGCCGTGGCGATCTTGGTCAGCTGGCCGAAGTCTTCCATCAACTGCGAAGCCAGAATGATCTCCATGTTCCACTTACGGGCCTCGCGGCCATCGGTCTGCATCTGCTCCTGCAAGCCCACGTGGCCACCAGTCTTGTGGAATTCGTCCATGCACATGACCTTGTATTCATCCACCAGGTCGGCCACCAGGCGCTCGTAGAACGGCAGGTACTTCTCGGTGAAGAACGGGAAGTCCTCCTTCGAGAATGCCACCTTCTTCATGAAACACTGGCGGGCGATCATGTACATCAAGGCAGTCTGCTTCTTCGCCGAAGCAGAGCCCTGCAGCGCCACGTCCTGCAGGTCGAGGGCAACGATGCGGGCACTGCCGACGTCGAAACGGGTGTGGTCGGCGAACACCGGGAAGTCGCCGACCGCCTCGCGAATGCCGAGAATGAACGCATCGACCAGGCTGCGCCCTACCTCACCGGAGCCTTCGTACTCGGCACGCACCTCTTCGGTGGATGCCACCGCCACCAGGTCGTTGAGGGTAGGCACCGCATAGCGCTGGGTGACTTCCGCTTCGTACACCATGCCGGCATCGAACATTGCATCGACCAGTTCCCAGTAGGTGGTGGCCGGCAGAATGCGGAAGCCCAGCGCCGCCACGGCGCCGTCGACCACGTCGTTGTGCCCGGGCTTGTAGGTTTCCGGGCTGGCCCTCTCGATCTTGTCGTCCTTGCGCCGGTAGGCCAGGTCAACCATGCGGCCGACGAAGTTGCTCATCCCTTCATAGGGCTTTTCGCGTTCGGGCGGCGTCACCAGGATAGTGAGAAAGTTCTTGTTGAACTCGCGGTCCTTCGGCAGCGGGTAACGCTGGCCAAGCGGAGTGTCCAGTGGGTTGATGCAGTCCTTGCGAGCGTTCTGCAAACGTTTGTACACCACCAGGTGATGCAGCCGTGGTGGCAGGTTGTCGCGCACCAGGTCGCAGAAACCGGACGAAGAAATACCGATGTCGGTGATGCCGATGTAGGGCAACCCGGTCAGGCCCGGCATCAGGCACGATTCGAAGTGGTTGTTGTTCATCAACACCGACTTGCCCGAGCCTGGCTTGCCTGCAATCAGGGTGATCCAGGTGGTCTGCTGCGAGGAAAAACGCTGGTACTTGAGGATCTTGCCATCCAGGCTGCGGTAGATGGTCGACCCTTCCTGGAACGGCGAAGCTGGCCGGGTCAGCGGCAGCATGGCCACGGCATCGCCCAGCGGCGCAGCGGCCGGGTCGCCCAGGTGCTTGGTGGTCAGGGCCAGACAGTTGGACTGAAACGCCTGCATCGGGTTACCGGTACGTTCGATGAACACGGGCTGGCCCCAGGCTTCCAGGGTGCGCCAAAGCTTCGACTTGCGCAGCGCCAGTTCCTTCACGCCCTTTTCGTCCGGGCTGGCCCAGGTCATCGCGGCCACTTGCAGCTTGACCATGCATTCACCGTCACGCACGCGCTCGCGCAGTTCCTTGGTGGCGAGGTTGATGTTGCGGTTCTGCTCGGAGGTGACCGACAGCAGCTGGGCGAACAGGCTCTTCCAGGCCAGCACACTCATGCCGTCGGAGGACAGCATGATCGACACCGAATACGGCAAAGCGCGCGACACACCGTTCTCTTGCGTTTCCGCGCGGTTGAGGCTGTTGAACAGGGTGTTGAAGTATTGCGGCTCTGCCGGTGGAATCGACATCAACAACGGCGCATACACGCGCGAGCCAACCCGCACACTGGTAGGATCCGGCAGCAGACTGGTGCGCTCGCCACTGCCGATTTCAGCCGAAGTGACCATGATTTGGCTGGGCAGCGTGGGGTACATGAACTCCGACATGTCGCCATTGCGCTTGCTGGTCTTCCAGCGCATGGGAATGGCGCTACCCGGAATATAGGGCTTCCAGGTACGCGGCGTGATGTCGGGGTTTACCTTCGCACGGATGGCGCGGATCGCTTCACTGACGTCGAGCACATCCGCCGAGCAACCGAACTCAGGGGACGTCAGGTCTTCGGAAATCTTGGTGACAAAGGAAAGGTGGCGGTCCTTGAGGTAGGAAATAGGCCGCAGCAGGTTCTGCGCTTCGGCGGTGGCCGGCCACTCCGATTCCTTCCTGAACTCGTTCAGCGCCTCGCGCGCCATCGACCTTTCGGTCTGGTCGAGCAGCGCGGGCCGCGACCAGAACACGAGGTAGCATTCTTCGTCATACACATACTGAGCGTACTTGCTGACACCTTCGTTGATCAGGTGCCGCACGTTGAGGTTCAGCCGCTCGGCGGTTGCTGCCTGCTGCAAGGCGTTCTGCTCCAGCGGCGCGGTCGCATCCAGGTCGCGGCTGAAGACAATCTGCAGGTGGTGGCCGCGTACCTTGAAGTACACCGAGAGCGACGCTTCCAGCAGGCTGACCAGGCGTTCGAACTGTTCGCGCCCAAGCACGCTCTTGGTGCCGTTGAAGCGCACGATGGAAGCCAGCGAACCGTCGTTTGCGACGATGGCCTGCCCGCCATCGACCGTTTCCAGGTCGCAATAGTCCTGCACGTCTGCCTTGAGCTGGCTCAGCACCGTCAGGATCACCGCCTCGAGTTTGTTAAACATTTCCTTGTTCTCCCTTGCCAACGCTCTCAACGGCGAGACTGAGCAGCAGTACGAGCGGCTGCATCAAGCAAAATTCTTCAGTAACTGGCCGGTCAATGCCGACCAGTTAGCTGGCAAAAACACCGCACGGTTATTGGCCGCGTAGTATTCGAGTTGTCCATCTTTGAACGCGCTTTTGGTTGGGAACAGCCGTAACGGCGCCAACCATTCAGCGCGCTTGCTAAATTCTTCATCGCTGACAAGTTGCTTGCTCGCGAGGGTTTCCGCCACGCCAAGCACGGTGATGACTTCGCCACCGAATATTTCTTTCAGCGTGTCATTACCACGAAACTTGAAAGCCGCCAGCAGGCTGGCCAGCTTTTCATTGGCCGCCACGTCATCGAGCAACTCATTAACGTAGATACAGCGGGCAATGTTATTGATCTCGGTTTGCGTCAGTTCCTGCACGGCGACGAAAAAGCCGGTGTCATTCATGGCGCAGGCGCCAAGATGATGAACCTGACGACACAGGTTGCAGGCGGTGATCAGGTTTTCCTTGGTGCAGTTGTCGGCATTGCCGTCCAGTGCATGAAGTTCCTGAAACTTTGCAGACTTGAACCCGCAAAAGCGGCAGGTGTAATTGTCGCGCTGCCACACCGAAGTGCGAAGTTTGCTGTTTTCATCGCTGAACAGTTTGCGCTGGTCATCGTCCGAGCGCCACAGCGGCCGACGCACGCCAAATACCGGCTGGTTGGCAGTTCGACTGAGATAGCCACTCGACAACGTGGGCACAGTGTTTGCCCCGCGTTCAGAAGCGTTTGTTTCGCTCACGTCCGAATATTCCCGAAACTGTTCTTGAGGTGCGGGGCATGACGCCCCGCAATAGGTTCAGCGGCGTGCAGCGTTAGTTGACCAAAGTGTTGCGCATGATCCACATCACGGTACCGACACCCGCCATCAGGCCGCCGATGAACAGGCCGACAATCGCCGACATCGGCTTCTCACGCTCATCCTTGGAGGCTTTCCACAGGGTGTACAGGGAGATGGCAACAACTACGAAACCACCAACCGACACCAACGAGATCAGCAGCGTGGCGCCGCCCTGAGCAGTGTCGTCGATGTTGCTCATGACATCACTGGCCGTCTTGCCACCCGACTTGTCCTGGGTCAGGTCGGTTTTGTCGATGGCAAAAGCCGACGGTGCCGCCAGGGCCCCGATAACAGCGGTAGTTGCACGAACCTTGGCCGAATCGTATGCAGCTTTCAGAGTTTTGAGTGCTTTCATAAGTGACGCTCCTTATATTTCATGTTTCGAAAAGCCGTTACGACCACGGCGTGAAGAGGCCAACCAGATTGAATCCGATTGTGTTATTGAGTACATCGCTGAACCATTTGAAGTTCCATGCCAGGACGCCGCCGATGATCCAGCCGCTGGCGGTGCCGAGGCCGGCTTGAGTTTGATTGTTGTAATAACCGTTTACCGTCAACCAACCTTTCACCATGGCGATAAAGCCGACAACCTGCATGATGCCCAGTAGGGCCAGGGTTGCCAGTTGTGCCTGCTCTTGCAAAGTCGTCCCGGTCGAGGAATAGGACAACATGCGCGAATTGGCATAATCCCCGGTCAGGGTTCGCGACATGATGCCCATCCACTCCAGCGTACCGATCGCCAGCAAGATAGAGCCGATCACCAATTGCACACAGGCAGAGCCGACAGAAAAACGCTGTCTTCCGGCCACATATTTCAATGCGTTGTCATGGGTCACGCCCCACAACTCGATCAACGCCGCACCGGTCAGATAGAGGCCGATAAGCACGGCAATACCCTGGCACATCATGATCGCTGTCGGGATGACCTTCCCGATATTGACCATTACATCTACTAGATCGGCAAATCCGGCCGCCATGACAACGTCCCTGTTTTAAAGAGCGGGTGAAGTAACCACGATGCCGCTGTCGCGATCGACGGCAAGCACTTTCAATTCGCGCTGCACCGGTGGCAACGGGTCGCCGGCCTTGACGCTGTCTTCGCTATCGCCATTTTTCACCCAGGCCCGGTGCCCGACCACCGCCTGCACCTTGTAGCCCGAGGACTGCGGGATCGGGTGAGCGCGCCTGGTGTATCCTTGCGAGACAACGGGCGCCGGCTCCCGACGCGGTGGCTTGATCACCTCCACGCGCTGACGGCTGTCTTCGTAGAACTGCATGCGCTGCTGCAGGCCGGACAGGTTGTTATCCAGGGCCTTTATCTGGCTCAACAGCAGTTGAGTATTGCGCTGCGATTCCTCGCGCACGATCTTCAGCTGTTTTTCGCTGTTTTCCTGGGCCTGCAGCGCCGCCTGCGCCTGCTCCCGGGACTTGGCCAGCTCGATGCTCAGCACATCCATGCGTGGCTGTTGCGCCAATTGTGCCTGGGACTGCGGGATGCGCCTGGCCTTGGCCGCTGGCGACGAGGTCGCCTTGATCACGACCACGGCGAGCACAATGAGCGCCAGGAAGCTGCCGGCAAAAACGCCAATGAGTTTTCCGAACGACCAGTTCTTCATGTCGAACTCCTTATCGAGATTGATCGTGAACGTCTTGCAGGAAGAACAGGCCAAAGCCTTTGTTCGCAGGAGTTGCGTAGGTGGCCGGGCGGTTGAAGCCGCGGCGCACTTCGCCGGCGATGGCGGTGCCCATTTCACCGACCGACGAACCGATCACCTGCTTGGTCGAGGGCTCGGTAGTGGTCTGTGCCACAACGCCACTCGGGCTGATGACAGTGGTACCCGCTGTCTGCTGGTAAGCCCGACCGTAGCCGGACAACAGCGAGGCGGCACCCAGGGCGAAATAGCGCTCCATGGTGTGGTGGTCCTTGGTCTCGGCAATGCCCTGCTTGGCATCATCCTCGCGCAATGCCACAGCGCTGATGCGCATGGTCGGACGAGGGTCGTTGACCGGTGGCGCAAGAATGGTGAACTTCACGCGAATGTTGTCGGGCGCCTGCTCGATCTTGCCGATCAGCTTGGAACCGTTCCACTTGCCGCCTCGAATGGTCGCCAGCACGTCACCACCATCATCGGTGTTGACCTCGGCATCGAGCGTGGCGTACATGATGGTACCGGTCTTGATCAGCATCGCCCGGTCGGTGTCACCCACGGCCTCGATGGCATTGGGGTCCTTGTCCTTGGCAGCCCGTACTGCGGGGCCTGTGACACTGCCGCCAGCGCGCTCGGTCGGGTAGTAGCTGACGGTGCTGAAGCTGCTTCTCTCAGCGAAGCCCTTGGCACTTTCAGACTCGCCCATCAGTTGCTTGATCGACTTCAGCGTTTCGCTTTTCAGCTCGCTGACGTACTGGTCGCGCTGCTCCTCGGCCTTTTTCAGCTCCTCCTCCAGACGCCGGCGCTCCTGCTCCTGGGACTGGGCGCTGGCCACACCAGGCCGCTGTGAAACCTGGGCTGAGTCACGAGGCGGCATACCCGCCCCGATGTAAATCTCGGGCGAACGCTGATTGCCGTCATTGTAAGGCTGCCCAGGCACGTTGAACTGCGCGCCCTGGCCACGAGCCAGATCCCGCCCGGTGGACTGCACGATGTTCGGATCGAAGCCAGGCTGATAGGACATCCCGCGCTCGGCAGCCTGTTCGGCCTCCAACATGCTGCGCTGCGCACGGCGCTCTGCTTCGGCCTTGGTAATAGGGTCGATCGACACTTCAGGTTGCGGCGCATTCGGCACGTCCACCGTGGACGCCTTGCCCGCAGGCGCATCCTTCGAAGACATGCCGTTGTAGGCCAGGGCGCCCAGCGCCAGCACGACCAACCCGGCAGCAATCAGCGAGACCTTGCCGACACCGGAACCGAACACCGCCTGCAAGTTGCGCTGCATCTCATCGGACTTGCGCGCCTTCTTCACCTGCGGGCCAGCCGGCCCGTCGCGGTCGGCTACCAGGTGCTCGTCCTCTTCATCGAAGCCCGAGTCGTTCGGCGGCATGTTGTTATCACTCATTGCAGATTCCCTTGCTCGATGAAGACGGTTACGGCTTGCCCGCCAGTCGTGAACGTGACGCTGTTCTGCAGGCCCGCATAGCGATACACCGCCACACCGGTGGTGCTTCGCGCTGCGTTGGTGTAGGCCGGATATTGCGCATCAGCCTTGGCTTTCACGTACATGTTCGGGCCATAGCTCCAGGCCTCGACGCCCTCCAGCCCGGTCACCTTCAGGCGGTTGGCATCTTTCGGCGGCACACCATCCAGGAAGTAGGTCAGCGCATCGTCGATCGACGGCATCCGCAACATCGCCACACTCGCTGTCGCATCCGGGTTGCGCCCCGGCACCTTGGCATCAACACGCATGTCCACTTCTTCCTGGCCGGCGGCCAGGATCAGGATGATCGGCGTGGCCAGGCCGCGCAGGGTGACGGTGACGTTGCCGTAGGCCGCCGCTGTGGCGGGGTCCAGAGTGAGGATGTTGGTCGGTGCGGCAGTACCGTTCTGACCGTTCTGCCCACCTCGCTCGCGACCGTCGCTGAACAGCTCGCGGTTGATCGACACGTTCTGGATCATCCACGGCTGCCCGGCATAGTCGGAGAACACGATCGATGACTGCTGGCCCTTGCTCAGGCGAACGATGGGGGGCGATACCCCCGGGTCGAGGTTGAGTGCCAACGTGCGGGTCACCGGCTTGGCCGGGCTGACATAGGCGGTTGCCTTCTGCTTTTCCCGCTCCAGCCACAGCTGCTTGATCAACTCGACTTGCGACGATGTCAGCTGCGAGTCCTGCACGTCGTTGACCGTGTCACTGATGACATCCTCCGGGCGCGGATAGACCACTTGAGCAGCGCTGGATACCTGCCGGCCCAGGCCATTCATCGGCGGCTGGGGCGGAGCCTCGCTTCCTTGCGCCGCGTCAACCTGCCCTGCGCCACCCTCGGCAGCGGGCGCAGTTGGCGCCTCGTTGGCAAATGCAGGCAAAGCGATAGCGCTCGCAAGCAACGATGCGATCAGATGCTTCTTCATGGTCACTTCCTTGAGGTGTACGGCGACAGCTGAACAGAATCGACGGCAATGCCTTTGATGTTGGTGGCCGAGGCGGGGATCTGGACGATGGTCACGGCGGCGAGGAAGTCCTGGCGCGAGCGCGCCTGCTGGTCACCGCCGACATAGAATTCGATGGCAATCGGTACCTGCACCAGCCAGTAGTTCTGCCCGCTGGCCAGCACACCAGCCTCTTCGACCTGGGCAACCTGGGTGGCCATGGCGCGCAGGATCATCCGCCCCTTGAGCACGCGCTCCAGGTTGCCGGAATCGTCCAGGGTCTTCAGGAAAGCCTTGCGCCCCTCGTCGGTGTACCAGCGGGCGCCCGCAGAATTGAGGTTGGAGCGGTAGTTCACATAGTCGTAGGAGTACGAATTGACCACGGCATCCTTGGCATACTCGGCAAGGGTGGCCGGGGTTACGCGCGGATTGCTCTCGGTCGAGACTTCACAGATCGCGTGATTGTCAGTGGTCGGGATCCAGCGGTACTTCGGGTACCAGAACACCACCGCAGCGATGGTGACGCCAAATACGCAAGTCAGCGCCAACAGTTGGCCCCATACGCGCTTGTTGCGGCGCTTGAGATCGAGGCATTCCAGCTGCAGGCGCTTGACTTCACGCACGGTGGCCGCTGCTTCACCCGGCGTTTCATCCAGCGCCAGCTCCAGCAGTTTCTCTTCGTCCGTGCCCCGCCGAGTCTCCTGCGCTTCGCCACCAGGGGTTCCGTGTTGGGTTTCCTTACTCGACATTGCGGATTTCCCCTGTCGTTCCGTCGTAGATGCAAATCGAGTCGGTTCCGTCATAGAACACGACATTTTCAAAGTTGGTTTGAGTCACCAGCCAGATGGCAGCAACCGCAACAAACGGCAGCAGGCCTATGCACGCCCACTCGCCAACATTCAGCAACACGCCAAGCAAGCGGTTGTAGCGTCGCAGCGCGCGAACATCCACGTCCTGCCCTGCACCGCTGCCCCATGACGTAGTGATAGACCCCAGCTCATCCATATCTCGCTCCATGCGGCGGCATTTTCATCCAAAACTTAGAAAGCTGCAACAGCGAAATTTTGACAGATTGAGATAATACCTGCAATCCGCGACGCATTTTGACACGCCAGCACCCGAGCCTTTGACGCTAAATTGGCCAGATCACGCGAGCGCCCAGCCAAACAAAACCCTGCCCAAAACAGGGCTTTTATCCAATAAATGCTAATAAAATCAGAATGTTGAGATTGAGCGCCCAGCCACCAGATTCGACTGAGCACTTGAGTACTGCAGGTTTTAAAAAATGAAGGCCTTCAGATTATTATGATGCTATAAACCTGACCATTCAGTCATGTGCAGAGGCCAAACCAGCCTGCTTTGAAAAGCCTTTGAGAAACTGTATAACCCACGAATTTCGTGGCTTACAGGGGCTTTAGAGGGCCATACTTCCAGGTTGGTGACGGGGGGAGTTGCAACACTTCCGCCATAACACTCCTAGAACTTGCTCCAGCCTTCCTCCCTGACCTTCACCGAGGGCCTACACCCACACACCTCGGTTTAAAAACCCTCTTAAATCAAGGGAAGCGGCACTTCAAAAGCGCGTTCTGCCGCTTGGCATGTTGCGCAGCGCAACCGCAGAACCGGCGGATAAAATCCGACCGAGGCGTATAAGCCCAACGCCAGAGTAACGACCCAGCATGGCTAAAACGTGATTTTCCAACAAATACACAATATTCCGCGATAACGGCTTTTTGATATCAAACTGCCAGCACTCCTCACATGTTTGGGTGCCCTGCAAATCGAACGCCGCCGGGGCGGCGCTCGATCTCATGGACGATAAAAAACTTGCGACAAACACCCTTCAGCGCCGCCGCTATTTCACGCCCGAAAAAAAAGGGCACCCATCCTCGGGTGCCCTTTGCCTTACAGCCAGGTGAACTGAATCACCCCATCGATCGCGCGCCCACCGGTTGCGCATGGCCCCTCGACGTCACGATCCCCAGGAAGGAAATCACGATCGCCAGGCCCAATGTCGAGCTCACTTCCGCCCGATGCTCAGGCGTGTACATCATCACCGCCAGCGCCCCGGCAATGAAAATGATCACCGCCCAGGTCAGGTACGGGAACAGCCACATGCGGAACTTCAGTTCGGTGTTCTCGCGCTCCAGTCGGCGGCGCATGCGCAGCTGGGAGATGGCGATAACCATGTACACCAACAGGGCGATGGCGCCAGAGCTGGCCAGCAGGAACTCGAACACACCCTTCGGTGCGAAGTAGTTGAGGACCGCGATGGCCGCACCGATCAGGGTGCTGCCGAATACTGCAGCACGCGGTACACCGACCTTGGAGGTCTTGTTGAGGAAGGCCGGGGCGTCACCGCGCTTGGCCAGCGAAAACATCATCCGCGAAGCGATGTAGATCGACGAGTTCATGCAACTGGTAACGGCTACCAGAACCACCAGGTCGACCATGAATGCCGCGTTGGGGATGTTCATGATTTCCAGCGCACGCTGGTACGAACCCACCACCGCCAGCTGCGGGTCGTTCCACGGCACCACCGAAATAATCACGAAGATCGACAGGATGTAGAAGGTGCTGATACGCCAGATCACCGAGCGAGTGGCCTTGGCGATGTTGCGCGACGGGTCGCTGGACTCGGACGCGGCGATGGTCACCGCCTCGGTGCCGATGAAGCTGAACATCACGGTGATGAACGCCCCCACCACTGCCGACCAGCCTTTCGGCGCAAAGCCGCCGTATTCGGCCATCAACCCGCTCAACCCACTGACCTCGCGGTTGGGCAGCCAGCCCATCAGCGCGGCGAAGCCCAGGCCGATGAAGCCCAGGATGGCGGTGACCTTGAGGATGGCGAACCAGAACTCGAACTCGCCGTACTTGGCCACGCTGAACAGGTTGGTACCGGCCAGCAGCAACACCGAAGCCAGGGCGAAGATCCAGCTGTCCACCTGCGGGAACCAGGCGTTCAACACATGCCCGGCGGCCAATGCTTCGATAGGAATCACCAGTACCCAGAACCACCAGTACAACCAGCCGATGGTATAGCCGGCCCAGCGGCCAATGGCCTGGTCGGCATAGGTGGAAAACGATCCGGTGTCGGGGTGTGCCACGGCCATTTCGCCGAGCATGCGCATGACCAGTACCACCAGGGTCCCGGCCACGAAATAGGAAATTATGGTTGCTGGCCCGGCTGCCGCGATGGCGTGGCCAGAGCCTACGAAAAGTCCGGCGCCGATAATGCCGGCGATGGACAGCATCGTTACGTGACGTGGCTTGAAACCTTGTGCAAGGTTGCCATCAGATCCCACGGTGTTCATTGATGTTGTTCTCTTTTTGCTGACACAAGGAAGGACGGGCAGGCGTAGGCGAAAAATATCTCCTTTGAAATCAATAAGTCGACACGTTGTTCGCGCGCTGTTGTTGATATTTGGCACGCGTCACAGAGCAAGGTGTCAGTGCGGTTCGGGGTTCATTTAATCCCCGCATGGCTGTGGGGAATTACACGAGAACGCCACGGAACTGTTCGATCACGACAGGGCATTTCCATCAACGCCAGATGTCGCGAATGGCATATCCGATCGCGCCACAGGCCCAAATGGAGCTTTTGTTTTTCATTTGAATGTGTGTTGCCTGTGCCGGCCTTTTCGCGGGTGAACCCGCTCCTACAACGGTACGTGGCGATGCCACCGATTGATGTAGGAGCGGGCTTGCCCGCGAATGCGGTGGCGGGTGCGACGGTGAATGACTGGGGGTATTGGGCGGCAGGTCCGGCCTATTCGCGGGTGAACCCGCTCCTACAAGGGGGCGTGGCGACGGTGCCGATTGATGAATGCGGTGGCGGGTGCGGCGGTGAATGACTGGGGGTATTGGGCGGCAGGTCCGGCCTATTCGCGGGTGAACCCGCTCCTACAAGGGTGCGTGGCGATGGTGCCGATTGATGAATGCGGTGGCAGGTGCGGCGGTGAATGACTGGGGGTATTGGGCGGCAGGTCCGGCCTATTCGCGGGTGAACCCGCTCCTACAACGGTACGTGGCGACGGTGCCGATTGATGAATGCGGTGGCGGGTGCGGCGGTGAATGACTGGAGGTATTGGGCGGCAGGTCCGGCCTATTCGCGGGTGAACCCGCTCCTACGACGGTGTGGGGCGACACCACCGGTTGATGTAGGAGCGGGCTTGCCCGCGAAGAGGCCCGCAGCCTCAACGCACCAGGCAAGGCCGTTTGTTATCGAAGCTCCAACCCGGAATCAGGAACTGCATCGCCACGCTGTCATCCCGCGCACCCAGCCCCATGTTGCGGTAGCACTCATGGGCCTTGGCCAGTTGGTCTTCATCCAGTTCCACGCCCAAGCCCGGCCGCGCCGGCACTCGCACATGCCCGTCGACAATGCGCAGCGCCTCACGGGTCAGGCGCTGGCCATCCTGCCAGATCCAGTGGGTGTCGATCGCCGTGATCTCACCCGGCGCCGCAGCCGCCACCTGGGTGAACATCGCCAGCGAAATGTCGAAGTGGTTATTGGAATGAGAACCCCAGGTCAGCCCCCAGTCGTTGCACATCTGCGCCACCCGTACCGAACCCTGCAAGGTCCAGAAGTGCGGGTCGGCCAGCGGAATGTCCACCGACTGTAACTGAATGGCATGGCCCATCTGTCGCCAGTCAGTAGCGATCATGTTGGTCGCGGTGGGCAGGCCGGTGGCGCGGCGGAACTCGGCCATCACCTCGCGGCCCGAATAACCGTTCTCGGCGCCGCACGGGTCTTCGGCGTAAGCCAGTACATCGTGCTTGTCGCGGCACAGGGCGATGGCCTCCTTCAGCGACCACGCGCCATTGGGGTCGAGCGTGATGCGCGCTTCGGGGAAGCGTTCGGCCAGCGCTGTCACAGCCTCCATCTCTTCTTCACCGCGCAGCACGCCGCCCTTGAGCTTGAAATCGCTGAAGCCATAGCGCGCTTTGGCGGCCTCGGCCAGCCGCACCACTGCTGCCGGGGTCAGGGCCTTTTCATGGCGCAGGCGAAACCAGTCGTCATCGCTGTCGGCTTCGTTGCGGTAGGCCAGGTCGGTCTGCTGGCGGTCGCCGATGTAGAACAGATAGCCGAGCATCTTCACCGCATCACGTTGCTGGCCCTCGCCCAGCAATGCTGCCATCGGCACATTCAGGTGCTGGCCGAGCAGGTCGAGCAATGCCGACTCAATGGCCGTCACCGCATGCACGGTGATGCGCAGGTCGAAGGTCTGCAGACCGCGGCCCGCCGAGTCACGGTTGGCGAAGGTCTGGCGCATGGCATTGAGCACACGCTGGTAATGGCCGATCGGTTGGCCGACAACCAGGCTGCGGGCGTCCTCCAGGGTCTGGCGAATCTTCTCGCCACCGGGCACTTCACCCAGGCCAGTATTGCCGGCGCTGTCGCGCAGCACCACCACGTTGCGGGTGAAGAACGGGCCATGGGCGCCACTGAGGTTGAGCAGCATGCTGTCATGGCCGGCCACGGGGACCACGCGCAGGTCGGTGACCACCGGGGTGCTGGCATGTACGGCGGGATTGGTCTGCATATTCATGGTTGTTGTCTCGCAGTCATCAGTGGGTCTGGCCCAAGGCCGAAGGGGCATTGAGGTCATCGGAAGGGACGCCCTTGGGGCGAGTGCGTACGAAGAAGATGGCAATCGCCGCCAGCACCGAGGTCACCGCCAGGCCGTACAGCCCGCCCTGGATCGAGCCAGTCTGCTGCTCCAGCAAGCCGAAGGTGGTGGGGGCAACGAAGCCGCCGAGGTTGCCGACCGAGTTGATCAGGGCAATCACCGCCGCAGCGATGCGGGCGTCCAGGTAGCCCTGGGGGATTGGCCAGAACAGTGACGACGCTGACTTGAAGCCGATCGCGGCGAAGCACACGGCGACGAAGGCGAACACCGGCCCACCCGTGGTGGACATGAACATGCCCGTGGCAGCGACCAGCAGGGCGCCCGCCACCCAGGCCTGCTGGAACTTCCAGCGAGCGGAACCGGCGGCGAAGGCGTACATGGCCAGGATCGAGATCAGCCAAGGGATCGAGTTGAAGAAACCGACCTGCATGTCACTGAGGTCGCCCATCCGCTTGATGATGCTGGGCAGCCAGAAGGTGGCGGCATAGATGGTCAGCTGGATACAGAAGTAGATCAGGCAGAACAGCACGATCTGGCGGTCCTTGAGCAGGCTCCAGGCCGACGGCCTGACCGCGCCGATGGCCTCACGCGCTTGCTGCTCGCGGTCGATGGTGGCGACCAGCGCGTCCTGCTCGGCCTTGCTCAGCCACTTGGCGTCCTGCGGCTTGGAGTCGAGCCAGAAGAACACAAAGAAGCACAGCGCCACCGAGGCCATGCCTTCAATGAACAGCATCCACTGCCAACCATGCAGGCCCAGGCCCTGGATCTGCATCAACGCCCCGGCCAGCGGCCCGGAAATCAACGAAGCCAGGGCCGAGCCACTGAGGAAGATGGCAATGGCCTTGCCGCGCTCTGCCGCCGGCAGCCAGCGGGTGAAGTAGTAGATCACGCCAGGAAAGAAGCCTGCTTCGGCCACCCCAAGCAGAAAACGCAACACGTAGAACTGGGTTTCGTTCTGCACGAAGGCCATGGCCGTGGCCACCAGCCCCCAGGTGAACATGATACGGGTCAGCCACAGCCGGGCACCGACCTTTTGCAGCAGCATGTTCGAAGGTACTTCGAACAACGCGTAACCGATAAAGAACAGCCCGGCACCAAAGCCATAGGCCGCAGCGCTGATGCCCAGGTCGCTTTCCAGGTGCGGGCGGACAAAGCCAATGTTGACGCGGTCAAGGTAGTTGACGATGAACATGATGACGAACAGCGGCAGGACGTGGCGCTTGACCTTGGCCACGGCACTGGCCAACGCGTCGCCTTCATGCCGGGCAGACGGAGCGAGGGTGTCGTTCACTTGCGGATCTCCCACTAATTGTTTTTGTGCGGGTCGGGTTGTCTGACATGGCAGTGGGGAGGAGCTTATTCGCAGCGAGGTTGTACGACAAGATCATTAACGTCGGCAAAATAGCAAAATACAAGCTGTCATAATGCTAATTTGATCCGAACGTGCAAAAACAGATCAATTAAATGCTGAATTGGATGCGCGAAAAATCGGCAAAAAATTTTTCTATCGATTAACTTGTCGTACAAGCAAATCAAGAAGCGGATCCCACATGGAACCCGAACACGCTCGCAAACGCGGCCATAGCCGTGCCCATGACCTGGTTTCCAGCCTGACCCAGCAGATTCTGCTGGGCACCTTCAAACCAGGCGACAAACTGCCTTCGGAAAACACCTTGGTGCGCGAGCACGGGGTCAGCCGCACGGTGGTTCGCGAAGCCTTGTCGAAGCTGCAGGCCTCTGGGCTGGTGGAGCCGCGCCACGGGATCGGTACGTTCGTGATGGAGCGCCAGGCCCAGGCCGGGCTGCGCGTTGCGGCGGAGAGCGCGGCGAATGTGCGCGATCTGCTGGAGCTGCGTATTGGCCTTGAGGGCCAGGCTGCCGCGCTGGCCGCACTGCGTCGTGATGAGGGGCAACTGGCGCGCATGCGCCAGGCGCTGGATGACTATCAGGACCTGGCCGCTGCCGGCGACAGCTGCATCGAAGCCGACCGGCGCTTTCACCTGCTGATTGCCGAGGCCACCGGCAATCTGTATTTCACCGAGATGCTGTTGCAACTGGGTAACGGCCTGATACCGCGCAACCGCATGGCCCTGGCCGAGCGCGCGGGGGCCAAGCTGGCGCGGCAAGCGTACCTGGCCAACCTGGAGCATGAGGCGATCCTCAATGCCATTTGCCGACAAGACCCGGATGCCGCACGGGCGGCAGTGTGCCTGCACCTGTCCAACAGCCGAGACCGGCTACTGCCGGACTGACTGTCAGGCAGTGCAAGGCCTCGGGCTTGATGCTACGAACAGAGTGGCGTGCAGGGTGGCCGTTACATACAGCTACCCTGCCCTCACTTCACCAGGTCAGGCAGATCTTGCCGAAATGCCGGTTGCTCTCCTGGTAACGGAACGCCTCGACGATCTGTTCCAGTTCGAAATGCTTGTCCACCACCGGCCGCAGGCCGTTGGCATCAATCGCACGCACCATCGCCTGCTGCTGCGCTCGGCTGCCAACCAGCACCCCTTGCAGCCGAATCTGCCGCACCAGCGCCTGCACCAGCGGCAACTGCCCGGCCACCCCGGTAAGGATGCCGATCAGCGAAACATGCCCGCCAATGCGCGCAGCAATCATCGACTGCTCCAGTGTCGCCGGGCCGCCCACTTCAATCACATGATCGACACCGCGGTTGCCAGTCAGCTCGCGCACCTTCTCACCCCAGGCCGGGGTGCTCTTGTAGTTGATCAGGTGGTCGGCACCCAGGGCCTTCAGGCGCTCCAGCTTGGCATCGCTGGACGAGGTGGCGATCACGGTCGCGCCCGCCAGCTTGGCGAACTGCAGGGCGAAAATCGACACACCGCCGGTACCCTGCACCAGCACCGTGTCGCCGGGCTTGAGGTGATCATCGCTCATCAGCGCCCGCCAGGCGGTAAGGCCGGCGGTGGTCAGGGTGGCAGCCTCGGCATGGCTGAAACCCTGGGGTGCCAGGGTGAAGGCGGTGGTGCGGGCAGTCACCTGCTCGCGGGCGTAGCCATCGATGCCGTCGCCGGGCACTCGGGCAAAGCCCTCGACATTGGCCTGGCCATCGAGCCAGTCCGGGAAGAAGGTGCTGACCACATTGTCGCCGACCTGGAACTCAGTGACGCCATCCCCCACCGCAACCACCTCGCCGGCGCCATCGGCCATGGGGATGCGTCGCTCGCTCGGGCCCCACATGCCGCTGACCACGGCGAAATCGTGGTAGTTGAGGGAACTGGCGTGCAGGCGCACGGTAATCTCGCCGGCCTGGGGGGCCTGGGCCTCGCAGGTGCCGACCTGGACCTTGTCGTAGCCGCCGCCGGGTTGTACGTAGATGGCCTTGCTGCTCATGGGTGGGTCTCCGTATCAGAGCAAAGAATGGGGTTCAGCATAGACAGATCCGGCCCTTTCGCGGGCACGCCCGCCCCCACAGGGGCACCACAGGGCCCGAGACGTGCGCAATACCTGTGGAAGCGGGCATGCCCGCGAAGAGGCCCGCATTGCCAACACAAGCGTCAGCCCAGCATCACCTTCAACGCCCGGCAATCCTCTGCATGCCAATCCACCAGCTCCGGCCAGGGGTTGTCCGGCAGGTTCACCAGCACCGTGCGCGCCCCCGCCGCCCGCCCGCAGTCCAGGTCAAAGCGGTAATCCCCCACCATCACCAGTTCGCTCGGCGTCACGCCCCAGGCGCTGGCAATCTTCAGCAGCCCATCAGGGCTAGGCTTCGGCGCAGCCTCGTCACGCCCGAGAATGTGTTCCACCGGGAAGCAGTCCGCCAGGCCAATGGCCTCCAGCGTTACATGCGCCAGCTCACGCGCATTGCGGGTCAGAATACCCAGCCGGCACCCGCGCCCGGCCAACTCACGCACCAGTTCCACCGCCCCGGTGGCCGCCGTGGAGGCCGTTGCCAGGTCCCTTTCGTGCTCCAGCAACCAGGCATGCTTGGCCGCCGCTTCCTCTGCCGGCAAGGCCGCCAGGTGGGTGAGGATGTCGTGTTCGGCCGGGATGTCCAGCGCCACCCGAATGGCGGCAAAGTCGTGCACGGCCACGGTCAGGGTGCCGTCCATGTCGAACACCCAGTTGCGCACCTCGCCCAGGCTCATGCCCAGTCCTTGCGATGGCGAATCAGGCCTTCCTGGCTCGACGATGCCACCAGTTGCCCGGCCTGGTTGAAAATGCTGCCGCGGCAGAAGCCACGGGAATTGCCGGCCCAGGGGCTATCGGTGGCGTACAGGAGCCACTCGTCGGCGCGCAGGTTGCCGTGAAACCACAGCGAATGGTCGAGGCTGGCGATCTGCATGTCGCGCTGCCACACCGATTTGCCATGGGGCAGCAACGCCGTGGTCAGCAGGCCGAAGTCCGAGGCGTAGGCCAGCATGTACTTGTGCAGGGCAGGCACGTCAGGCAGGTTGCCGTCGGCGCGGAACCAGGCGTATTTCACCGGGTCGCCCGGCTTGGGGTTGAACGGGTCGCGCTCGGTGACCGGGCGGATCTCGATCGGCTTGGCACACAGCACCTTGTCGCGAATGCGCTCGGGTAACTGGTCGGCCATGGCACGGGCCAGTTCGACCTCGGTAGGCAGGTTTTCCGGGCCGACCACGTCAGGCATCTGCGCCTGGTGCTCGAAGCCTTCCTCGTCGTACTGGAACGATGCACTGCAGGTGAAGATGGTCTGGCCCTTCTGGATCGCCGTCACCCGCCGCGTACTGAAGCTGCCGCCATCGCGCACGCGGTCTACCGAGTACACCACTGGAAGGCTGGCATCGCCCGGGCGCAGGAAGTAGCCGTGCAACGAATGCACATGGCGCGCGTCCTCGACTGTCTGACTGGCAGCCGACAACGACTGGCCCAGCACTTGGCCACCGTAAAGCTGGCGGAAGCCCAGGTCCTGGCTACGTCCACGGAACAGGTTCTCCTCGATGGATTCGAGGCTCAACAGGTCGACCAGGTCGTCCAACACATGACTCATCGGCGGTTCTCCGTAGGAGCGAGCCTAGCTCGCGATGCGCCGCCCGAGCGGCGCTCGATTTCACAGGCGCTGAACGTGTTACGGGCAAGCGCCTTCCAAGTAGGCAAATGATACAGCGTTTGTCATTCGCGCCGGGCATGGCTGTGCATTCAGGCGCGCAGAGTGCGCTCCCAGTGCGCGCGATCGATCCGGTACAGCACATGCGGGCGCAGCGGGTGGCCGATGGGCAGGCGGGGGTGCTCGAAGCTGCCTTGCAGGTCCTGCTGCATGCCGATGGCTTGCATCACCTTCTGCGACGGCAGGTTGCATTCGCTGGTGAACGACACGACCTCCTCCAGGCGCAACTGGGCAAAAGCACAACGCAGGCAGGTCCACGCCGCTTCGCTGGCAAAGCCAAGGCCCCAGTGACGGCGTGCCAGACGCCAGCCGATCTCCACCGCCGGGGCAAAAGGCGCGTCGAAGTTGACATTGAGCAACCCGGTCATGCCGATGAACGCGCCACTGTCCTTGCGCTCCAGGGCCCACAAACCAAAACCGTACTCATTGAAATGCCCACGCACGCGGCCGATCAACGCAGCCGCCTCAACGCGCGTCAGCGGCGCCGGAAAGTAGCGCATCACCTGTGGGTCGGCGCACAGTGCGGCGAACTCGCGCAAGTCATCGTCATGCCATTGGCGCAGCACCAGCCGTGCGCTTTCCAGTTCAAGGATGGGGGTCATCGGGCCTGCTCCGGTTTACCGCCTTGCAGTTTACAGCGTAGGCGCGGGCGCGGGTTTCACCCAGCCCGCAGCCGCCAAATGCAATTTTCACACGCCCTTCACCGGCCCCCGACAGGCCGCTTGGCAGGATGCCGCCATCCACCACCGCGCCAGCCGCGGTATTGCCAACGGAGCAACGCATGCTATCGAGCAACACCCTGGGGCACCCTGCCATTCATGCCCGGCGCAAGCGACGCCTGGCTCGCAAAGCCGTCGGAGCCGCCCTGGGCCTGTGCATGGTCGTGGCGGCGTTGACCACCTGGCTGGTGACGAGGACGCACATCGTGGACCTTGGCAACGAGCAACAACTGAGTGACAGCGGCATGCTGCAGGACTGGGCCGACGGTGCGGTGATGGTGATGATCCGCCACGCCGAACGCTGCGACAGCGCCCCCGGCCCCTGCCTGGACGACCCCACGGGGATCACCCTGAGCGGCAGCCAGGCCGCTGCCCGCGTGGGCCAAGGGCTGCACCAGCTGGGCCTGAACAAAGCCGACCTGCTCAGCAGCCCGAAACTGCGCACCCGGCAAACCGCGCACTTCATACTCGGTCAGGCGGTGGCCAGCGAGGACTGGCTCGAAAGCTGCGACAGCCAGTTCGCCAACGAAGCGCTTGCACACAAACGCGCGGGCCACAACCTGGTGCTGGTGACTCACAACGGCTGCATCGACCACTTTGCCCGCCAGCAGCACGTTGCTGGCGGCGAACGTCAAAGCAACTATGCCAGCGCCCTGTTCGTATCAGTGGATGGCAATGGCAAAGCACGCATCCTCGGGCGACTGAACGAACCTGACTGGCAACGCGTATTGGCCAGCACAGGAAAATAGCCTATGTGGGAGCGGCCTTGTGTCGCGATTGGGCAGCAGCCCCAAAATTTCAGCGCAGATGCACACATTGCTGGGGCTGCTGCGCAGCCCAATCGCGACACAAGGCCGCACAAAGGGCCGGTACCGGCGCAAGAAACAGGAACTCCCATTGCAGTCACCCGTCATGGCAAGATCAGCACTGGCCCTGATTGCGACCCCATCCATGCCGTTGCCGCTGATCTACCACGAAGATTACAGCCCGGAGTTCCCCGCTGAACACCGCTTTCCGATGGACAAGTTCCGCCTGTTGCACGACCACCTGGTCGGCAGCGGGCTGACCACCGACCAGGCCCTGCTGCGCCCGGACATCTGCCCCAACGACATCCTCGCCCTGGCCCATGACCGCAGCTACATCGCGCGCTACATGAACGGCGAGCTGTCGCGCGAGGACCAGCGCCGCCTCGGCCTGCCCTGGAGCGAGGCCCTGGCTCGGCGTACCGTGCGCGCCGTCGGCGGCTCACTGCTGACTGCCGAGATGGCGCTGCAGCACGGCATCGCCTGCCACCTCGCCGGTGGCACCCACCACGCCCATTACGACCACCCCGCCGGCTTCTGCATTTTCAACGACCTGGCGGTGATCAGCCGCTACCTGCTGGAAGCAGGCCGGGTACATCGGGTGCTGATCTTCGACTGCGATGTGCACCAGGGTGACGGCACCGCGCGCATCCTGCACGACACGCCCGAGGCCATCACCGTGTCGCTGCATTGCGAGCAGAACTTCCCTGCCCGCAAGGCACAAAGCGACTGGGACATCCCCCTGCCCCGAGGCATGGGCGACGCAGCCTATCTGAAGGTGGTGGACGACGCCCTGAACTACCTGCTGCCGCTTTATCAACCCGACCTGGTGCTGTATGACGCCGGTGTCGACGTGCACAAGGACGACGCCCTGGGCTACCTGCAGCTGACCGACGCAGGCGTTGCCGCCCGTGACGAAGCCGTGCTGCGCCACTGCCTGGGCCGCGATATCCCGGTGATGGGCGTGATCGGCGGAGGCTACAGCAAGGACCGCACAGCCTTGGCCAGACGCCACGGCATCCTTCACCACAGCGCGGCACGTGTCATAGGTTGTTCACAATGACTGTGGAACCGCTTGTGGATAACCTGCGCGAAAGGCGCTGCAGCCCTTTACTGGCAAGGCCTGCGTGACACTGGCTATTTTTTGACCAGTGCTTCCATGGGCAGCGCTGCGGTAGAATGCGCCTCTTTTCCACAGCCTGCTGCCCACCATGCCCGATCTGACCCCCGCATCCCCTCCCCCCGCTGTCGTCATCGGTGGCGGCCCCGCCGGCCTGATGGCTGCCGAAGCACTGGCCAGGGCAGGCCTGGCGGTCGAGGTCTTCGATGCCATGCCTTCAGTGGGCCGCAAGTTCCTGCTGGCGGGTGTCGGCGGCATGAACATCACCCATTCCGAGCCCTACCCGGCGTTCGTGGCACGCTATGCCGAACGCCAGGGCGAAATCGAGGCCCTGCTACGCGACTTCGATGCGGACGCGTTGCGCCAGTGGATTCATGGTTTGGGCATCGAAACCTTCGTCGGCACCTCGGGCCGGGTGTTTCCTACCGACATGAAAGCCGCACCGTTGCTGCGTGCCTGGCTCAAGCGCCTGCGCGACAACGGGGTAGTTATCCACACCCGCCATCGCTGGTTGGGCTGGAACACCGATGGCAGCTTGCGAATTGCTTATCCACAGGGCGAACGGCAGGTGAAAGCCTCGGTCGTGGTGCTGGCGCTGGGTGGCGCCAGCTGGGCGCGCTTGGGTTCTGACGGCAGCTGGCAACCGCTGCTGGCAGAACGGGCTGTGGATATCTCGCCTTTGCAGCCGAGCAACTGCGGTTTTGAAGTAGAGGGCTGGAGCGCGCTGCTCAAGGACAAGTTCGCGGGCGCACCGCTGAAGAACATCGCCCTCAGCGTCCCGGGCAGCGCACCGCGCAAGGGCGAGTTCATCCTCACCGCCCAAGGTGTGGAAGGCAGCCTGGTGTATGCCTGGTCGGCACCGGTACGCGAGGCCATCCACCGTGAAGGCCGCGGGGTACTGTTGCTCGACCTGCTGCCGGACAAGCCTGTGGACAAGATTGCCCAGGCACTGGCCAAACCACGCGGTTCACGCTCCATGGCCAAGCACCTGCACAGCCAGCTGGGGATTGATGGGGTCAAGGCGGCACTGCTGCGCGAACTGACCGATCAGGCGACCTTTGCCGACGTTGATGCTCTGGCCCGGGCCATCAAGGCATTGCCCATTACCCTGGTACGCACGCGGCCGCTGGATGAAGCGATCAGCAGTGCCGGCGGGGTCCGCTTCGAGGGCCTGGATGAGGGGTTGATGGTCAAGGGAATGCCGGGGGTGTTCTGTGCCGGCGAGATGCTGGACTGGGAGGCGCCGACCGGGGGGTATCTGCTCACGGCGTGCTTTGCCAGCGGCTTGCGCGCCGGGCGGGCAGCGGCAGATTGGGTGCGGGCTTCCTGACAGCTTGCCGGGGCTGCTTCCACAAGTACTGCGTCAATCCAGATTGTGCAGCCCATGTGGGAGCGGCCTTGCGTCGCGAAAGGGCCGCAAAGCGGCCCCAAAACCTCAAGGCTTGCGCTTGCGCGGCCCACCATTGAAGCTCGGCACCTTGCGTACAGCCTTCACCGCCGGTTCCGCACTGCCAGCTTCACTGCTGTCCATCCAGCGCCCCAGCCCGCGCTTGGCGCTGTTTTCTTTCGGCTTCTTGGGCTTCTTCGGTTTCTTGATAACCTGCCCACTGGCATCGGTCATCGGCACCCGGTGCTCGGGGATGAAATCCGGCTCTTCATGACGCGGCAGGGTCTGCCGGGTCAGCACCTCGATAGCCGCCAGCAGTTGCACTTCATCCGCACACACCAGCGAAATCGCCTCGCCCTTGTTGCCCGCCCGCCCGGTACGCCCGATGCGGTGCACGTAGTCTTCGGCAACGATCGGCAGGTCGAGGTTGACGACCAGCGGCAAGTCATCGATATCCAGGCCACGGGCCGCCACATCGGTCGCCACCAGCACTTGCACCTCACGGGCCTTGAAGCTGTCCAGCGCACGCTGGCGGGTCGCCTGTGGGCGATCACCGTGGATGCCGTCGGCATTCACGCCTTCAGCCAGCAAGCGCTCCACCAGTTGGTCGACGCCATTGCGGGTCTTGGCGAACACCAGCACCTGCTTCCAGCGCTGTTTGCGCAGCAGGTGGCAGAACAGGTCGGCCTTGCGCTTCTTGTCCACAGGCACCAGCCACTGCTTGACGCTGGCGGCCGTGGCGTTGCGCGGGCTGACTTCGATACTGAGAGGGTCATTCAGCGCAAGCCCCGCCAGCATGCGAATCTGATCGGAGAAGGTGGCGGAAAACAGCAGCGTCTGGCGCTTGCGTGGCAGTGCCGCATACACCGACTGCAGCTCTTCGGCAAAGCCCAGGTCAAGCATGCGGTCGGCTTCATCCAGCACCAGTGTCTGCACCTGGTTGAACTTCACGGCGTTCTGCCGGAACAGGTCGAGCAAGCGGCCGGGGGTAGCCACCAGCAGGTCGACACCCCGGCGCAGGCGCATCATCTGTGGGTTGATACTGACCCCGCCATACACCGCGTAAGTACTCAACGGCAGGTTCTCGGCGTATTCGCGCACGTTGTTGTGCACCTGCTCGGCCAGCTCACGCGTGGGTACCAGTACCAAGGCGCGGATCGAGTTGCTGGCCACCTTCTCGCCCTCCAGCGCCAGGCGCTGCAGCACAGGCAGGGCAAAGCCTGCAGTCTTGCCGGTACCGGTCTGGGCTGCGGCCATCAGGTCGCGGCCGGCCAGCACGGCGGGGATGGCTTTGGCCTGCACCGGGGTCGGGGTGGTGTAGTCCAGTTGCTGCAGCGTGCGCAGCAGCGGTTCGATCAGGCCGAGTTTGGCGAAATTCATGGCAATACCGTCAGGGGGTTCAGCGAAGGCGGCAAGTTTACCGCATCGCCCCTGCCTACTTGCAGATTTCACCTTTCAACGGTGGCACAGGTTCAGGCGCCTTGCGCCACTGCGGCAAGCCGATCAGCACCACCGCGCCGATGATCACTGCCATCGCCACACACTCTTCAGCGCCAATCTGCTCACCGGCAAAGACGATCCCCAGCAGCACCGCCACCGCCGGGTTGACGTAGGCGTAGCTGGTGGCCGCTGCCGGACGCACATGCTTGAGCAGGTACATGTAGGCACTGAACGCCAGGATCGAACCGAAGAACACCAGGTAGGCCAGCGCCCCCCAGCCAGCGGCGGTCGGCAGCTGTGTCATGCGTTCGCCCGATAGCACACTGCCCAGCAACAGCACCGCCCCCCCGACCAGCATTTCCGCTGCGCTGGCCATCGGCCCCTGGGGCAGCGGCAAGGTCTTGCTCCACACCGAGCCAAACGCCCAGGACGCCGCCGCGAAGATGATCAGCGCAGCACCTATCGGGCTTGCCTGCAGGTTGGAGCCCAGGTTCAGCAGGCCGATGCCCACCAGCCCAAGGGCTATCCCCGCCCACTCCAGCTTCGAATTGCGGTGCCCGAACAACAGGCCGAACAGCAAGGTGAACAGCGGCACCGTCGCCACCGCCAAAGCCGCCACGCCCGAAGCCACGCCGGCATGCTCGGCCACGGTCACCCCGCCGTTGCCACAGCTGAGCAACAAGAAACCGATCGCCCCTGCCGCCCGCCATTGCGGCCAGGTAGGTGCCGGCACGCCGCGCCAACGCAGGAAGCCGTACAGCAGCCCCCCGGCGATCAGGAAGCGCACACCGGCCATAAGCATCGGAGGCCAGCTCTCGACGCCGATGCGAATGAACAGGTAAGTGGAACCCCATACCAGATACAGGGCCAGGAAAGCGCCAATCAGCAGCAGCGGGAAACGACGGGAGGCAGGCATGGGGAAAACTCGAAATCCGTTTACGGGTGACTCAGTTTAACGGCCTGCCTGGGTGAAGGGACGTTACAGAACGGGTGCAAATGAGCGGCACAATTCTGGTGCGTTCGACGCAGGCGATAGTTCCCCAGACGTTCACTTGCTAATCCCTGCAGTACTTGGCCAGCGCTTCGCGCAGCTTCGCAGCCGGGGTCTTCTGCAGCCGGCAAAGCAGCTCGTGCGACAGTTGCTGAACCCCGTGGTCCTGGCGCAACACACCCGCCAGATGCTGCAGCAGGTTGGCGGCCATTTCGGCATCGGCCATGGCCCGGTGCGCAGTCCCCGTGTCCGGCAACCCAGCCCAGCGTGTCAAAGTGCCCAGCTTGTGGTTCGGCGCCGCGGGCAGCAGGCGCCGTGACAGCAACAGGGAACACGCGAAGGGCTGGCTGCGGCTGCGGCCAATATGGCTTAGCTCGTAGTCCCAGAACTTCTGGTCGAAAGCAGCGTTGTGCGCCAACAAGGGGGTGCCACCGACGAACTCGGCCACCTCGTTCATCACTTTCTCCACCGGCGGCGCACTGCGCAGCATGGTGGTGGTGATGCCGGTCAGCCCTGCGACGAAGGCCGGCACCGGCACGCCAGCGTTCATCAGGCTCTGGTAGCGCTCGACAATGCGCCCACCTTCAAGCATTACCACCGCCACCTCGGTGGCACGGCAGCCGGTACCGGGGGAAATGCCGGTGGTTTCAAAGTCGATGACAGCGATACGTTCCATGAAAAGACCTTAGTGTTTAAGCAACAGCGCGCCTTCGATGGGCACGTAGCGGGTGGCAGCACGGATCAGTGACAACGCCGTCAGCCCCGGTACGCCATACACCACCGCTTCGGTGCCATGGCGCTGGATTACCCGTTCCAGCAGCAGGTCGAAATCACCGTCGCCGGAGGCCAGCACCACCTGGTCGACCCGGCTGGCCGCGTCGATCACATCCAGGGTAATGCCCACATCCCAGTCACCTTTGGCCGAGCCATCGCTGCGCTGGATGAACGGTTTGAGGCGCACATCGAAACCGAGGTTGCGCAAGATCTGCTGGAACTGCTGCTGTTTGCTGTCGCCACGGTCGATGGCATAAGCCAAGGCCTCGACGATCTGGCCTTCGCGGCTGACATCGGCCCACAGGGCGGTGTAGTTGAAGTGGCAGCCGTGGGCCTGGCGCACGGTGTAGTAGAGGTTCTGCACATCGGCGAACAACGCGATCTTTTTCACCTGGGAACCTCATTTTTGGCCTGGAGTGCTGCGGGGGCTGCTGCGCAGCCCTTCGCGGGCACGCCCACCCCCACAGGTATCGCGCGTACACCTGTGGGAGCGGGCGTGCCCGCGAAGGGGCGCAAAGCGCCCCCGGAAATGCCAGCAGTATGCCAGACCTGTCAGACGTAAGAATCGTCGTCCGAGAAGAACCCGCCGTCATCGCTGCCAAAACCACCGTCGGCGTATCCACCCTGGTCACTGCCCCAGCCACCGTTGTCAGCCACTTGCTCCTGCCCGCCCTGGTCGTTCCAGCCGCCACTGTCGCTGGCTGGCGCCGGCTCTTCCTTGATGACCTCGACCACTTCTTCCGGTTGCGAGTTGTGGTTGAACAGGCTGCTGATCCCCTGCGCCAGCAGCACACCACCGGCCACACCGGCGGCGGTCTGCATGGCCCCGCCAAGGAAGCTGCTGGCCCCGCTGCGCGCAGGCGCGGCGCCATAGCCAGGCTGCGGCGCCTGAGGTTGGGCAAAACCAGGTGCCGACGGCTCGCGCCAGCCACCACCGGACGCTACAGGGGGCACCGAAGGACGCTGTGGCTGCACCGCCGGGGCTGCGTTGCGCCCACCCGAACCAAAGATGCTGGACAAGAAGCCACCCCCGCCATTGCTCGGCGCACTGCTGGCGGCTTGTGCCGCCTGAGCCTGGGCACGGGCCTGCTGCAGCTCGGCTTGCAGCTGCTTGTTCTGTTCGTCGAGGCGCTTGATCGCGGCCTCCTGTACCAAAATCGCCTGGGCCATGTAGTAAGGCGCCGCCGGTTGCTGACGCACGTGCTGCTCGATGCACGCCTGGGCTTGCGCGTCACGCGGCTGGCTCGGGTCTTCGGCTTGCTTGAGGCGGCCGAACAGGCCGTCGATCAGGGTTTGTTCTTCAGTGTTCATGGGGCGACCTCGTGGGGTAGCGGGACATCGGACAGCGTCAAAGATGGGGCGTACAGGCGCGGGATTCAATCACTGCTGCGGTGAAACTTTTTTCAGCAAGTGACAGCCCCAGGCCTGCTTTGGGCTAAAGTTAGGCCCCTGTTTTTACTGCCATGCGATGTTGACTGATGAATCCGCTGAGCGTTTTGCGCGACTCCTTGTACTTCTTCCGCCGTCACCTGCCAAACATCCTGCAGCTGTGCCTGCCGCTGGTGGTGGTGGAAGCCCTGCTCACCCAATTGCTGGACCGGCAGCTGGGCGACCAGGCATCACCGGCCTACGGCATGCTGGTCAGCCTGTTGTTCTACCCGCTGTACAGCGCAGCCCTGATCCTGTACCTGGACACGCGCAGCAACGGCCAGGAAATCGCCAAGCGCGACCTGTTCGCCCGCGCCCTGCAGCTGTGGCCGCAACTGGCTCTGCTGATCCTGATCAGCTCGCTGCTGATCATGGCCGGCCTTGCGCTGTTCATCTTCCCGGGGGTGTGGATCATGATCAACCTGGTGTTCGCCGAGTACCTGCTGGTGCTGCGCGGCCGGCCGGTGGTGCAGGCGATGCGCGAAAGCGCAAGCATGACCACCGGGCATTTCATGCGCATCATGATCTGCGTCTTAGGCGTGCTGGCACCGATCTGGCTCATCGACGGGCTGCTGTTGATGGCCTTCCCCGAGCCATCACCTGGGATGGAACTGGCCATGGACAGCCTCAGCGGCTTCCTGCAGCTGTTCAGCACCGTGGTGCTGTACCGCCTGTTCATGTTGCTGGAAGGTGAAGCCCGCACCTGAGGCCACCGGGGAATGTTTTCGGCCTGCCGGCTGCCCAGCCCTGGCGCCAGAGTGCACATCCTCAATGCTATTCAAGGAGTGCACCATGAACGAAACCATTCAGGCCGGGTACGCCAGGTCTTTTCGCGGCAAGCTGTACATGCGCACCGTCGACCGGGACATCCCGCTACGCCTCAGCCGCAGTTCAGACAAGTTCGGCTGGGGCATTACCCCTGAGGATGACTGGTTGCAGGCGGGGGGAAGGCAGGACTCGCCGGTGATGGACTTTCATTACCACTCGCGGACCAACGATCGCCTGCACTACCGCATCAGCATGCCAGGGCGCCCGGAGACCAAGAAACTAGGGGTCAGCCGCAATGGCTATCTGGGCTTCTACTGGCATGCAGACGTTAGCGAATACTGGAAAATCGAGCCGCTGGCGCTGACAGATGAAGGCCTTGTCTGCCATCTGCGCGACCAGCGGGGCTACAGGGTCGGCGCCCTCCCGGATACGCCGCACAGGAGTGGGGAGTGGGTAGCCTGGCTCAACGTCGAGGAAGGCGAAGTGATCACTTTCCTATTGAGGCAGGCAGATCGAGCTTCACTGGCGGGTGCAATACGATGAATGGCACCACCACTGACACGTGGTGACCAGAGCATGATTTTTTCGGCCTGCCGCACTCGGTGGTGTGCATCAGCGCCCTCTCGGCTTGGCCCTGGCGGTAGCCTCGGCCACCAGAGGGTCGTCCGGCCAGTAGTGCTTCGGATACCGCCCTTTCAGGTCTTTCTTAACCTCGGCATAGGTCGTGCGCCAGAAACTGGCCAGGTCCTGGGTCACCTGCACCGGCCGACGCGCCGGTGACAGCAGGTGCAGCTTGACCTGCTGCCGGCCATTGGCGATGCGCGGGGTGTCGGCAAGGCCGAACAGTTCTTGCAGACGCACGGCGAGAATCGGCGGGGTTTCGCTGTAATCCAGGCGGATGTTCGAGCCGGACGGCACGGCCAAATGCACCGGGGCCTGTTCTTCCAGGCGTTGCGGCAGCGGCCAGGGCAGCAGGTTGCGCAGCATCGACGGCAAGTCCAGCGCAGCAAAGTGGCTGAGGCGCGATACTTTGCTCAGGTAAGGCTGTAACCAGTCTTCCAGGCTGGCCAGCAAGGCTTCGTCCCCCAGGTCAGGCCATTCGCTGTGGCCATCCTTCTGCAGGTCGAGCTGACGCAGCAGCGCCACACGTGCCTGCCATTGCCGCAGTTCCGGCGTCCAGGTCAGCAGGTTCAAACCTTTGCGCCGGACCAGGCCAAGCAGCGCTCGGGCCCTGGCTTCATCATCCAGCCCGGGCAACGGCTCGCGGCTGAGGACCAGTTCGCCAACCTTCACCTGGCGCTCGGCGCGCAACACCTGATCGCGCTCGTCCCAATCGAGGATATCGACCCGCTCGACCTGCTCGGCCAGTACCCCCTCGAGCAACGCCGGATCGAATTCGGCAGCCAGATAGATCCGCTCCTCACGCTGCCCCTGGCGGCTACCCAGGTCGGCGATCACCAGCCATGGGCACTTCATCAATGCATCGACTTCGCCAAACAGGGCCGCACGGCCGTTGGCGAGCCGATACTCCGCCCCACCCGCCCGGCGCTGCTGGGCGACCCGGTCAGGGTAGGCCAGCGCCAGCAGGGCGCCCAGCCAGCGTGGGTGGTCCGGGTCGGCGACCGGCGCACCGACCTTGCCACGCAACAGGCCACGGTATTGCCGGGCCAGCTGACGAGCACGCTGCACACCCCCCTGGCCGCCACGCTCAGCCTTGCTCTCACCGCTGACCAGCGCAAGCCGGCTGTGCAAGTCAGCACCACCGCCACGCTGAATGTCCCGCTCCCCCAGCAGTGCAGCCACATCGCATGCCATCTGTGCCAGGCCCAGGTCCTGGCCGCGCAGCAACAAGTGCGCGATGCGTGGGTGAGCCGGCAGTTCGGCCATGGCCTGGCCATGTTCGCTGAGGGTGTCGCGGCTGCCCGGCTTGAAGGCGCTGAGTCGCGCCAACAGGTCCTGTGCCTGGGCGAACGCTGCAGCCGGTGGCTGGTCGAGCCAGCGCAACTGCTCGGGCGTTACACCCCAGCGCGCCAGCTGCAGGGCCAGCCCGGCCAGGTCGGCCTGGAGAATCTCGGCACTGCCATGGGCGGCCAGCTGGTCATGCTGGGCCTCGGACCAAAGGCGGTAGCACACACCGGGCTCCAGGCGGCCGGCACGCCCCGCGCGCTGGGTGGCGCTGGCGCGGGAAATGCGCTGGGTGTCCAGGCGGGTCATGCCGCTGCCGGGGTCGAAGCGCGGCACCCGGGCCAGGCCTGCGTCGATCACCACGCGCACGCCATCGATGGTCAGGCTGGTTTCGGCGATGTTGGTGGCCAGCACCACCTTGCGCAGGCCCTTGGCCGGCGGGTCGATAGCGGCGCGCTGGGCATTGAGGTCGAGCTCGCCATGCAGCGGGCACAGCAGAATCTCGGGGCGCGCGCCCAGCGCCTCCTGAAGGCTTTGGTGAACCCGGCGGATCTCGGCTTGCCCAGGCAGGAACACCAGCACGCTGCCGGCCTGGTCAGCCAGCGCATGCAGCACGCAGTCCACCACCCGTGGCTCGATGAACTCGCCTGGCTGAAACGGCCGCCCCCAGCGGATATCCACCGGATGCATGCGGCCTTCGCTGCTGACCACCGGGGCATCGTCCAGCAACCGCGACAGGCGTTCGCCTTCCAGGGTCGCGGACATCAGCAGAATCTTCAGTGGCGGGTCGTCACGCAGCAACTCGCGGCCGTTAAGGCTCAGCGCAAGTGCGAGATCGGCATCCAGGCTGCGCTCGTGAAATTCGTCGAAGATCAGCAGGCCCACCCCTTCCAGCGCCGGGTCGGCTTGCAGGCGGCGTGTGAGGATGCCTTCGGTCACCACTTCGATCCGGGTTTTCGGCCCGACCTTGCTGTCCAGGCGGATGCGGTAACCCACGGTTTCCCCAACCTGCTCGCCCAGCTCACTGGCCAGCCGTTCGGCCGCTGCCCGCGCAGCCAGGCGCCGTGGCTCGAGCATGAGGATGCTCTGCCCGGCCAGCCATGGTTCGTGCAGCAGCGCCAGTGGCACGCGGGTGGTCTTGCCAGCGCCGGGCGGCGCTTCAAGCACCGCTTCGTCACGGTTTTGCAGAGCCTGGCGCAGGGCGGGCAAGGCAGCATCAATGGGTAATGAAATCATGGTGGTCCTCGAACAGTCTCGCGAGTATAACGGCGAACCCAGCCTGCTCTATCATGGTCTTAACATCAGGTGCAGGCGCTTCGCTTGTCCTGCTGAACACCTTTTCGGAGATTTACATGCGCATCTCGACCCGCGTCATCGGTGGCGTCCTCATCGCCACCCTGCTGACCCAACTGACGGCCTGCGGCACCATTTTCTACCCGGACCGGCGCGGCCAGATCGGCGGCAAGATCGACCCTGTGGTTGCCGCCATGGATGCCATTGGCATCCTGTTCTATGTAATCCCGGGGCTGATTGCCTTCGGTATCGACTTCGCCACCGGCGCCATCTACTACCCAGGTGGCCGCACTGCCCAGGTTGACCCGGCCAAACTGCAAGAAGCCGTCAGCCCGGATGGCAAGGTCGACAACCTGAAGCTGCAGGCCATTCTGGAAAGCGAACTGGGCCAGCGCCTGCCGCTGAACGACCCACGGCTTATCCAGCATCGAGGCAGCATCGAACAACTGGCCAGCCTGGGCCTGGTCCCGGCAGCCTGAGCCACACGGACACTGACCACGGATGATCACTACCCCGGCTGAACACCAGCGCCTGCTCCGCCTGGCCACGCGCGCGTCACTGGCGGTGGCCAGCATCCTGGTGCTGAGCAAGGCGCTGGCCTGGTGGCTGAGCGGGTCGGTGAGCCTGCTGGCCGGGCTGACCGACTCGGCACTGGACGCCGTGGCCTCGTTCCTCAACCTGCTGGCGGTGCACTACGCCCTGCGCCCGGCCGACGACGATCACCGGTTCGGCCATGGCAAGGCCGAGGCCTTGGCCGGTATGGCTCAGGCGCTGTTCATCGGTGGCAGTGCGGTGCTGATCGGGGTGCAGGCGGTCGAGCGCCTGTCCACCCCGCAACCGCTGGGTGATACCTCAATCGGTATCGCGGTGATGCTGCTGTCGCTGGTGCTGACGGTCGCCCTGCTGGCACTGCAGCACAAGGTAATCCGGCTCACCGGCTCTACTGCGGTACGGGCAGATTCCCTGCACTACCGTTCTGACTTGTTGCTCAACGGCAGCATTCTGCTGGCCCTGTTGCTGGCGCGTTTTGGCTGGCCGCAGCTGGATGCGCTGTTCGGCCTGGGCATCGCCTTTTACATCCTCTGGAGCGCGCTGCAAATTGCCCGCGAAAGTACGGCGATCCTGATGGACAAAGCGTTACCCAGCGACGTTGGCGAGGACATGGCTGCGCTGGTGCTGGCCGTTGCAGGCGTGAAAGGCGTGCATGACCTGCGCACGCGCGTGTCGGGCAACCAGTGGTTTGTGCAACTGCACCTGGAACTGCCGGGGCAACTGCCGCTGCATGAGGCGCATAGCTTGTGCGTGGAGGCCTCGCGGGTGATCCGCCAGCGTTACCCACAGGCGGACGTGATGGTGCACGCCGACCCGGTATGAGGTAAACACCCATGCCCCACCGATTACGCAATCCCTTGTAGGCGCGGGTTCATCGCGAAAGGGCCGGGGCTGCTGGCCAATTTCCACCTGCCGATCACCGTTGCCGCCGCTACCGTATTCGCGGGTAAACCCGCTCCTACACAGTTCCGTGCAGGGATCAGTTGATGCTGTAACCCCGACCACTGAAGCAAGCCCCCAGCGCCCGCTGGTAGTGGCTGAGCACCGTGGCCGCCGGTGCGTACGTCGCCGTCGCCGGGTCGAAGCCTGACTGGCTCACCGCCCAGCGATGGCACTGGTAGCGGTCCTGTTCCTGCTGTTCCTGACCCTGGCCATACATCGGATAAGCCACCACGTCATACCCGCCATTTGTCGGGGCCACCGGCACGGGCGACGGCACGCCGACCGGTGGGTTGACCACCACATATTCCTGGCTGTCTGCCAGGTACTGGTAATAGGTATCGGCCACCAGAAAGAACAGCGCGCCACCCAACCACACTTCCCGCGCATAAGGCGGCAGGTAATTGACCCGTACGCCGTACGGCGGGGTCACCACGATGTAACTGCCCCCGTGCGGGCGGTACCAGTAACCCCCCGAGTAGAAATAGTCAGCGCCCCGGTAGGGTACTTTCCAATAGCGGTCAGAAAAATGGTCCACCGTGTGCCCTGGTCGATACTGCGGCCCAGGCCCCCAGCCATTGCCGTGGCCATCCGGGCGCCCGTGCCAGTCGCCACCGGGCCGTTGCCCCGGGCCACCGGCCTGCCAATGGTGATCATCACCGTGGCGGCGAGGAATGTCCTGGTAATACCCCTGGCGCGGCGGTTGGGTCTGGCGCACTTCGTCGCGCGAGTTGAGCGAGCGCCCCGGCCCACCCTCACCTTGCACCTGCTGGCCACGTTCACCGGGCCCTTCGCCGGGCCCTTCAGCCAAGGCACCAAGGCTGATGCTCAAACCCAGCAAACCAACACCTGCCAACTGCCAGATGCGCGACGTCATGGTGTTCCTCTCGGTAGAAAAAACTGCAACCAACGCCAGTCTACCGCGCCCACCACACAGGCCAATTAAAATTCCCGACATGAAAAAAGGGAGGCCACAGGGCCTCCCTTCAGGAATTGTCGTCCGTGCTCGGCACTTGTGGCGCCGGCTCACCTCACAGCGTCTTCTGGAAGCTGTGTAGCCCGGGGGCCTGCAGATCCTGTTGGATGGCTGGCCGCGACCGCCCGCCTAGGGCGCGTCGCCGTGGACTGATGTCCGGGCAGTGATTCTGGTGATAAAGATACCGGACAGGCTGCGACAGAGGATTGCGAAGATTGCTCAGATAAATAGCACTTGCGCAATTTTTCACCCTGGATTGATAATTCGCAGCAATCCGAACAGAAAAGGCAAATGCCATGAGCAAACTTGACCGCTACGACCTGAGCATCCTCGCCGAATTGCAGCGCGATGCGCGCATTTCCAACCAGGAATTGGCCGAACGCATCGGCCTGTCGCCATCGCCATGCTCGCGTCGGGTCAAGCAACTGGAGGACGACGGCTACATCTCGCGCCAGGTGGCCCTGCTCGACCGCAAGAAGCTGGGCCTGAGCCTGACCGCCTATGTGCTGATCGGCATGGACCGCCACACCCCGGAGCGCTTTGAAACATTCGAGGCCGCCATCCGCAACCTGCCACAGGTGCTCGAATGCAGCCTGGTCACTGGCATGGATGCCGACTATCAGTTGAAAGTGGTGGTGCCGGACATGGACCATTACCAGAAACTGCTTCTCGGCAGCCTGACCCGTATCGAAGGCGTCACCAGCGTGCGCTCGAGCTTCGTGCTCAATCAGGTACTGGCCAGCACCGAGCTGCCATTGACCCACCTGCGTTAAATGCTTACGCCAGCCGACGTATAATCGGACGCTCAACCCGCCTGGAGAACACCGATGGATCCCGCCGTATTCGAAGAATGGATGATGATCATTCTGGTCACCGTGTTGATCGGTTTCATGGGCTTCATCGTCTGGGACCTGGCAAAAAAGTCAAAGGCGGGTAAGTTCGGGACGCTGATCCTGTTCTTCGTGCTGGGCCTGGGGGTGCTGGCCTTCATCATCAAAAGCGTGGTGGTGGGGTTTCTGGAAGGCGTATAAAAAATGTCAGGGCCATTCGCGGTCACGCCCACTTCAACCGTTGGCGCTGCCTTCAAGTACTGCGACGTCCCTGTGGGAGCGGGCGTGCCCGCGAACAGGCCCCTGACCTGAACTAAAGCTTGGCAGGGACCTCCCGCCAGCAACCCTGCTCTAGCCCATCCAGCGCCCAGTCACCAATGCGCACGCGCACCAGGCGCAAGGTCGGCAAGCCCACTGCTGCCGTCATCCGCCGCACCTGGCGGTTACGCCCTTCGCGAATCACCAGCTCCAGCCAGCTGGTCGGCACGCTCTTGCGAAACCGTACCGGCGGGTTGCGCGGCCACAGTTCGGGTTCTTCCAGGCGCCGCGCCTCGGCCGGCAAGGTCGGCCCATCGTTCAGCTCCACGCCATCACGCAAGCGCTGCAACTGCTCGTCACTCGGTTCGCCTTCCACCTGCACCCAGTAGGTTTTGGCCAGCTTGTGCTTCGGGTCGGCGATCCGCGCCTGTAGCCCACCATCATTGGTCAGCAACAGCAGGCCTTCGCTGTCGCGGTCCAAACGCCCGGCCGGGTATACGCCCGGAATGTCGATGAAGTCCTTGAGCGTCGCGCGCCCTTCACCATCGCTGAACTGGGTCAGCACGTCGAACGGTTTGTTGAACAGGATCAGGCGCGGCTCGGCGGGTGGCGCCTTGGCCTGGCGACGCGGGCCGGCGGCAGGCCGCGCCTGAGGGCGGCGCGGCTTGTTACGGGGTGGCAGTGACATGAATCCTCAGCGGAACGGCGGCTCATCGAAGCTGCGCAGTTTACGCGAGTGCAGCGAGTTGAGCTCGGTGCGCAGCAGGTCGAGGGCAGCAATGCCGATCTTCAGGTGCTGGCTGACCGCCCGGTTGTAGAAGGCGTTGGCCGAACCTGGCAGTTTGATCTCGCTGTGCAGCGGTTTGTCGGACACACACAGCAAGGTGCCGTAAGGCACGCGCAAACGGTAGCCCTGGGCAGCAATGGTGCCGCTTTCCATGTCCACCGCCACGGCACGCGACAGGTTGATCAGCGGGCGTTCCTGAGCCCAGCGCAGCTCCCAGTTGCGGTCGTCGTAGGTCAATACGGTGCCGGTGCGCAGGCGCTTTTTCAACTGCTCGCCACGCTCGCCAGTGACCTGCGCGGCGGCCTCTTGCAAGGCCATCTGCACTTCGGCCAGGGCCGGGATCGGGATATTCGGCGGCACGACCCGGTCCAGAATGCCGTCACGGCGCATATAGGCGTGTGCCAGCACGTAGTCGCCGATGGTCTGCGACTGCCGCAGGCCGCCGCAGTGGCCGATCATCAGCCAGCAATGCGGACGCAGCACGGCCAAGTGGTCGGTGATGTTCTTGGCGTTGGACGGGCCCACACCAATGTTGACCAACGTAACGCCATCGCCGTCGGCGGCGATCAGGTGATAGGCCGGCATCTGGTAGCGGTGCCAGACCACGCTGGCCACCAGGGCCTGGGTTTCGCCATGGTCCATGCCCTTTTCGATCACGACGTTGCCTGGCAGCACCATACGCACGAAGCGTGGGTCGTCACGCAGTTGTTCCAGGCCATGGCTGATGAACTGGTCGACATAGCGGTGGTAGTTGGTCAGCAGGATCCACGGCTGTACATGGCGCCAGTCGCTGCCAGTGTAGTGCACCAGGCGGCGTAGCGAGAAGTCGACGCGCGCGGCATCGAACAACGCCAGTGGCATGATTTCAGCACGGTCCCAGTCGTACAGGCCATCAGCGATGTTGTCGGTGGCCGCCGACAGGTCGGTGCTGGGGAACACCCGCGCCAGCTGCGCAGCGGTAATGCCACTACCGGCCAGCTCGTCGCCCTGGTCGACCACATAGGGGTAAGGGATGTTCTGCTCGCTGACGCCGACTTCTACCGTAACGGTGTAGTCATGCATCAGCGGGCGCAGTTGCTCCAGCAGGTAGCCACGGAACGCAGCGGGCTGGGTGACGGTGACGCTGTAGGTGCCGGCAACCTGGACCTTGGCATAGGCGCGGGTGGTGGCGGCGACTTCGCCATGGCTGTAGTAGGTCAGGCGCAGTGCCGGGTAGCGGAACAGGTCGCGCTCATCTGTATCGGGCTCGGTACGGTCCTTCAGGTAACGCTTCAGGGCCTGACTCAGGGCACCTGTGGCCTGTTCATGCAAGGCCGCCAGACGGTCGACGGCCTGTTCGGGGGTATCAACGACTACAAAAGCGTGGCTCACACTGTGCTTCCTGTCTGGACATGCATGTGATCCATCTTGCCTGCCTTCTTGGTTAAATACACCCCCATTGATCGGTGTTGGGTTCATTCGCGGGCAAGCCCGCTGCTACAGCGGCCAGGCAGGCGTAGCCCTTGTGACCAATGCCATCACATCCACACCTCGCGGCAGCACCCCGTACACCCGGCCACCACCGGCCAAGCGGCTGCCGATAAACGCATCACTGACGTCTGCATTCCCGGCCTCCAGCAGCAGCTTGGCCTGCAACGCCAGGGCAATATCCTCGGTCAGTTGCCGCGCGCGGTACTGCATGTCGCCGGTGTCGGCAAACGCCCCCTTGAGGTTGCCGATATGCGCCGCCAGGCGCGGGTCACCATACCCGTCACCCAGCTCGACAAACAGTGCATCGAGTACGCCCGGCTCCTTGGACAAGGCCCGCAGCACATCCAGGCACTGCACGTTGCCCGAGCCCTCCCAGGTCGAGTTGACCGGTGCCTCGCGGTACAGCCGTGGCAGAATGCTGTCTTCCACATAACCCGCGCCACCCAGGCATTCGGCGGCTTCGTTGATCATGGCCGGCGCACGTTTGCAGATCCAGTACTTGCCCACCGCCGTGACCAGTCGGGCGAAATGCGCCTGTTGCGGGTCGTCCAGTTGCTCCAGCGCCTGGCCCATGCGCAAGCTCAGGGCGAGCGCAGCCTCGCTTTCCAGGGCCAGGTCGGCCAGCACGTTCTGCATCAATGGCTGCTCGTTCAGCACCCGCCCGCCGACCTTGCGATGCGCGCAATGGTGGGCCGCCTGCGTCAACGCCTGGCGCATCAGCGCGCTGGAGCCGACCATGCAGTCAAATCGGGTCATGGCGACCATCTCGATGATGGTCGGCACGCCGCGCCCCTCTTCGCCAATCATCCACGCCAGCGCACCGCGGAACTCCACCTCGCTGGAGGCGTTGGAGCTGTTGCCCAGCTTGTTTTTCAGGCGCTGGATATAGAACTGGTTGCGGTTGTCATCGGGGCGGTGGCGCGGCAGCAGGAAGCAGCTCAGGCCTTTTTCGGTTTGCGCCAAGGTCAGGAAAGCGTCGCACATCGGCGCCGAGCAGAACCACTTGTGACCAACCAGCTCATAAGCCTGACCCGGGCCCGGCGCACCGACCGGATAGGCCCGGGTGGTGTTGGCGCGTACATCGGTGCCGCCCTGCTTTTCGGTCATGGCCATGCCCAGGGTGACCCCGGCCTTGTGCCGGTCGCCAACGTTGCGCGGGTCGTATTCGCAGGCAAGGATTTTCGGCAGCCAGTATTCCGCCAGCTCAGGCTGCAGGCGCAATGCCGGCACGGCGGCAAACGTCATGGTCAGCGGGCAGCCGGTGCCGGCCTCGGCCTGGCTGTGCAGGTAGGTCATCGCAGCCCGTGCAACATGGGCACCAGCACGGGGTTCGGCCCATGGTAAAGAAGGCAGGCCATGTTCGACGGCGGTACGCATCAGCTCATGGTAGGCCGGGTGGAACTCCACCAGGTCGATGCGATGGCCATAGCGGTCGTGGCTGCTGAACTCGGGTTTGTGCGCGTTGGCCAGGAAGCCTGCCTGCATCAGCGGGCCGCCGGCCAGGGCACCATAGGCGTCGATCCGCGACTCGGCCCAGCCCGCGCCAAAACGCCTTGACCATTCTTGCAATGGCAGGTCGAGGCGGTACAGGTTGGCGCCGTCGAGCGGCGGTGGCTGGTTGGTGACTTCGTGGGTTTCAGCGTACTGGTGCAGGCTCATCGGGGGGCTCCTGAATCCGGGTAGGCTTGAGAGACCCAGTGAAGCACTGCTTGCGGGGTAGTCAAAGGGGTATTAATGACTAAACGTGTGGTTGCTGGCGTGTGCGCGCGCGTAGGAGCGGGTTTACCCGCGAATACGGTGGTGGCGGCAACGGTGAATGGTGGGTGGATATTGGCCAGCAGACCCGGCCCTTTCGCGGGTGAACCCGCTCCTACAGCGAGCGCCGCGCCTGCAACATGTGCGGGCTCATCTGCGCCTGCGAAATCGCCATGTTCAAACTCAACTCGAAGCGGCTACCCAACCCGCGCGTCGATTCATGTGCCAATCTGGCCCCCAGCAACTCCCCCATCTGCCGGCAAATCGACAACCCGATCCCCAAACCGCCATACCGCCGGGTCATCGAACCATCGACCTGGAAGAACCGCTGGTACAGGATCGACTGCTCCAGATCATCGAAACCGATACCGCTGTCGCTGACGGTAAAGGTCAACGCCAGATCATTCGGCCCCACCCGGCGGCCGCGCACCTGAATCATCACACCGCCCTGATGGGTGAACTTCAAACCGTTGTCCACCAGACAACCCAGGCAGTGCGCCAGCTTCTGCCCGTCACCGAGCAACCCGTCCGGCAGGTCGGCCGGAATGTCCAGGCTCAGGTACAGGCCTTTGCCCAGCGCCTGCCCGGCATAACCGGCGCGCAAGCCCTGCAACAGGGCGCGCAGGCTGAACGGTGCCGGCTGCGCCCGCAGGCGGCCGGCCTGCAATTCGGACAGGGTAAGAATGGCATCGACCATATCCATCATGCCTTGGGCAGACCCCACTGCCGTGTGATGGTACTGAGCCATTTCAGCCCCCATCGGCAGGGTGTGCATCAGCTCGAGCGAGCCAATCACACCATTCATCGGGGTGCGCAGTTCATGAGTCACGCTGGCCAGGAACTCGTCCTTCAGGCGATTGCTCCTGGCCAGTTGCAGGTTCAGTTGCTCCAGCGTACGCCCTGTATCACGCAAAGTCTGCGCCTGCTGCTCGCGCAGGCTGTTGATGCGGTCGGCCAGCGCCAGCGACAGCAAGGCCACTTCCAAGGCCGAACCCAGCTGGCTGGCATACATGGTGATGAACACGTTCGGCAGGTAGCCCAGCACCATCAAGGTGTTGACCAGCCCGCCAAGCAGGAACGCCGTCCAGGCGATGATGAACCAGCGCGCCACTCGCAAGCCGCGCCACCAGGCATACAGGCCGGCGCTGAAGACGCTTATGGTGAACAGCAGCGCCAGCAGCGTGGCCATGCGCAGCGCAATGCCGTAGGGCATGCTCACCGCCAGTACCATGACCAGCGCCCCCCCCAGCATCAGCAGTTGCAACAGGCGATCAAAGCCACGGTTGATGCTGCCCAATTGCAGGAAGTGCCGGGCGAACTGGCAACCGAACAGCCCGGCTGCACCAATGAACAAAGGCGTGGAGGCATTCGCCCACCAAGGGCTGTCTGGCCAGAAATAGGCTACTCCGGCGCCGTTCACCGAGACTTGGTAAAGGCCGAACGACGCGATGTAAAGGATGTAATAGAGGTAGCTGACGTCACGCACGCTGAGGTAGATGAACAGGTTGTACACCAGCATCACCAGCAACACGCCGTAGATAATCCCCAGCACATACAAGCGCGTGGGCTGCTCTTCCAGGTAGGCTTCAGGGGACCATAGCGCCAGCGGCACTTGCACCGAACCCTGGCTGTGCAGCCGCAGGTACGCAGTGGTCACCTTGCCAGGCGGCAATTGCAGTTCGAACAAGTAGTTGTTCTGCCGGATCTGCCGGCTGTCGTAAGGCAAGGCATCGCCGGTGCGCTGCGCCAGGCGGTACAAGCCGCTGCTGTCAGGCAGATACAGTTCGAGGTGATCCAGCGGCGGGTAGGCCAACTCCAGCAGCCATGACCTCGGGGCAGCGTTGGGCGCGGCAGTGGGGCGCAGTTCGAGCTTGAGCCAGAACACCGAGGTGGAGTAACCGGCGTTCAGCACATCCTCATGGTGGGGCTGAAAGTGTTTGGCGAAACCGGGGGCACTGACCTGAGCAATGCTGGCATTGCCATCGGGGTCTTCATAAACCTGCATGGCCTTGCCCAGTGGAAGGTGCCGGGTAGCGTCGTCGAAATCGACCGCTCCGGCCAGCACGGGCAGCAAACCCAGAAGCACAATCAGCAAATAGCGCATACAGCCCCAGCATGGCCTGTCCGGTCGCGTCGCGGTAGCCTCCCATCCGTTTGAGACGACGTGATCCTGCAGAACCCGTTTATCGAGTTATCCGAGCACTCTAGCATAGCCTCACAACCTGGCAATCGGCCACATAAAAACACAAAGAAAAGGCTCTAAATCAATGCTTTCAATAGAAAATCAATCGACAACTTGACCGATCGATCAGTAAAACTCGTTTGTCGGACGATCCGCCCAAACAGGTTTGGTGGTAAGCTCGCCGACCATGAATATCTACAGCTCCCGCCCCGTTGTCCTCTGTCTCTCCGGCCACGACCCCAGTGGCGGCGCCGGCTTGCAGGCAGATATCGAAGCCCTGATCGCCCAAGGCTGCCACGCTGCACCTGCAGTGACCGCCCTGACCGTGCAGGATACCGTCAACGTTTCCGACTTCCGCGTGCTCGACCGCGAGTGGGTGCTGGCCCAGGCCAACGCCGTGCTGGCCGACTCCACGGTGGCCGCCGTCAAGTTGGGCATGCTCGGCTCGATCGAGATGGTCGACACCGTCGCCGAACTGCTGGCCGCCCACCCTCACCTGCCGCTGGTCTGCGACCCGGTGCTGCGTGCTGGTGGCGGTGGCCGCCTGGGCAAGGACGAAGTGGGCTACGCCCTGCGTGAACGGTTGCTGCCGCTGGCGACCATCGCCACACCGAACCTGCCCGAAGCACGCATCCTCGCCGAACTGCCCGAGGGCACCGCTGACGAATGTGCCGAGAAACTGTTGCCGTTCTGTAGACACCTGCTGATTACCGGCGGTCACGGCGACGAAGACGAAATCCACAACCGCCTGTACACCCAGGAAGGCCAGCACTTCACCTGGACTTGCCAGCGCCTGCCGGGCAGCTACCATGGCTCGGGCTGCACCCTGGCCAGTGCCCTGGCCGGCCGCCTGGCGCTCGGCGAGCAGCTGGAAAGCGCCGTGCGCACCGCCCTGGACTACACCTGGCGCACCCTGCGTGACGCCGAGCAACTGGGCAAGGGCCAATACGTGCCGCGCCGCCTGCCCCTGGACTTCTGCTCCTGATACGAGGCTTTCAATGAAGCTACGCGGTCTGTACGCCATCACCGACAGCCAGCTGCTCGCCGGCCGTTTCCTGTCCCATGTCGAGGCGGCCCTGGAAGGCGGCGTTTGTCTGCTGCAGTACCGCGACAAGAGCGACGATGCAGCGCGCCGCCTGCGTGAAGCCGAAGGGCTGATGAAGCTCTGCGAGCGTTACGGCACCCAGTTGCTGATCAACGACGACGCCGAACTGGCCGCCCGCCTGGGTGTCGGTGTGCACCTGGGCCAGACCGACGGCCCGCTGACCCCGGCCCGCGCACTGCTCGGCCGCCAGGCAATCATCGGCTCCACCTGCCACGCCAGCCTCGAACTGGCCGCCCAGGCTGCCAGCGAAGGCGCCAGCTACGTGGCCTTTGGCCGCTTCTTCAATTCTGTCACCAAGCCGGGCGCGCCCGCTGCCAACGTCGGCCTGCTCGAGCAGGCCCGCGCCCAGGTGAAACTGCCGATCGCCGTGATCGGCGGCATCACCCTCGACAACGCCGCCCCGTTGGTCGCCCACGGCGCCGACCTGCTGGCGGTGATCCACGGCTTGTTCGGTGCCGACAGCGCGCAGGAAGTCACCCGCCGCGCCCGCGCCTTCAACGCCTTGTTCGCATCCTGATTCGAGAGATACTTCCATGTCCCGTTCCGAAGCCCTGTTCGCCCAAGCCCAGAAGCACATCCCTGGCGGCGTCAACTCGCCGGTCCGCGCTTTCAAGAGCGTTGGCGGCACGCCGCTGTTCTTCAAGCATGCCGAAGGCGCCTATGTCGTTGACGAGGACGACAAACGCTACGTCGACTACGTCGGCTCCTGGGGCCCGATGATCCTCGGCCACGGCCACCCGGACGTGCTGGACTCGGTACGCAAGCAGCTGGAGCACGGCCTGTCCTACGGCGCGCCCACCGCCATGGAAACCGAGATGGCCGACCTGGTCTGCTCGATCGTACCGTCGATGGAAATGGTGCGCATGGTCAGCTCGGGCACTGAAGCCACCATGAGCGCCATCCGCCTGGCCCGTGGCTACACTGGCCGTGACGCCATCATCAAGTTCGAAGGCTGCTACCACGGCCACTCCGACAGCCTGCTGGTAAAAGCCGGCTCCGGCTTGCTGACCCAAGGCGTGCCAAGCTCGGCAGGCGTGCCAGCGGACTTCGCCAAGCACACCCTGACCCTGCCGTTCAACGACATCGCCGCCGTCGAGAAGACCCTGGCCGAAGTTGGCCAGACCGTGGCCTGCATCATCGTGGAGCCGGTGGCCGGCAACATGAACTGCGTACCACCGGCACCGGGCTTCCTCGAGGGCCTGCGCGAGCAATGCGACAAGCATGGCGTGGTGCTGATCTTCGACGAAGTGATGACCGGTTTCCGCGTCTCGCTCGGCGGCGCCCAGGGCCATTACGGCATCAAGCCGGACCTGTCGACCTTCGGCAAGATCGTCGGTGGCGGCATGCCGGTCGGCTGTTTCGGCGGCAAGCGTGAAATCATGGGCTGCATCGCCCCGCTCGGCCCGGTCTACCAGGCCGGCACCCTGTCGGGCAATCCGCTGGCCATGGCCGCCGGCCTGACCACCCTCAAGCTGATCAGCCGCCCAGGCTTCCACGCCGAGCTGACCGACTACACCAGCCGCATGCTTGACGGCCTGCAGCAACGCGCCGATGCCGCTGGCGTGCCATTCGTCACCACCCAGGCCGGTGCCATGTTCGGCCTGTACTTCAGCGGCGCCGACGATATCGTCACCTTCGAAGACGTGATGGCCAGCGATGCCGAGCGCTTCAAGCGCTTCTTCCACCTGATGCTCGACGGTGGTGTATACCTGGCACCGAGCGCATTCGAGGCGGGCTTCACCTCCATCGCCCATGGCGACAAAGAGCTGCAGATCACCCTGGATGCGGCTGAGAAAGCCTTTGCTGCCCTGAAGTGATGGCCAGCCTGTACCGGCCTCTTCGCGAGCAACCCCACGCCTACACTCATGAAAGCGACACCCCCTTGTAGGCGCGGGTTCACCCGCGAAGAGGCCGGCACAGGCAATAATTACGCACGCACAATCAGCTGACTTCCCCAACCAAGCAGAAATTCGAGTAAAACTTTGTAAGGTTGGCGCTGCTTATCCCATAATGTGCCACCAGAGACATTGGCCGCAGCTTTGCAGAGGTAAGTCGATCCCCATGAACCGCACCGGCCGCGCCCTGACCCTGGGCTGCCTGTTGCTTCTTCAGCCCCTGCTGGCCCTGGCGGAGGGCGGTAACTCGTTGCTGATTCCGGCGGCGGGCCGCTGCACCTTGAACGTTCAGCCTGAAGACCTGGCAAACGCCCTCAAGGCCTGCGAGCAGACGGCGACTGCGGGGGATGCCCAGGCGCAATTCGAACTGGGCGAGTATTACTACACGCAAACGCCAAAAAACCTGGGCAAAGCCCTGGACTGGTTCCAGAAGGCATCGCTGCAGGGCCAAGCCGACGCCCAATACCGTCTGGGTGCCATGTTCTTCCATGGCGAAGGGGTCAAGGCCAACAACGTGCAGGCCTACATCCTGCTGAAAATGGCTGCGGTCAATGGCGCCGAAGATGCGCTGGACATGGCCGACGAAGTGACCGAGCAAATGCCCCGCGACGAACTGGAGCATGCCACCCAGGTGCTCGGCCAGATTTTCCGCAAGTACCTGCTCGAACTGCAGAACGCCGAAGGGCGCACGCCGTTCTCGCCGCTTCCCTGAAGGTCACTTTTCCGGCATTGGCATCGGGAACGGCATCACATTGCCGCCGCCCTTGGCCTCGCTGATCTTCGCCGTGCCCAGGCGCTCCACCTCATCGATGCGCACAATCGAGTGCATCGGCACGAAACTGCGGACCACTCCGTCGAACTGGCTCTTGAGCTTCTCCTCACTCGGGTCCACTACCAGTTGCGAGCGCTCTCCGAACACGAACTCCTCGATTTCCAGAAAACCCCACAGGTCACTCTGGTAGATCTGCTTGGCGTACATCTCGAAGACCTGACCCTGGTTCAGGAAGATCACTTTATAGATGGCGGGTTCGCGTTTGCTCATGTTCGGCCAGATAACACATGCGTAAGAAAAGGTAGGCATGATACCTGTTCTGGCCTGTTCACGGGTGGACCCGCGCCCACAGGATCCCCACCAGCCTTGCAGGAGCGGGTTGACCCGCGGGGAGGCCAGAACAGCCCGTACATACCGTTGAACGTTTCAGTGCTTTCGCCACTGCCATTCAAGGGTTATTCTTGAGTTCAACTCCATCGCCGTCGAGCGGCTAAAAACGACCTTGAACGCACCCATAGAACCCCATCGTTTCATCCTCGAACCCTTCGAGGCCCACCGTTTCGCCAACTTGTGCGGCCAGTTCGACGAGCACCTGCGCCTGATCGAACAGCGCCTGGCCATCGAGATCCGCAACCGTGGCAATCAGTTCGAGCTGATCGGCGAACCCAGGACCACCTCTGCTGCCGAACAGCTGCTGCGCCGTCTCTATCGCGAGACCAAGGCCACCGACCTGTCACCGGAAACCGTGCACCTGTACCTGCAGGAGTCGGCTGTCGAAAACATCGACAACCCGGCCGTCAACGAGGTCAGCGTGTCGCTGCGCACGCGCAAGGGCAATATCCGCCCGCGCGGGCTCAACCAGCAGCGCTACGTCAAGGAAATCCTGGCCAACGACATCAATTTCGGCATCGGCCCGGCCGGTACCGGCAAGACCTATCTGGCCGTAGCCTGCGCCGTGGACGCGCTGGAACGCGAACAGGTACGCCGCATCCTGCTGGTGCGCCCGGCAGTCGAGGCGGGTGAAAAACTCGGTTTCCTGCCCGGCGACCTGGCACAGAAGATCGACCCGTACCTGCGTCCGCTGTACGACGCCCTGTACGAAATGCTCGGCTTCGAACACGTGGCCAAGCTGATCGAACGCCAGGTGATCGAAATCGCCCCTCTGGCCTACATGCGTGGCCGCACCCTGAACAACAGCTTCATCATCCTCGACGAAAGCCAGAACACCACGCTCGAGCAGATGAAGATGTTCCTTACCCGCATCGGTTTCGGATCAACTGCGGTGATCACCGGTGACATCACCCAGGTCGACCTGCCCCGTGGCACCAAGTCGGGCCTGGCGCACGTCATCGAGGTGCTGAAGGACGTTCCGGGGATCAGCTTTACCCATTTCCAACCCAAGGATGTGGTTCGTCACCCACTGGTTCAGCGTATCGTCGAAGCCTATGACCGCTTCGAAGCCCGCCAGCCCAAGCCCGAGGCGCCCGGCAAAGATGCTTGAACTTGATATCCAACGGGCCACGGATGCTGCCACTCCAGAAGACGCCGCCTTGCGCCGCTGGTGCGAATTGGCGTTGCGCCAGCGCAGCGCCGACTCGGAAATGACCATTCGCCTGGTCGACGAAGCCGAAGGCCGCGAGCTGAACCACACCTACCGGCACAAGGACTACGCGACCAATGTGTTGTCGTTCCCGGCCGATGTGCCCGATGAGCTGCTCGATATCCCGCTGCTGGGCGACCTGGTCATCTGTGTAGCGGTGGTCCAGCGCGAAGCGGCCGAACAAGGCAAATCGCTGGAAGCGCACTGGGCGCACCTGGTCATCCACGGTTGCCTGCACTTGCTCGGCTATGACCACATCGAGGATGAGGAGGCCGAGGAAATGGAAAGCCTGGAACGGGAATTGCTGGCAGAACTGGGTCACCCTGACCCGTATGCCGATGATGAAACCGACTCAATCACACACTGATACACGAAGGATCACGAGAACCGCCATGAGCGAAGATCGATCGAGCAACGGGCAGAAGTCCTGGCTGGGTAAACTGACCCAGGCTTTTGCCCATGAGCCGAAAAACCGCCAGGAGCTGCTTGAGCTGCTGCGCGAAGCCCATCAGAACAAATTGCTGGACAGCGAAGCGCTGACCATCGTCGAAGGCGCCATTCAGGTCGCCGACCTGCAAGTTCGCGACATCATGGTGCCGCGCTCGCAGATGAACAGCATCAAAGCCGGCCAGTCGCCTCGCGAGTTCCTGCCGGCAGTGATCGACGCCGCGCACTCGCGCTACCCGGTAATTGGCGAAAGCCATGACGATGTGCTCGGGATCCTGCTCGCCAAAGACTTGCTGCCGTTGATCCTCAAGGAGAACGGCGACAGCTTCAACATCAAGGACCTGCTGCGCCCGGCCACCTTCGTACCCGAGTCCAAGCGCCTGAACGTGCTGCTGCGTGAATTCCGCGCCAACCACAACCACATGGCCATCGTCATCGACGAATATGGCGGCGTGGCGGGCCTGGTCACCATCGAGGACGTGTTGGAGCAAATCGTCGGGGATATCGAAGACGAGCACGACGTCGAGGAAGACAGCTACATCAAACCACTGCCCAGCGGTGATTTCCTGGTCAAAGCGCTTACCCCGATCGAGAACTTCAACGAGTTCTTCGACAGCGAGTTCTCCGATGACGAGTTCGACACGGTCGGCGGCTTGGTGATGAGCGCCTTTGGCCACCTGCCCAAGCGCAACGAAACCACTGAGATCGGGTCTTACAAGTTCCGTATTCTCAACGCCGACAGCCGGCGGATACACTTGCTGCGCCTGACCCCGATCACCCGTTAAGGACAAACATGCGTTGGATCACCCGCCCCGGCTGGCCCGGTAATCTGCTGGCCCTGGCGGCCGGTGCTTCCACCCTCCTGGCCCTGGCGCCGTTCGACATCTGGCCGTTGGCGGTGCTGTCCATCGCGGTGCTCTACCTTGGCCTGCGCGAGCTCAGCCCGCGCCAGGCCATGTGGCGTGGCTGGTGGTTTGGGTTTGGCCTGTATGGCGCCGGCACCTGGTGGATCTACGTCAGCATGAACACCTACGGCGGCGCTTCGCCGCTGCTGGCAATCGTGTTGTTGCTGGCGTTCTTCGCCGCACTGGCCTGGTTCTTCGCCCTGCCCACCTGGCTGTGGGCGCGCTGGCTACGCCGCAACGAAGCACCACTGGCCGACGCCCTGTGCTTCGCCGCCCTCTGGCTCCTGCAAGAGGCCTTCCGCGGCTGGTTCCTGACCGGTTTCCCCTGGCTCTACGCCGGCTATAGCCAACTGGACGGCCCGTTGGCCGGCCTTGCGCCGCTGGGCGGGGTATGGCTGATTTCCTTCACCCTCGCCCTCACCGCCGCCCTGCTGTGCAACCTGCACCGCCTGCGCACCCGCCCCTCGTTCCTGGCCGTGGCCAGTGTGCTGTTGCTTGCTCCCTGGGGGCTGAGCCTGGCGCTCAAGGGCCATGCCTGGACCATTCCGGCAGGCGAGCCGCTGAAAGTGGCGGCGATCCAGGGCAACGTCGAGCAGGACCTGAAATGGGACCCCGCGCACATCGACGCGCAACTGGCGCTATACCGCGACCTGAGCTTCAGCTCCAGGCCGGTGGACCTGCTGGTGTGGCCGGAAACCGCCGTTCCGGTGCTCAAGGACCAGGCCCAGGGCTACATCGACGTGATGGGCCGCTTCGCCGCCGAGCGCCACTCGGCGCTGATCACGGGCGTGCCGGTGCGTGAAGAAGTGCACCACCAGCGCCGCTACTACAACGGCATCACCGTCACTGGTGAAGGCGATGGCACCTACCTCAAGCAGAAGCTGGTGCCATTTGGCGAGTATGTGCCGCTGCAAGACGTGCTGCGTGGGGCCATCGAGTTCTTCAACCTGCCCATGTCCGACTTCGCCCGCGGCCCGGAAGACCAGCCGCTGCTGCAGGCCAAGGGCTACCAGATTGCCCCTTACATCTGCTACGAGGTGGTCTACCCCGAGTTCGCCGCTGGCCTGGCTGCGCGTAGCGACCTGCTGCTGACCATCAGCAACGACACCTGGTTCGGCAAATCGATCGGCCCCTTGCAGCACCTGCAGATGGCGCAGATGCGCGCGCTTGAAGCCGGCCGCTGGATGATCCGCGCCACCAACAACGGCGTGACCGCGCTGATCGACCCGTTTGGCCGCATTACCACGCAAATTCCGCAGTTCCAGCAGGCCGTGCTGTATGGCGAGGTGGTGCCAATGCAGCAGCTGACGCCTTACCTGCAATGGCGCTCATGGCCGCTGGCGATTGTCTGTGCATTGCTGCTGGGCTGGGCGTTGCTGGCAGGGCGTATTGCAAAAACCGTCTGATTGGCGATACGCGGCCACTGTAGGAGCGGGTTTACCCGCGAATACGGTAGTCGCGGCAACGGTGAACGGCGGGTGGAGATTGGCCAGCAGGGCAGGCCCTTTCGCGGGCAAGCCCGCTCCTACAGGGGATTATGTAAGCCGGTGAATCAGTAGAACACCCGATACCCCATTAACCCCACCACTTCATTGAACAACTGCCCGCTCTGCCACATCGCCCGGCTCTCTGGCAGCAGACCGCCAAACGGCCGCGCATGATCGCGCCCAAGGAACCCCACCGGCGCCGGCACCACCTCGAACCCCGCCTGTTCAAAACTCCAGCGTGAGCGCTGCATGTGCCAGGCCTGGGTCACCAGCACCACCCGGCGAAACCCCAAAGGCTGCAGCACCTTGGCCGTCAGCTGAGCATTTTCCCAGGTCGTGCGGCTGGCCTCTTCGCGCCATTTCACCTCGACAGCGAAATCTTCATGCAGGCGCTCCGCCATCAGCCTCGCCTCGCTGGGCGGCGTGCCGTAATGCAGTCCACCACTGGTCAACACTGGCAGGCCCGAGGCCTTGGCCAGCCGCGCGGCAAAGCGCATACGCTCCAGTGCCGTGGCCGTGGGCTGGTCACCGCCACCCCAGGCCGGGTCCCCGCGCTCGCGCCCGGCGCCCAGCACCACAATGGCATCCGCCCGGCGCGCCAGGCCGGCCCAGTCGCTCACGGCCAGCGGCGGCTCACTTTCCAGCACACGGGCTGTTTCCTGCACCACCAGCGGCAGGCTCATCAACCACAGGCCACCCAGCCCTACGGTAAAGCAAAGCGCCGCCAACCGGGGCCGACGCGTACGCAGCCACCATGCCGCAAGCAGCAGCAAGAACAGCACGCCCGGCGGCATCAGCCATTGTTTGATGAAGAATCGGATCGGCATCGGCCACACCTCCTTGGCAGGCGTGCAGCCTAGAAGGATCGACGCCGGTCAACAAGTGCGTACCGGCGTCGATCTTGAGTTGTGTGATAGTGAAGAACCGGCGCGCGATAGCCTGCGCCTGGCGTCCTGAACGGCTAGCGATGTGGCAGCGTCCTGGATCTCGCCGTACTGGCGGGGCGTTTCTTGTCCTTGAGCCAGATGATCTTGGCCGATGTCGGCTCCGCTTGTGGGTAACTGCCGACAGGGGCATTGTGGCGCTCCGGAAGGGATTCCAGGTAGGCCTTGATCACTTCGAACTCTGCGTGGCTCAGGCCACGCAACTCAAGCTCAGCTGGCATCTCGTCGCGCAATCGCACCGAGGTCCTGGCCGTTTCCAGTGCCAGGCCAAGCCGGTCGATCAGGCGCTCGTAAAGCTCCGGTCTGATTGCGGGTAGCTGCGTCTCTCCCATCCGTTCACCTCATTGAAGGTAAGAATATCTCCCCCCACACCTGAGCTTAGCGTCGTTGCAAAAAGCAGCCGTGCGCCGCGACCAGCGGGCATTCGCAACGAAGGTTTCCCACGATGCGCGGCGCTGCTGTATGCTACGGCGTTCACTCTAAACGACACCGGAGTGCCGGACGCAGCGAGGTTCCGCTGCCTGGAACAAGGTCTCTTCTCTCTCAGCCAAAAGTAGCCATGCACGAACAATACACGCCCCGTGATATCGAAGCCGCCGCCCAGAAGTTCTGGGACGAGCAACAATCGTTCGCTGTTACCGAACAGCCAGGCAAAGACACCTACTATTGCCTATCGATGTTCCCGTACCCGAGCGGCAAGCTACACATGGGCCACGTGCGCAACTACACCATCGGTGACGTGATTGCCCGCTACCAGCGCATGCTGGGCAAGAACGTCCTGCAGCCGATGGGCTGGGACGCTTTCGGCATGCCCGCGGAAAACGCGGCGATGAAAAACAACGTCGCCCCGGCCAAATGGACGTACGAAAACATCGACTACATGAAGACCCAGCTCAAGAGCCTGGGCCTGGCCATCGACTGGGCACGTGAAGTCACCACCTGCAAACCCGACTACTACCGTTGGGAGCAGTGGCTGTTCACCCGCTTGTTCGAAAAAGGCATCATCTACCGCAAGAACGGTACCGTGAACTGGGACCCGGCAGACCAGACCGTACTGGCCAACGAACAAGTCATCGACGGCCGTGGCTGGCGTTCGGGCGCGCTGATCGAGAAGCGCGAAATCCCGATGTACTACTTCCGCATCACCGATTACGCCGACGAGCTGCTGGAGAGCCTCGACGAGCTGCCGGGCTGGCCTGAACAGGTCAAGACCATGCAGCGCAACTGGATCGGCAAATCGCGCGGCATGGAAGTCCAGTTCCCGTACGACAAGGCCAGCATCGGCCACGAAGGCACCCTCAAAGTCTTCACCACCCGTCCGGACACGCTGATGGGCGCCACCTACGTCGCCGTCGCCGCCGAGCACCCGCTGGCCACCCAGGCTGCGCAGGGCAACCCGGCGCTGCAGGCGTTCATCGATGAGTGCAAGAGCGGCAGCGTTGCCGAAGCCGACATGGCCACGCAGGAGAAGAAAGGCATGGCCACTTCCCTGCTGGTCGAGCACCCGCTCACTGGCGAGAAGCTGCCAGTATGGGTCGCCAACTACGTGCTGATGCACTACGGCGATGGCGCGGTAATGGCCGTGCCGGCCCACGACGAGCGCGACTTCGAGTTCGCCCACAAGTACAACCTGCCGGTCAAGGCCGTGGTGCGTACCAGCGCTGGCGATGAAGTCGGCAGCGAGTGGCAGGCCGCCTATGGCGAGCACGGCCAGCTGATCAACTCCGCCGAGTTCGACGGACTGGACTTTGCTGGCGCCTTCGACGCCATCGAAGCGGCCCTGATCCGCAAGGAACTGGGCAAATCGCGTACCCAGTTCCGCCTGCGCGACTGGGGTATCAGCCGCCAGCGCTACTGGGGCTGCCCGATCCCGATCATCCACTGCCCGTCCTGCGGCGACGTACCAGTACCGGAAGACCAGCTGCCGGTCACCCTGCCGGAGAACGTGGTGCCGGACGGCGCCGGTTCGCCACTGGCGCGCATGCCTGAATTCTACGAATGCAGCTGCCCGAAATGCGGTGCTGCGGCCAAGCGCGAAACCGACACCATGGACACCTTCGTCGAGTCGTCCTGGTACTTCGCCCGCTACGCCTCGCCAAACTACGACAAAGGCCTGGTCGACCCCAAAGCCGCCAACCACTGGCTGCCGGTAGATCAGTACATCGGCGGTATCGAACACGCGATCCTGCACCTGCTGTACGCGCGCTTCTTCCACAAGCTGATGCGCGACGAAGGCCTGGTCACCTCGAACGAGCCATTCAAGAACCTGCTGACTCAGGGCATGGTGGTCGCCGAAACCTACTACCGCGTTGCCAGCAACGGCGGCAAAGACTGGTTCAACCCGGCCGATGTCGAAATCGAGCGTGATGCCAAAGCCAAGATCATTGGCGCCCGCCTGAAGACCGACGGCCTGCCGGTGGAAATCGGTGGCACCGAGAAGATGTCGAAGTCGAAAAACAACGGCGTCGACCCGCAGTCCATGATCGAAGCCTACGGCGCCGACACCTGCCGCCTGTTCATGATGTTCGCCTCGCCACCCGACATGAGCCTGGAATGGTCCGACTCCGGCGTCGAAGGTGCCAGCCGCTTCCTGCGCCGTGTCTGGCGCCTGGCTCAGGCTCACGTCAGCCAGGGCCTGCCAGGCAAGCTGGATGTTGCCGCCCTGGACGACGCGCAAAAGGTCATCCGCCGCGCCATTCATGCGGCCATCAAGCAGGCCAGCACCGACGTGGGCCAGTTCCACAAGTTCAATACCGCCATCGCCCAGGTGATGACCGTGATGAACGTGCTGGAAAAGGCCCCGCAAGCCACCGAACAGGACCGCGCCCTGCTGCAGGAAGGCCTGGAAGCCGTCACCCTGCTGCTGGCGCCGATCACTCCGCACATCTCTCACGCGCTGTGGCAGCACCTGGGCCACGCAGGCTCGGTGATCGATGCCGCCTGGCCAAGCGTCGACGAACAGGCGCTGGTGCAGGACTCCATTACCTTGGTGGTTCAGGTCAACGGTAAACTGCGCGGCCAGGTCGAGATGCCTGCCGCTGCCAGCCGCGAAGAAGTCGAAGCCGCTGCCCGCAGCAACGAGAATGTCCTGCGCTTCATCGATGGCCTGACCATCCGCAAGGTCATCGTGGTACCGGGCAAGCTGGTCAACATCGTCGCCAACTGATGAAAACGCCCACCCGCATTGGCTGCGGGTGGGCGGAACAGGCCCAAAAGGGAGCAACAACATGATCAAACGCAATTTGCTGGTAATCGGCCTGGCGGTCATGCTCAGCGCCTGCGGTTTCCAGCTGCGCGGCACCGGCGCCACCGAGCTGAGCGTGAAGGAAATGGACGTCAGCGCGCGCAATGCCTATGGCCCGACCGTGGTCCAGCTGCGTGAAGTGCTGGAACGTAGCGGCGTCAACGTGCACGCTGGCGCACCGTATCGCCTGGTGCTGACCAACGAACAGGAGCGCGAGCGCTCGGCGACCTACAACAGCGGCAACCGTACCGCCGAGTACGAGCTGACCACCAAGCTGGACTACAGCATTCTGGGCCTGAACAACCTGGAGCTGATGAGCGACAAGCTGGAGGTGCGCAAGGTCTACGTGCGTGACGGCTCGAACATCACCGGCTCCGAGCAGGAAGCCAAACGCGCCCGCGAAGAAATGCGCCGCGACCTGGTCAACGCCATGGTCGTACGTTTGCAAATGCTGTCCCCGTCCCAACTGGATGAGCTGCAGCGTAAAGCCGACGAGCGCGCCCAAGCCGAAGCTGCCGCGCTGGAGGCTGCCCGCCGCCAGCAAGCCGAGACGCCTCAGCAATCGCCACTGGAAGTACCGGGCAACTAAGCCCGTGAGGGGCGCCCTCGGGCGCCCCGCTTGCTCCCCATGAAACTCGCCCCCGCCCAACTCAACAAGCACCTGCAAGGCGCCCTGGCACCGGTCTATGTGGTCAGCGGCGACGACCCGCTGCTGTGCCAGGAAGCTGCCGACGCCATCCGCAATGCCGCGCGTCAGCAAGGTTTCGATGAACGCCAGGTGTTCAGTGCCGACGCCAACTTCGACTGGGGCACCCTGCTCCAGGCCGGTGCAAGCCTGTCACTGTTCGCCCAGCGCCGCCTGCTGGAACTGCGCCTGCCCTCGGGCAAGCCCGGTGACAAGGGTGCCGCTGCGCTGATGGAATACTGCGCCAACCCCGCCGAAGACACGCTGCTGCTGATCAGCCTGCCCAAGCTCGACAGCAGTGCGCAGAAGACCAAGTGGGGCAAGGCGTTGATCGAAGGCACCCATTGCCAGTTCATCCAGATCTGGCCGGTGGATGTGCACCAGCTCCCTCAGTGGATCAACCAGCGCCTGCAACAGGCCGGCCTGTCAGCCCAGCGTGATGCCGTCGACCTGATTGCCGCGCGCGTGGAAGGCAACCTGCTGGCAGCCGCGCAGGAAATCGAAAAACTCAAGCTGCTGGCCGAAGGCAGCCAGATCACCGTGGAAACCGTGCAGGCTGCCGTCGCCGACAGTGCCCGCTTCGATGTCTTCGGCCTGGTCGATGCCATTCTCAACGGCGAGGCTGCGCATGCCCTGCGCATGCTCGAAGGCTTGCGCGGTGAAGGTGTGGAGCCGCCAGTCATCCTCTGGGCCTTGGCCCGTGAGCTGCGCCAACTGGCGGGGCTAGCCCAGCAGTTCAGCCAAGGCGTGCCATTGGACAAAGCGTTCAGCCAGGCCCGCCCGCCCATCTGGGACAAACGCCGACCGCTGGTCAGCAAGGCCCTGCAGCGCCTCTCGGCGCAACGCTGGGCGCAACTGCTGCAGGATGCCCAGCGAATCGATGCGCAGATCAAAGGGCAGGCTGAAGGTTCGCCGTGGATTGGCCTGGCGCGGCTGTCGCTTTTGATGGCTGGCCAACGCCTGGCCCTGCCTCCCGAGTAACTGCGGCCACTGTAGGAGCGGGTTTACCCGCGAAGAGGCCGGCCCTGCTGGCCAATCTCCACCCGCCGTTCACCGTTGCCGCCGCTACCGTATACGCGGGTAAACCCGCTCCTACATAGGCACCAGCGCCTCGACCATATACACAATCAATTGGCCCCCACCCCTCGGGGGGCCTACAGTGCGCCGCGAAACCCACCCAACCCGGGAAGCCCGCCATGAGCAAAAAGCTGAAAAAGCACGGCCCCAACAAGGCCAAGTCCATCGTTGCCCAGCCACTGTTCCGCTGCCGCCAGGAACAGCCGAACAAGGGCAAAGGCAGCTACCGCCGCGAAGCCTTCCAATCGAGAGATTGGGAGGCTTCCTACTTTTTGGCTGCATGAAAGCATCGCAAGCGCAGGCATGGTATGGTCGTCACCTGACCTGCAACTCTGGATCTGTGCATGCTCTTCCGTCTTATCCCCCGCTGGGAAACCCGCCAGCTGATCGCGGCCTCCAGCTTCATTCTGCTCGTGGCCTGTGCGGAAAAGCCCACCGCCGCCGACGCGCTGCCGCTGGCCCCTGCCCAACCCAATCCCGTGGTGACCGTGCCCGGCGCAACGCCCGACGTCAGCACTGACATCCAGCCCCTGCAAACCTTCGCCCAATGGCAAGCGGGCTTCCGCGAGCAGGCCCTGCAAGCCGGCATTTCGCCGAGCACCTTCGACCGTGCCTTCCTCGGTGTCACCCCCGACCTGGACGTGATCAAGGCAGACCGTAGCCAGCCGGAGTTCACTCGCCCGGTGTGGGAATACCTCGAAGGCGCCCTGTCGCCCCTGCGTGTGCGCAACGGCAAGAAGCTGCTGGAGCAGAACGCCGAGCTGCTGACTCGCCTTGAGCAACGCTATGGCGTGGACCGCCAGGTGCTGGTCGCGGTGTGGGGCATGGAAAGCAACTTCGGCCAGTTCCAGGGCAGCAAGTCGGTAATCCGCTCGCTGGCCACTTTGGCCTATGAGGGCCGCCGCCCACAGTTCGCCCAGGATCAGCTGATTGCCGCGCTGCAGATCATCCAGCATGGTGACATCCAGCCTGAAGCCATGCGTGGCTCGTGGGCCGGCGCCATGGGCCAGACCCAGTTCATCCCGACCACCTACAACACCCATGCCGTTGACTTCGACGGCGATGGCCGCCGCGACATCTGGAACAGCACACCAGACGCCCTGGCCTCAACAGCGCACTACCTGCAGAGTTCGGGCTGGAAACGCGGCCAACCGTGGGGCTTCGAGGTACAGGTGCCGGCGGGCTTCGACTTCTGGCAAGCCGATGGCGCACTGCGCAAACCAGTGAGTGAATGGCTGGCGATGGGCGTGAAACTGCCAGCAGGCACCCAGCTGCCGGCAGGTAGCAACCAGCTGTCTGCCGCCCTGCTGCTGCCGGCCGGTGCACGCGGCCCGGCGTTCCTGGTGCTGGACAACTTCCGCGCCATCCTCAAGTACAACAACTCGTCGTCCTATGCCTTGGCGGTGAGCCTGCTCGGGGATCGCTTCAGCGGCTGGGGCTTCATAGCCGGCAGCTGGCCGAAAGAGGATTTGCCGCTCAGCCGCAGCGAGCGCATGGAGTTGCAGAACCTGTTGAACAGCCGCGGGCATGATGCGGGTAATGCCGATGGCATTATCGGGGCCAATACCCGCAAGGCGATCCGCAATGCCCAGCAAGGGCTGGGCTGGCCGGCGGATGGCTACCCGACCCATAAGCTGCTTGAGAGCCTGCGGCAGCAGTAAGCATTTCGGGGCCGCTGCGCGGCCCCGGTAGTTTCACGCCCTGAACAGATCCTGCTCCAGCACCAGTGTTTGCTGAACACTATCCAGCGTCACCCGAGCCCCCAGGGGCAAACATACATTCGGGTCACAATGCCCGCTGCGCCAGCCCGCCAGCACCGGTACACCCAGCGGTGCAAACGTATCCTCCAGCAATGGTGTCAGCGCGGCTGTGGTAATACCGGCAAAGTCGCCCACCAGCACGCCTTTGATCCCCTCCAGCTTGCCTGCCAGGCGTAACTGGGTCAGCAGCCGATCCACCCTGTACAACGGCTCGTTGACATCCTCGATGAACAGGATGCAGCCCTGGGTATCCAGCTCGGCAAGCGTCCCCATGGTCGCACCCAGCATCGACAGGTTGCCCCCCAGCAGCGGCCCGCTGGCCGCCCCCGGCAGCACGCAGCCCAAAGCGAAACCCGCCGGGTGCGCGACCTGCTCGCCTGCCCTCACATGCCCTCCCAGTTGCGCCAGCAACGACGACTCGGTCGGTGGCAACTTGGCCCCCAACAGGTCGGCATTGAGCATTCCCCCATGGAAGGTCACCAGTCCGGCATGCCGGTAGATCGCCGTATGCAGCGCGGTGATGTCGCTGTAGCCGATCAGCGGCTTGGGGTTGCGCCGGATCAGTTCAAAGTCGAGCTGGTCAAGCAGGCGCATGCTGCCGTAGCCGCCACGCATGCACAGGATGGCGTCCATGGCCGGATCGGCAAACGCTGCATGCAAGTCCTGCAGGCGTTGCTGGTCCGGCCCCGCCAAGTAGCCCTGCGCCTGCAGGGCACCCGGGTAGATATGGCAACGGTAGCCGCGGTCAACGAACCACTGGCTGACCTTGTGCGCATCAAGCCGCGCCGCGCCCGCCGGGGCGACAATGGCAAAACATGCGTTGGCCGGCAGCGCGGCTGGCAGGGTGGGTTGGAAGGTTTTGGCGCAATACATCGCGGCTCCTTGCAGCGCATGGGACACAAACAAAAATGCCGATGCCGCCCTTGGGCGCGCATCGGCATCTGTGGCTCTGCTCTAGGCTAGAGCATAGCTCAGAGCTTGATCTTGGCTTCGTGGGCCTGCTGGTCGGCGTGGTACGAAGAACGCACCAGCGGGCCAGAAGCAACGTTCTTGAAGCCCATCTTGTAACCTTCCTCGGCAAACCAGGCAAAGGTGTCCGGGTGAACGAAACGCTGCACCGGCAAGTGGCTGCGCGACGGCTGCAGGTACTGGCCGAGGGTAAGCATGTCGATGTCATGCTCGCGCATGCGGTGCATCACTTCGATCACTTCCTCGTCGGTTTCGCCCAGGCCGAGCATCAGGCCCGACTTGGTCGGTACGTGCGGCACCAACTGCTTGAACTTCTGCAGCAAGTCCAGCGACCAGTCATAGTCCGAACCCGGGCGCGCGGCCTTGTACAGGCGCGGTACGGTCTCGAGGTTGTGGTTGAACACATCCGGCGGCTCTTGCGCGGTGATTTCCAGGGCAACGTCCATACGGCCACGGTAGTCCGGCACCAAGGTCTCCAACTGCACGCCCGGCGACAGCGCGCGGATTTCGCGGATGCAGTCAGCGAAGTGCTGGGCACCACCGTCACGCAGGTCGTCGCGGTCCACCGAGGTGATCACCACATACTTCAGGCGCAGGTCGGCAATGGCAACCGCCAGGTTTTTCGGCTCGTCCAGATCCAGCGGCTTCGGTCGGCCGTGACCAACGTCGCAGAACGGGCAACGACGGGTGCAGATGTCACCCATGATCATGAAGGTGGCGGTACCACCCGAGAAGCACTCGCCCAGGTTCGGGCAGGAGGCCTCTTCACACACGCTGTGCAGTTTGTGCTTGCGCAGCAGTTGTTTGATGCGGTCAACCTCGGGCGACACCGGGATACGCACGCGAATCCAGTCGGGCTTCTTGGGTAGCTCATCGGTAGGGATGATCTTCACCGGGATGCGCGCGACTTTGTCGGCACCACGCAGCTTGACCCCAGCTTCCACCTTCTTCGGCGCTGGGCGCGGGGTGGCATCCTGGGTAGGTATCAGGTTCGGCACGGCTTCTTGCACAGTTGTCATATTCAGTCGATTCCGCCCGTGAGGGTCGTCTGCTCAGCGTAGTCGAGGTGCTTGACCAGCTGTCCGCGCAGCCTTGTCCTGACCTCGTCGAGTTCGATCGGACCTGCCAGGTCGCGCAGCTGGGTCATCGCCAGCCCCGCATAGCCGCAGGGGTTGATTCGGCGGAATGGCGCAAGGTCCATGTCCACGTTCAGGGCAAGGCCGTGAAACGAACGGCCGTTGCGAATTCGCAGGCCGAGGGAGGCGATTTTCGCTCCGTCGACATAGACACCCGGGGCATCGGGCTTGGCAGACGCCTGAACAGCATAGCTGGCGAGCAGGTCGATCAGGGCCAGCTCGATACGGCTGACCAGCTCACGCACGCCAAAGCCCAGCCGGCGCACATCCAGCAGCAGGTAGGCCACCAACTGCCCGGGGCCATGGTAAGTGACCTGACCGCCGCGGTCGGTCTGCACCACCGGTATGTCGCCCGGCACCAGCAGGTGCTCGGCCTTGCCGGCCTGCCCCTGGGTGAAGACCGCAGGGTGCTCGACCAGCCAGATTTCATCCTGGCTGTCCGGGCTGCGCTGCTCGGTAAAACGACGCATGGCCTCCAGCACCGGTTCATAGGGCTGCAGGCCAAGCTCGCGAAAACCGAGGCAGGCGGACATCAAAGCACCATTTTCACGATGCCGGTAGCGCGCAGGGCGCTGTTGATATCGTGCAGCTGGTTCTCGCTTTCGGCAACGATGTGCAATTGCACGGTGGTGTATTTGCCTTCCTTGCTCTGGCGTTCGGCCAGGGTGGAAAGGTCGACTTTGGCGTGCTTGCTGAGAATCTCGATCACCGTGTCCTTGAAACCGACAACGGTGTCACCGATGACCTTGATCGGGTAATCGTCGCAAGGGAATTCGATCTTGTGCGACTTGACGTCTGGTTCGCTCATGGCGGAAACGGCCTCGTAAGCCGTGGCAACAACAACACCCCCGCGGTAGGCGCGGGGGCATGCAGGTCACGTATCAGTTGAACAACCCGTAGAAGAATAGACGGATGCTATCCCACATACGGCGGAAGAAACCACCTTCCTCGACGCCATCAAGGGCGATCAGGTCGGCGCTGTGAACCACTTTCTCGTCCAGTTTGACTTCCACTTTGCCGATCACGTCACCTTTGGCGATCGGTGCGGTGAGCTGCGGGTTCATGGTCATCGAAGCCTGCAGACGCTTCAATTGGCCTTTAGGCATAGTCATGGTCAGGTCGTCAGCCAGGCCAGCCTTGATCTGGCTGGTAGCGCCCTTCCAGACCGGGGCCTGGGTCAGCTCGGTGCCCTTCTGGTAGAAGGTCTGGGTTTCGAAGAAGCGGAAACCGTAGGTCAGCAGCTTCTGGGTTTCGGCAGCACGCGATTGTTCGCTGTTGGTACCGAACACCACTGCGATCAGGCGCTGGCCGTCACGAACGGCCGACGCCACCATGCAGTAGCCGGCTTCGTCGGTGTGACCGGTTTTCAGGCCATCGACGGTCTTGTCACGCCACAGCAGCAGGTTGCGGTTAGGCTGCTTGATATTGTTCCAGAAGAACTCTTTCTGCGAGTAGATGGCGTAGTGGGCCGGGTCGACGTTGATGATCGCACGGGCCAGGGTCGCCATGTCGTGCGCCGACGAGTAATGCTCGGGGTGCGGCAGACCGGTCGGGTTCATGAAGTGGCTGTTGGTCATGCCCAGGTCGGCAGCCGTCTTGTTCATCATGTCGGCAAAGGCGTCTTCGCTGCCGGCGATGTGCTCGGCCAGGGCGACCGAGGCGTCGTTACCGGACTGGATGATGATGCCGTGCAGCAGGTCGCTGACCGTTACCTGGCTGCCAACCTTGATGAACATGCGCGAACCGCCGGTACGCCAGGCGTTTTCACTGACGGTAACCGGGTCGCTTTCACCGATCTGGCCGCGACGGATGTCCAGGGTGGCGATATAGGCGGTCATCAGCTTGGTCAGGCTGGCTGGCGGCAGGCGCTCGTCACCGTTGTTCTCGACCAGCACGTTGCCGCTGGACGCGTCCATGAGTACGTAGGACTTGGCTGCCAGTTGCGGTGGCGCCGGCGTCATCTGCTCCGCCGCAAAGGCGGCAGGCGTGATCAGCAGCAGTACAGGCAGGCAAAGTCGTTTGGCAAGGTTGGTGATGTTCATCCGTCTCTCGAAAATCGCTAATGGTCTGAGATGTTCCCTGGGCAAGATCATGTGCCCAGCGCCAGTCAGTCTAGTTTTATGGCCAATGGCCTGGCCCGCGAATGTGCGGCTTTATGTCGCTGCGGGCAAAAGCGGTCATTGTACATGGCCGCGACCGGCAATTCATGACAAAACCGATAGTTTGGTGTTGCCGTCTTCGCAGGCGCGCCCGCTCCCACAGTCAGTCTGCTGTGACCAGCTTTGCCTGCCCCAAGTTCGCCAGGCGAATGCTGTCCTGTGCTTGCTGGATCTCGCCCTGGCTGCCGATCGGCCCCAGGCGCACGCGGTGCAGGGTCTGCTGGTTACGCACGATCGAGCTGATGAACACGGGTGCATTGACCATGGTGCTGAGCTTGGCGCGCAGTAACTCGGCAGCGTCCGGGTTGGCGAACGCGCCTACCTGCAAGAAACTGCCACCGTTACCACCGGGCACGTTGTTGCCACCCACCTGCACGGGTACCACGGGCGCTGCGTGCTGCTGTGGCGGCGGGGTCCACTGCTCGACCCGCCCGGTACTGGCCGGTATTGCCTGGGTCTGCGCCACTTGCGGCTCCTTCAGCACCATCGGCGGCGTTTGGCCGCGCTGAGCCCACCACTGCTGCGGGTCGATACCCTCGACGCGCACATGCGCGGTGCCGATCTCGGCATAGCCAAGCTTTTTCGCGGCAGCATAGGACAAGTCGATGATTCGGTCGGAATAGAACGGGCCACGGTCGTTCACCCGAAGGATCACGCTGCGGCCGTTCGCCAGGTTGGTCACCCGCACATAGGCTGGCAGCGGCAGGGTCTTGTGCGCTGCGCTCATGCCATACAGGTCGTACAGCTCGCCATTTGCAGTGTTCTGCCCGTGGAACTTGGTGCCGTACCACGATGCCGTACCCTCGGCGCGGTAGTTGCGCGAGTCCTGCATCGGGTAGTAGGTCTTGCCAAGCACTGTGTACGGGTTGGCCTTGTAGTTACCGGTGTGCACGGTCGGGGTGGCATCGGGGATCTTGTTCACATCCACGTCCCACCACGGCGCGCCGTCCTTGTGCGCCCGGTTGATGTCCAGGCCCGGCTGGCTGCGCACGACGTTGCCACTGCTTTTCGGGGCCGGGCGGTTGGAAGAGCAGCTGGCCAGCGCCACACCGACGGCGAGGCAGGTGAGCAGCTTGAAAGCGTTGGCAGAGATGATTGCGCGCATTACTTGACGCCCCGTACTTGAACCAGCTGTTCCGCAAGCTGATGTACCGCCATGGCATACATCACGCTGCGGTTGTAGCGAGTGATCGCGTAGAAGTTCTTCAGGCCCATCCAGTACTCGGGGCCGCTCTCGCCCTCAAGACGGAAGGCGGTAACCGGCAGATCATCGCGCAGCGAATCATGAACCGACCAGCCAAGCGTACGCAACTCCCCTACCGTTTTCACCGGCTCGATGCCGGTGGTCAGGCCTTCGTCGGCGCGCTCACCTTCCACCCAGGCGCGACTGACCACACCCTCGCCGGCCACCCAGCCGTGGCGCTTGAAGTAGCTGGCCACGCTGCCGATGGCATCGTCAGGGTTGTTCCAGATATTGATATGGCCGTCCCCGTCGAAGTCCACCGCGTAGTTGCGGAAGCTGCTTGGCATGAACTGCGGCAGCCCCATGGCGCCGGCGTACGAGCCCTTGAGCGTCAAGGGATCGAGCTGTTCCTCACGGGCCAGCAGCAGGAACTCACGCAGCTCCTTGCGGAAGAACTCGGCCCGTGGCGGGTAGTCGAAGCCCAGCGTCGACAGGGCGTCGATCACCCGGTAGTTGCCGGTATTGCGGCCAAAGAAGGTTTCCACGCCAATGATCGCGACAATGTACTGCGCAGGTACGCCGTACTCCTGCTCGGCACGTGCCAATACAGCCTCGTGCTGACGCCAGAAATCCACACCGCGAGCGATACGTGCATCGGTGATGAACATCGGCCGGTAGTCCTTCCACGGTTTGACCCGCTCGGCCGGGCGCGATATGGCGTCGAGGATCGACTGCTTGCGCTGCACCTCACGAAACACACCCATCAGTTGCTCAGGCGCAAAACCGTAGTCGCGGCTCATTTCGCCAACAAACGCGGCTACCTCGGGCGAGCCGTCGTATTCGCCGGCATGGGCCAGCTGTACAGCGCCGAACAGGCCCACCGCACCGATCCAAGGCGCACAACGGGCAGCCCAGTTACGCACTGCTTGCATGAAATTGTTCACCTTATTCAAACCTGCGCGATCCATTTGCGGTGCGTATGGATCGACATCAAAACGCCAAACGCTGACAGCAGCGTCACCAACGATGTTCCGCCATAGCTGATGAAAGGTAACGGCACGCCCACCACGGGCAGAAGGCCGCTTACCATTCCGATATTGACGAACACGTATACAAAAAAAGTCATGGTCAGGCTGCCCGCAAGCAGCTTGCCGAACAGGGTCTGCGCCTGGGCGGTGATCACCAGGCCACGGCCGATCAGCAGCAGGTAGACAATCAGCAGCAGGCAGATGCCGACCAGGCCGAATTCCTCGCCGAGCACGGCGATGATGAAGTCGGTGTGGCTTTCCGGCAAAAAGTCCAGGTGCGACTGCGTGCCAAGCAGCCAGCCTTTGCCAAACACCCCGCCCGAGCCGATCGCTGCCTTGGATTGGATGATGTTCCAACCGGTGCCCAACGGGTCGCTTTCAGGGTCGAGGAAGGTCAATACCCGCTGCTTCTGGTAGTCGTGCATGACGAAGAACCACATTGCCACCGCGACTGGCACGGCTGCCGCCAGCACGCTGAGGATCCAGCGCCAGCGCAAGCCGCCCATGAACAGCACGAAGGCACCAGAGGCCAGGATCAGCAGCGCGGTCCCCAGGTCGGGCTGACGTACGATCAGCATGAACGGCACGCCGATCAGCACCAGGCTGATCGCCACGTGCTTCAAATGGGGCGGCAAGGTGCGCTTGGACAGGTACCAGGCGATGGTCGCCGGCATGATGATCTTCATGAATTCCGAGGGCTGGAAGCGGATCACCCCAGGAATGTTGATCCAGCGTGTGGCCCCCATGGCGTTGTGGCCCATTACGTCGACCACTACCAGCAACAGCACCCCGGCCAGGTAGGCCAATGGCACCCAACGCGCCATGAAGCGCGGCTCCAGCTGGGCGATGACGAACATCGACACCAGACCGATGCCAAACGAGGTGGCTTGCTTGAGCAGCAGGTCCCAGTTCTTGCCACTGGCCGAATACAGTACGAACAGGCTGCCGGCTGCAAGGGTCAGCAGAATGATCAGCAAGGGGCCGTCGATATGGATGCGTTGCAGAAAGCTCGCACGCCGACGCATCACATCCTCGCTGGAGAGCATGCGATCGAAATTGTTCATCACAGGGCCGATTCCTGGGTAACGGTGGCGGGCGCGAACTCGGGTTTGAGCCGGCCATTTTCGTCGAGCAGCCAGGCGTCCATGATCTGGCGTACCACCGGAGCGGCGACACCCGAGCCGGACTCACCGTTCTCGACCATCACCGAAACCACGATTTTCGGGGCTTCGGCTGGGGCAAACGCGACGAACAGGGCATGGTCACGGTGGCGCTCCTGGAGCTTGTTGCGGTCATACTTCTCGCCCTGCTTGATCGCCACCACCTGGGCGGTACCGCTCTTGCCGGCAATGCGGTATTGGGCTCCGGCAGCTGCCTTGCGCGCGGTACCGCGGGCGTTGTGCATCACCTGTTCCATGCCATGGGTGACCTTGGCCCAGTCGGACTTGTCACGCAGCACGATGTCTTCCATGGGGTTGTCGTCTACCGGCGGCAGGCCTTCGATGGTCTTGGCCAGGTGCGGGCGGTTCCACACACCTTTGTTGGCGATCAGTGCAGTGGCCTGGGCCAGTTGCAGCGGCGTAGCCTGCATATAGCCCTGGCCGATGCCGAGAATCAGGGTTTCGCCAGGGAACCAGGCCTGGCGACGGGTGGCACGCTTCCATTCGCGCGACGGCATCAACCCGGCAGACTCCTCGAACATATCGAGGGATACCCGCTGGCCGATACCGAATTTGTTCATGTAGCTGGACAACCGATCGATGCCCATCTTGTGCGCAAGGTCATAGAAGTAGGTGTCGTTCGAGCGCATGATGGCGGTGTCCAGGTCGACCCAGCCATCACCGGAGCGGTTCCAGTTACGGTATTTATGGTCGTAGTTGGGCAACTGGTAGTAGCCAGGGTCGAACACCCTGCTGCTGGCATTCACCACGCCACTGTCCAGACCGGCAATAGCCACCGCCGGCTTGATGGTCGACCCCGGCGGGTACAAGCCACGCAGCACGCGGTTGAACAGCGGCCGATCGATCGAATCGCGCAATTCGGCATAGGCCTTGAAGCTGATGCCGGTGACGAACAGGTTGGGGTCGAAGCTAGGCTGACTCACCATCGCCAGCACCTCGCCGGTTCGCGGGTCGAGCGCAACCACTGCACCACGCCGGCCTCCCAGCGCGGCTTCAGCGGCCTCCTGCAGCTTGATGTCCAGGCTCAGCACAATGTCCTTGCCCGGCTTCGGGTCGGTGCGCTTGAGCACCCGCAGCACCCGGCCACGGGCGTTGGTCTCGACTTCCTCGTAACCCACCTGACCATGCAGGGCGGCCTCGTAGAAGCGCTCGATGCCGGTCTTGCCGATATGGTGGGTGCCGCTGTAGTTCACCGGGTCGAGCGTTTTCAGCTCTTTCTCGTTGATCCGCCCTACATAACCCACCGAATGGGCGAAATGCGCACCCTGCGGGTAATGCCGCACCAGCTGTGCCACCACTTCCACACCCGGCAGGCGGAACTGGTTTACCGCCACGCGGGCGATCTGCTCTTCGTTGAGCTCGAACAGGATCGGCACCGGTTCGAATGGCCGGCGGCCCTGGCGCATGCGCTTCTCGAAAAGGGCACGGTCGTCAGCGGTGAGTTCAAGCACTTCGACGATTGTATCCAGCACTTCCTGCCAGTTACCCGCACGTTCGCGGGTCATCGACAGGCTGAAGCTGGGCCGGTTGTCGGCAACGATCACCCCGTTGCGGTCGAAGATCAACCCGCGGGTTGGCGGGATCGGCTGCACATGCACCCGGTTGTTCTCCGACAGCGTGGAGTGGTAGTCGTACTGGATGATCTGCAGGTAGTACAGCCGTGCGATCAACACACAAACAAGCAGCATGATCGCCACTGCGCCGACCACGACGCGGTTGCGCACCAGGCGGGCGTCTTTCTCGTGGTCCTTGAGACGGATCGGCTGCGACATCGGACTGCTTACAGGCTCATTTGTGGTAAGGGTGCCCGGACAACACGGTCCAGGCGCGGTAGATCTGCTCGCCGATGAGTATCCTTACCAACGGGTGCGGCAAAGTCAGCGGCGACAGCGACCAACGTTGCTCGGCGCGCGCGCAAACCTCAGGCGCCAGGCCCTCCGGGCCGCCCACCATCAAATTCACCGTGCGCGCATCCAGGCGCCAGCGGTCCAGCTCGGTGGCCAGCTGCTCGGTACTCCAGGGCTTGCCATGGACCTCGAGGGTGACAATGCGTTCCCCAGGCTGCACCTTGCTCAGCATGGCTTCGCCCTCCTGACGGATCAGGCGGGCGACGTCGGCATTCTTGCCACGGGTGTTCAGCGGGATTTCCACCAGCTCCAGCGACAGCTCGGCGGGCAGGCGCTTGGCATATTCATGCCAGCCTTCCTCGACCCACTTCGGCATGCGCGAGCCGACCGCAATCAGGCGCAGACGCACAGCGCTTTCCTTATTCGCGGTCTTTGAGCTTGTCGGAGTACTCGTGAGCATGGTCCGGGCTGTGGTGCTTGCCATCGGCGGCACGGCTTTGCTCGGCACCCTGCCACAGACGCTCAAGGTCGTAGAACTGGCGGGCAGCGGCGGTCATCATGTGCACGATGACGTCGTTCAGGTCCAGCAGCACCCAGTCGCTGTCGCCTTTGCCTTCTTCACCCAGTGGCTGGGCGCCCTTGGCCTTGACTGCTTCACGGACCTTTTCGGCCATCGCGTTGATCTGGCGGTTGGAGGTACCGGTGGCAATGATCATGTAGTCGGTCAGGCTGTGCTTCTCGCGCACGTCGATGACCTGGATGTCCTGGGCCTTGACGTCTTCCAGCGCTGCCTTGGTCACTGCGACCAGTTCTTCGCCGTAAATTTTCTGCTTGGTCATATAAAACTCGTTCAACTCGTTGGATGAGGCGCCAGAGGCACCGTCAGTTGGGCGCACGATACAGTTCGTGCGCCTCGATATAGGCCAGTACGGCGTCCGGCACCAGGAACCTCACCGATTTGCCGCTGGCCAGCAGCTGTCGGATCTGTGTAGCCGACACCGCAAGCGGCGTCTGCCAGACGAACGAAATATTTCCCGCCGGGCCGGACATGGCGGTGGGATCGCTCTCCGAGCGCGCAGCCAACAGGTTGCGCAACTCGTCAGGGGGTTCTACGTCGGCATCCGGACGTTGCAGTACCAGGATGTGACAGTGTTGCAGCAATTCTTCCCAGCGATGCCAGGCGGGCAGGCCACAGAAGGCATCCCAACCCAGCACCAGGAATAGCTGGTCGTTGCCGGACAGCTCGGCGCGGATCGATTCCAGCGTATCGATGGTGTACGACGGCTTGTCACGTTCCAGCTCGCGGGCATCGACGCTCAGGCAAGCGACGCCCTGCACCGCTTCACGGACCATGGCCAGGCGATCCTGCGCGGCCACCTGTGGCGTGTCGCGGTGCGGCGGCCGGGCATTGGGCAGCAGGCGTAGCTCATCGAGCCCCATGAACTCGGCCACTTCCAGCGCGCTGCGCAAGTGGCCGATATGCACGGGGTCGAAGGTACCACCTAGAATGCCGATACGCCGGACTGCCTGGGCCTTGCTCAACTCAGCAGGACCCCTGGCCGCGCAACTGGCCATCGCCGATCACCACATACTTCTCGCAGGTCAGGCCTTCCAGGCCGACAGGGCCGCGGGCATGCAGCTTGTCGGTGGAAATACCGATTTCCGCACCCAGGCCGTACTCGAAGCCATCGGCAAAGCAGGTCGGGGTGTTGAGCATGACCGACGCCGAGTCGACCTCAGCCATGAACTGACGGGCTTCACCCTGGTGTTCGCTGATGATCGAGTCGGTGTGGTGCGAGCCATAGTGGTTGATGTGCTCGATGGCCTGGTTCAGGCCGTCGACCACGCGAATCGACAGGATCGCATCGAGGTATTCCGTGTGCCAGTCGGCTTCGGTGGCCGGTTTGGCGCTGATGATAGCCTGGGTACGCTCGCAACCGCGCAGCTCCACGCCCTTCTCCACGAAGCGGCGGGCCATTTCTGGCAAAAAGCGCTCAGCCACTTGCTGGTCGACCAGCAGCGTTTCCATGGCACCGCAGATGCCGTAGCGGTAGGTCTTGGCGTTGAAAGCCACATTCCAGGCCTTGTCCAGGTCGGCATGCTGGCTGACATAGATGTGGCAGATGCCGTCCAGGTGCTTGATCACCGGCACGCGGGCATCGCGACTAATGCGCTCGATCAGGCCACGGCCTCCGCGCGGTACGATGACATCGACGAATTCCGGCATGCTGATCAGCGCGCCCACGGCTTCGCGGTCGGTGGTTTCGACCACCTGCACCACCGCCGCCGGCAGGCCGGCTTCGGCCAGGCCACGCTGAATGCAGGTGGCAATGGCGCGGTTGGAGTGTATGGCTTCGGAACCGCCCCGCAGGATGGTTGCATTGCCCGACTTGAGGCACAGGCTGGCGGCATCAATGGTCACGTTCGGGCGCGATTCATAGATGATCCCGATCACCCCCAGCGGGGTACGCATCTTGCCTACCTGAATGCCCGATGGACGGTAGCTCATGTCGCGGATGGCACCGACCGGGTCCGGCAGGCTGGCCACCTGGCGCAAGCCGGTGATCATGCCGTCGATACGCGCCGGGGTCAGCGCCAGACGGTCGAGCAGTGCGGGCTCCAGGCCACTGGCGCGGCCGGCGGCCAGGTCCAGCTCGTTGGCAGCGGTGAGTTCGGCACGGGCAGCGTCCAGCGCGTCGGCGGCGGCTTGCAGGGCGCGGTTCTTCTGCGCAGTGCTGGCACGGCCAATCACCCGGGAAGCCTCACGGGCAGCGCGACCCAAGCGGGTCATGTAGTCAAGAACGGACTCAGTCATGGGTTCGGTGTCTTGGCGAAGGGGAAATCGGCTGATTATAACTGCCGCGCAGGTGTACGCCCAGCGGCGGGTGGCGGATGGTAGAAAATGGATGGGGCAATGTGTAGGAAAGATGTAACCGGGGTTATCGAGATTTCCACCTCCTGTTGCGGCCCTTTCGCGGGCGCGCCCGCTTCCACAGGGATTTGTGTAGGAGCGGGTTTACCCGCGAAAGGGCCGGCACTGCCAACTTCACCCTCCAATTCAGCCTCGATTAAGCCATTCATTGCTATCATCCCCGCCTCTCCAGCCACGAACTGCCCGCATGCCAGCCCTGCCCGACAGCTTTTTCGACCGCGACGCCCAGACCCTGGCCAAGGCCCTGCTGGGCAAGGTCATCCGTCACCGCCACGGCGACCTGTGGCTGGCCGCGCGGATCATCGAGACCGAGGCCTACTACCTTTCCGACAAAGGTAGCCACGCTTCGCTCGGCTACACCGAAAAACGCAAGGCGCTGTTCCTGGATGGGGGGCACATCTACATGTACTACGCCCGCGGCGGCGATTCGCTGAACTTCAGCGCCCACGGGCCGGGCAACGCGGTGCTGATCAAGTCTGCCTATCCTTGGCAGGACACCCTCTCGGGGCCCGACAGCCTGGCGCAGATGCAACTGAACAACCCCGATGCAAGCGGCAATATCCGCCCGCAAGAGCGCCTGTGCGCCGGCCAGACCCTGCTATGCCGGGCCCTGGGCCTGAAAGTGCCGCATTGGGACGCCCAGCGTTTCGACGCCGAACGCCTGTACGTCGAGGACTGCGGCAACGCCGTGCCCCGGGTGATCCAGGCTGCTCGCCTGGGCATCCCGCACGGGCGCGACGAGCACCTGCCATACCGCTTCGTCGATGCCGAGTACGCCCGTTTCTGCACACGGAACCCGTTACGTCGCGGCCAAGTCGAAGGCCGTGATTTCTTCATTCTCGAACAAGGAAGCTGAACATGGGCCAATGGCTCGACAGTCTGACCGGCTGGCTCAGCGCCAACCCGCAGTGGCTTGGCCTGGCGATTTTCCTGGTGGCCTGCATCGAATGCCTGGCCATCGCCGGCATTATCGTGCCGGGCACCGTACTGCTGTTCGCCGTTGCCGTACTGGCCGGTAACGGCACGTTCAGCCTGGGCGAAACGCTGCTCCTCGGCTTTCTCGGCGGCCTGCTGGGCGACGCCTTGTCTTACGCAGTGGGCAAGTACTTCCACCAGAACATCCGCCGCCTGCCGCTGCTACGCCACCATCCGGAATGGATCGGCAGCGCCGAAAGCTACTTCCAGCGTTATGGCATCGCCAGCCTGCTGGTAGGCCGTTTCATCGGCCCGCTGCGGCCGATGCTGCCAATGGTCGCCGGCATGTTCGACATGCCCCTGCCGCGCTTCATCGCCGTCAGCCTGTTGGCGGGCGCCGGCTGGTCGGTAGCCTACCTGCTACCCGGCTGGGCCACCGGCGCCGCCATGCGCCTGCCCCTGCCGGAAGGTTTCTGGCTGGACGCCGGGATCATCGCCGGCGCCCTCGCGGTGCTGATCGGCCTGAGCCTGAATACCAGCCTGCGTGACCAGCGCCACGGCACCCGGCTGGTTGCCGCGCTCAGTTTCATCACCCTGGCCGGTGTATTCCTCGGCTGGCGCTACTTCCATGAATTCGACCAAGGCGTGATGACACTGGTCCAGGAGCATCGCAGCCAGGCCATCGACAGCACCGTGGTGCTGGTGACACGGCTAGGCGATTTCCGCACCCAGTTGTTCCTCGGCGCCCTGCTGACCGGCCTGCTGCTGCTTGCCCGTCAGTGGCGACACGCATTTTTCGCGGCGGGCGCGTTGATGGGCACGGCGATCGCCAACGGCACACTGAAATGGCTATTTGCCCGAGCCAGGCCGGAAGTACTGACCGATCCACTGACCAGCTACAGCATGCCCAGCGGGCACAGCTCGGCATCGTTCGCGTTCTTCCTGGTAATGGCCGTACTGGCAGGGCGTGGGCAGCCACCCCGGATGCGCCTGACCTGGGTCATGCTGGGGTGCATTCCAGCGCTGGCGATTGCCCTGTCGCGGGTGTACCTGGGGGCGCACTGGCCAACCGATATCCTGGCTGGGGCCCTTCTGGCCTGTTGCGTATGCGCACTCAGCCTGACACTGGTGCAACGCCAGCAGCCCCTGCCAGCCCTGCCGCTACGGGTGTGGTGGCTGGTGTTGCCGGCATGTGTGGCGCTGCTGGCGTTCTTCGCCATGCATGCGTTGCCGCAGGCGTTGGCCAGGTATCAGTATTGATGTTGCCTGTGCCGGCCTATTCGCGGGTGAACCCGCTCCTACAATGGGTATCGCGTGGTTCACAGGGTATTACGCGCGTTGTAGGAGCGGGTTTACCCGCGAAGGGGCCGGCACCGGCAATACAGCACCATCAGGCGAACAATTCACCCTGAATCCGCTCCAGCAGCTTCTGGATTTCCCCCAGCCGCTGCTGCGGCGAATCGAGGGTCAGCAGGTCCAGCTTGTCCTCTTCCATGAACGGCAACAGATACGCCAGCTGATTGGCCAGCGCCTGACGCCCGTCCACCGGGCGCGGCATGCCCAGCGCTTCGACCATGGGGTGCTCACCCAGAGCCACCAGCAGCGCCAACAGGTCGTCATCGGCTTCCAGCAATGGGCTGTCTGCCTGCTCCGGCAGCCATTGCACCTGGCCCACCAGCAACTGGTCCTTCTGCACCTCGGAGCTTTCCAGGTTGAAGCGCCGCACGCCCTCGACGCGGATACCCAGTAAGCCGTTATCCTGCTGCACGAAGTCGCGGATCACCGCTTCACAGCCGATCGAGGCGACCACCGGCGGTGCCTTGCCGACTTGTTCGCCCTCAAGGATGCACACCACCCCAAACCCTTCGCCCTGCTTCATGCAGCGCCCGATCATGTCCAGGTAGCGCGCCTCGAAAATCTGCAAATCGAGAAAGCAGCCAGGAAACAGCACGGTATTGAGCGGAAACAGCGGTAGCGTCATCACAATTCCTCAAGCCACCAGGCTGACTGCCAGCGGCAGGAACACCGCTGTAGCCACTCCCATCAGGCTCATCGCCAGCGCGGCAAAGGCGCCGCATTCGTCACTTTCCTGCAGGGCCACCGAAGTGCCCACTGCGTGTGCGGTCACGCCCAGCGACATGCCGCGCGCCTCAGGGCTGTGCACGCCGAAGCGGCTCAGCAACGCCGGGCCGAAGATCGCCCCGATCACCCCGGTAATCAACACGAACACCGCGGCCAGGGCCGCCACGCCGCCAATCTGCTCAGCCACCAGCATGGCGATCGGCGAGGTGACGGACTTCGGCGCCATGGTCATCAGGATCATGTGCTCGGCACCGAACCACCAGCCCAGCACCAGGCAGCAGAGCGTGGCGAACAGGCCTCCGACTACCAGCGTAGTAAATGTAGGCCAGAACAGCTGGCGGATGCGACGCAGGTTAAGATAGAGCGGCACAGCCAGGGCCACGGTAGCGGGCCCCAGCAGGATGTTCATGATTTCGGTGCTTTTGCGGTACTCGCTGTAATCGATGCCGCACAGCAGCAACACACCGATCACCAGCAGCATCGATACCAATACAGGTTGCAGGAAGATCCAGCGGGTTTTCTCGTAGGCTGCCAGCACTACCTGATAGGCCCCCAGCGTGATGCCGATACCGAACAATGGGTGATGAATGACCGCATCGAGCGCGCCCTGCCAATCGAGCATCATGGCTGCTCCTCACGCTTGCCCTGGCGCTGGATGAGCTTTTGCATCAGCACACCGACGAATACCAGGGTCACCAGGCAGGAGATCAGCAAGGCCCCGGAAATCGCCCAGAAGTCGGCAGCAATGTCCTTGGCATATACCATCACCCCGACTGCCGGCGGCACCAGCAGCAGCGGGAGATAGCGCAGCAAGCTGCTGGCGGCCTCGTTCAGCGGCTTGCCGACCTCACCGCGGGCCATGAGGAAGAGCAGCAGCAACAACAGGCCGATGATCGGCCCGGGCAAAAACGGCACAAACAGGTGATTGATCGCCGTCCCCAGCAGCTGGAACAGGACCAGCCAGGTCAAACCACGCAACAGCATAAGCATCTCCCTCGGGCATGGCCGCCATTATAAGCACGCACAGCTTCAGACCGATATTCGCCGAAAAGCGGGCAACTTGACTGAAACGGTTCGCCGTGCTGATCTTGTACTTTCGTACCAATTGACAGCCCGGAGAGTCCGCGATGCCCCATGTACCGGTTACAGAGCTTTCGCAGTACGTTGGCAAGGAGCTGGGCCACTCGGAGTGGTTGAAGATCGACCAGCAGCGCATCAACCTGTTCGCCGAGGCGACCGGCGATTTCCAGTTCATCCATGTCGACCCTGAGAAGGCGGCAAAAACCCCGTTTGGCGGCACGATCGCCCATGGTTTCCTGACCTTGTCGCTGATCCCCAAGCTGATCGAGGACATCCTCGTCCTGCCGCAAGGGTTGAAGATGGTGGTGAACTACGGGCTGGACAGCGTGCGCTTCATTCAGCCGGTCAAGGTCGACAGCCGGGTTCGGCTGAAGGTAAAGCTGGGCGAGGTGGTGGAGAAAAAGCCGGGGCAGTGGCTACTCAAGGCGATTGCCACGCTGGAGATTGAGGGTGAAGACAAACCTGCTTATATAGCCGAGTCGCTGTCACTCTGTTTTGTCTGATACATGCCCGGGGGCTGCTGTGCAGCCCCCGATCCACAAATCCCCCGCACTCGCGTAAACTGCCAGCCTTCGCGCAGCCTAGGGCTGCCCCTGTCGATTTATCAAAGGTGCCCGCCATGCCCTGGCTGCAAGTACGCCTGGCCATCAGCCCGGAACAAGCCGAAACCTATGAAGATGCGCTACTTGAAGTAGGCGCCGTCTCGGTCACGTTCATGGATGCCGAAGATCAACCGATCTTCGAACCAGACCTCAACACCACCCCGCTGTGGTCGCATACTCACCTGCTGGCGCTGTTCGAGGCCGATGCCGACCCTGAACAGGTGTTCGCCCACCTGCGCCTGCTGACCGGCGCCGAGCTGCCCGAGCACCAGGCCGAGGTGATCGAGGACCAGGACTGGGAACGCAGCTGGATGGACAACTTCCAGCCGATGCGCTTCGGCCGCCGCCTGTGGATCGTGCCCAGCTGGCACGATGCCCCGGAAAAGGACGCCGTGAACCTGCTGCTCGACCCGGGCCTGGCCTTTGGCACCGGCACCCACCCCACCACGGCCCTGTGCCTGGAATGGCTCGACGGCCAGCAGCTTGAAGGCACCCAGGTGCTGGACTTTGGCTGCGGTTCGGGCATCCTGGCCATCGCTGCGCTGCTGCTGGGCGCTCGCGAAGCGGTAGGTACCGACATCGACGTGCAGGCCATCGAGGCTTCGCGCGACAACGCCCAACGCAACGGCATTGCCGACGAGAAACTGGCGCTGTACCTGCCCGAGCACATGCCGGCGATGCAGGCCGACGTACTGGTTGCCAACATCCTCGCCGGCCCCCTGGTGTCGCTGGCGCCACAGTTGTCCGGCCTGGTTCGCCCAGGTGGTCTGCTGGCGCTTTCGGGCATCCTCGCCGAGCAAGGTGAAGACGTGGCCGCCGCTTATGCCGCCGACTTTGAACTGGACCCGATCGTCGTGCGCGACGGCTGGGTGCGCATCAGTGGTCGGCGTCGCTAAGCGGGCCTAGAATACTTTTCTGCACAGCTCCCCGGATCGCCGCATGACCGACAGTTTCGTCACCCAGTGCCCGCATTGCCAGACCAGCTTTCGCGTCACCCACCACCAGTTGGGCGTGGCGCGTGGCGTGGTGCGCTGCGGTCACTGTCTGCAGGTATTCAATGCCGCCAAGCAGCTGCTGGAGCAAAACCGTGCCGCTACCACCAGCGCCCCCGTGGTGCCAGCACCGGTACCTCCAGCGCCTGCCGCCCCACTGGCCGAGCCGGCGCAAGAGCCCGCCGACAGCGTACGCGGCACCCCTCCTGACCAGGACTGGGCGCTGACTGCCCAGGCGCTGGACGAGCTCGACCTCGACAAGGAACTGGAGCGCCTGGAGCGTCGCGGCCAACCGGCCCCGGCCCGCACGGCCAGCCAGGATGAGAACCTGCAGGCCCGGCGCGATGAACTTCACCCGGACGAGCACGCAGAAGACCTTTTCGGCACGGCTACCGATGAGCCCTACGTGCCGCAGGAACCGGCAGAGCCTACCCCGGTGCTGCTGGAACCGGAACCTTTGGAGCTCGACCTGGAGCCTGCACCCGGCGAACGCACCGAGCCTACCCTGGGCAGCAACCTTGACCTGGACATCGATGGCGAGCCCCCCGTGCACGGTGCGGCCGTACGCGATGACCAGCCCGCATTCAGCGAACCGCTGCGCATCAGCGATGACGAAACCCCGGAAAAAGGCCTGAGCGCCCGCGACGATGAACCACTGGCGCTGCGCCTGTCGGCGCATGACGACGAGCCCGTCGAGCCGCTGCCCGGAGAGCGCCTGGAACCAGGCTTTGCCAGCAAACCCGAGCGCTCCTCGCGCAAGGAGCCGCTGGTCGACGTGGTCGACGACCCGCTGCAGCTAGGCTGGGAAAAACCCGCACCCAACTGGGGCAAGCGCCTGCTGTGGGGCTTTCTGACCCTGCTGGCTGCCGGCCTGCTGGCGTTCCAGTACGTGTGGTTCCATTTCGACGAAATGGCCCGCCAGGACCAGTATCGGCCGATTTTCCAGCAGATCTGCCCGATGGTCGGTTGCCAGGTGCCTACCCGCGTCGATATTGCACGCATCAAGAGCAGCAATCTGGTGGTGCGCAGCCACCCGGACTTCAAGGGCGCACTCATTGTCGACGCGATCATCTACAACCGCGCACCGTTCGCCCAGCCGTTCCCATTGCTGGAGCTGCGCTTCGCCGACCTCAATGGTCAACTGATCGCCAGCCGTCGCTTCAAGCCCAGCGAGTACCTGTCGGGCGAACTGGCAGGGCGTGGCGAAATGCCCAGCCAGACGCCAATCCACATTGCCCTGGACATCCTCGACCCTGGGCCGAAGGCCGTGAATTACAGCCTGAGCTTCCGTTCGCCGGAGTAGGCGGCAAGCGGCCAGCAGCAAGCGACAAGACAAGAAGCCCCAACCGTGACCGCTTTTCGTCTTGTCGCTTGCTGCTTGAAGCGCAAAGGCATAAGCCGACAACTGTTCAGATTTTATCCAAATCCATCTTTATCCAGTCATCGAGAGCGGGTATCATGCCAACCCTTTTTCGAACTCCAAGATTCGGCCCCACAACAGGGATCACCTATGTCGGCGGTACGCATCGGCCAATACACACTACGTAACAACCTGATCCTCGCGCCCATGGCCGGGGTCACGGACCAGCCTTTCCGTACACTTTGCCAGCGCCTGGGCGCCGGCATGGTGGTGTCGGAAATGGTAAGCAGCGACATGAGCCTGTGGAACAGCCGCAAGTCGAGCCTGCGCCGCATCCATGAAGGTGATCCCGAGCCACGCTCGGTGCAGATCGCCGGCGGTGATGCGCAGATGATGGCAGCGGCGGCAAAGGCCAATGTCGAAGCAGGTGCCCAGATCATCGACATCAACATGGGCTGTCCGGCAAAAAAAGTCTGCAACAAAGCCGCAGGCTCTGCTTTATTGAGAGATGAAGCCTTGGTCAGCGAGATCCTCCACGCCGTGGTCAGCGCCGTGGACGTACCGGTGACCCTGAAAATCCGCACCGGCTGGGACCGGGCGAACAAGAACGGCCTGAACGTGGCGAAGATCGCCGAACAGGCTGGCATCCAGGCGCTGGCGGTGCATGGCCGCACACGTGCCGACCTGTACACCGGCGAAGCCGAGTACGACACCATCGCTGCCATCAAGCAGGCGGTGTCAATCCCGGTTTTTGCCAACGGCGATATCACCTCGCCAGAAAAGGCCCGGGCGGTGCTGGAAACCACCGGGGTCGATGGCCTGTTGATTGGCCGGGCTGCCCAGGGGCGGCCATGGATCTTTCGCGAGATCGAGCATTACCTGCGCACTGGCGAACATCTGCCAGCGCCGCAACTGGACGAAGTGGAACGCATCCTGCTGGAGCATCTGGCCGCGCTGCATGCCTTCTATGGCGATGTGATGGGCGTACGTATCGCCCGCAAGCACGTTGGCTGGTACCTGGCAACACGACCCGGCGGCAAGGAGTTTCGCGCCCGGTTCAACGCTTTGGAAGACACACAAGCGCAGTGCGCCAACGTTCGCGCGTTTTTCAGCGAACGTCGACAGAGCCTTGAGACAGAGGACGGACAAGGGGTGGCCGCATGACGATGATGACCGAGACATTTGTGAGTGGAACAACGCCCGTGAGCGACAACGCCAACCTGAAACAGCACCTCAACACGCCGAGCGAAGAGGGCCAGACCCTTCGCGACAGCGTCGAGAAGGCGCTGCACAACTACTTCGCCCACCTGGAAGGCGCGACCGTGACGGACGTGTACAACCTGGTGCTCTCCGAAGTCGAGGCGCCCCTGCTCGAAAGCGTGATGAACTACGTGAAGGGCAACCAGACCAAGGCCAGCGAGATGCTCGGGCTGAACCGAGGCACCCTGCGCAAGAAGCTCAAGCAGTACGACTTGTTGTAAGCCAGAATCCCATCCAGAAAAGGCGACTCCCTGAACAGAGGCGCCTTTTTTGCTGACTCCACCGCGTTATTGGAACCCGAAATGACCGACCAGACTACCCGCCTGCCAGTCCGCCGCGCCCTGATCAGCGTCTCCGACAAGACCGGTATCCTCGAATTCGCCCGTGAGCTGCAGCAGCTCGGTGTCGAGATCCTGTCCACCGGCGGCACCTACAAGCTGCTCAAGGACAACGGCGTAAACGCGGTGGAAGTGGCCGACTACACCGGCTTCGCCGAAATGATGGATGGCCGGGTCAAAACCCTGCACCCGAAGATCCACGGCGGTATCCTCGGCCGTCGTGGCACCGACGACGCCATCATGAACGAGCACGGCATCAAGCCGATCGACCTGGTTGCGGTCAACCTGTACCCGTTCGAAGCCACCATTTCCAAGCCTGGCTGTGACCTGCCGACCGCCATCGAGAACATCGACATCGGCGGCCCGACCATGGTCCGTTCGGCAGCCAAGAACCACAAGGACGTGGCCATCGTGGTCAACGCCAGCGACTACGCCGGCATCGTCGAAGGCCTCAAGGCCGGTGGCCTGACCTATGCCCAGCGCTTCGACCTGATGCTCAAGGCGTTCGAGCACACTGCCGCCTACGACGGCATGATCGCCAACTACATGGGCACCATCGACCAGGCCAAGGACACCCTGAGCACTGAGGCGCGCAGCGAATTCCCGCGCACCTTCAACAGCCAGTTCGTCAAGGCACAGGAAATGCGTTATGGCGAGAACCCGCACCAGAGCGCGGCGTTCTATGTAGAAGCCAAGAAAGGCGAAGCCAGCATTTCCACCGCTGTCCAGCTGCAAGGCAAGGAACTGTCATTCAACAACGTGGCCGACACTGACGCCGCGCTGGAATGCGTAAAGAGCTTCGTCAAGCCGGCCTGCGTCATCGTCAAGCACGCCAACCCGTGCGGCGTGGCGGTAGTACCGGAAGACGAAGGCGGCATCCGCAAAGCCTACGACCTCGCCTACGCGACCGACACCGAATCGGCGTTCGGCGGCATCATCGCATTCAACCGTGAACTGGACGGCGAAACCGCCAAGGCCATTGTCGACCGCCAGTTCGTCGAAGTGATCATCGCCCCGAAAATCTCCCAGGCCGCCCGCGAGGTGGTGGCTGCCAAACAGAACGTACGCCTGCTGGAGTGCGGCGAGTGGCCAGCCGAGCGCGCTGCCGGTTGGGACTTCAAGCGCGTCAACGGTGGCCTGCTGGTGCAAAGCCGCGATATCGGCATGATCACCGCCGATGACCTGAAGATCGTCACCAAGCGTGCCCCGACCGAGCAAGAGATCCACGACCTGGTATTCGCCTGGAAAGTGGCCAAGTTCGTCAAGTCCAACGCCATTGTCTACGCCAAGCAGCGCCAGACCATCGGCGTCGGCGCCGGCCAGATGAGCCGCGTCAACTCCGCCCGCATCGCTGCAATCAAGGCAGAGCACGCTGGCCTGCAGGTGCAGGGCGCGGTCATGGCGTCGGATGCATTCTTCCCGTTCCGTGACGGCATCGACAATGCAGCTAAAGTGGGTATCAGCGCCGTGATCCAGCCGGGTGGTTCGATGCGTGATGCTGAAGTCATCGCTGCTGCCGACGAGGCCGGCATCGCGATGGTCTTCACTGGCATGCGCCACTTCCGCCACTAATTACGCGGATCCCGAGGCGAGTCGAGATCCTGTGGGAGCGGGCTTGCCCGCGAATACGATGGTGGATTCACCGCCGCATTCGCGGGCAAGCCCGCTCCCACAGTGTTCGGCGCAAGCCACGGGATCACTTGAATCGAGGTTTTGACATGAAAGTTTTGATCATCGGCAGCGGCGGCCGTGAGCACGCCCTGGCCTGGAAAGTCGCCCAGGACCCACGCGTCGAGAAAGTCTTCGTTGCCCCGGGCAACGCCGGTACCGCCATTGAAGCCAAGTGCGAGAACGTCGCCATCGACGTGTGTGCCCTGGAGCAACTGGCCGACTTCGCCGAGAAAAACGTCGACCTGACCATCGTCGGCCCGGAAGCACCGCTGGTTATCGGCGTGGTCGACCTGTTCCGCAGCCGCGGCCTGGACTGCTTCGGCCCAACCAAGGGCGCGGCCCAGCTGGAAGGCTCCAAGGCCTTCACCAAGGATTTCCTGGCGCGTCACAAGATCCCGACCGCCGACTACCAGAATTTCACCGAGATCGAGCCAGCGCTGGCCTACCTGCAGGAAAAAGGCGCGCCAATCGTGATCAAGGCCGATGGCCTGGCAGCTGGCAAGGGCGTGATCGTCGCCATGACGCTGGAAGAAGCCGAAGCCGCCGTGCGTGACATGCTGGCTGGCAACGCCTTCGGTGAAGCAGGTTCGCGTGTCGTGATCGAAGAGTTTCTCGACGGCGAGGAAGCCAGCTTCATCGTCATGGTCGACGGCCACAATGTGCTGCCCATGGCCACCAGCCAGGACCACAAGCGCGTCGGCGACCAGGATACCGGCCCGAACACGGGCGGCATGGGCGCCTACTCCCCTGCCCCGGTCGTTACCGCCGACGTGCACCAGCGCGTGATGGACCAGGTGATCTGGCCAACCGTGCGCGGCATGGCCGAGGAAGGCAACGTCTACACCGGCTTCCTCTACGCCGGCCTGATGATCGACAAGGCGGGCAACCCCAAGGTCATCGAGTTCAACTGCCGCTTCGGCGACCCGGAAACCCAGCCGGTCATGCTGCGCCTGGAGTCGAGCCTGGTCCTGCTGGTGGAAGCTGCATTCGCCAAGGCACTGGACAAGGTCGAAGCACAGTGGGACCCGCGCCCGAGCCTGGGCGTGGTCCTGGCCGCGGGCGGTTACCCGGGCGACTACGCCAAGGGCGACGTGATCAACGGCCTGGACGCTGCCGCCAAGATCGAAGGCAAGGTATTCCATGCCGGTACTGCGCTCAAGGATGGCAAGGTAACCACCAACGGCGGGCGCGTGCTGTGTGCCACCGCCATGGGCAGCACCGTTGCCGACGCGCAGCAGCAGGCTTATCGCCTGGCCAAGGAAGTCAGCTGGAACGGCAGCTTCTACCGTTCCGACATCGGCTATCGGGCCATCGCCCGCGAGCGCGGTGAGCACCAGCAGTAAGTACTACCGGTATGCCGTAGCGGTTTCAGCCTGCGGCATCCGGCTCGTCGACAGGGCCCGGAATGGGCCTTGCCTTCGACTTGGCGCGCCGCGCATAGTGAGTACCCGGCACATCGGCCAAGAAGGGATTTCGTAGTGCGTCGGCTTCGGATTGCCTCAGCTCTGATCGTCAGCTTGCTGACCCTGCTCTGCATGTTTCCGGCTGCGGCCGAACATGACGGTGGCTGGACCGTTCTGCTCGACGAACAGGCCAACCTGCAACTGAGCGATGTGCGCTCCGAGCGCTATCGCAACCAGTTCAGCCCACTGCCTCTCGCCGACCTTGATGCTGCCCCGGCTGGACAGGCCTTGTGGCTGCACTATCGTCTGGCACCAGGTGACCAGGAGCAACTGCTGCGGGTATTTGCCCCGGACCTTTCTGGCCTGGACCTCTACGCCCTCGAAGGCGAACAACTTCTGCGTCAGCTGCACCACGGGCACCAGGCCGGCAATGCCAGCCCGACCCTGCGAGGCAGCGACCATGTATTGCCCCTGCCCTACAGCAGGCAACCGCTGGACATCTACCTGCGCCTGGTCTCAGAGCACCAGCTGCGTCCGGCCATCAGCCTTGAGCCTGCGGCCGAGGCAGCCTCTGACCAACGCCAGCCGCTGCTGTTCGGCATGCTGTTCGGCGGCCTGATCATGCTGATCATGCACAACCTGATCCGCTTCCTCTACACCCGCTCCAGCACCACCCTGATCCTGGCGCTGTACCACGGCCTGATGCTGCTCAGCGGCCTGATCCTGCTGAACCTCAGCGGCCCTTGGTGGCATGTGTGGCACAGTGCGCAAACGCCTGCCGCCTATCTGACGCTGGTCCTGGCCGGCCTGTCCGGGTTGTATTTCACCCAACATTTCTTTTCGCCGTGCAATTCGCCCCGGCTTAACCGCCTGCTGCAAGGTGAGATGCTGATTGTCGGGCTCAGTGGGCTGGTGCTGCTGTTCATCGATACCCTGCCACTGAACCTGATGACCTACGCCCTGATGGCGCTGGGCAGCGTGAGCATGCTGCTGGTCAGCAGCTACCACTGGTACAAGGGTTATGCGCCCGGACGCCTGTTCAGCCTGGCCATGGTGGTGTTCAACCTCGGAGGCCTGGTACTGCTGCCAGCCCTGCTGGGCCTGACACGCACCTCGACACCCTGGCTGCTGTGTATCCTGCTGGGCCTGACCGTGGTCAGTGGCCTGCTGCTCAACCTGGCGGTCAGTGAACGGCTGCGGCGCATAAGCGAGGAGCGCTTCAGCGCCAGCCGTGCGCTGGCCGCCAGCGATGCAGAAATCAACGCCAAAGCCGAGTTCCTGGCCAAGATCAGCCACGAAATCCGCACCCCGATGAACGGCGTGCTCGGCATGACTGAACTGCTGCTGGGCACACCGCTGTCGGTGAAGCAACGAGATTATGTGCAGACCATCCACAGCGCGGGCAACGAGCTGCTGACGCTGATCAACGAAATTCTGGACATTTCCAAGCTGGAATCCCGGCAGATCGAGCTGGATGATGTGCAGTTCGACCTTAACGCGCTGATCGAAGATTGCCTGAACATCTTCCGCGCCAAGGCCGAGCAACAGAACATCGAGCTGATCAGCTTCACCCAGCCACAAGTACCGCGGGTCATCAGCGGAGACCCGACGCGCCTGCGCCAGGCCTTGTCGAGCCTGCTGGAAAACGCCCTGAAAAACACCGACCAGGGCGAAATCCTGCTGGTGGTTGCGCTTGATCAACGCGGCGAGGTGCCACGCCTGCGTATCGCCGTGCAGGACAGCGGCGAGCCGTTGCCCGCCGCCGACCGTGAAGCCTTGCTGCAGGCCGAGCTGCACAGCCACCACTTCCTTTCCAGCAACAAGCTGGGCGGCCACCTGGGGCTGGTCATCGCCAAACAGCTGATCGGTCTGATGCAGGGCGAGTTCGGCATCAAGAGCAGCACCGGCATGGGCAACACCTTGTGGCTGACCTTGCCGCTGGACCCTTCACGCCTGGAACAGCCACCGGCGGACCTCGACAGCCCGTTGCGCGATGCCCGCGTGCTGGTGGTCGACGACAACGACACGTGCCGCAAGGTGCTTGTACAGCAGTGCAGCGCCTGGGGCATGAACGTCAGCGCGGTGCCGTCCGGCAAGGAGGCTCTGGCCCTTTTGCGCACCAAGGCACACCTGCGCGACTACTTCGACGCGGTGCTGCTGGACCAGAACATGCCCGGCATGACCGGCATGCAGCTGGCCGCCAAGATCAAGGAAGACCCGAGCCTGAACCACGACATCCTGGTGGTGATGCTCACCGGCATCAGCAATGCACCGAGCAAAGTCATCGCGCGCAACGCCGGGGTCAAGCGAATACTGGCCAAGCCGGTGGCTGGTTATACATTGAAGACCACCCTGGCCGAGGAGCTGGCCCAGCGCGGCCGCGAACAGGCGATGCCTGCCAGCCTGCCTGGCATCCCGCAGGCGCTGGACCTGCCTGGCGACTTCCGCGTGCTGGTCGCCGAAGACAACAGCATCTCGACCAAGGTGATCCGCAGCATGCTCGGCAAGCTCAACCTCAAGCCCGATACCGCCTGCAATGGCGAAGAGGCCTTGCAGGCAATGAAGGCGCAGCATTATGACCTGGTGTTGATGGACTGCGAGATGCCGATACTGGACGGTTTCTCGGCCACCCAGCAGTTGCGGGCCTGGGAAGCTGAAAACCAGCGCCAGCGCACGCCGGTGGTGGCACTGACAGCGCACATACTGGCCGAACACAAGGAGCGCGCGCGGCTGGCAGGCATGGACGGACACATGGCCAAGCCGGTGGAGTTGTCGCAGTTGCGTGAGCTGATTCAATACTGGGCCAATCACCGGGAAGCCAAGGTGGACCCGGCACATACGTCCTGACCGATATCCAATGCTCTTGCAGGAGCGGCCTCGCGACACAAGGCTGCGCCGGCATAAACCCAAGGAACACTGCTCATGCTCCATGAGTTGTTCAGCGTCTACCTGAAAATGCTCGTGCTCTACAGCCCGTTCTTCGTGCTGTCGTGTTTCATCAGCCTGACCCGCGGCCACTCCAGCAAGGAGCGCAAGCAACTGGCCTGGAAGGTCGCGTTCGCAGCCTTGGTCGCCAGCGTGATGCTCTACCTGTTCGGGCGCGCGATCTTCGGAATATTCGGCATCACCGCCGATGCCTTCCGCATCGGTGCCGGCAGCGTGCTGTTCATTTCGGCCCTGGGCATGGCCCAGGGCAAGCCGGCGGTACAAGCCGACAACGTGCAGCAGGATGTGACCATCGTCCCGCTGACCATTCCGCTGACCGTTGGCCCCGGTACCATCGGTGCCCTGTTGGTGATGGGGGTGAGCCAGCCACACTGGGATGAAAAACTGCTGGCCATCGTCAGCATTGCCCTGGCCAGCTTCACCGTAGGGCTGGTGCTGTATCTATCGCACGGTATCGAGCGCCTGCTCGGTGACCAGGGTTTGCAAATCGTCAGCCGCCTGATGGGCCTATTCGTCTGCGCCCTGGCAGCACAGATCATCTTTACCGGGATTCGCGGTTACCTGCTGCCCTAGGGGGCAGAGCCTAAGCTGTCCAGATCGGTAGGCCGCAGGCCTACAATTGCAGCTCAAGGATAGCCTTGCCATTTTGCTTGTCGACACTGGCCTGGGCCCGCTTGCGGTAGTCTTCGCGGAACCCCTGCAAGTTGAAGTGGATCACTTCGACACGCATGTCCAGGATTTTTACTTCACTGTTCAACTGCATGAACAGGAAGTCCCTGGAGGTCTTTTTCATCGACATTTCCATGTGGACCAACACCATGTCGATGAAGCCGCTCGACTGCTGTGAGCATGGCAGCAACTGAAAGCGCCCGACCGCTTTGGAGACTGCCCTGGATTCAAACGCGGTCAGTGCCTGGCTGTCATTGCGCAGCGCCTGAAGCGACGACTGGGCAGATTGATAATGACCGGCGGAGCCTTTCTGGCGAACCTGGGCAAGCGCCTGCTCGGCAAGGCTGGCCCTGTCGGGCCCCGGTCGAGTCGCAGTGGGCGCGAGCCTGCCATCAAAGCCCAGAAACGCAAGGTTACGCCAGTAGTTCCTGAACCAGTCCGGCTCCAGGCCTTCGTTAAAGTCCCCCCAGGCTACTTGCTGGGCAAACGCATTGGCCAACAGGATGTCGTCACGGGCTTCGCGGCTAACACCTGGCAAGAATGACAGCAGGCTGCTGTGGACGAGTTTGCCACTGGCGACACCTTGATTGAACTCACTCATTTTCGACTCCTGATGTTGTGGCAAGTTTGACCTGGCTGCGGTACTGCAATTGCTTGACCTTGATAGCGTCATGCAAGCCCGGACTTATCGAACTGATCACTTTTTCATGGGTGAAATAATTGGCATCGAACTGCTGAGTGGCATGGGCACTTGAAAGATTCAGCGGCTGCCACAGCCAATCCATCGCCAGATGCTCTGCTGTGCTAAAGCCCAACTCGGTACTGATGACGCCTGAGTCGGCCAGTATCAGGCGCAACTCCATACGCACATGGCTCACGCCTTCATCGTCCGGGGGCCGAACACATTCCGTCCATAACAACTGTTCCATGGCACCGTCTGGTTGGGCGGAGTAGACGTCGAGGCATCTGGCTACCGGCCCCTGCAGGGCGCTGGGCACACCTGCCAAGAGCTTGGCCCGCAGCATGCTCCACGGTTCACAGGCCACTGCGGTTGCAGCAGGCACGGCGCCGGAATGCAAGGTCGCGACAGTGCAGCCGAAGTTACCCTGAATTCGCAGATAGTCCTTGTGCCAATCAGCGTCCTGAATGGCGTGCCCCTTGTTAGCGGTCAGGTAGGCTGCCAGCTGAATATCCAACAGTGCTTCTGCTCGTGAAGCACTGACATTGTTGTTGATCAATACCAAGCTATTGCCGTTCAACCACAAAGTGTAATTGGCTTGCATCAGTATGCCCTCCAAGCCCGTCGACGCCGTGTCGACAGGCCAACTTCATGGTCAGAGTTCCAGTGCCAGCAGGACCTGCAGGGCATTGTCGTCAAGTTTGGTTTCTATAATGGCGCGAACTTTGTCGTATTGGCGCTTATCGAAATTCAACACCGCACCACAAGCAAAGTTGGAAGTACCGTTGCTTTCCCACTTGAACAGCAGATAGTTGGCAGCCTTGTCAGGCTTGGCGTCGGTTTGGATCGCACTGACCAGCATCGCCACTTGGCCGCCGTCCGTCTGCTCGCACTTGGTAAGGCTCAGCCCGGTTCGGTCATCTTCAACCGACCTGCGGTCGAGCAACTCGACGTTTTTGGTGCTGGCGGCCAAGGCTGAAACAACCGTTTTGCCGAGATTGTCCAGGGCGGTTGCCACATCACCAGTGAAAACGCCATATGCCGCCTGCAGGCCCTTGCCCAGCAAGTTGCTGATCTCAAGGCGCATATTGCGTTCAGTGACCTGCTGTACATCGACATTGGTCGGCGCCCAGCCCATCTTGGACATCAGGTAGATGTAGTGTTTGAACCAGAGTTGCGTTTCACGGATAGGGTCATGCTGCTTGTTGGCACCTTGCGTTGCCAGGGCATGACAAGCCTTTGCAGCATCGCGGTTTTGCTCACCCATCAGGTCGGGGAACACGAACAGATTCTTGTCCGGCAGAACCTGAAGCTGCAGCTTCTCTTTATCGGTCGTCATGGGAAAGGTCTCCAGGAAGGGTACGGTCGGAGCCAAATAGCTCCAGCCGCAAACCTACCTACGACCTTTACCTCAATCTGCCACGAAGCAGTTCCTCATCTGCCCGCGCTACCGCCGCTTACGGCTTTGCGCCATACCAGCGCGGGGTATACACCCAAACCCCGCCAGCTGCGCGGTCGAAAGTGCAGGTAGTGGAAGATCCAACCAGCACCATGGTGCGCATGTCGACCATTTCTGGCAGCAGTTCGGCCAAGGTGACTACCTTCAGCGTCTGCCCCGGCCTACCGATGTCACGGCCTAGGACTACAGGCGTATTCCCGTCACGGTGTCGACGCACAACCTCCAGGGCCACACCGAGCTGGTGTGGCCTGGCCTTGGAGATCGGGTTGTAAAAGGCCAGCACCAGGTCGGCCTGGGCAGCCAGGTCCAGGCGTTTTTCAATGATCGACCAGGGCTTGAGGTTGTCCGACAGCGACATCACGCAGAAGTCATGCCCCAGCGGTGCACCTGCCTGGGCGGCGGTTGCCAGCGAGGCTGAAACCCCCGGCAAGATCTGCAGGTCAACGCGATGCCAGGTGGGGTCGCTGGATTCGTGCAATGCTTCGAGCACCGCAGCAGCCATGGCGAAAACGCCCGGGTCACCCGAAGAGACCACCACCACCGAACGGCCTTGGGCCGCCAGTTCGAAGGCATGTCTGGCACGCTGCATCTCTTCGCGGTTGTCGGTGCAGTGCAGCACCTGGTCGCGGCGGAACGGGCCAGCCATGCGCACGTAAGTTTCGTAACCGAGCACATCTTCGGCCTGCGCCAGTTCGGCCTTGACCGCCGGCACCATCAGCTCCGCCGCACCTGGGCCAAGGCCGATGACCGCCAGGCGACCGCGACGGCGGCCGACCTGCGCTACGTCGACCGGGGCAGGCGCCACCGCGACCACGACTTCTTCAAGCGCTATCAACTCGGCATCGGGCACCGCCGCAGCGACCATGCTGGCCACATCGCCAGAGCGGGTAGCGAAGCGCAAGGGGACACCCAGGGCCTGCGCAGCTTCTTGCAACGCGCTGTCGGCCATGGTTCGCTCGTCGGCCAGCACGCAGGCTACCGAGGGCTCGGCAATGCCGGCCTGCTGCAGTGCTGCGCGAATACTGTGCAGATTGCCACCTGCAACGCCCACGACCACCAGGCGCGGGTGGATCAGCAGCTCGTCGCGGTTGGCCGGGCGCGCCTGATGCCCCACATGGATGGTGCGCTGCGCCGCTTCGCTGGCGGGCAACTGCGCCAGCTGCAACCACGGGGCGTTACCTTCGATGCGCACAGACTCACCCGCCAACAGGTCGGATACAAAGCGCTTGCCTTGCTCGATGTCGGCCAATGCATAGCCCTGCGGCGGGTTCAGCAGGCAAGTCCCGAAGCGCAACTCGCCACTGGTAGTGATGGCGGCGGAAACGCCCAGTGCGTCAGCGATTTCGCGTGCCATCACGTTCACCCCGCCGAGGCCTCCGAGCAACGGCACTACCGCACTACCATCCTCGGCCACGGCCAGTACCGGCGGCTCGCTGCCCTTCTCGCTGAGCAGGCTGGCCAGGCTGCGGATGACGATACCCGCGGCGCACAACGCAATGATCGGCGTGTCTTGCTGGTACAACCCGCGCAGGGTATCGCCGAACGACGCGTACGACTGGTCCGCACCCTCGACACGCCCCTCGAGGCCATGGATCGTGGCCTGTGGATAACAGGCCTGGATACGCTGCGCCGTCGCCAGGCTGCCCGGGCCGAGAATGACGATGGCCGGTGCCCTGCGCATGTTCAGCCCTGCCATTTTTCCCCCGGCACGATGATCAGCGAGAAGTAGGGTGACGACTGCGGGTCGACCTGGTCCAGCGGCACGATCTTCTGGTTGGCCATGGTCGCCCGTTCCACATACAGCGCACGCCCATCCAGGCCCAGGTCGGCCAGCACTTCGCGCACCTTGGGGAAGTTGCGCCCAAGTTTCATGATCACCGCTGCATCGGCGTCGGCCAGACGGCGCTTGAGCTCTTCAGCGGGCAACACGCCGGACAACACCGACAGGCTCTGGTTACGGTACACCAGCGGTGCCCCCAGCACCGAAGCGCCACCGAGCATGGAGCAGACACCGGGGATCACTTCTGCCTCGTAGCGCTGCGCCAGGCGGTCATGCAAGTACATGTAGGAGCCATAGAAGAACGGGTCGCCTTCGCAAATCACCGCCACGTCGCGGCCGGCATCCAGGTGCTCGGCCACCTGGACGCTGGCCTCGTCGTAGAAGTCGCTGATCACTTGCTCATAGGACAGCGGCGCCGGCAGCACTTCGGTGGTGACCGGGTAGACCAGCGGCAGCAAGGTCTGCTCGGGCTGCAGGTGCACCTCGATAATGCCGAAGGCATTGCCACGCTTGCCCTTGGCCACGAAGTAGCCGACCACCGGTGCCTCACGCAACAGGCGCAGGGCCTTGAGGGTAATCAGTTCAGGATCGCCAGGGCCCACGCCCAGGCCAAGCAGTCGTCCGCGCGGGGCCATCATTCCACCTCCGTGGCCAGGGCGTTGACCGCCGCGGCGGCCATCGCGCTGCCGCCCAGGCGGCCTTGCATGATCACGAACGGCACGCCACGGCTGTCGGCGGCGAGCATGGCCTTGGACTCGGCAGCCCCGACGAAACCGACCGGGAAACCGAGGATCAGCGCCGGCTTGGGCGCACCGGCGTCGAGCATTTCCAGCAGATAGAACAGCGCGGTAGGGGCATTGCCGATTACCACCACGCTGCCTTCCAGGTGCGGGCGCCACAGCTCCAGGGCTACGGCCGAACGTGTGTTGCCGGCATCTTTGGCCAGGCCCGGCACGCTTGGGTCGCGCAGGGTGCAGATGACTTTGTTGTCGGCTGGCAGGCGGGCCCGGGTGATGCCTTCGGCCACCATGTGCGCATCGCACAGGATCGGCGCGCCGTTAAGCAGCGCCTCGCGCCCGGCCCGGCCGGCACCTTCGGAGAACTGCAGGCCATTGATGGCATCGACCATGCCACAGGCGTGGATCACGCGCACGGCGAGCTTTTCGAGGTCTGCGGGGATCCGCTCGAGTCGGGCTTCCTCGCGGATGATCCGGAAGGAATTGCGATAGATCTCCTGACCATCGCGGATGTAGTCAATCATCAAGGTGCTCCGTCGGCAGGTCGAGCATGGCGCCTGCTTCATTCAAGGTAAGGTCGGTGGCGCGCAGGGCACCGAAACCCGGCTGGCGCGCATCACGCAGGTACAGGTCGTAACGGCCCGGCGAACGGGCCAGCAAGGTGGCCGGGGCAACATGGGCCACGGCGCAGGAACGGGGGCAGCCGGACAGGTGCACGCTGGCAGGCACGCCAGGGCCCAACAACGCGGCCAGGACAACGGCGTCAGCCTTGGTCTCGGCAAGGGCCTTGGCGCAGCCGCTGGCACCGGTGCAGGCGCTGATACGCGCCAGGGGTTCATGGTCGTGGCACAGCAACCCCAACGCAGACAGTTCGGCCAGGGCCTGATCGATGTGCTGCGCTTGCAGGTTGGTCAGCACCAGGCTTTGCCAAGGGCTAAGGCGCATGCTGGCATCGCCCAGTTCACGGGCAATACGTGCGGCGCCACGCAGCATCGCGGGGGTCAGGCGGCCTTGCGGCGGGGCAGCGCCAAGGGCAATACCCTGCGCCTGGGGCAATCTGCCCAACCACGAGGCGCGGTGCGGTTCACGCCGCCAGGTGAGCACGGCAGCATCGCGGCGGATATCCAGGCCGAGCCCAGCGACAAAATCGGCTGTCGGGTACACCTCAAGCAGCTGGCGCATGCGCGTGTGCGTGGGGGATGCCAGATCGAGGAAGTGCTCCAGGACGGCGCGCACCAGCATCAGGCCCTGCGCCAGCGGCACCGCACCGAGCGCCTGGCCCTCTGCCGGGCAACCTGCCAGGCCAAACGCCAGCCAGGTCTGCTGGTCCAGGTGCAGGGGCGACAGCCACAGGTCATGAGGGTGCTCGAGCATCGCCAGGCGCTCGCCTGCATCCAGCTGCACAGCGAACTTGGCCGACAGCTGGTGAAAGCGCGGGGTGCCTTCCAACAGGTCGAGGATCTGCCCGGCCAGCGGCCTGGCGTCCAGCAGCATGAGCGGGTCATGCCCGGCCAGCGGGCTGAGCATCACGTTGCGCACATCGTCACCCGCGGCATCGCGTGGTCCCAGGCCAGCTGCGAGCAGTGCCTCGACCAAAGCGCGATGCTCGCTGCCAATGCCGCGAATCTGCAGGTTGCCACGGTTGGTGGCCTCGATCACGCCGCCAGCAAAGCGCTCGGCCGCCGCCGCCACGGCTTCGGCCTGCTCGGCCAGCAGCAGGCCACCCGGCAGCTTGATACGGCAGATGCCGCCATCACGGGCACTGACGATACGCCACAACCCCGGGCAGGCCGAGGGACGAGGGATGACAGTGGGGGCTTCGGCCTGGGTCAATGGGGTGTCCGGCAATCTGTGAAAGTGCGCTTGAGTGTAGAAGGCGCGGTATTATGCCTGCTTTGTCCGGTGGCATGAAAAGCCGGTGGTCGAGCATCCTCGGCGATTAAGTAGAAATTCAGGACCGCGTCGCCTTCTTCGCGGGCTCGCCCGCTTCCACAGGATCACTGCAGGCTGCACAGGCTGCCCGGTATCTGTAGGAGCGGGCTTGCCCGCGAAGGGGCGCGAAGCGGCCCCAAAAATGGCGGATCGAAATACATGACACCCTGGCTGACAGTAGTAGGCATCGGCGAAGACGGCTTCAGCGGCCTGGGCAAACAGGCCCGGCGCGCCCTGCTGGGCGCTGGGCGGGTCTTCGGCAGCCCGCGCCAGCTGGCCTTGCTGCCACGTTGCGTGACCGCTGAACAGCTGGCCTGGCCCAGCCCGTTCTCGTTGGCCCCGGTGTTGAACCTGCGCGGCGAGCCGGTGTGCGTACTGGCCAGCGGTGACCCTATGTTCTACGGCGTCGGCGCCAGCCTGGCGCGCCAGGTGCCTGCTGCAGAAATGCGCGTGCTGTCGATGCCCTCTTCCAGCGCCCTGGCCGCTGCCCGCCTGGGCTGGCCGCTGCAGGACCTGCAGGTGGTGTCGCTGGTGGCCCGCCCCCTGGCGGCGCTCAATGCCCACTTGTACAGCGGCATGCGCCTGCTGGTGCTGAGCAACGATGGCGACAGCCCGGCGGCAATTGCCGCGCAGCTGCGCGAGCACGGCTTCGGCCCAAGCCGCCTGCAGGTGTTCGAGCACTTGGGGGGCGTGGACGAACGTGCACTGGCCGGCACCGCCCAGGACTGGCCGCACACCGGTATCGCGGCGCTCAACCTGGTCGCCATCGAATGCCTGGCTACACCGGATGCCCCCCGCCAGCACCGGCTGGCCGGGTTGCCGGACGCCGCATTCCGGCACGATGGCCAGTTGACCAAGCGTGATGTCCGCGCCATCACTCTGGCGCGCCTGGCACCGCAGCCTGGCGAACTGTTGTGGGATGTGGGCGCGGGTTGCGGCTCGATCGGCATCGAATGGATGCGCGCCCATCCGTCATGCCGTGCCCTGGCCATCGAGGCCGACGAAGGTCGCCAGGGTTTGATTGAGCATAACCGCGATGCACTGGGTGTACCCGGCCTGCAACTGGTTCGCGGCCAAGCGCCAGCGGCGCTGCAAGGCCTGGAACAACCGGATGCGATCTTCATCGGAGGCGGCGTTACCCGCACAGGTGTACTGGACCTGTGCTGGGCAAGCCTGCGCCCCGGCGGCCGCCTGGTGGCCAACGCCGTCACCCTGCAAAGCGAACTGACCCTGGCGCACTTTCGCGAACAGCACGGTGGTGAGCTGACCCGTATCCATGTCGCTCATGCCCAGCCCTTGGGTGCGTTCGACACCTGGCGCCAGGCGCTGCCGATCACCCTTCTGGAAGTGCTGAAACCCGCCGATGCGTGAAGAAACCCGCGAACAGCCCGCGCCTCTGCGCAGCGGCCTTACCACCGGCAGCTGCGCCACCGCCACCAGCCTGGCAGCGGCCAAGCTGCTGCTCACCGGGCAGCGTGATGATGCAGTGGACATCACCCTGCCCAAAGGCAAGGTTGTGCAGATGCGCCTGGAATTCTGCCGCCTGATCGGCGAGTGCGCCGAGGCCGGCACCCTTAAGGATGCGGGTGACGACCCGGACGTGACCCACGGGGCCCTGCTCTATAGCCAGGTGCGCCTGCTGGCAGAACCTGGCATTGGTTTTGTCGCCGGCAGCGGCGTGGGCACGGTGACCCGGCCGGGGCTGGTGCTGGCGGTGGGTGAACCGGCCATCAACCCGGTGCCTCGGCGCATGATCAGTGAACACCTGCAACACCTTGCCGACGCGTGCGGCTACCTTGGCGGCTTCGAGGTCACGGTCAATGTGCAAGGTGGTGAGCAACTGGCCCTGAAAACCATGAACCCGCGTCTGGGCATTCTCGGTGGGCTGTCGATCCTCGGCACCAGCGGCATCGTGCGGCCGTTCTCCTGCGCGGCCTACATTGCCTCGATCCACCAAGGCATCGACGTGGCCCACACCAATGGCTACACGCACATAGCCGCGTGCACCGGCAATGCCAGCGAAGACACCATGCGCCGCGTCTACGGTCTGCCGGAAATCGCCCTGATCGAAATGGGCGATTTCGTCGGCGCGGTGCTCAAGCACCTGCGCAAGGTACCGGTGCCGCGCCTGACCCTGTGCGGCGGCTTCGGCAAGATCAGCAAACTGGCCGCCGGGCACATGGACCTGCACAGCCGTCACTCCAGCATCGACTTGCCGCAACTGGCAGGTTGGGCCGCAGACATTGGCGCTGACGAGGCGTTGCAGGCTGCCATCAGCAGCGCCAACACCAGCCAGCAAGCGCTCGCCCTGGCTCATGCGGCCGGCATTGCCCTGGGTGACGCGGTGTGTGCCCACGCCCTGGCCTTCGCCCGTAGCGTCGTGCCGGCGCAGGTGCACGTGGAAGTGTTCGCCATCGACCGCCAAGGCGGCATCGTCGGCCAGGCGGGTGTGCAATGACTGCGCGCATCCTGTTGCTGGGGGGGGTCACTGAAGCCCTGGCTATCGCCCGCCGGCTCGGGCCTCGACATGTCTACAGCCTGGCCGGTATCGGCCGCGTGCCGCAGGGCTTGGAATGCCAGGTGCGGGTCGGGGGCTATGGCGGTGTCGAGGGCCTGACCCGCTACCTGCGCGAAGCGGGCATCACCCTGCTGATCGACGCCACCCATCCCTATGCCGCGCAAATCAGCCGCAATGCCGCCAGCGCCGCACGCAACGCCGGCATCCCGTGCTGGGCCTTGCGCCGCCCCGCCTGGCAGGCGCAAGCGGGGGACGACTGGCGAGAAGTCGAGGATTGGGCAGGGTTGATCGAAACACTGAAGCCGTTCCGCAGGCCACTGTTCACGCTAGGACGCGAGCCGCTGCAGCACCTGGACGAGATTCCGCCAGAGCAGTTCTGGACCTTGCGTGCGCTGGAGGCGTGCCCTGGCAACGAGCGCTGTGAAGTGATTGGCGCACGTGGGCCGTTCCATATCGAGGATGAGCGGGCGTTGTTCCAGCGCCGCCACATCGATGTGTTGATCAGCAAGAACAGCGGCAGTGTGGCGACCGAGCCGAAGCTGGAAGTGGCGCGGGAGCTTGGCGTGCCGGTGCTCGTCCTGAAACGTCCGACACTACCGGAGGTGGACCGGACATTCGACTCACTGGTGGACCTGGCAACAGCGCTCGCCCTCTAGGCGCTGCCCTTTCCCGACACAAAGGCACTCCTACAAAGACTTCAGACTTTTCTTCCAACCAACCCAGTGGCCCGTTGCCGCTCTGCTGCCTTAAACTCGACGCCCCTCCCCCGGAAGGTTTCACCCATATGGAAATGCAATGGTGGATCTGGCTGGTCTTCGGCATCGCGCTGATCCTGCTTGAACTGGTCCTGCCAACGTTCTTCATACTCTGGTTCGGCATCGGCGCCGTGCTGGTCTCGCTGATCTCGCTCGCCGCACCCAGCCTGCAACTGGACATGCAGGTCCTGCTGTGGGTACTGCTATCGTCGGCCACCACCGTACTGTGGTTCAAAGTGTTCCGGCGCAAGCAACCGGATGTGCGCTGGACTGCCGACAGCGTGATCGGCGAAGTGGGCCTGCTGACCGCTCCCGTGTCGGAGTTCCAGAAAGGCCGCGTACGCTTTCAGAAGCCGATCCTCGGCAACGAAGAATGGACCTGCGTCGCCGATAGCCAGATCGCCGTCGGCGAGCGGGTACGCCTGACCGCCATTGAGGGGAACACCGCCCGCGTTATCCGGGCCTGAATCCGCATTAAAAGGAATTTTGCAACATGACCAGCCTCATCGTCGTCGGCGCCATCGCCCTGTTCGTCCTGATCACCGTGTTCAAGGGGGTGCGCATCGTGCCCCAGGGCGAGGAGTGGATCGTCGAGCGCCTGGGCCGCTACCACAGCACCCTCAAGCCGGGCTTGAACATTGTCATCCCCTACATGGACGTGGTCGCCTACCGCCTGCCGACCAAGGACATCATCCTCGATGTGCAGCAGCAGGAAATCATCACCAAAGACAACGCGGTAATCGTCGCCAACGCCCTGTGTTTCGCCAAGGTAGTCGACCCGCAGAAAGCCTCGTATGGCGTGCAGGACTTCTCGTTCGCCGTCACCAGCCTGACCATGACCTCGCTGCGCGCCATCGTCGGTGCAATGGACCTCGACGAGGCGCTATCCAGCCGCGAGCAGATCAAGGCTCGTCTGCGCGATGCAATGTCCGAGCAGACCGAAGACTGGGGCGTGACCGTACGCTCGGTGGAGATTCAAGACATCAAACCTTCGGAAAACATGCAGCTGGCCATGGAACGCCAGGCCGCGGCCGAACGTGAGCGCAAGGCCGACGTTACCCGCGCCGAAGGGGCCAAGCAGGCGGCGATCCTCGAAGCAGAAGCGCGCCTGCAGGCGGCCAGGCTGGATGCCGAGGCACAGATCAGCCTGGCCGAGGCCTCGGCGCGCTCGATTTCGCTGGTGAAGGAAGCGGTGGGCAACGAGACCGTACCGGCGATGTACCTATTGGGCGAACGCTATGTGGGCGCGATGGAGAACCTGGCGGGGAGCAGCAATGCCAAGGTGGTGGTGTTGCCCGCGGATCTGCAGGAGACCGTGCGTGGGCTTATGGGGCGCGGCAAGGCTTGAAAATGCTGGGGGCGCTTTGCGCCCCATTACCAGACCACCTGCGTCACTTCACCGCACCCCGGCATTTTTACCTATACTCCGCCGTACAATAGCCACCACGATTCCTGACCGGATCTCTCCATGCCCCCACGTCGGCACATTGCCTGGATAGCCTGCCTTGCAGTGCTGTTCAACCTGCTGGCCATGCCGCTGTCTTCTGCTGCGCCCAAGGGCCCGGCCGAGCAGTTGCTGTGGGGGGCTTTCTGTTCCAGCATGGCCAACAAGGCCAACGTCGACGTTCAGGCCCTGGCCAAGATCGACCTAGGCCCGCAAAGTGACGACAGCGTCGGCATGATGAACTGCTGGTGCTGCTCCGGTGCCGTGCCGCTGCTGGCCCTGCCCGGCTACCCGCCACAGTTGCACAACCCGCCGACACTGCTCAGCGGGCTGCTGCCGCCACCTGCCAAGTACACACCCACGCCCCGCCAGCTCTGGCCTGGGCTAAACCCTCGTGCCTCTCCACTAGCCTGAGTTCATCATGCTGTCTGCCTGAACCAGAACGGAAACGGAGATTCACCATGCTCAAGCACGCCCTCGTCATGGCCGCCCTGCTGCTGCCGGGCGCCTTTGCCAATGCCCACGAATACAGCGTGGGTGACCTGCACATTGCCCACCCGTGGTCGCTGCAGTTGCCACCCAACGCGCCTAACGTCGCCGCGTATTTCGTGGTGCACAACAATGGCCAGGCTGATGACCGCCTGCTCAGCGTCGACAGCCCCATCAGCGATGATGCGCAACTGCATGAGCATGCCATGAGCGCCACTGGCGCCATGAAGATGCAACAGGTGCCCAGCGTGGTAGTGCCTGCCGGCAAGGACCTGACCTTTGCCCCCGGTGCCTACCATGTGATGCTGATGCAGCCCAAGGACCGTAGCCTGCTCAGCGAAGGCAAACGCTTCCCGTTGACCCTGCACTTCGAAAAGGCCGGCGACATCACCGTCGAAGTGGCCGTGCAGAAGCAGGCGCCTGCGGACCAGCCGCAAGCCCACGAACACGCGCACTGATACCTGCTGACAGGCACGCGCCATGAGCCTGCCGCGCCACAGCATCGGCCGTACCACCCGCCCTGACCTCAGGCGCGCCGGTGGCGGATGGCTGAGCCTGTTCGCCATGTGGATGATCTTCATCGGCCCGCTGATTTCCCAGTCGATGCCGATGGACCACCACGCGGGCATGAACATGCCGATGGACATGCCGATGGCGGCTGCCCATCAGCATGGCGGCGACGCCCATCACGGCCACGGCGGCGATGGCCAGTTGCATGTGATGTGGGAAAAGTGCGGTTACTGCAGCCTGTTGTTCAACTGCCCGGCCCTGCCCCAGGCCCTCAGCCCGCTCAGCGCCGGCAGCATCGTCCCCACCACCCACCTGCTTGCGCCAACGCACCAGGGCCATGCCCGGCAGGCTGTATTCCCTGGTGCGCGCAGCCGCGCCCCGCCTTCTTCGATCAACGTCTGAAACCACATTTTGCGCACGAAGCCAGGAGGCTTCGCGCTAACTCATGACTGATCGACTGGAATCATTATGTCCGGCTGCACCCCTGTTTTTGCCTTGTCCCTGCGTGGGACCATCGCCGCCCTGTGCGGCTCGCTGCTCGCGCCCATGGCCCTGGCCGCCGACCCTGGCCATGAAGACCATATGCACGACGCACCCGAGCTGAGCCCGACGGTGATCACCGCCGTGGCCCCGAGTTCGCCGCTGACCGTGGTCACCAACCCGAAAGACCCGCGCCAGCCAGTGCCGGCCAGCGACGGCGCCGACTACCTGAAGACCATCCCCGGCTTCTCGGCGATCCGTGCCGGCGGCACCAACGGCGACCCGGTATTGCGCGGCATGTTCGGCTCGCGCCTGAACATCCTCACCAACGGTGGCCTGATGCTTGGAGCCTGCCCCAATCGCATGGACGCGCCCACGTCCTATATTTCGCCAGAAACCTACGACCGCCTGACCGTGATCAAAGGCCCGCAGAGCGTCATCTGGGGGCCCGGCGGCTCGGCAGGCACCATCCTTTTCGAGCGCGAACCGGAGAAATTCGGCACCCTCGGCAGCCGCGTCAACGCAAGCCTGCTGGCCGGCTCCAACGGCCGTTTCGACAAGGTACTGGATGCCGCTGCCGGCAACAGTCAGGCCTATGCCCGCTTCGTCGGCAACCAGTCACGCTCGGACGACTACCACGACGGCAACGACGACACCGTGCCGTCGCGCTGGGAGAAGTGGAACGGCGATGTCGCCCTCGGCTGGACACCCGACCAGGACACCTTGCTGGAACTGACTGCCGGCAAGGGTGATGGCGAAGCCCGCTACGCCGGGCGCGGCATGGACGGCTCGCAGTTCAAGCGCGAAAGCCTGGGCCTGCGCTTTGAAAAGTCCAACCTCGGCGAGGTGCTGGACAAGGTCGAGGCGCAGGTCTACTACAACTACGCCGACCATGTGATGGATAACTACAGCCTGCGCACGCCGTCGGGTAGCGGCATGATGGGCATGCCGATGGTCAGCAACGTCGACCGCCGCACCATGGGCGCACGCATCAAAGCCACCTGGCGCTGGGCCGACGTGCAGCTGATCAGCGGCATAGACGCGCAAACCAACGAACATCGCCAGCGTGGCGGTATGGGTGTGGACGCACACAAGGGCCAGGCCTGGACCAAGGACGCTGACTTCCACAACTACGGCGCCTTCAGCGAACTGACCTGGTACGTCAGCGGCGAGGACCGCTTGATAACCGGCGCCCGCCTGGACCGCGCCTCGGCGCGTGACTTCCGCAAAACCAGCGCCACCAGAGGCGACACCCGTGCCGACACCCTGCCGAGCGGCTTCATCCGCTACGAGCACGACCTGGCAGCCATTGCGGCCACCACCTACATCGGCCTCGGCCACGCCCAGCGCTTCCCCGACTACTGGGAGCTGTTCTCACCCAAGCTGGCACCCGCCGGGGCAGCCAACGCCTTCGACGGCATCAAGCCAGAGAAAACCACCCAGCTCGACTTCGGCATCCAGTACCGCACCGAGCGCCTGGAGGCCTGGGCTTCGGGCTATGTCGGGCAGATTCGCGACTACATCCTGTTCGACTACCGCACCGGCATGATGGGCATGAGCACCTCGCAGGCGCAGAACATCGACGCCCGCATCATGGGTGGCGAACTGGGCGCCGCCTACCAGCTGACTGACAACTGGAAGGCCGACGCCACGCTTGCCTACGCTTGGGGCAAGAACAGCAGTGACGGCAAGGCGCTACCTCAAATGCCTCCCCTGGAAAGCCGCCTGGGCCTGACCTACAGCCGCGATGCGTGGAGCGTCGGCGCACTGTGGCGGCTGGTGGCGGCACAGAACCGCATTGCCGAAAACCAAGGGAACGTCGTCGGCAAGGACTACGACAAGAGCGCCGGCTTCGGCGTGTTCTCCCTGAACGGCGCCTACAAGGTGAACAACAACCTCAAGCTAAGCGCAGGGGTCGACAACCTGTTCGACAAAACCTACGCCGAGCACTTGAACCTGGCCGGGAACGCCGGGTTCGGCTACCCGGCTACAGATCCACAGCCGGTCAACGAGCCAGGCAGGACCTTCTGGACCAAGGTCGACTTCAGCTTCTGACAACAACGGGCGCAGCTTCGGTTGCGCCTTTCAGCTGGTCAAAAAGGAGGTTCCCATGAGAGGAACACGCGTCTCTTTCTACAACCTGGCCTGGCGTTGGCATTTCTATGCGGGGCTGTTCGTGGCCCCGTTCATGATCCTGTTGGCAATCACCGGGATCATCTACTTGTTCAAGCCCCAGCTCGACCCGCTGCTGTACCGCGACCTGATGGTGGTCGAGGCCGGCCAGCACCGGCAGGGCGCAGACACGATGCTGGCTGAAGTGCGCCAAGCCTACCCAAAGGGCCACATCGCCCAGTACTTGCCGCCACTGAACGCCGAGCGCAGTGCGCAGTTCGTGGTGCATGACGGCGGGCGCGAACTGAACGTGTTCGTCGACCCATACAGTGGCAAGGTCCTCGGCGAACAGGACGGCAAGCAGAACCTGCAGGCCATCGCCCGCGCCCTGCATGGCGAGCTGATGGTCGGCACGGTCGGTGACCGGCTGGTGGAACTGGCTGCGGGCTGGGGCATCGTGCTGGTGGTATCGGGCCTGTACCTGTGGTGGCCGCGCGGGCGCAGTGGCGCTGGCGTGCTTTGGCCGCGGCTGACGGCACGCGGCCGGCTGCTCTGGCGTGACCTGCACGCGGTAACCGGTTTCTGGGGTGCGGCCTTGCTGTTGTTGATGCTGATCAGCGGCATGACCTGGACCGGCTTGTGGGGCAAGCAGTACGCTGATTTGTGGAACCGCTTCCCGGCAGCCATGTGGAACGACGTGCCCAAGTCGGACCAGCAGGCGCGTGAGCTGAACAGCGCACACCGCCAGACCGTGCCCTGGGCCATGGAAAACACGCCGATGCCACAGTCCGGTGCACACGCCGAGCACGCCGGGCACCACATGATGTCGGACATGCCCGCAGCGCCCCAGGTGAGCGTGCAGCACGTCGAAGACATTGCCACTTCGCGTCAGGTCGAGCCGGGCTACAGCATTACCCTGCCCACCACTGCCGACGGGGTGTTCACCATTGCCGTGTTCGCCGACGACCCGCGCAACGACGCCACCCTGCATGTCGACCAATACACCGGCAAGGTTCTGGCCGATGTGCGCTGGCACGACTACAGCCCGGTCGCCCGCGCCACCGAACTGGGCGTGATGCTGCACGAAGGCAAGATGTTCGGGGCGCTGAACCAGATCATCATTCTGCTGGTGTGCCTGATGATTCTGCTGGGTTCGGTGAGCGGGCTGGTGATGTGGTGGAAGCGCCGGCCTGAAGGCGGCCTGGGCGTACCGCCTTTGCGTCATGACCTGCCACGCTGGAAGGCGGCGGTGGCAGTGATGCTGGTACTGGGGGTGATGTTCCCGCTGGTGGGGGTGTCGATGGTGGTGATGTGGGGGGTGGATAGTTTGGTGGTGAGGCGCCGCCGGGTCTTGGCCAGCGCTTGAGCCTTGTATTGCCTGTGCTGGCCTCTTCGCGGGTAAACCCGCTCCTACGAGGGACCGTGTTGCCTTTGTAGGAGCGGGTTTACCCGCGAAGAGGCCGGTACAGGCGAAATGCTGAGCCGAAAATGCAGAGTCGATCTGTCGCGCCCCGATCTGGAACGCGCGTGTTAGCCTAGCCGGCTACCTCTGACAAGAAGACTGCAGCCTATGACGCAAACCTCACCCATAGCGACAGATGAACCGCACCTGCAACGCAACCTGACCAACCGCCACATCCAGCTGATCGCCATCGGCGGCGCGATCGGTACCGGTCTGTTCATGGGCTCAGGCAAGACCATCAGCCTGGCCGGGCCATCGATCATCTTCGTCTACATGATTATCGGCTTCATGCTGTTCTTCGTCATGCGCGCCATGGGCGAACTGCTGCTGTCGAACCTGAACTACAAATCGTTCATCGACTTTTCCGCCGATCTGCTCGGCCCCTGGGCCGGCTACTTTACTGGCTGGACCTACTGGTTCTGCTGGGTGGTCACCGGCATTGCCGACGTGGTCGCGATCGCCGCCTACACGCAGTTCTGGTTCCCCGACCTGCCGCAGTGGATACCGGCGCTGACCTGCGTAGGGCTGCTGCTGTCGCTGAACCTGGTTACAGTGAAAATGTTCGGCGAAATGGAGTTCTGGTTCGCCCTGATCAAGATCGTTGCCATCCTCGGTCTGGTCGCTACCGGCCTGTACATGGTCATCACCGGCTTCACCTCGCCCAGCGGGCGCACCGCCCAGCTGGCCAACCTGTGGAATGACGGCGGCATGTTCCCCCATGGCCTGATGGGCTTCTTCGCCGGTTTCCAGATCGCCGTGTTCGCCTTCGTCGGCATCGAGCTGGTGGGTACCACCGCCGCCGAAGCGAAGAACCCGGAACGCACCCTGCCGCGGGCGATCAATTCGATCCCGATCCGCATCATCGTGTTCTATGTGCTGGCGCTGATCGCGATCATGGCCGTGACCCCGTGGCGCGACGTGGTGCCAGGCAAGAGCCCATTCGTTGAGTTGTTCGTGCTGGCAGGCCTGCCGGCGGCAGCGAGCATCATCAACTTCGTGGTGCTGACCTCGGCGGCTTCGTCGGCCAACAGCGGCGTATTCTCCACCAGCCGCATGCTCTACGGCCTGTCGCAGGAAGGTGACGCGCCCAAGGCCTTTGAAAAACTGTCGAGCCGTTCGGTGCCGGCCAACGGCCTGTACTTCTCGTGCACCTGCCTGTTGCTCGGTGCAGTGCTGATCTACCTGGTGCCGAACGTGGTCGAGGCGTTCACCCTGGTCACCACCGTGTCGGCGGTACTGTTCATGTTCGTGTGGACGCTGATCCTGCTGTCATACCTGAAGTACCGCAAAAACCGCGCGGCGCTGCACCAGGCATCGAACTACAAGATGCCGGGCGGGCGCTTCATGTGCTACGTGTGCCTGTCGTTCTTTGCGTTCATCCTGGTGTTGCTGAGCCTGGAAGCGGATACGCGTTCAGCGCTGGTGGTGACACCAATCTGGTTTGTCGTGCTGGCAGTGACCTACCAGCTCGTACGCAGCAGGCGCCATCCCCGCACGGCCGTGCGCAACGGCTGATGGCCTCGGGGGCAGCTCCCAAGAAGGCACGGTGTACACCGTCCGATGTGGGAGCGGCCTTGTGTCGCGATGGGCCGCACCGCGGCCCCAATCTTGTGCACACAAATCCATCAGGCACCAACCTGGATCCAACCAACGCCCCAACACCTCGCACAGCCCCTCTAAACCGCACCTTTCGCCACTAGGCACACCCCTTGCAACGCCCTCCCCGCTTGCCCAACACCATAAAAAACTCAGCGGAGAGAGCACATGAAGCGTCGCAGTCTGATCAAGGCCCTTACCCTCAGCGCATCGATTGCGGCGATGGGCCTGAGCTGGAGTATCCAGGCCGCCGAGACCATCAAGGTCGGTATCCTGCATTCGCTTTCCGGGACCATGGCCATTTCCGAGACATCGCTCAAGGACATGGCGCTGATGACCATCGAGCAGATCAACGCCAAGGGTGGCGTGAACGGCAAGATGCTGGAACCGGTGGTGGTCGACCCGGCGTCCAACTGGCCGCTGTTCGCTGAAAAGAGCCGCCAACTGCTGACCCAGGACAAAGTGGCCGTGGTGTTCGGCTGCTGGACCTCCGTGTCGCGCAAGTCCGTTCTGCCCGTGTTCGAAGAACTCAACGGCCTGCTGTTCTACCCGGTGCAGTATGAGGGCGAAGAGATGTCGCCGAACGTGTTCTACACAGGCGCCGCCCCGAACCAGCAAGCGATCCCGGCCGTGGAATACCTGATGAGCGAGGACGGCGGCAGCGCCAAGCGCTTCTTCCTGTTGGGCACCGACTACGTCTACCCGCGCACCACCAACAAGATCCTGCGCGCATTCCTGCACAGTAAAGGCGTGGCCGACAAGGACATCGAAGAGGTGTACACACCGTTTGGCCACGCTGATTACCAGACCATTGTCGCCAGCATCAAAAAGTTCTCTGCCGGCGGCAAGACCGCTGTCATTTCCACAGTCAATGGTGACTCCAACGTGCCGTTCTACAAGGAACTGGCCAACCAGGGCCTGAAGGCCACCGACGTGCCGGTCGTGGCCTTCTCGGTGGGCGAGGAGGAACTGCGCGGCATCGACACCAAACCGCTCGTGGGCCACCTGGCGGCATGGAACTACTTCGAATCGGTGGATAACCCGGTCAACCAGAAGTTTGTCGCCGACTGGAAGGCCTACGCCAAGGCCAAGGGCCTGCCAGGTGCCGACAAGGCCGTGACCAACGACCCCATGGAAGCCACCTATGTAGGCATCCACATGTGGGCGCAAGCGGTGGAGAAAGCCAAGTCCACCGACGTCGACAAGGTGCGTGAAGCACTGGCCGGACAGAGCTTCGAGGCACCGTCGGGCTTCACCCTGACCATGGACAAGACCAACCACCACCTGCACAAGCCGGTGATGATTGGCGAGATTCAGGATGACGGGCAGTTCAGCGTGGTGTGGGAAACCGAGCAGCCACTGCGGGCGCAGCCATGGAGCCCGTTCATTCCGGGCAATGACAAGCGGCCAGATTACGCCGTGAAAGGTAACTGAGTGCATGGGGCTGCTTTGCAGCCCATTCGCGGGTGAACCCGCTCCTACAGGATCCCCACCGGTGAAATCCCTGTAGGAGCGGGTTCACCCGCGAAGAATCCAACACCGATTCCCAGGATTGCCCGCATGCTCAGACTCCTGCTCACCCTCCTGCTGCTAATCCCCCTGGCAACCCACGCCAGCGAGGGCGAATTCTTTCTCACCGCCAAGCCCGCCGAGCAAGGCCGACTGCTCGAAGGCTGGGCAGCACAACCCGATGCTGCGCGCCTGCCGCTGCTGGAAAACCTGCGCCAAGGCCGCATCGCTGCCGACGACACCCGCAAGGTGCGCCTGAACAACCGCCTGCGCGGCCTGATCGACAACGCCCTGGCCAGCCATCAGTTGCTCAGCGACAACATCGACACCCGCCTGGCCGCCGCCCAGCAATTGCAGAAAAGCGCACAACCCGCGCAAATGGCCTTCCTCGACCGGCGCTTCGCCGCCGAGCCGGACGCCGCCGTACAGGCCGCCCTCGGCCTGGCCCTGGCCAACCTGCAACTGGGCGCCAGCGAGCCAGCAGTGCGCCTGGCCGCCGTGCGCCTGTTAGGTGAAACTGGCGACCCGCTGGCCCGCACCCGCCTCGAAGCCCTGCTGCAGCCCGATGCGGAACGCGACCCGGGCGTGCGCACAGCCGCCGAAACGAGCCTGGCCCAGGTCAAGCGCAAACTGCTGGTAGGCGAACTGCTCGGCCAGGCCTTCAGCGGCCTGTCGCTGGGTTCGGTCCTGCTACTGGCAGCGCTGGGCCTTGCGATCACCTTCGGCCTGCTTGGGGTGATCAACATGGCCCATGGCGAGATGCTGATGCTCGGCGCTTACAGTACCTACATGGTCCAGGTACTGCTGCAGCGCTTTGCCCCAGGCGCCATCGAGTTCTACCCGCTGATTGCCCTGCCGGTGGCCTTCGCCGTCAGTGCCGGGGTAGGCATGGCGCTGGAGCGCACGGTTATCCGCCACCTGTACGGCCGCCCACTGGAAACCCTGCTGGCCACCTGGGGTATCAGCCTGATCCTGATCCAGGCCATTCGCCTGCTGTTCGGCGCGCAGAACGTCGAGGTGAGCAACCCGGCCTGGCTGTCCGGCGGCATCCAGCTGCTGCCCAACCTGGTGCTGCCATACAACCGCCTGGTCATCATCGGCTTCGCCCTGGCCGTGGTGCTGCTCACCTGGCTGCTGCTCAACCGTACCCGGTTGGGCCTGAACGTGCGCGCAGTCACCCAGAACCGCAACATGGCCGCCTGCTGCGGCGTGTCCACCGGGCGCGTCGACATGCTCGCCTTTGGCCTTGGCTCGGGCATCGCCGGGCTCGGTGGCGTGGCCTTGAGCCAGGTGGGCAATGTCGGCCCGGACCTGGGCCAGAGCTACATCATCGATTCATTCCTGGTGGTGGTGCTCGGCGGCGTCGGGCAACTGGCCGGTAGCCTCTGGGCCGCGTTCGGCCTGGGCATCGCCAACAAGCTGCTGGAGCCGCAGATCGGTGCCGTACTCGGCAAGATCCTCATCCTTGCGTTGATCATTCTGTTCATCCAGAAACGCCCGCAAGGCCTGTTCGCCCTAAAGGGACGGGTAATCGACTGATGAACCAGCCACTGCTTGTCACTGCTACGCAAAAGGCCGGCCCACGCCTGACCCTTGCCATCGGTGCCGTCGTCGTCCTGCTGCTGGTGGCTTTGCCACTGTGCTCACTGCTGCCGGCAGATCATGCCCTGCACGTGTCGGCCTACACCCTGACCCTGGTCGGCAAGATTCTCTGTTACGCCATCGTCGCCCTGGCTCTGGACCTGGTCTGGGGCTATGCCGGGCTGTTGTCCCTGGGCCATGGCCTGTTCTTCGCCCTGGGCGGCTATGCCATGGGCATGTACCTGATGCGGCAGGCCGCCGGCGAAGGCCTGCCCGGGTTCATGACCTTCCTGTCGTGGACCGAGCTGCCCTGGTACTGGGCCGGTACCCAGCATTTCGCCTGGGCCCTGTGCCTGGTGGTGCTGGCGCCCGGGCTGCTGGCGCTGGTGTTCGGCTGGTTCGCCTTCCGCTCGCGGATCAAGGGCGTGTACTTCTCGATCATGACCCAGGCCCTGACCTTTGCCGGCATGCTGCTGTTCTTCCGCAACGAAACCGGCTTCGGCGGCAACAACGGCTTCACCAGCTTCCGCACCATCCTCGGCTTCGACATTGCAGCCCAGGGCACCCGCGCGGTGTTGTTCCTGCTGACCGTGGGCCTGCTGCTGGCCAGCCTGTACCTGTGCTGGTGCCTGACCCGCAGCAAGTTCGGCCGCCTGCTCACCGCGGTGCGTGACGCTGAAAACCGCATGATGTTCTGTGGCTACGACCCGCGCGGCTTCAAGCTGCTGGTGTGGGTACTGAGCGCCGTGCTGTGCGGCCTGGCCGGTGCGCTGTACGTGCCGCAGGTGGGCATCATCAACCCCAGCGAGATGTCGCCGACCAACTCGATCGAAGCCGCCGTCTGGGTAGCCTTGGGCGGGCGCGGCACGCTGATCGGCCCGCTGCTCGGTGCCGGCCTGGTCAATGGCATGAAAAGCTGGTTCACCGTGGCCTTCCCCGAGTTCTGGCTGTTCTTCCTCGGCGCGTTGTTCATCCTCGTTACCCTGTACCTGCCCAAGGGCGTGGTCGGCCTGTTGAAGAAAAGGAGCCAGCCATGAGAGGCGTGCCCCCAGTCCACCCGGAGTTCATGCTGGAACCGGTATTCGACAACCTCGGCGCCGGGCGCGATGCCATCGGCCTGGGCCACAGCCGCAAGGCCGGCCTGGATACCCGGCACGGTACGGTGCTGAGCCTGGAAGACATCAGCGTCAGCTTCGATGGCTTCAAGGCGCTCAACACGCTGAACCTGTACATCGGGGTGGGCGAGCTGCGCTGCATCATCGGCCCCAACGGCGCCGGCAAGACCACGATGATGGACGTAATCACCGGCAAGACCCGCCCCGACAGCGGCACGGCTTACTTCGGCGACACCCTCGACCTGACCCGCATGAGCGAATACCAGATCGCCCAGGCCGGCATTGGCCGCAAGTTCCAGAAGCCCACAGTGTTCGAAGCGCTGACCGTGTTCGAGAACCTGGAACTGGCGCTGAAGACCGACAAGTCGGTGTGGGCCAGCCTGGCCGCGCGCCTGAGCGGTGACCAGCGCCAGCGCATCGAGGAAGTGCTGACCACCCTACGCCTGCTGCCGCTGGCCCAGCGCCAGGCCGGCTTGCTGTCGCATGGGCAGAAGCAGTTTCTGGAGATCGGCATGCTGCTGGTGCAGGAGCCGCAACTGCTGCTACTGGATGAACCGGTGGCCGGCATGACCGATGCCGAGACCGAATTTACCGCCGAGCTGTTCAAGGGCCTGGCCGGCAAGCATTCGCTGATGGTGGTGGAACATGACATGGGCTTCGTCGGCAGCATTGCCGACCATGTGACCGTGCTGCACCAGGGGAGCGTGCTGGCGGAAGGCTCGCTGGAGCAGGTGCAGGCAGATGAGCGGGTGGTCGAGGTGTATCTGGGCCGGTGACCGGATTTGAATTTTTGGCGCCTGTGCCGGCCTCTTCGCGGGCAAGCCCGCTCCTACGACGGGAACCGCCCCCTGGCATTACGCCCACTGTAGGAGCGGGTTTACCCGCGAAGAGGCCGGGCCAGGCACAGCATCCCTTTCAGGAACTCTCACATGCTCAAGATCGACACCCTGCACCAGTACTACGGCGGCAGCCACATCCTGCGAGGCCTGTCCTTCGAAGCCAAGGTCGGCGAAGTGACCTGCCTGCTGGGCCGCAACGGCGTGGGCAAGACCACCTTGCTGCGCTGCCTGATGGGCCTGGTGCCCGCCCGCGATGGCAGCATCGAATGGGAAGGCAAGCCGATCACCGCGTTCAAACCACAGCAACGGGTACAGGCCGGCATCGCCTACGTGCCCCAGGGCCGCGAGATCTTCCCGCGCCTCACCGTCGAGGAAAATCTGCTGATGGGCCTGTCGCGCTTCCCCGCCCGTGAAGCCCGCGAGGTACCGGCCTTCATCTACGAACTGTTCCCTGTGCTGGAGCAGATGAAACAGCGCCGCGGTGGCGACCTGTCTGGAGGCCAGCAGCAACAGCTGGCCATCGGCCGCGCCCTGGCCAGCCGCCCGCGCCTGCTGATTCTCGACGAGCCGACCGAAGGCATCCAGCCGTCGGTGATCAAGGAAATCGGCGCGGTTATCCGCCGCCTCGCCGAGCGTGGCGACATGGCGATTTTGCTGGTGGAGCAGTTCTACGACTTTGCCGAAGCGCTGGCTGACCAGTACCTGGTCATGGCCCGAGGCGAAATCATCCAGCGCGGTCGCGGCGAAAACATGCAAGCCGAAGGTGTACGCGGGCTGGTAACCATTTAATCTGCGAGCAACGACCTTGCGAGACGCTGTCATGAGCTACGAAATCCGCGATGCCCTGCCCACCGATGTGCCAGGCATACTCGACATCTACAACGACGCGGTGCTCAACACCACGGCGATCTGGAACGAAACCCCGGTGGACCTCGGCAACCGCCAGGCCTGGTTTGAAGCGCGGGCGCAGCAGGGCTACCCGATTCTGGTGGCGGTCGATGAAACCGGCGTGCTGGGGTATGCCTCGTTTGGCGACTGGCGGCCTTTCGAGGGCTTTCGCCTGACCGTTGAGCACTCGGTGTACGTGCGCAGCGACCAGCGTGGCAAAGGGCTCGGGCCGGAGTTGATGGCGGCGCTGGTCGAACGCGCGCGCGGATGTGGCAAGCATGTGATGGTGGCAGCGATCGAGCGTGGCAATGCAGCGTCGGTGCGCCTGCATGAGCGGCTGGGCTTCGTGGTGACCGGCCAGATGCCGCAGGTGGGTGTAAAGTTTGGCCGCTGGCTTGATCTGACCTTCATGCAACTGGTGCTGAACCCGGGCGCCGAACCAACCTGAAATGCGCTCCATTGGGGGAGCGGCCTTGTGTCGCGAACGGCTGCAAAGCAGCCCCGGCAATTTTGCGGTGGAGCAAAGATCTGGGGCTGCTGCACAGCCCATCGCGACACAAGGCCGCTCCCACAGATGCCGGCAAGGCAACTTACATCTGGATAAACCGGCCCAGCCGCTGCTTCAGCATGTTGTTCTCACTGCGCAACTGCTGCACTTCCTGCAGCAGCTCCAGCGCCAGCGCCACCCCTTCCCACTCAAGTTCCAGCTCCTGGTGCAGCTTCACCGCTCGTTTGGTCACCAACGGCGCCTGATCGTCAAACAGCCAGTCCTCCGGCGTTCGCCCGGAAGGTTCGACAATGCCGTGTTCGACGATTTCGATCACGCATTCAGCCGTGACATCGGCTTCCTGACACAGGGTACGCATGTCCAGTTGAACGATCAGGGTGCTGCTCATGATCACTTACTCCATTGTGTCCTCGGGTTGAACGCAGCTTTCTCGGAAAGCTTGGTCCAAAGTTCGCGGGCAGATTCGTCAGACGCGGGCGGCATGACCACCTTGAGCTGCGCATAAAGGTTGCCGCGCTCTCCTTGCTTGTTCGCCAGGCCCTTGCCCGGTACACGCAGGCGCTGGCCGCTCTGGCTGTCAGGACGGATGGTCAGGTTGATCTTGCCATCCAGGGTCGGAACCGCCACCTTGGCGCCCAAGGCCGCCTCCCACGGTGCCAACGGCACAGTGATGATCAGGTCATGACCTTCGACATCGAACAGCGGGTGCGGTGCCATGCGGATGGTCAGGAACAGGTCACCGTTGGCCCCGCCACCGCTGCCCGGCGCGCCCTGGCCCTTGAGGCGGATGCGCTCGCCGTCGGTCACCCCAGCCGGAATCCTCACGTTCAAGGTCTTGGTGGTGAAGCCGGTGCGCTGGCCCATGGCATTGGTTTGCGGCACCTGGAAGCTGATCTGCTTGGACTCCTTGCTCAGGGTCTCTTCAAGGAACACTGCCAGTTCAAGCTCCACGTCCTGCCCCCGCCTGCCGGCACTGCGTTGCTGCTGCCGGGCGCCACCGAAGGGGTTGCCACCCGCACTGCGCCCACCGAAGATCGAGCTGAAGAAGTCGGAGAAGTCGCCGCCTTCGAAGCCGCCGCCACCGCCGCGGTTTTCCCAGCCCGGTGGTGCCTGGAACGGCCGGCCATGCTGGCCGCCGTACTTGCGGATTTCATCGAACTCGGCACGTTTTTGCGCGTCGCCCAGCACCTCATAGGCCTCGTTGGCCTCCTTGAATTTCTCCTCGGCGTCGCGCTCCTTACTGACATCGGGGTGATACTTGCGCGCCAGTTTGCGGTACGCGGCCTTGATCGCCTTGTCGTCCGCAGTGGGCTCTACGCCGAGTATCTTGTAATAGTCTTTGAAGTCCATTTATGGATCACCAATGTGAATGTGCATGTTGCAACTGAAGATAGGGGTCAAGCATAGCCTTTCAAGACCGACTTGGGTTTGCTTCAAGGCAGACGACTGGTCTTGATTCTGTAGCCAACTGGCATACACTGCGCGGCCGTTTTGCCTCCGGAAGCCCATTTCCCATGTCTGACGTATCCCCGGCCCGCGCCCTGGGCATCGACTTTGGCACCTCCAACTCCACCGTCGGTTGGCATCGGCCTGGCGTCGAGTCGCTGATAGCCCTGGAAGACGGCAAGATCACCTTGCCCTCGGTGGTGTTCTTCAATATCGAAGAGCGGCGCCCGGTGTATGGCCGCCTGGCGCTGCACGAGTACCTGGAAGGCTACGAAGGCCGCCTGATGCGCTCGCTGAAAAGCCTGCTGGGCTCGAAGCTGATCAAGCACGACACCAGCGTGCTGGGCAGCGCCCTGCCGTTCAAGGACCTGCTGGGCATGTTCATCGGCGAGCTCAAGAAGCGCGCTGAGGCCGCCGCTGGCCGTGAATTCGACCAGGTGGTGCTGGGCCGCCCGGTGTTCTTCGTCGACGAAGACCCGGCTGCCGACCAGGAGGCCGAGGACACCTTGGCCGAAGTGGCGCGCAAAATCGGCTTCAAGGACGTGTCGTTCCAGTACGAACCGATTGCCGCGGCCTTCGACTATGAGTCGAGCATCAGCCGCGAAGAACTGGTGCTGATCGTCGACATCGGCGGTGGTACCTCGGACTTCACCCTGATCCGCCTGTCGCCCGAGCGCCATCTGGTCGCCGAGCGCCAAAGCGACATCCTCGCCACCGGCGGTGTGCACATTGGCGGTACCGACTTCGACAAGCAACTGAGCCTGCAGGGCGTGATGCCGTTGTTTGGCTACGGCAGCCGCATGAAGAGCGGTGCGCTGATGCCGACCAGCTACCATCTCAACCTGGCCACCTGGCACACCATCAACGCCTTGTACTCGCAGAAGTCACAGCTGGCGCTGGGCAGCATGCGCTACGACATCGAGGACAGCTTCGGTATCGATCGCCTGTTCAAATTGATCGAACAACGCGCCGGGCACTGGCTGGCGATGGAAGTGGAAGCCAGCAAGATCGAGCTGACCGAGCATGACAGCCGCCACATCGACCTGCGCCGCGTCGAGCCCGAGCTGACTGCGGAACTGACCCGCGCGCTGTTCGAAGAGGCGATCGAAGGCCTGCTGGAGCGCGTGCGCGGTAGCGTGACCGAACTGCTGGCCAAGGCTGGGGTAAGCGAAGACCAAGTCGATACGGTGTTCTTCACCGGTGGTTCAAGCGGCATTCCGGCGCTGCGCAACAGTGTTTCGGCGATGCTGCCGAATGCGCGGCATGTGGAAGGCAACATCTTTGGCAGCATTGGTAGCGGGCTGGCCATCGAGGCGCGCAAGCGTTACGGCGCGGCCTGATTTGTCGTTTAGCCTGTAGCCGCGAACGGGCCGGGCCTGCTGGCCAATCTCCACCCGCCGTTCACCGTTGCCGCCGCTACCGTATTCGCGGGTAAACCCGCTCCTACACACCGATCGGGGGGGACACACATCGGTGATTGACCGCAGGCCGTCGTAGGAGCGGGTTTACCCGCGAAAGGGCCGGTACAGGCCAATACATGATCAGACCAGCTCCGCCCGCTTCAGCTCGCTCTTCAGATAGGCATAGTAGATGGGCCCCGCCACAACACCAGGCAGCCCGAACGCCGCCTCGAATACCAGCATCGCCAGCAGCAATTCCCACGCCTTGGCACTGATCTGCCCACCCACGATCCGCGCGTTGAGGAAGTACTCGATCTTGTGGATGACGACCAGGTAACCCAGCGCCGCTGCCGCCACCCAGATCGACAGCGACAGGCCGACGATGGTGATCAAGGTGTTGGACATCAGGTTGCCGATCACCGGCAGCAAGCCCAGCAGGAAGGTCAGCACGATCAGCGTCTTGGTCAGCGGCAGGTGTACGTCGAACAGTGGCATCACCACGGCCAGAAAAATGCCGGTGAAGATTGTATTGAGCAGCGAGATCTTGATTTGCGCGAACACGATGTTGCGAAACGCCTTCACCAGCAGGCTAAGACGTTCGAACAGCGCCGCCGCCAGGGGCTTGCGCCGGGAAATATCGGGAATGCGCTGCAAAGCGATGATGGCGCCGAGGATCATGCCGATGAGCATCGTCACGAACATGTGCGCCATGCCCTTGCCCACCAGCTGCAAATCGCTCAGATGGCTCTTGATCCAGTCGCCGATGGCCACCTTGAACTCTGCGGCACTGGCAGGCAGGTAGCCCTCGATGAAAGGGGGCAACTGGCTGCGGGCTCGCTCGACCAAGGCCATGAACTTGTCCAACGAGGCGCCGGGGTTTTCCGCCTCGTGCAGCAGGAAGCTGAAGGCACCGGCAATCAGCAGTGTCAGGGTGCTGACCACCAGCGTGCCGAGTAGCGCCACGGCCAGCCAGCGCGCGCGTTGGCCAGCAAGAAGCGGTTGCAGGCGCGGGGTCAGCATGTTGACCAGTTCGAACACCAGCAGACCGGCCAGCAGGCTGGGCAGCAACTTCAGGGGCAAAGCCAGCAGCAGCCCGGCCATGACGATGATCAGGCTGGCCAGGGTGATCTGACGGGGGGTAAAGGTCATACAGGCTCGACGGCAGACGGCGGGAATGCCGCAGTCTGCCAGCCTTGGCGGCGCAGGCATAGGCGCAGGTCATTTCTTCTTCAGGCAATCGCTCATGAAGGCCTTGCGCTCATCCCCCTTGAGGGCTTTGGTGGTGGCGTCAGCATTGCAGGTCTTCATTTTCTCTTGCTGGGTTTGTGGCACATCCTTTTTCAGGCACGTGCTCATGAACGCTTTGCGTTCATCGCCCTTGAGGGCCTTGGCAGTGGCGTCGGCGTTGCAGGTTTTCATTTTTTCCTGCTGCGCGGTATTGGCAGCGAAACCTTGGGCACTGAACAACACCGCCAGCGCCAGTAACGGGATTTGCAGCACTTTCATGGAGTGGTCTCCTTGGCTCCGCGCCCGATGCACGGGGGTCGAGCTGAGTGTAGCCAAGAATGTTCAGCGCCCCGCCCGTGCTTGCCGGCGGTACTGCTCGGGCGTACACCGGGCCTGGCGCTGGAACATGGCGATGAACGCCGAGGCGCTGCTGTAGCCAAGGTCGAAGGCGATGGTCTGAATCGGCAGGCCGGCTTCCAGCGCTTCGATGGCACGCAGAAAACGCAGGCGCAGGCGCCATTCGCCAAAGCTGATGCCCAGCTCGCGCAGAAACTGGCGGGCCAGGGTGCGTTCGCTGACGTGTACGCGTGCGGCCCAGTCGGCCAGCGGGCGGTTGTCCCCCGGCTCGGCGCTGAGCGCGTCGAGCACTTGGCGCAAGCCATCGCTGTGGGCAAACGGCAGGTAGCAGGCCAGGGTGGGCGCCAGCAGCAACTGGTCAAGCAGTACCTGTACCAGGCGCTGGTCACGCTCGTCCTCGGCCACCTTGAGATTGCGCCGGGCGAAGTCACCGAGGATGGCCTTGAGGATGTCACTGATCATCAGGCTGCACGGGTGCGGTGGCAGCGCTGCGCACAGGCTGCGGTCAAGATAGATGGAACGGTAGACGATGGCCTGGGGGTTGTAGCAGCCGTGCTCGGTATCGGGCGGCACCCAAACGGCGTAGTGCGGCGGTGACAGGAAGCGCTGGCCGGCCACATCCAGATGCATTACGCCGTGGGCAGTGTAGTTCAGCTGGCCCCAAGCGTGTTGGTGCACGGCGCTGTGGGTGTCGGCAACGAACTCGTCGTGGCGGAAGTACACCGGGGCCGGCAGTTGGGTGAACTGGGGGATATCAAGGTATTTGCGCGGCATGCTGTCTGCTTTGCAGGGTCGATTGTCTGGATAGAAGTATAGGCTTGTTAACAGACATTCGATAATACAGGCCTATCGAGGGCCTGCCTTGCAGGCCCTCGCGGGCTCGCCCGCTCCCACAGGATCTGCGCCAGCCTCCAGGCCCGTGTCCCCCCGTAGGAGCGGGTTCACCCGCGAAGGGCTGCAAAGCAGCCCCAATCCAGCCCCCAACGAGTATCCTGCTGCATGAACTACCTGTTCCCCCTCACCGCCATCCTCATCTGGGCCGGCAACACCGTGGTCACCAAGATGTCCGCCGGTGCCATCCACCCTGCGGAGATCGGCTTCTACCGCTGGTTGCTGGCCGCCTTGCTGTTTACGCCGTTCCTGCTGCCCGCCGTGTGGCGCAACCGTGCAGCCATCCGCCCGCACCTGGCCAAGGTGTTCGTGCTCGGCGTGCTGGGCATGGCGATGTACCAGAGCCTGGCCTACTTCGCCGCCGGCATCACCAGTGCCACCAACATGGGCATCATCCTCTCGCTGATGCCGCTGATGTCACTGGCGCTGTCCATCGCCTGGCTGGGCCAGCGCCTGAGCTACGGTGCCTTGCTGGGCGCAGTGGTGTCATTCTTTGGCGTGCTTGAAGTGGTCAGTGCCGGCCGCCCCGCCAGCCTGCTACAGCAAGGGCTGAACAGCGGCGACCTGTTGATGCTGGTGGCAACCTTGGCCTATGCGCTGTACAGCTTCCTGCTGAAGAAATGGCAGCTGCGCCTGCCGCCGATGCAGCTGCTGTACCTGCAGGTGCTGGTGGCCATCGTCGTGTTGCTGCCGTTGTTCGTGCTGTCAGACAAGACCGGCCTGAACAGCCACAACATCGGCCTGGTCCTGTATGCCTGCGTCCTGGCTTCGATGATCGCGCCACTGGTGTGGATGCAGGCCGTGCACCGCCTGGGGCCCAGCCGCACCACACTGTTCTTCAACTTGCTGCCGCTGGTCACCGCGCTGATCGCCGCCGTGGTGCTCGACGAACAACTGGCCAGTTACCACCTGGTCGGCGGCTTGCTGACCCTGGCCGGCGTAGTGCTGGCCGAACGCTGGACCACGCCGATCCGCCGCCAAGGCACTTGAGCTAAAGCCCCGCCGCCTTGAGCCGGGCGGCATGTTCGGTGAACAGCCGCACCGGCTCCGCGCCTTTGCCCACGGCACCGAGCGACTGGTTGACGATGTCCAGGTGATCGAGCGGGTAATCGTCGCCGATCACCTGCCCCAGGTGCGAACTGAAACGCCCGACCATGCCGTCGCAATGGCCCTTTTCCTTGATGAAACTGCGTGCGAACAGGCGGCAGAAGCGGCTGCTGCCGTCGAAGCGGTTGCGCCCCTGGTCTGTCAGGCCGGGCTGCAAGGTGCCAGACCAGGAGTAATAGCGGACGCCATTGACCTCATAGGCCCCTTCCCCACCCCAGGTTTGCGGCAGGCCCTGTGGATAAGCCTGGTTGAACAGTGCCACCCCGGCGCTGGTCAGCGACTGGTGCGAGGCGTGCACATCTACCGGCAGCGGGTCGCGACGCCAGCCGGTTTCCAGCCACACCAGCAGCACGGCAAACCCATGCAGCACGGCCTTGAGGATGCGCCCCTGGGGTGAATCGCCCGGTGCCGTGCGTTCCAGGTGGTCGGCCAGTTCAGAACCATGGTTGGGCCCGGCCACCGAGGTGACCGAAGCCACTCGCCCGGGCCGTTTGGCCGCTGCGTAACGCGCACTCAGGGCTCCTTGGCTGTGGCCGATGAGGTTGACCTTGTCGACGCCGGTACGTTGGCAGATATCGTCGATGATCGCCAGCAACTGCTCGCCGCGTACCTCGCTGGAATGCAGCGGCGAAACCTGCACCGGAAACACCTGGGCCCCGCCCTTGCGCAAGGCCGGCACAATACCGAACCAGTAGGGGTAGAGCACCATCCGGACAAACCCGAGCATGCCCGGCACCAGCACCAGCGGGTATCGCGTTGCCAAATCCTGCTGCATTGCCGCAGCTCCTTTGCGTGTACGACGAGCCAACACTACAGCGGCCATCATGACCATCGCAATCGAACTCCTGGCGCGCGCTGTGGTTCAAAACCACACAGACCCTTTGCAAGGAGCGGGACCATGTACAAGCAGACCCTGGCAATCCTTCTGGCAAGCGCCACCCTGGCCGCCTGCGGCAGCCGCCCGGAAAACCCGGTGGATTACGTCACCTACCGCGATGAGCCGCTGGTCAAGCAGGTGGAGAACGGTATGACCATGCAGAAGGTCATCGCCATTGGCGGCAGTCCGTCGAGCGTGATCGACCTGCCGCACGGGGGCACCTGCAACGACTACATCCTCAACCGCGACGGCAAGCAGCAGCCCTATTACGTGCGCTTCGATGCCACCGGCCATGTCGATGCCAAAGGCTTCAAGACCTGCAAGCAACGCCAGGAGGACAGCGACGCCCTGCATGGCGCATAAGCCTGTGTTCCGACCCGACCCTGACCCCTGCTGGAGATAACCATGAGCAATGTTGAACTGACCGATGTGAAAACCCTGCGCGAGCGTGCACGCCAGCATGTGGAGCAAGGCGCAGTGACCGAGGGTTACCACGCCGACCGTGAACAGATCCTGCGCCTGCTTAATGAATCGCTGGCCACCGAGCTGGTCTGTGTGCTGCGCTACAAGCGCCACTACTTCATGGCCAGCGGCATCAAAGCCAGTGTGGCTGCAGAGGAATTTCTGGAACATGCCAACCAGGAAGCCGAACATGCCGACAAGCTGGCCGAGCGTATCGTACAACTGGGCGGGGAGCCGGACTTCAACCCTGACAACCTGACCAAGCACTCGCATGCCCAGTACGTGGCCGGCAACTCGTTGAAAGAGATGGTGCTGGAAGACCTGGTGGCAGAGCGGATTGCCATCGACAGCTACCGCGAGATCATTCAGTACATCGGGGATAAAGACCCGACTACCCGTCGTATCTTCGAAGATATCCTGGCGCAGGAAGAGGAGCACGCGGACGATATGTCCGACCTGTTGCAAGGCCTTTGATTTCTGACACCCTCAAGGGGCCGCTTTTGCGGCCCCTTGCTATTTCCGCGCTTTCACCGCCGCCGGCGCCTTGCCTGCCTTCATCTGCTGCAACAACGGTGTGCACTGGTTAGGGTCATCCCCGCTGCTGGGCGCAATCAGCGCCAGCAACCCAGCCGCCGGCCCTGCCACCACCCCCAGCGCAACCATCCCTGCGCCACGCAACGCCAGCGGCAATGCCTGCACACCGGCGTTCGGCTTGGCGAACGGTCCGCGCACATACAGGGGGGAACGCAGCGAGAACAACCGCAGCCCTTTCGATTCCGGGGTGATGTTCAAATCCAGTTGCTCGGAAGCGAAATTCGCCGTGCCGTCGATGTAGATGATCGCGTTCTCGGTATCGAAGATGAACAGCCGCGTAGTCGCCAGGCCATCCTTGATGCCTACATCGGCTGCCGCACAGTTGATCTTCACGTCCTCGTCACCAAACAGCTTGCCGACCACATAGTTGCCCACGTTCAACCCGGCGATTTCCATCAGGCTACGGCTGATGGCGCCATCGTTGATCAGCATGCGCAGGTCGCCACTGGCGGTACCCAGCAAGGCGGCTACCGAGTTGCCACGGCCGCTGATGTCGGCGTCGCCATTGAGCTCACCAAAGCTGGTCTGCATTGGCGCAAAGGTGGGGAACAGTTGCTTGAGCTTGAAGCCCCGCGCAGTCAACTTCGCGCGCCCCTGCAAGGGCACGCTGCGCCCGTCCAGGCGGATGTTGGAGGCAAGGCTGCCGCCGGCCACGCCAAAGCGCAGGGGCTCCAGGCGCAACAGGCCGTCTTCGAGCACCACATGGGCCGACAGGTCAGTAAACGGCAGTTGCGCGCTGTGCACGATGCGTTTGCCTGCAAAGGTGACATCAGCGTCCATTGCCCGCCAACGCTCGGTGCGAAACGCCTCCACTGGCAGCACCTTGCCTGCAGGCTGCTTGCTGGCACCGCCACGGGCCTTCTGTTCGGCATTGGAGTCGGCACCGATCAGCGGCGCCAGGTCCTTGAACAGCAACTGGTTCGATACCAGGTTGCCGGACAGTCTGGGCCGTGGCTGGCTGGCAACGAAGGCCAGGTCCCCATGGATATCGCTGTCGCCGATCTTGCCGTTGAAGCCCTGGTAATTGAACGACGCCCCTTGCGCCGCCTGCAGGTTGGCGCGTAGGTGGCCGTCGGTGGAATAGGCCGGGGTGTCAGGCAAGGTGACGCCGGTCAATGGGTAGAGGTTGCCCAGGCTGGCACCCGACAAACGCAGGCGCAGGTCGAGGGCACCAAGGTTGCGCGGGTCGGTGAGGGTACCGGCGAGCACCACATGGGTGTCGGCGATGCGCACGTCGGCCTGCAGCGGGAACGGCTGGCTGGCGTCCTGCAGGGCCAGCAGGCCACCGATCTTGCCGGTGCCGGACACTGGCTGGCCTTTGTAGCGGCCCTGAGCCTTGAGGGCGAAGGCATAGTCCTGCGCACCGCCGGCCTTCTCGGCGCTGGCCTTGCCGACAATCTCACTGAACGGGATTGGCTTGCCAAGCGGGTCAATCTGCACCTTCATGCTGGTTTTGAGGGTCTGGTCGTCGAAGCTGACGTTGCCTTGGTCAAAGCCGATGGCGCCGATGTCCAGCTGCCATTTGGAAGGTTCAGCGTTCTCATCCTTGGGGCCGAAGTCGAAGACCCAGTTGGCGCGGCCATCGGCCAGGCGAGTGAGGCTGGCAGTGGGCTTGGTGAGGTTGATGCGGGGTATGCTGATCTGCTGGAACACCAGCGGCAGCGGCGCCAGGCGAAACTCCACGCGCTCAAGGCCGACCATCTTCGGCTCCTTGAGCCACTCGGGGTTGCCCAGCGTCAGGTCTTCGGCAATGAAGTGCGGCCAAGGCACCCAGGCACGCCAGCCGCCCTCTTCGGGCTCGGTACGCCAGTGCACGGCGAGGTTGCCGTTGATCGCGAAGGGCCGATGCAAGGCTTCGGAAACCTTCTCATTGAGCAGTGGCTTGACGCGGTTCCAGTCGAAGGTGGCAATCACTACCACCAGGATCGCCAGCACGGTAAGCAGGCTGGCGAGGGTCCAGACGAGGATTCTGACGGGACGCGTCATTGCGTATTTCTCCTTGCGGCATGACAGAAAACAGGCGCAGCGATGGCCTCATAACTCCGACTGATGAAAACCCGTGAGGTTTTATCGATGGCGCCATGATAGCGAAGTTTTTCCTGGCCTCTTGCTCAGAAATTTGTCTCACCAGACTGCACATGTTACCCACCGCCAACCGGGCAAGCGGATTGCCTGCATGGCTGCAATGGCCGGAATAGACGCCCTGAAAACCTCTATCAATATGGTCGATTGTTACCATTACCCGTATGAACTTCTCTCTGGCGTTACGCGGCGTAGCATTGGCTTCGTACCCACTTTCCAGCCCCCGAGAGGAGCACCGAAATCATGAAACGCCATCTGCTGACCCTGACCCTGTCCCTTCTGGCCGCCAACGCTTTCGCCTTGCCTGCGTCCGAGCAACACCTGACATCCGAAGCGCGCTCCAGTGCAGCCGAAATTGCCCAGCCGCTGAAAACCGTAGCTGAAGGTGGTTCCGATCGACTGATCGAACGTACTGGCCGTGTCGCCGAAGGTGGCTCGGACCGCCTGATCGAACAAGCTGGCCGTGTTGCCGAAGGTGGCTCGGATCGCCTGATCGAACAAGCTGGCCGTGTTGCCGAAGGCGGCTCCGATCGCCTGATCGAACAAGCTGGCCGTGTCGCAGAAGGTGGCTCCGATCGCCTGATCGAACAAGCTGGCCGTGTCGCAGAAGGTGGCTCCGATCGTCTGATCGAACAAGCTGGCCGTGTCGCAGAAGGTGGCTCCGATCGTCTGATCGAACAAGCTGGCCGTGTCGCTGAAGGTGGCTCGGATCGCCTGGTTGAACTCAGCCGTGTGAGCTGATCGCCATGGCCGAAAAGAACAACTTCTGTCACAACGCTTGCTCCCCTCCAGGCCCGGTCCATTGACCGGGCTTTGTTTTTTTATCTAGAGTGCCCAGCCTGACCGTTACAGAAGCCCGCATCATGCTGCCGCGCGCCGAACAGAAGCTACAGACCCGCCAGGCCCTGCTCGATGCCGCCTGCCTGCTCATGGAGAGTGGCCGTGGTTTCGGCAGTATCAGCCTGCGCGAAGTGGCGAAGACAGCTGGCATCGTGCCGACCGGCTTCTATCGGCATTTCTCCGACATGGACGCCCTGGGCCTGGCCCTTGTCGCCGAAATCGACACCACCTTCCGCCAAACCATCCGCCTGGTGCGCCAGAACGAATTCGAACTGGGCGGCATCACCGACGCCTCGGTGCGCATCTTCCTCGACGTGGTAGCCGCCCACCGCGCGCAGTTCCTGTTCCTGGCCCGCGAGCAGTACGGCGGTGCACAGGCCGTGCGCCAGGCCATTGCCCGCCTGCGCCAGGATATCAGCGACGACCTTGCCACCGACCTTGCGCGCATGAAGCGCTGGCAACACCTGGACAGCGCCGCGCTTGCGGTGATGGCCGACCTGGTGGTGAAGACCGTGTTCGCCACCCTGCCCGAGCTTATCGACAACCCGGAAGCGGGTTATCCACAGGCCCTGACGCCGCAGGAAAAGATCACCCAGCAATTGCGCTTCATCTTTGTCGGGGCGCGGCATTGGCAGGGGCTCGGCAACCCAGGCTACTGAAAACCCCACTTCTGCTACCATGGCGCCCTGCCCGACAGCGACGAGCGCCCAAATGTCCGACCCCCGCCCCACCCTGCCCGAACTGGCCCGCTTCAACCAGCACTTCGCCGAACGCATCGTGCCGCTGTGGCAAGGCCCGGGCTGGAACGCCGACATGGCCCTGCCCTACGAAGCGCTGGACGCCCAGCACCAACCGTTGCCGGTGCAGCGCTACCGGGCCATGGCCTGTGCACGCCAGCTGTACGTGTTCAGTAGCCGTATCGGCCAACCAGGCGCCGCCGAACGCGCCGCAGCCCTGTTTCGCTCGCTGCAAAAGCACTTCCATGATGCCGAGCACGGGGGCTGGTTCTACAGCATCGACGCCCACGGCAAGCCGCTGGACCGGCGCAAGGACCTGTATACCCACGCCTTCATCGTGTTCGCCTGCGCGCACTACTGGGGCAAAGTGCGCGAAAACCTGGTGGAGTCCACGTTGAATGCCGCGCTGGACATCATCGACCAGCAGTTCGCCCGTGACGATGGCCTGTACGAAGCCTGCCTGGGCGAAGACTGGGCCGACCTCGGCAGTGGCCCGCTGCAAAACCCGCAGATGCACCTGGCCGAAGCGTTCCTGCAAGTAATGGCTGTGCGTGACGACGAACATGTCCGCCAGTCGCTGCTGCAATTGTGTCAGGCGCTCGAGGCGCATTTCATTGAACCGGCCCATGGCCTGATGCTGGAAAAGCCACGCGGGGCTGTGGATAACTGGTTCGAGCCTGGGCACCAGTTCGAGTGGTTCTATCTGCTGCATACCTCCCCGCTGCTGCGTGACACGCCGCTGCATGCGTCAATAGACCGGGCTTTCGGCTTTGCCGAGCAATTCGGGGTGAAGGATGCGGCAGTACTGGCCATGCTCAATGTGGATGGCCGGGTGCTAGATGCCTCCCAGCGTATCTGGGCGCAGGCCGAGTACCTGCGGGCGCTTACATTGCGTGAAGGCAGTAAAGCAAAGCTCGCGGGGCAGTTGGGCGCCCTTTCAGCGCGATTCCTGCGTGACGCCGGTTGGTATGAGTGCCGAGGGGGTGACGGCGCGGTGAGCAGGGATGACATGCCATCGACCACGCCTTATCACTTGGCTACCTGCCTGGAAGGGCTGAATCAGTCGAGCCTCTGACTGTCCATCCAACGAACCTGTCAGGGGTGAGCGTTTCCCTCTGCCGGAAGCATCTCCCCACGCCTATGTTGGTGCTCCTTTCTCGAACGTTCAGGAGTAACCAACATGGAAGCAGAAGCCTTCAAGGCATTTGTCGAAGAGCAGATCAACCGAGCGGCACAGAAGATAATCGATCACGGCCACCGCTATGACGAGCACTCCCATGGCAAACTCAGCTACCTGCTAAGCCTGCGCCGTGTCATCAATTGCGAAGCAACGGCCGAGGACATGGGCCGGCATGACGCCATCAACGATGTCCTTCAAGCGTTAGGCATCATCCCTGAAGAAAGAACCGGCTTTTACTATATCAACTGAGCGATGCGGTTGCTTCGCGAACCGGATCTTTCCGGTTCGCGCCTCGTGCTTAGCCTTTTGATCGGTCGATCGAGAACCCTGCCCAGTCCTGGCTCACCGGCATCAGTTCCAGGCTGTTGATATTGATGTGCGCCGGCTGGTTGAGGATCCAGAAGATGGTCTCGGCAATATCCTGTGGCTGGATCGGCTCCGCACCCGCGTAGGTAGCATCGTACTTGGCCTGGTCACCCCCGAAGCGCACCAGCGAGAACTCGCTCTCGCACAGGCCCGGCTCGATGTTGCTCACACGCACGCCGGTACCGCGCAGGTCGCAACGCAGGCTCAGCGAGAACTGGCCGACGAAGGCCTTGGTGCCGCCATACACGTTGCTGCCCGGGTACGGATAGTTGCCCGCCACCGACCCGACGTTCAGGATCGACGCGCCGCGGCCATGGGCGATGAGCCGTGGCAGCAGCAGGCGAGTGGTGTACATCAGGCCCTTGATGTTGGTGTCGACCATGGTTTCCCAGTCGTCCAGGCTGCAGTTCTGCGCAGCATCCACACCCAGCGCCAAGCCGGCGTTGTTGACCAGACCGCGAATCTTTTCAAAGCCGGCCGGAAGGTGGGCAATAGCCTGCTCCATGGCCTTGCGGTCACGCACGTCCAGCACCAGGCCATGCACTTCGGTCTTGGCCGACAGTTCAGCGCACAGGGCATCCAGGCGCTCTTTGCGGCGCCCAGTGAGTACCAGCTTCCAGCCGGCTTCTGCAAAGCGGCGGGCGGTGGCCTCGCCGAAACCGGAAGTCGCGCCAGTGATGAATACGGTGGACGTCATGCTGTGTTCCTCACGGTAGGTTGTCATGGCAGCTTTGCAGCATGCCCGCGCACGGCGCAGCCAGCAAGCCGCTCAGGGGCTGTTCATTTTTTGTTCATATTCTGCAAACCCTTGCGGCAGAGGGCTCGCCGCCAGGTATGCGCATGTTATCCACAAGGCTTTCCCCACAGATTGGGGGCAACTTGTCCACTGCACGGAACCCTTTCAGCAGGTTGTGGTCGGTGGATATCTTGGCGGTGATGGCGCAAGGCTTTCAAACATGCCGCCTGCAGCGGTCTGTCCAAGGTTTTTACACAGAGTTATCCACAGGGTTATCGCGGCACTTTAAGTGCAGGCAGAGATTTTGAAAGCTTGGGAAAATCATCCACAACCGGGATATGAACAAAAATTGATCAAATCGCTACAGGGCTTGATACTAAAGGGCTTGAGCGATATGCCACCATGTTTTCCACAGGCGGCTCCACACTATCCGTGGAAAAGAACCGGCCTGTGGAAACAATGGCTTGCGAAGGAATATGGGTGTGTTTCGGGAGAAGGGGACGACAAGTTTTCCACATTGAGAAGGGGGCTGCATTGCAGCCCCTGCATACAACTCAGTGCCCGCCCAGATAAGCGTTACGCACTTCCTCATTGACCAACAGTTCCTGCCCGGTCCCGGTCATGCGAATCTGCCCGTTGACCATCACATAGGCCCGGTCCGACAGTTTCAGCGCATGGTTGGCGTTCTGCTCCACCAGGAAGATGGTCATCCCGGTCTTGGCCAGTTCTCGCAGGGTCGAGAAAATCTGCTTGACCACGATCGGCGCCAGCCCCAGCGAGGGCTCGTCCAGCAACAGCAACTTCGGCCGGCTCATCAGCGCCCGGGCAATCGCCAGCATTTGCTGCTCGCCACCGGACATCGTCATGGCCCGCTGGTTACGCCGCTCCTTCAACCGCGGGAACAGCTCGTACATACGCTGCATGTCTTCGTCGGCATGCTTGTCGCCGATGGGGATGGTACCCATCATCAGGTTTTCCTCGACGGTCATGTCGGGAAACACCCGGCGCCCCTCCGGCGACTGGGCAATGCCGTTGGAGGCGATGTAGTGCGAGGATTTGCGGGTGATGTCGGTGCCGCGGTACACGATATGCCCGGATGCCGCCCGCGGCTGGCCGAAAATCGACATCAGCAGGGTCGACTTGCCGGCACCGTTGGCACCGATCAGGCTTACTGTCTCGCCCTCGTTGATGTGCATCGAGACCTTCTTCAGCGCCTGGATCGGCCCATAGAACACGTCCAGGTCCTTCAGCTCGAGAATGGGTGCACTCATACCAGTTCCTCTTCGTCTGCACCCAGGTAGGCGGCAATCACCGTCGGGTTGTGGCGGATGTCCTGCGGCGCACCTTCGGCAATCACGTTGCCGTGGTCCAGCACCACGATATGGTCGGAGATGCTCATGACCATGCCCATGTCGTGCTCGATCAGCACCACAGTGATGTCGTGCTCGTCGCGCAGCACACGGATCATGCGGCTGAGTGCCTCGGTTTCCTGCGGGTTAAGGCCCGCCGCCGGTTCGTCCAGGCAGATGATCTTCGGCCGCGTGCACATGGCCCGGGCGATTTCCAGGCGCCGCTGCTGGCCGTACGACAGCTCGCCGGCCAGGCGGTTGGCGCAATCGACCAAATCGACCACTTCCAGCCAGTAGAAGGCGTGGTCCAGTGCATCGCTTTCGGCCTTGCGGTAGGCCTTGGTATTGAGCACCCCGGCCAGCAGGTTGCGGTTGACCCACATGTGCTGGGCCACCAGCAGGTTCTCCACCACCGACATTTCCTTGAACAGGCGAATGTTCTGGAAGGTGCGCGCCAGGCCGGCGCGATTGACCAGGTGGGTACCGCCGAACATCTTGTAGTACATACGGTTGGCAAAGCGCGCAGGCGACACGAAGTCGGCCGCCTGGAAGCGTTCGCCGAGCAGCTGGATGACGTTGGTGTGGCTGCCGCGCACGTTCAGTTCGATACGTCCGCCACTGGCCTTGTAAAAGCCGGTCAGGCAGTTGAACACCGTGGTCTTGCCGGCGCCGTTGGGGCCGATCAGGGCAAAGATCTGGTTGCGCCGAACCTTCAGGCTGACGTCGCTGAGCGCCTTGATGCCACCGAACTGCATCATCAGGTTGTCGACCGAGAGAATGATATCGTCGCTCATGGCGCCACTCCTTTACGCGGGGTCACACCGGTACGGCTGATGCGGATCAGCCCACGCGGTCGCCAGATCATCATCAGCACCATCAGCACGCCGAACAGCAGCACCCGGTACTCGGAGAAGCTGCGCAGCAGTTCCGGCGCCACGGTCAGCACGAACGCCGCGATGACCACACCCACGGTCGAGCCCATGCCACCCAGCACGACGATGGCGAGGATCAGCGCCGACTCGAAGAATGTGAATGACGACGGGTTGACGAAGCCCTGGTAGGTGGCGAAGAACACCCCGGCCAGACCGGCAGTCGAGGCGCCCAGGGTAAAGGCGGACAGCTTGACCAGCACGTGGTTCAGGCCCATCGAACGGCAGGCGATCTCGTCTTCGCGCAGCGCTTCCCAGGCCCGGCCGACCGGCATGCGAGTCAGGCGATGCTTGATGTACAGCACTGCCAGCACGACCATGAACAGGACCGCGTAGATGAACACGAACTTGAGGCTGGCGTTGTACTCGAAGCCGAAGAACTCGTGGATAGGCACCCCGCCATCCTTGGCCCGGCGGCCGAACTCAAGGCCGAAGAAGGTGGGTGAAGGTGCCGGCATGCCGTTGGGGCCACCGGTGAACGATAGCCAGTTGTTCAGCACCAGGCGGATGATCTCGCCAAAGCCCAGCGTCACGATCGCCAGGTAGTCACCGTGCATGCGCAACACCGGGAAGCCGAGGATGCACCCGGCCAGCGCCGCAGCGATGGCCGCCAGCGGCAGCACGCTCCAGAAGCCCAGCCCCAGGTACTGGTAACCCAGCGCCAGGCCGTAGGCACCGATGGCATAGAACGCCACGTAACCCAGGTCGAGCAGGCCGGCCAGGCCGACCACGATGTTCAGGCCAAGGCCCAGCAATACGTAGATCAGGCCGAGGATGACCACGGTCAGCAGGTACTTGTTGGCGAAGATCGGGAAAACGATGGCAATCACGATCAGCGCGGGGATGATGTAGCGCAGGCGCGACTTGTAGTCCGGTGCGGTCACATGCACGCCCGAGCCACCGCTGTCGAAGCCCAGGAGCATGCGCTGCCCGGGGGCAGTCTGCAGGAACAGGCTGAGCAGGAAGCGCCCCACCATCACACCGCCGACCAGCCAGGCCACGCGGCGCGGCTCGGCATTGAAGGTGTAGCCGTCGAGCACCACGCCAACGACCGGGCCAAACACGATAAGTGCAAGCAGGCCAGCGACAATGGTCTCCAGCAGGCTGCGTTTAAGGTCGAAACCCTTGGTTTCGCTAAGAGAGGCAGTTTTGGCAACGGACATGTTCACACCTTAGCCACGAGCGGGCGACCCAGCAGGCCTTGTGGGCGGAAGATAAGGATCATCACCAGCAGCGAGAAGCTGAACACATCCTTGTAGTCGGAGTTGATCAAGCCTGAGAACAGCGACTCGGAAATGCCCAGGATGATCCCGCCGAGCATGGCCCCCGGCAACGAGCCAATACCCCCGAGCACTGCGGCAGTGAACGCCTTGATACCGATGATGAAGCCGGCGTAGAAGTCGAAGGTGCCGTAGTTCATGGTGATGAGCACGCCGGCCAGGGCGGCCATCACCGCACCGATGACGAACACGTAGGAAATCACCCGGTCGGTGTTGATACCCAGGATCGAGGCCATCTTGCGGTCTTGCTGGGTAGCACGGCACATGCGGCCGAGCTTGGTGTACTTGATCACGTAGGTCAGCAGGCCCATGCCGACGAAGGCCGCCACCAGGATGAAGATCTTGGTATAAGTCAGTTGCACGAAGCCGGTTCCGACTTCGACACGCATGGCGCCTTCCAGCAGGGTTGGCACGCCTTGCTGGCGGGCGCCCTGGCTGATCTGCGCGTAATTCTGCAGGATCAGCGAAATGCCGATGGCACTGATCAGCGGTGCCAGGCGGGTGGAGTTACGCAGCGGTTTGTAGGCGATGCGCTCGATGGTGAAACCATAAACGCCGGTGACGACGATGGTGAACAACAAGGTGCCCAGCATCAGCAGGGGGAACGATTCGACACCGAAGTAAGCCAGCAATGCCAGGCTGATCGCCGCGAGGTAAGCGGAGATCATGTACACCTCGCCGTGCGCGAAGTTGATCATGCCGATAATGCCATAGACCATTGTGTAGCCGATGGCGATCAGGCCATAGACCGACCCGAGGGTCAGGCCGTTGACCAGTTGCTGCAGGAAAATACCATCCATAACGCAATCTCACCTGATTGAGATTGCACGAGCGCCGACCACGGCGCGGGCCACCTGTGCGGGGCCCTCGCAGCGCAGAACTGTGCAGATCTACGAATAAAGACAGGTACCGCGGGGCTTGGGCCCGAGCAAACGCCCGGGCCGCGGGCCGTTGTTATTTTTGTTTTTCCAGCTGGTGGTATTTACCGGTCTTGTCCCACTGGTAGACCACGTAGTCGGACACGGTCAGGTCGCCCTTGCTGTCCCACTTCTTCTCACCCATGACGGTCTGCACCGGGTTGGCCTTGAGCCACTTGGCAGCGTCTTCGCCTTTGTTCGACTTCGCGCCATTGAACGCGGCAGCCAGGGCCTGCAGCGAAGCGTAGGCGTACAGGGTGTAGCCCTCAGGTTCAGTGCCCGCCTTGCGGAACTCTTCCACCACCGCCTTGCTGTCTGGCAGCAGGCGCGGGTCGGCACCGAAGGTCATGTACACGCCGTCAACGTATTGCGCGCCGCCGGCGGTGGACACCAGTTCGTCGGTGACGATGCCATCATCGGACATGAACTTGACGTCCTTCAGGCCCTGCTCGCGCAACTGGCGTACCAGCGGGCCGGCTTCCGGGTGCAGGCCGCCGAAGTAGACCACGTCGGCACCGGTAGAGCGGATCTTGGTGACCACCGCGCTGAAGTCTTTCTCGCCACGGGTCAGGCCTTCGTACAGCACAGGCTTCACGCCGCGTTTTTCCAGCTGCGCCTTGGTCGCGTCGGCCAAGCCCTGACCGTAGGTGTCCTTATCGTGCAACACCGCGACCTTCTTGCCCTTGAGCACGTCGACGATGTAGTCGCCAGCGACGATCCCCTGCTGGTCGTCACGGCCGCACATGCGGAACATGGCGCTCAGGCCGCGCTCAGTGACCTGTGGGTTGGTGGAACCTGGGGTGATGGCGATCACGCCCGCCTCGTCATATACCTCGGAGGCCGGGATCGTGTTGGAAGAACAGAAGTGGCCTACCACGCCAATCACCTTGTCCTGGTCGACCAGTCGGTTGGCCACGGCCACCGCTTGCTTCGGCTCACAGGCGTCATCGCCTTTGACCAGGACGATTTTCTCGCCATTCACGCCACCGGCGGCGTTGATCTTGTCAGCCGCTGCCTGCGCACCTTTCATGTACTGCTCGCCAAACGCTGCGTTGGCACCGGTCATGGGGCCCGCTACACCGATCTTGACGTCGGCCTGAACATACGAAGAAACACCCAGTGCCGTAGCTACGGCCAGAGCCAGGAAACCTTTCTTGTAAAACGTCTGCGACATGAGGTGGTGCTCCTAGAGTTTTTTTGGTTGGCACTACAACTTCTCAGCCCGGTACTCAGAGCAAGGGCCGTGCCATCGGTTTTGTATTCCGGGAAAACACACTGTGAAGGGTGCCTGCAGCCGACGGGCGGCCTTTTCTTTATTGAGCGTGCAACCGTCTGCCACGCGGCAGGCGCCACCACACGTACAGACAAGGAGCAACCGTCGAGTGCCATCATTGCAACCCTGGCAAGTGTTTACGTGCAACCGCCCTGTAACAGCGGACGTCACCGAACTGCACACTGCTGGTGCGCGACTGCTACAGGCGGCACCGTTTCAAGGCTAGCTGGTGCACGGAAAAACACCTCTGTTTTGGCCGTTCCGGCCTCTTCGCCGGCAAACCCGCCCCTACAACAGGAGCAAGTACCCGCACCGTGCAGGAGCGGGCGTGCCCGCGAAGAGGCCGGAACAGCCACACAAGGTGGAAAAGGCTGGCACAATGTCCGCCAATCGCCGCTTCCGGAGCCCCCTTGATGAGCGAAAGCGCATTCGCCGAGCGCATCGTGCACAACCTGCTCGACACCGATTTCTACAAACTCACCATGATGCAAGGTGTGCTGCACAACTACCCGGACGCCGACGTCGAATGGGAATTCCGCTGCCGCAACGGGGAGGACCTGCGCCCCTACCTCGGCGAAATTCGCAATCAGCTCGAACGGCTTGGCGACCTCACCCTGGACGATGGCCAGCTGGCCTTCCTCGAACGCATCAGCTTCCTCAAGCCCGACTTTTTACGCTTTCTGCGCCTGTTCCGCTTCAACCTGCGTTACGTGCACGTCGGCATCGAAAATGATCAGCTGTTCCTGCGCCTGAAAGGCCCGTGGCTGCATGTGATCCTGTTCGAAGTGCCGCTGCTGGCCATCATCAGCGAAGTACGTAACCGCAACCTGCACCCGCACATGCGCCTGGCCGAGGCGCGGGACCAGTTGTACCGCAAGTTCGACTGGCTGCGTGCGCATGCCAGCGACGACGAGCTGGCCGAACTGCAGGTGGCCGACTTCGGCACCCGCCGGCGCTTTTCCAGCCGCGTGCAGGAGGAAGTGGCAAGGGTGCTGCGCGACGACTTCCCCGGCCGTTTTGTCGGCACCAGCAACGTCGACCTGGCATGGAAACTGGATATCAAGCCGCTGGGCACCATGGCCCACGAGTGGATCATGGCCCACCAGCAGCTCGGCCCACGGCTGATCGACAGCCAGATCGCGGCGTTGGACTGCTGGGTACGCGAGTACCGCGGCCTGCTCGGGATCGCCCTGACCGACTGCATCACCATGGATGCCTTCCTCGGCGATTTCGACCTGTACTTCGCCAAGCTGTTCGACGGCCTGCGCCATGATTCGGGCGAGCCGGTAGCCTGGGCGGAAAAGGCCATTGCCCATTACCAGAAACTGGGTATCGACCCGATGACCAAGACCCTGGTGTTTTCCGACGGCCTCAACCTGACCCGCTCGCTGGAAATTTTCCGCGCCCTGCGCGGACGCATCAACGTCAGCTTTGGCATCGGCACCAACCTGACCTGCGACATCCCAGGTGTGGCACCGATGAACATCGTGCTTAAAATGACCGACTGCAACGGCGCGCCGGTGGCCAAGATTTCTGATGAAGCCGCCAAGACCCAGTGCCGCGACGAGAACTTCGTCGCCTACATGCGCCACGTATTCAAAGTCCCCAGCAAGGAGTAACCCATGCAAGCGGTTCAGCAAGAGATTGCCCAGGCGCTGAAGGTACAGCCGCCGTTCGCCGACTCGGCAGCGCTCGAGGCCGAAGTCGCCCGGCGGGTGGCGTTCATCAAGGACTGTCTGGCCAACGCTCGACTCAAGACCTTGGTGCTGGGCATCAGTGGTGGCGTCGACTCACTGACTGCCGCCCTGCTCGCCCAGCGCGCCATCAACGAGCTGCGCGCAGAGACCGGCGACAAGGCCTACACCTTCATTGCCGTGCGCCTGCCGTACCAGGTACAGCATGACGAGCATGACGCTCAGGCATGCCTGGAAGTTATCAAGGCAGATGAAGTTCACACGGTGGATATCGCCCCGGCAGTGCGTGCATTGGCAGCTGAAGTGGCGGCGTTGAAGAACGGCTCGCCGACGCTGGTGGACTTCGTGGTTGGCAACGTCAAGGCACGCACCCGGATGGTCGCCCAGTACACCATCGCTGGCGCTCGCGCAGGTCTGGTGATCGGAACCGACCACGCCGCCGAGGCGGTGATGGGCTTCTTTACCAAGTTTGGTGATGGTGCCTGCGACCTGGCGCCGTTGAGTGGGCTGGTGAAGAATCAGGTACGGGCGATTGCGCGCAGCTTCGGTGCGCCGGAGTCACTGGTGGAAAAGGTGCCAACGGCCGACCTGGAAGACCTGGAGCCGGGCAAGCCGGACGAGGCGTCACATGGCGTGACCTACGCGCAGATCGATGCCTTCCTGCATGGGCAGCCGGTTGACCAGGCAGCGTTCGACATCATCGTCGCCACCTACCGCAAGACCCAGCACAAGCGCGAACTGCCGTTCGCCCCTTGATAAGGCGATAGAAAGACCTGTAGGAGCGGGTTCACCCGCGAATACGATGGTGAACCCACCGACGCATTCGCGGGTGAACCCGCTCCTACAGGGTTCGCCGTCAGCCTTTGATTACTTGACGATGACCTTGCCTTTCATCATCGAGATGTGGCCCGGGAAGGTGCAGAAGAAGCTGTAGTCACCACCGGCTTCCAGCTTGGAAGTGTCGAACTTCACTTCAGTTTCTTTCTCAGGCGCGCCGATCATCTTGGTGTGGGCGATGATCGCGGCGTTGTCAGCCTTCAGGTAGTCCTTATCCAGACCCTGGCTCATGCCTTCGGTGGCAATGGCCTGCATGTCGGCAGTCTTGCTGATCACCAGGTTGTGGCCCATGACGTTCTTCGGCAGGTTGCCGGAGTGGGTCAGTTTGACGGTGAATTCCTTGCAGCTCTTGTCGACAGTGAATTCCTTGCTGGTGTAGGACATCTGGTCAGTCGAGTCGACAGTGACCGAGCACTCGGCGGCGAAGACAGAAGCGCTGGCGAGGGTCAGCAGGGATACCGCTACAGCTTTCGCAAACATCATGAATCTCCTTGGCAGGGTTTTATCAATTGCGAGACTGCCTGAAACCGTTCAGCCCCTTGCTGATATGGGTCAAGGGGGTGTCAAGCGGTCAGCCAGTAGAATTGTTCAATGGATTGTATACAACCAATTTAAGGGCACATCATGCCCTTTTATTAGACGATGGGACAACCTCTCATTTAGGAGCAATACCAAATGCCCATCTCCAACTTCCTCAATAGCCTGCTCGCCGCCTACGCCCACGGGGCCACAGGAGCCATCTGCGAATTCTCCCGACCAGAATGAACCGGCCTTGGAAGCGACGGGCATGCGCCGTACCCTGTGCGCCTGAGTAACAGGAGATGAGCAATGCCCGTACGTTCCGTTTGTGTGTTCTGCGGCGCCAGCATGGGCGCCAACCCTGCCTACCGTGAAGCAGCCGTCGCGCTAGGCCAGGCCATTGCCCGCCGTGGTTTGACCCTGGTGTATGGCGGTGGCGCGGTCGGCTTGATGGGCGTGGTGGCCGACGCGGCCATGGCGGCCGGCGGCGAAGTGGTCGGGATCATTCCGCAGAGCCTGCTGGACGCTGAAGTCGGCCACAAAGGCCTGACCCGTCTGGAAGTGGTGGATGGCATGCATGCGCGCAAGGCCCGCATGGCCGAGCTGAGCGATGCCTTCATTGCCTTGCCGGGAGGGCTGGGTACGCTGGAGGAACTGTTCGAAGTGTGGACCTGGGGGCAGCTGGGCTATCACGCCAAGCCACTCGGGCTACTGGATGTGATCGGTTTCTACGACAAGCTGGGCGGGTTCCTCGACCATATCGTCGAAGAAGGCTTCGTGCGCCCGCAACACCGGGCGATGCTACTGCTGGGGCAGCAGCCGGACGAGCTATTGGAAGGGATGGACCGTTTTATCGCGCCGGTGGTGCCGAAGTGGGTCGACAAGCAGCCTGATTGAAGCTGAGATTTTTGGGACCGCTTCGCGGTCCTTTCGCGACACAAGGCCGCTCCCACATAGGCACTGCGTATGCCGATCAATGTGTGTGGGCCTTGTGTCGCAATGGGCTGCAAAGCAGCCCCCAAAAATCGATCAGTTAACGCGGAATGACAGGCTGACGCGGCTTCTTGTTGCCCTTGCCGCCCTTGCTCGCCTCTTTGCGCTCCTTGGCCGCCTGCTGGTTACGCGCAAACGCCTCGGCCTTGGCCTTTTCGCGCTTGTCCCACGGCTTGCTGCCATCGCTGCCACGCGGCGGCAGGCCGGTGTGCTGGGTGAGGATCTTCTGATCCTTGCCCACCTTGTGGCTACCTGCTGGGGTCGAGTTCTTCCGGCGCGCGCTCTGATAAGTATCGGTCTGCGGCTGGTGCAGCGGGATCAGTTGGTGCTTGCCCGGCCCGATCAGGTCGGCGCGGCCCATACGCTGCAGCGCTTCACGCAGCATCGGCCAGCCCTTCGGGTCGTGATAGCGCAAGAACGCCTTGTGCAGACGGCGTTGCTCGTCGCTCTTGACGATCTCCACCCCTTCGCTCTTGTAGGTCACCTTGCGCAGCGGGTTCTTGCCCGAGTGATACATGGCCGTGGCCGAGGCCATTGGCGACGGGTAGAACGCCTGTACCTGATCGGCGCGGAAGCCGTTGCCCTTCAGCCACAGGGCCAGGTTCATCATGTCTTCGTCGGTGGTACCCGGGTGCGCGGCAATGAAGTACGGGATCAAGTACTGCTCCTTGCCCGCTTCTTTCGAGAACTTCTCGAACATGCGCTTGAAGCGGTCGTAGGTGCCGATACCCGGCTTCATCATCTTGTCCAGCGGGCCACGCTCGGTGTGCTCCGGGGCAATCTTCAGGTAGCCGCCAACGTGGTGGGTGACCAGTTCCTTGACGTACTCCGGCGATTCCACCGCCAGGTCGTAGCGCAGGCCGGAAGCAATCAGGATCTTTTTCACACCCGGCAAGGCGCGGGCCTTGCGGTACAGCTCGATCAACGAGCTGTGGTCGGTATTGAGGTTTTCGCAGATACCCGGGAATACGCACGACGGCTTGCGGCAGTGCTTCTCGATTTCGGGGCTTTTGCAGGCGATGCGGTACATGTTGGCAGTCGGCCCGCCAAGGTCCGAGACCACGCCAGTGAAGCCCGGCACCTTGTCACGCATCTCTTCGATTTCGTGCAGGATCGACTCGTGCGAGCGGTTCTGGATGATGCGGCCTTCGTGCTCGGTGATCGAGCAGAAGGTACAGCCACCGAAGCAGCCACGCATGATGTTCACCGAGAAACGGATCATCTCGTAGGCCGGGATGCGCTCCTTGCCATAGGCCGGGTGCGGCACACGGGCGTAAGGCATGCCAAACACGTAGTCCATTTCCTCAGTGCTCATGGGGATGGGTGGCGGGTTGAACCACACATCCACTTCGCCATGCTTCTGCACCAGCGCACGGGCGTTGCCCGGGTTGGTCTCCAGGTGCAGCACGCGGTTGGCATGGGCATAGAGCACCGGGTCGTTACGCACCTTTTCGAACGATGGCAGGCGGATCACCGACTTTTCCCGGGTCACGGCCGGGCTGTCGAGAATCTGCACCACCTTGGCTTCGTTCGGGTCTTCCTGGTCGCCCTTGGCCTGCTCGATGGCGCAGGCCTGGGTGTCCTGGGTGTTCACGTACGGGTTGATGATCTTGTCGACGCGCCCCGGGCGGTCGATACGGGTGGAGTCGATCTCGTACCAGCCCTGCGGGGTATCGCGGCGCACGAAGGCGGTGCCGCGCACGTCGGTGATGGTCTCGATCTTCTCCCCGTTGGACAGGCGCTGGGCCACCTCGACCACCGCACGCTCGGCGTTGCCGAACAGCAGGATGTCGGCGCTGGCGTCGATCAGGATCGAGTGACGAACCTTGTCCTGCCAGTAGTCGTAATGGGCGATGCGGCGCAGCGAAGCCTCGATGCCGCCGAGCACGATCGGCACATGCTTGTAGGCTTCCTTGCAGCGCTGGCTGTACACCAGGCTGGCACGGTCCGGACGGCTGCCGGCCAGGCCACCAGGGGTGTAGGCATCGTCGGAACGGATCTTCTTGTCCGCGGTGTAGCGGTTGATCATCGAGTCCATGTTGCCGGCGGCCACACCGAAGAACAGGTTCGGTTCGCCGAGCTTCATGAAGTCGTCTTTCGACTGCCAGTTCGGCTGGGCGATGATGCCCACGCGGAAGCCCTGGGCTTCCAGCAGACGGCCAATGATGGCCATGCCGAACGACGGATGGTCGACGTAGGCATCACCGGTCACGATGATGATGTCGCAGGAATCCCAGCCGAGCAGATCCATCTCCTCCCTGCTCATTGGCAGGAAAGGTGCTGGCCCGAAGCATTCGGCCCAGTACTTGGGATAGTCGTAGAGTGGTTTGGCTGCTTGCATGTCAGTGACCGGTTCTGGTGTGCAGGGAAATCGCGGGCGCGGAATATAGCACAAATTTTGACCAAATCCGACTGGATTCGTGGGGATTGGTGGGCGGGGCGACGGTTGGGGGATGGACGTGGCAGGTGGTTGGCTTGAGGGGGGTAGTGGGGTTGCCAGGTGTTCGACAGAATCCTTGCAGCGCCTGTGAGATCAAGCGCCGCGCGGGCGGCGCTCGATCTCACAGGCGCTGAAACTGTTGCGGCGAACTCCTGGCGGCCTTCATGCAACCTGAAGCCAACCCCTCACTGCCTCATCCACAGTTCAGCATCATCCATCAGCGCCTTGGCCATCGCACTCAGGTAATGGGCAGCCCAGATCATCATCGGCTTCTCATCCATCAACCCGGTGATGGTCAGTTCGCGCACATAGCCCATCAACTCCGAAGACTGCTCGCGGGCGTCTCTACACTGGATCCCGGGCTCGATGCGGAACAACGGGTGGGGTAAACCCGCTCCCACAGGTACGGTGCAACTCTTGAAGCCTATGGTGAACCTGTAGGAGCGGGTTTGACCGGGTGATCACCCTGAGCGAGGGGCGGATCATCAGCCAAGGGCAAACGAACATCGCTCAGATTTCAGAGCTAGCAGGCGCACCGCAAACCTTGTAGGAACGGCCTTGCTAGCTCAATGGGTTATTCATCATCATCAAAGTTGTACATCCCCGGCGCCAAGTTCTCGAACCGGGTGTACTTGCCGATAAACGCCAAACGCACGAAACCGATGGGGCCGTTACGCTGTTTGCCGATGATGATTTCCGCCACGCCCTTGTGCTCGGTCTCGGGGTGGTACACCTCGTCGCGGTACACGAACATGATCACGTCGGCGTCCTGCTCGATTGCACCGGATTCACGCAAGTCGGAGTTCACCGGGCGTTTGTTCGGGCGCTGCTCCAACGAGCGGTTCAGCTGCGAAAGGGCAATGACCGGGCAGTTGAATTCTTTGGCCAGGGCCTTGAGCGAGCGGGAAATCTCGGAAATTTCGTTGGTACGGTTGTCACCGGCCGACCCCGGGATCTGCATCAGCTGCAGGTAGTCGACCATGATCATGGCGATTTCACCATGCTCACGGGCCAGGCGGCGGGTACGCGCGCGCATTTCCGAGGGGCTGATACCCGCGGTATCGTCGATGAACAATTTTCGGTCGTTGAGCAGGTTCACTGCCGAGGTCAGGCGCGGCCAGTCGTCGTCGTCCAGCTGGCCGGAGCGGACCTTGGTCTGGTCGATACGCCCCAGGGACGAGAGCATACGCATGATCAGCGACTCACCTGGCATCTCGAGGGAGAACACCAACACCGCCTTGTCGGTACGCAGTACGGCGTTTTCCACCAGGTTCATGGCGAAGGTGGTCTTACCCATCGACGGACGACCCGCGACGATGATCAGGTCGGCTGCCTGCAGGCCGCTGGTCTTCTCGTCCAGGTCGGTGTAACCGGTGGAGATACCGGTGATGTCACTGTCGGAGTTGAACAGCGTATCGATGCGGTCGATGGCCATGGTCAACAGCTCGTTGACGCCCACCGGGCCGCCGGTTTTAGGCCGCGCCTCGGCGATCTGGAAGATCTGCCGTTCGGCATCGTCGAGAATCTCGGCAGCGTTGCGCCCCTGCGGGTTGAACGCGTTGTCGGCGATGTCGGTACTGATGCTGATCAGCTGGCGCAACGTGGCCCGCTCACGAATGATCGCGGCGTAGGCCTTGATGTTGGCCACCGAAGGGGTGTTCTTGGCCAGCTCGGCCAGGTAGGCCAAGCCGCCGACTTGCGAGGACAGGCCTTCCTTGTCCAACTGCTCGTGCAGGGTCACCACGTCGAATGGCTGGTTGGCGTCGGCCAACTTGTGCACAGCGCGGAAGATCAGCCGGTGGTCATGCCGGTAGAAGTCGCCGTCCGACACCTGGTCCAGCACCCGCTCCCAGGCATTGTTGTCCAGCATCAGGCCACCGAGCACGGCCTGTTCGGCCTCGATGGAATGCGGCGGTACCTTCAGGGCTGCGGTTTGCAGGTCAAGCTGTTCGGAGGTGGTGATCTCGTTCATGGCCACGAAAGAATTCTGGAGGATGAAAAAGACAAAGGGCACGGCCTGTCGAAAACAGGACCGTGCCCGATGTTAACTGCCTGACTCGCAAGGAGCCAGCCAGTTAGCGCAGCTTAGGCAGCTACAACGACCACGCGTACGGTGGCTTCAACGTCGCTGTGCAGGTGCACGGCTACGTCGTATTCGCCAACCTGACGGATGGTGCCGTTCGGCAGACGAACTTCAGCCTTGGCCACTTCAACGCCGGAGGCGGTCAGGGCGTCAGCGATGTCGTGGGTGCCGATCGAACCGAACAGCTTGCCTTCGTCGCCAGCGGTGGCAGTGATGGTCACTTCCAGCTCGGCCAGTTGGGCAGCACGGCTTTCAGCCGAAGCTTTCTTGTCAGCGGCTGCTTTTTCCAGCTCGGCACGACGCTCTTCGAACGCAGCCAGGTTGGCGGCGTTGGCAACGGTGGCCTTGCCGAATGGCAGCAGGAAGTTACGGCCGTAACCAGCCTTAACTTTTACTTTGTCGCCCAGGTTGCCCAGGTTAGCGACTTTTTCCAGCAGGATCAGTTCCATTTGGTAAAACCTCTTAACTTTTAACCTTCACCGTTCGCGGAGTCTTTCCCCGGAGGGGACTTGCGACCGCGAAAATCAATCAGGCTGTCGACAATGGCCAGAACCATCAGCAACGGATAAATCAGCTGCATGATCAGCGGTAGCGTTACGTACATCCCCACCAGCCAGAAACCGGCCAGTCGGCCCTGTGCCACCAGCCCGTGCATCAAGGCGATGCCGGCCAGCACCAGTACCAGGCTGGAAGCCGATGCCAGGATGATGAACTGCGGGCCGATAAACGGCGCCACCACCATCACTGCCACCAAGACCGCCATGGTCTGTTTCGGCAACTTCAGTTCGCGAAACTCGCGACCGAAGCCTCCAGGGTTGTACAACGCTGCCTGCCAATAGCGCGCCAGCATCAACGCCAGCACGCTGAACAATTGCACCGTCACTGCTGTGGAAGCGACCAGCACAGGGCGGATCAGCTCACCGGAGAGCACCGGTTGCCCTTCGATTTTCGGCATGGCTTCGGCAAACGCCTTGGCCAGCACATCGAAGGTTTGCGCCAGCGCCAGATCAAGCACGAGGCTGAAAGCCACGGCGAACACGGCACTGGCGAGCAACACCCGGCTCCAGGGGTGCTCGGCACGCAACATGGCGGCCAAGGCCAAGGCACCCGCAATCACCAGAAAGGTGATGGGATCGCCCATGACCCACACGGCCAGCCCGGCCAGCAAGCCGCCGGCGATGACCGATGTAGCATCCTTGAACCCCCGCCGCAGCAGCACGAGGCTGCCGGCAGCGGCACTCAACCAGAACAGCAGCGGCAGTACCGCGCTGATGACCACCACGAGGGTGGCCTGCACACGACCGCGCATGATGAAACTTGCTAACGCTCGCATGCTAATCCCTTACTGCTTGTCGACGACCCGGTCTCAGCGGCCGTGGCTGTCGGTGTAGGGCAGCAGGGCCAGGAAGCGGGCGCGCTTGATAGCGGTAGCCAGCTGACGCTGATAACGAGCTTTGGTACCGGTGATACGGCTTGGAACGATCTTGCCGGTTTCGGATACGTAAGCTTTCAGGGTGTTGAGATCTTTGAAGTCGATCTCTTTCACGTCTTCAGCAGTGAAGCGGCAGAATTTACGACGACGGAAGAAACGTGCCATTTAATAGGCTCCTCTAAAGGTCCGTGGATTACTCGTCAGCGTTATCGCTGGAGTCGCTGTCATTGCTGTCGTCGCCTTCGGCGGAGTCAGCATGCTCAGGACGCTCGCGACGCTCACGGCGCTCGCTGCGGTTCTCTTCAGCCTTCAGCATCTCGGACTGGCCGGTAACGGCTTCGTCGCGACGGATGACCAGGTTACGGATAACGGCATCGTTGTAGCGGAAGTTGTCTTCCAGCTCGGCCAGGGCCTTGCCGGTGCACTCAACGTTCAGCATCACGTAGTGAGCCTTGTGAACATTGTTGATTGCGTAGGCCAGTTGACGACGGCCCCAGTCTTCCAGGCGGTGGATTTTGCCACCATCTTCTTCGATCAGCTTGGTGTAACGCTCAACCATGCCGCCGACTTGTTCGCTCTGGTCCGGGTGAACCAGGAAGATGATTTCGTAATGACGCATGAATGCTCCTTACGGGTTAGTAGTCTGCCAGTGAATCTGGTCAGACAAGGAGTGAATGACACTGTATGTCTTGCACGGAGGGGAGGCACATGAGCGCCTGCCAGCTCGGCAAGGGGCGCAATTGTAGAGAAGCCGGGGCGCACAAGCAAGGTGATTGGTGAATATTTGAACAGCCTGAAACATATTCACAAGCTGCGGGCCCATTCGCGGGTGAACCCGCTCCTACAGGGGAACGCAATCACCCTGTAGGAGCGGGTTCACCCGCGAAGAGGCCGGAACAGGCTGAGAATCAGCGCTTGCCTTGACGCTGACGCACGGCTTCGAACAGGCAAACCCCGGTCGCCACCGACACGTTAAGACTGCTGACGCTACCCGCCATCGGCAACTTCACGAGGAAGTCGCAATGCTCACGGGTGAGCCGACGCATGCCCTTGCCTTCCGCCCCCATGATCATCACCAGCGGCCCGGTCAGATCCTGCTGGTAGATCTCCTGCTCGGCCTCGCCAGCGGTACCCACTACCCAAAGGCCACGCTGCTGCAACTTCTCAAGCGTACGCGCCAGATTGGTCACAGCCACCAGCGGAATGACTTCTGCCGCCCCACAAGCCACCTTTCGCACAACCGGCGTCAGCGTTGCGGATTTGTCCTTGGGCACGATCACTGCCGTGGCACCGGCCGCATCCGCGGTACGCAAACAAGCGCCGAGGTTGTGCGGGTCGGTCACGCCGTCCAGCACCAGGATCAGCGGCGGCGTTTCTGTGCGTTCAAGCAACTCTTCGAGCATCAACTCGCCCCACACCTGGCTCGGACTGACCTCGGCTACAACGCCTTGGTGCACGCCTTCGACCCAGGCATCCATCTCACGGCGCTCGGCCTGGCCGACCGGCACGCGGTTTTCCGCGGCCAGCGCCAGCAAGGTTTCGAGGCGTGGCTCACTGCGCCCTTCCGACAGCCAGATCTGCTTGACCCGCTTTGGATGGTGCTGCAGCAATGCCTGCACGGCGTGTACGCCGTAGATTTTTTCCAGCTGACTCATGAATTGCTCTTGTTTTTGCGTGGTGCGCCGGACTTCGGCGGGCCTTTACGGTGCTTGGTCGGTTTGCCGGACGGCTTGCCACCTTTCTCCGATTTGCTGCCAGCACTGCTGCGCGCGTCGGTCATCAGCGCTTTCTTCATCTCGCGGCTTTTACGCACTTCAGCATTACGCTGCACAGCATCCTTGGGGAAGTACGCTTCGGATGCTTCGCTCTTGCGGCTGCGCGGCTTGGGCGTGGCTTTCGCTTCGGTTGCCGGCTGCTGCTCGGCTTTTTCGGCAACCGGCGCGGCGCCACGCTGCTTGCGGCCGATCGGTGCGGCGAGGGTCTTTTCCGACACTTCGAAATCGATCTTGCGCTCATCCAGATCGACACGCATGACCTTGACTTCGATGGTGTCGCCCAAGCGGAAGCTGCGACCGGTGCGCTCGCCGGCCAGGCGATGGTGTACCGGGTCGAAGTGGTAGTAGTCACCTGGCAACGCACTGACGTGCACCAGACCCTCTACATAGATATCGGTCAGCTCGACGAACAGGCCGAAACCGGTCACCGCAGTAATCACACCCGGGAAGGTCTCGCCCACGCGGTCTTTCATGAACTCGCACTTGAGCCAGTTGACCACGTCACGGGTGGCTTCGTCGGCCCGGCGCTCGGTCATCGAGCACTGCTCGCCCAGTTGCTCCAGGGTGTTTTCGTCGTACGGGTAGATACGCGCCTTGGGGATGCTCATGGCGCCGGCACGCTTGACGTGCGGGGTATCGACCTTGGAGCGGATGATGCTGCGGATGGCGCGATGCACCAGCAGGTCCGGGTAACGACGGATCGGCGAGGTGAAGTGGGTGTACGCCTCGTAGTTCAGGCCGAAGTGGCCGTTGTTCTCGGTGCTGTATACGGCCTGGCTCAGCGAGCGCAGCATCACCGTCTGGATCAGGTGGAAGTCCGGGCGACCGGCGATGCTCGCCAGCAGGGCCTGGTAATCCTTCGGCGACGGGTCCTTGCCCTTGTGCAGGCTCAGGCCCAGCTCGCCGAGGAAGGCGCGCAGTTTTTCCAAGCGCTCCGGCGGCGGGCCGTCATGCACACGGTACAGGGCCGGTACGCCGTGCTTCTGCAGGAACTCGGCGGTGGCCACGTTGGCCGCCAGCATGCATTCCTCGATCAGCTTGTGGGCGTCGTTGCGCACGGTCGGGCGGATTTCGGCGATCTTGCGCTCGTCACCGAAGATGATGCGGGTTTCCTGGGTCTCGAAGTCGATTGCACCCCGGGTGTGACGCGCCTCCACCAGCACCTTGTACAGGTTGTACAGGTTCTTCAGGTCCGGCACGACCTCCTTGTACTCTTCGCGCAGCGCCTTGCCCTCACGGGTACGCGAGTGCTCGAGCATGCTGCTGACCTTGTTGTAGGTCAGACGGGCATGAGAGTGGATCACGCCTTCGTAGAACTGGTAGTCGACCATCTGGCCGGCTTTGTTCATGGTCATTTCACAGACCATGGCCAACCGGTCGACATGCGGGTTCAGCGAGCACAGGCCGTTGGACAGCTCTTCGGGGAGCATCGGCACCACGCGCTCGGGGAAGTACACCGAGTTGCCGCGCTGCTGGGCTTCGACATCCAGGGCAGAGCCCAGACGCACGTAGCTGGAGACGTCAGCGATGGCCACGTACAGGCGCCAGCCACCGGAGAACAGACGCAGCTTGCCCAGCGGTTCGCAATAAACGGCATCGTCGAAGTCGCGGGCGTCTTCACCGTCGATGGTGACGAACGGCAGATGGCGCAGGTCGACACGCTTCTCTTTGTCCTTCTCCTCGACTTCGGAGCGGAACTTGCGTGCCTCCTTGACCACATCATTGGGCCAGACGTGCGGAATATCGTAGCTGCGCAGGGCAACGTCGATTTCCATGCCCGGTGCCATGTAGTTGCCGATGACTTCGACCACATCGCCTTGCGGCTGGAAGCGCGGCGTTGGCCAATGGGTGATCTTGATCTCGACGAACTGGCCGATCTTGGCACCGCCGTTGCGCCCGGCGGTCACCAGCACTTCCTGCTGGATCTTCGGGTTGTCCGGGGTCACGTAGCCGATGCCGCCCTCTTCGAAATAGCGGCCAACCACGCTTTCGTGGGCACGGGAGATGACTTCGACCAGCACGCCTTCACGGCGGCCACGGCGGTCGACACCGGAGACGCGGGCCAAGCCGCGGTCGCCATCGAACACCAGTCGCATCTGCGACGGGCTGAGGAACAGGTCTTCGCTGCCGTCATCGGGAATAAGGAAGCCGAAGCCGTCGCGGTGGCCGGAGACGCGACCACAGATCAGGTCCAGCTTGTCTACCGGGGCATAAGTGCCGCGCCGGGTATAGATAAGCTGGCCATCGCGCTCCATGGCACGCAGGCGGCGGCGCAGGGCTTCGATCTGGTCTTCTTCATACAGACCGAACTCTTTTGCCAGCTCCTCGCGGGCAGCAGGTTCGCCTCGGTCGGCGAGACGCTGCAGGATCAGCTCACGGCTGGGAATGGGGTTGTCGTATTTTTCCGCTTCGCGAGCGGCCTCGGGATCGAGGGATTGCCAATCGGCCATCAGAAGGGGTTCACCTTGGGGTATATAGATAGGAATTCTGGCATAGGCGTATTGAAACCGGAAATGTCTGCCTTGGACAGCCCCCGCTGCAGTGCATAAACAGCAGAAATAGGCTTGTGGAATCAACAAGTTGAATTTTTTGAATTTTTTTTCGATTGGGGGCTTTACAGCCTTGGGGAGCGTCCGTATAGTGCGCACCACAACGACGGACAACCCCGAAGTTGTAGTAGAGATGAACGATGCTGTAAAGCATCAAGTAACCTCGAATGTGTGCCCAGGTGGCGGAATTGGTAGACGCGCTGGTTTCAGGTATCAGTGACCGCAAGGTCGTGGAAGTTCGAGTCTTCTCCTGGGCACCAAGTATTTTCAAGTAACAGATGACCAAGGATCTGTTACTACTGTGTGAAAGCGAACGATAGTCGCCTTCTGCAGATGATGTAAAGCTTTGCCCAGGTGGCGGAATTGGTAGACGCGCTGGTTTCAGGTATCAGTGACCGCAAGGTCGTGGAAGTTCGAGTCTTCTCCTGGGCACCATACAAAAACCCACTAGCTTGCTAGTGGGTTTTTTCTTGCCTGCGTTTTTTGTGCCCCCCTCCCCGACACGCGCACGCTGTAGGAGCGGGTGCACCCGCGAAGAGGCCCGTACAGGCAACACACGCCCAGCCCCCTTGCACCATGGTCTGACCATGAATTTCTCGTCACCCGGCCACTTGAGAAACAATTTCGTTTACCATTGTTTCCAAATATGTAGCCGTAAGCGAGGAAGTACCCGCATGACGATCCGTCCGCAACCGCTGATGCGTACCCTGGCCGCCGCAGTGCTGAGCCTGGTCATCGGCGCTCCGGCCGCCATGGCAGACGCACCGGTCACGCTGACCATGTACAACGGTCAGCACAAGGAAATCGGCGAAGCCATTGCCAAGGCCTACGAGGCCAAGACCGGCATTCACATCGACATCCGCAAAGGCAGCAGCAACCAGCTGGCCAGCCAGATCATCGAGGAAGGTGATCGTTCGCCGGCCGACATCATCTATACCGAAGAGTCCCCGCCCCTGAACAACCTGGGCGAGCTGGGCCTGCTGGCCAAGATTGACGACGCCACGTTGAACATGATGCCCAAGGAGTACGTTGGCGCCAACGGCACCTGGATGGGTATCACCGCCCGTACGCGCATCGTGGTGTACAACCCGAAGAAAGTCGACGAGAAAGACCTGCCGACCACGGTGATGGACTTCGCCAACCCTGAGTGGGAAGGCCGCGTCGGCTACGTACCCACCAGCGGTGCGTTCCAGGAGCAGGCCGTGGCCATTCTGAAGATGCACGGGCGCGAAGCCACCGAAGAATGGCTGACTGGCCTGAAAGCCTTCGGCAAGACCTACACCAACAACATGGTCGCCCTCAAAGCCGTGGAAAAAGGTGAAGTGGCTGCGGTATTGGTTAACAACTACTACTGGTACGCGCTTGAACGCGAACGCGGCAAGCTGGACACCAAGCTCTATTACCTGGCCGACGGCGATGCTGGCAACCTGGTCACTATCTCCGGCGCAGGCGTGGTCAAGGCGAGCAAACACCCGAAAGAAGCCCAGGCCCTGCTCAACTGGATGGCCAGCGAAGAAGGCCAGCGCGTGATCACCCAGACCACCGCCGAGTACCCGCTGCACAAGGGTATGGTTTCTGACCGCGGCCTGAAACCATTCGACGAGCTGCGCCCGCCGAAGATCTCGCCAGCTGACCTGGGCAATGCCGAGGAAGCCATCGAACTTGAGCGTGAGGTCGGCCTGCTCTGATGACTGCCGCCCTGTCCGAACCGGTGCCGGTACGCTTCGTACCGCGCCGCAAGCGCCCTTCCATCTGGGTAGTGCTGCCTGTGCTGTTCCTTGTGGCAATGAGCTTGCTGCCACTGGCTTATGTCGCCATCAAAGCCTGGGAGGCCGGCTGGCGCGAAGCCTTGCACCTGCTGTGGCGGCCCTTTGTCTGGGGGCTGATGCGCAACACCCTGATGCTGATGGTCGGGGTGACGCTGACCTGCATGGTGGTCGGCCTGGCACTGGCCTGGCTGCTGGAGCGCAGCAACCTGGCCGGCCGCCGGTTGTGGGGCGTTGTGCTGTGCCTGCCATTCGCCGTGCCGTCGTTCGTCAGCAGCTTCACCTGGGTGTCGCTAAGTTCGGACTTTGAAGGCCTGGGCGGCGCGATCATGGTCATGGCCCTATCCAAATACCCACTGGTGTTCCTGCCCGTTGCCGCGACCCTGCGCAACCTCGACACCTCGCTGGAGGAATCGGCACGCACCCTGGGTTGCAGCCGCTGGGGTGTGTTCAGCAAAGTCACCCTGCCACTGCTGTGGCCGTCGATGCTCGGTGGTGCGCTACTGATTGCCCTGCATATGCTGGTGGAGTTTGGCGCATTGTCGATCCTCGGCCTGCAAACCTTTACCACGGCGATCTACCAGCAGTTCGAACTGGAGTTCAGCAACGCGAACGCGGCCATGCTGTCTGCCGTGCTGCTGGCGATGTGCCTGGCAATGCTGTGGCTGGAACTGCGGGTGCGCGGCAAAGCCCGCCATGTACGTATCGGCCAGGGCGTAGCGCGTCGTGCGCAACCGGTGCGGCTGCGCGGCTGGGCGGTGCTGGCTCAACTGTTCTGCGTGGGCCTGGCGGTGCTGGGCAGCGGCATTCCGCTGGCGATGCTCGGTTACTGGCTGAGCGTGGGTTCGTCGGCGGCATTCCCGGTGGCGGCCATCTCGAAGGCGTTGTTCACCTCGCTGTCGGTGTCGCTGGGCGGTGCCGGCTTCTGTGTGCTGCTGGCTCTGCCTATCAGCTTCCTGGTGGTGCGCTACAAAGGCCGCCTGGCGATTTGGGCTGAGCGTCTGCCCTATCTGCTGCACGCCCTGCCCGGCCTGGTGATTGCCCTGACGTTGGTGTTCTTCGCCCTGCACTACGTGCCGGCGCTGTACCAGACCACGGCACTATTGCTGCTGGCCTATGCACTGCTGTTCCTGCCGCTGGCCCAGTCGCCGGTGCGCACCGCACTGAACAAGGCCTCACCAACGCTGGAAGAAGCTGCGCGCACCCTTGGCGCCAGTAGCTTTGCCGCATTCTGCCGGGTGACCTTGCCGATCATCTTCCCGGCCATGGCGGCAGCCTTTGCGCTGGTGTTCCTGGATGCCATGAAAGAGCTGACGGCTACCCTGCTGCTCAGCCCGACCGGCATGACCACCTTGGCCACCGAGGTGTGGGCACACACAGCCAACGTCGAGTTCGCGGCAGCGGCGCCTTATGCTGCGTTGCTGATCGTGGTGTCGGGGTTGCCGGTTTACTTGCTGACTACGCGGATGTATCTGAACAAGGCATGAACTTCTTCGCGGGTTTGCCCGCTTCCACAAGCACAGCGCCGTACTCAGGGCCTGCGCTGTACCTGTGGGGGCTTGCCGGCCATCAGATGTTACGCAGCATGCGCCGCACAATTGGCCCATGGGCCTTGCCGACCGGCAACATGTAAAGCCGGCCGAAGGTGTTGAAGCACTGCACCGAGGTGGTCACGCTCAAGCGCTGACACCCCTCCCCCTGATCATCTAGATCCACACTCACCATTACAGCCAGGTGCGTATCACGCGAGGTCAGGACCAGTTGCTGGTTGCTGATGGCCTCGACCCTGAAAAAGTCCAGATGCTCACCCACTACCGGCACCCGCTCGGGGCTACGCGATGAGAAACCGTGAATGGCAGTGACGTTGAAGCGCCGCGAGATGAAGTCGCGCAAGCGGAACGCCTGGGCCAGCCAGCCGGGGACATCCGAGGTCATCGCACAGTAGGCTTGAAGCGCGGTCATGGTTGCAGCGATGTGCACGCTGTCGCAATGAAGAAAATCCAGCTCGGCCGGGGCGGCGACTAGTTGGGCAGACATGAACAACTCCCTTTGCCATGTGTCGTCGCCATCATAGCAACAGCGCCCTCTGTAGGAGCGGCCTTGTGTCGCGATGGGCTGCGAGGCAGCCCCTGGGTATTGGCGACAACCTATGAATTGCCGGGGCTACTTTGCAGCCCATCGCGACACAAAGCCGCTCCTACAAGAACCGGGTCAGGCCCTGAACTGGCCCAGGCTGGCTCGCAGCTGCGCTGCCAGTTCATCCAGCACCTTGCTGCTGGCCGTAGTCTGCATCACCACCTCGGCCGAGCGCTCGGCCTGGGCATGAATGGTTTCTACCCGCCCACGCACCGCCTGCGCACCGCTCGCCTGCTGTTCGGCCGCCCGCGTTGCCAGGCCTATGGCCGCATGCACCTGTTCCACGGCCGCCTGCACCGACTGCTGGCGGCGTTCGTTGTCACGCAGCACCAGCAAGCCTTCGCTAGCCTTGAGCCCAGCCTGGCTGATGGTGGCCACGGCTTCCTTGGCGCCCTTCTGCAACGCAGCGATATGGGCCTGGATATCCCCGGTGGAGCTCTGCGTCTTGCTCGCCAGTGCGCGCACCTCGTCGGCCACCACGGCAAAGCCGCGCCCGGTTTCGCCAGCACGGGCCGCCTCGATGGCGGCGTTCAAGGCCAACAGGTTGGTCTGCTCGGCGATGCCGTGGATCACCGTCAGCACCACTTCGATCTGCTCGCTCTGCTTGGCCAGGCGCTCGATCACCTGGGAGCCGGCATCCACCTGCCCAGCCAGGTTCTCGATCAAACCGGCAAGCTGGGTCGAGGTGCGGCTGTTTTCATCGGTCGCCTGGCGGATATCCACCACTTGCTGCAACGCCGCCTGCATCGCATGACTTTCGGCTTGTGCTTCATCAGCCATGCTCGACAGGTCGCGCAGGCTGGCGGCCACTTCATCGCGCTGCAATGCGGCGGCAGCATCTGCGCCGGCGTTGCGCTGGGCCATCGCGCCAATCTCCACACCCGTGCGCTGCGCCACCTCGCCGGCTTCGCGCACAATCGGCTGCAACTTGTCGACAAAGCGGTTCACTGCCGAGGCCATGTCGCCGATTTCATCTCGGCTGTCGAGCGGCACGCGCTTGGTCAAGTCACCTTCGCCGGCCGCCAGGTCATCGAGGGCGGCAATCAACAGGCGTAGCTTGCTCAGTACCCGGCGGCCTAGCACCAGTGCCACCACCACCAGCACCCCTAGGCCGACCAGCACCAGGCCCAGACCGATACGCCAGCGCAGCTCTGCAGCGGCATCGCGCACGGTTTGCGCGGTATTGGCCTGCATGGCGGCAGCACTGCCCTGCGCCTTCTCCAGGCGCTCGCGCAGGGTCTTGCCGCTATCGGCAGCAGCTCCGACCAGGCTGTCGCCAACCAACTGCTCTCCGCTAGCGATCAGCGCCGCGAAGCGCTGGTCCAGCGCCTTTAGCTCATGGTCGATGCCGGCAGTGGAAACCCCCATCACCACCTTACCGATTTCCGTGCCATTGGGGCTGATCGAGGCTTCGACGAAGTACACCGCCGGGTCACGCCGGGCAGCATCAATCACCTTGTCCAGCGCACGCTCGCCCTGACCCTTTTCCATCAAGGCCTGGTTGATCGGGTTTTGCCGGTTGAGGTAGCGAGTCAGGTGCTGACCCTGAGCGTCGTCGTACACCACGAACAGCACGCTCGGATTGCGCTGCGCGCGTCGTGCGAAATCAGAGAGCACTGGCACATCGTTGTCCCAGATCGCCCGCGGTGCAACCGAAGCCAGCAACTCGGCCATGTCGTTGGCGGAGTCCTTGAGGTTCTTCTCCAAGGTGCTGCGAAGTTGCTGCTGTTCGCTTTGCAGGCGCTCCGACAACCCTGCGCTCAGGCGCTGGCGGGTACTGCTGGACAGGCCGTCGAGCCCAGAGCGCACATCTTGCCCGGCTTGCTCCAGATCGCTTGCGAGTTGGCGGCTGTCATTACCCAGCCGTTCGCCAAGGTCGGCCTCCAGGGCGGTGACCGTGCTTCGGGTGAGCGCAACGGCAACCAGCACCTGCACCAAAAGAGCGATACCAAGGGCAACAAACACAGGCCGCAAGAGGCGGCTTCGTAACAGTGAGAGGATGGCAGACACGGTGTAACCCTCGTGTTTTCTGGCGCCACTATTTTGATGGCATCTACAGAAACTTCTTACAGCAAGGGTTGTGCCGTAGGCAGCAGGGAAATGCGCCAAGGTCTAGCAATGGGGTTTCGTGTGCCGGCCCATTCGCGGGTAAACCCGCTCCTACAACGGCCCTCCCCCCACCGCCGTTGTGTGCCCCACACCCAGTGTAGGAGCGGGTTTACCCGCGAATACGGTAGCGGCGGCAACGGTGGATTGCCGGTGGATATTGGCCAGCACAGACATGCCCACAAATGAAAACGCCGCGGCCCTTCTCAGGGCCACGGCGTCAGATCAGCCTGGAGGGCAGATCAGGCGAACGGATGACGCAGCACGATGGTCTCGTTGCGGTCCGGGCCGGTCGAAATGATGTCGATCGGCGCGCCAACCAGCTCTTCGATGCGCTTGATGTAGTCACGCGCAGCTTGCGGCAGCTCTTCCAGGGTTTTCACTCCCAGAGTCGACTCGCTCCAGCCTGGCATCTCTTCGTACACCGGCTCAAGGCCAATGTAGCTGTCGGCATCGGAAGGCGCGTCGATGACGGCACCGTTCTCGTTCTTGTAGCCGACGCAGATGTTGATGGTTTCCAGGCCATCCAGTACGTCCAGCTTGGTCAGGCAGATGCCCGAGATGCTGTTGACGTCGATGGCGCGACGCAGGATCACGGCATCGAACCAGCCGCAGCGACGGGCACGGCCGGTGGTGGAGCCGAACTCGTGGCCACGCTTGGCCAAGGTAGCACCGGTCTCGTCGAACAGTTCGGTCGGGAACGGACCGGAACCCACGCGAGTGGTGTAGGCCTTGGTGATGCCGAGGATGTAGTCGAGGTACATCGGGCCGACGCCGGAGCCGGTGGAAATACCGCCAGCAGTGGTGTTGGAGCTGGTGACGTACGGGTAGGTGCCGTGGTCGATGTCCAGCAGCGAGCCCTGGGCGCCTTCGAACATGATGTCCTTGCCGGCGCGACGCAGGTTGTGCAGCTCGGCGGTGACGTCGAGCATCATCGGCTTGAGCTGTTCGGCGTAAGCCATGCACTCGTCCAGCGTCTGCTGGAAGTCGATGGCTGGCTCTTTGTAGTAGTTCACCAGCTGGAAGTTGTGGTAGTCCAGCAGCTCACCCAGCTTGGCGGCGAAACGCTCGCGGTGGAACAGATCGCCCACACGCAGGCCGCGGCGGGCAACCTTGTCTTCGTAGGCTGGGCCGATACCACGGCCGGTGGTGCCAATCTTGGCTTCGCCACGGGCTTTTTCGCGGGCCTGATCCAGGGCCACATGGTACGACAGGATCAGCGGCGCAGCCGGGGAAATGCGCAGGCGCTCGCGCACCGGTACGCCTTTTTCTTCCAGCTTGGTGATTTCACGCATCAGTGCATCCGGGGCAACGACCACGCCGTTACCGATCAGGCACTGTACGCCTTCACGCAGGATGCCGGATGGAATCAGGTGCAGAACGGTCTTTTCACCGTTGATCACCAGGGTGTGACCCGCATTGTGGCCACCCTGGTAGCGCACTACGGCGGCAGCATGTTCGGTCAGCAGATCGACGATCTTGCCTTTGCCCTCATCACCCCACTGGGTGCCCAGGACGACGACATTCTTACCCATTACATTGGTCCTCATTCACGCAAACTTGGTTGCCGGCCTGTTGCCGACGCAGAAACTCACTGGGCCAGCGGCAGAACCTGCCAGCGCCCGTCTTGCTGAATCAATTGCCGATCACAATCCGCCTCGAGAGCAGCACTCAACGGCTGGCCAGGCAATGCCTGGACCACACGCTGGCCCTCGTTGCGCAACTGGCAGACTTGCTGCCAGAGGGCCGCGTCGCCACTGTCCGGCATCCAGATGCCGCCAGTTGGCAATACGACCTCCGCTCGCCCCAGTGTGACCAGGGTCTTCAAATCCGTGGAGAAGCCGGTAGCCGGGCGTGCCCGGCCAAAGTCGGCGCCGATATCGTCGTAGCGACCGCCCTGGGCGATCGATTGGCCTTCGCCTGGCACGAACACGGCGAACACCACGCCCGTGTGGTAGTGGTAACCCCGCAGCTCGCCGAGGTCGAAGTACAGCGGCAGGTCCGGGTAGCGCGACGCCAGGCGATCAGCGATTGCCAGCAGGTCGTCCAGCGCCGCCAGCACGCTGGCCGGGGCGCGACCGAGGCGCACGCGGGCTTCAGCCAGTACTTCACGACCACCGCATAGCTCGACCAGAGCGCGCAGCATGCTGCCCAGGTCTTTCGGCAGGTCGGCGGTCAGCGCCTGCACTTCATCGACAGCCTTGCGTTGCATGGCGTCGAACAACTGCTGTTCGACCGCGCCAGACAGGCCGGCGGCACGGGCCAGGCCGCGGTAAATACCGACGTGGCCCAGGTCCATGTGCACATCCGGCACATCGGCCAGTTGCAGCGTGGCGAGCATCAGGCTGATGACTTCGACGTCGCTGGTAGGGCTGGCATCGCCGTACAGTTCGGCACCCAGCTGGATCGGGCTGCGCGAGGTGGACAGGGCACGCGGCTGGGCGTGCAGCACGCTGCCGGCATAGCACAGGCGGCTCGGGCCCTCACGGCGCAGTGTGTGCGCATCGATACGCGCTACCTGCGGGGTGAAGTCGGCGCGGAAGCCCATCAGGCGGCCGGACTGCGGGTCCACTACCTTGAAGGTGCGCTGATCCAGGTCCTGGCCGGCGCCGGTAAGCAGCGACTCCAGGTACTCGATATGCGGGGTGACGACCAGTTCGTAGCCCCAACTCTGGAACAGGTCCAACACCTGGCGGCGCGCGATCTCGATGCGCGCAGCCTCAGGTGGCAGTACTTCCTCGATGCCATCTGGCAGCAGCCAGCGGTCTACCGTTGCCATTACGCCATTTCCCCTCTGGTCCGGGCGGCTTGCCAGCAGGCAAACCGTCAGAAAAGCCGGTATCGCGCACAGCAGCGGGCAGCACTGATCCCAGCGCAGCCACCGTACCCGACACCCTCAAATTGCCTTGCGAGCTGACCAAACTGTCAACCGGCGCTGAGCCAATCAACCTTGCAGACGCAAAAAAGCCGGGAAATTTCCCGGCTGCCTCATCATACACCCCTTTTCATTCAGGATGCACCCCGCCTGGTGCATTAGCTGCCAGGCGGGGTGCCGCTGCATGAAAATCAGGGCCTGAGCATCAAGGCCTGCTCTTGTCCAGGTAACGGAAGAATTCGTTCTTCGGGTCCAGGACCATCACGTCGCTCTTGCTCGAGAAGCTCTCGCGGTATGCCTGCAGACTACGGTGGAACGCATAGAAATCAGCGTCCTGGCTGTAGGCCTTGGCATAGATAGCAGCCGCTTGGGCATCACCATCACCACGGGTTTCTTCCGCTTCGCGATAAGCCTCGGCCAGCAGCACACGGCGCTGACGGTCGGCATCGGCACGGATACCTTCAGCCAGCTCGTTACCCTTGGCACGGTGCTCGCGGGCTTCACGCTCACGCTCGGTGCTCATGCGGTCGAACACGCTGCGGTTGACTTCCTTCGGCAGGTCGATGGCCTTGACGCGCACGTCGACCACCTCGATGCCCAGTTCCTTGCTCGCCATGCGGTTCAGCGATGCAGTGATGTCAGCCATCAGCGCGTCACGTTCACCGGAAACCACTTCGTGCAGGGTCCGTTTACCGAACTGGTCGCGCAGGCCACTTTCCAGACGACGCGACAGACGCTCGTCGGCGATCTGCTTCATGCCGGACGTGGCGGTGTAGAAGCGTTCAGCGTCCTTGACACGCCACTTGGCATAGGCGTCGACCATCACCGCTTTCTTTTCCAGGGTCAGGAACCGCTGGGTCGGAGCGTCGAGGGTCATCAGTCGGGCGTCGAACCTGCGCACCTGGTTAACGTATGGAATCTTCACGTGCAAGCCTGGCTGAACATCCGCCTCGACCACCTTACCGAAGCGCAGCAGTACCGCACGCTCGGTCTGGGACACGATGTAGAAGCTGTTCCAGGCCACGATGGCCAGGACCACGGCGGCGATCAGGGCGATCAGCGATCTATTGCTCATCAGCGGCTCTCCCTAGTACGCAGCGGCTGCTGTTGCTGTTGCATGTCCTGCGCGGCACGGGCGGCCGCATCGTTAGCCGATGGCGACGCGCTGGTGGTTGGCATGGACGGCTTGCGGCTGCCTTCGACCATCTTGTCCAGTGGCAGGTAGAGCAGGTTGCTCTGCCCGTCCTTGGTTGCCACCATGACCTTGCTCGAGTTGCTGTAGACCTCTTGCATGGTCTCCAGATACAGACGCTCACGGGTTACGTCAGGTGCCTTGCGGTACTCGGCAAGCAGCTTGGTGAAGCGGTCTGCCTCACCCTTGGCGCGAGCGATGACTTCATCGCGGTAACCATTGGCGTCCTCGATGATGCGCTGGGCCTGACCACGGGCTTCCGGCACCACGCCATTGGCATAGGACTCGGCCTGGTTGCGGGCACGCTGCTCGTCTTCGCGGGCGCGGATCACGTCGTCGAAGGCTTCCTGCACTTCACGCGGGGCTGCCGCGCTCTGTACGTTCACCTGGGTAACGGTGATACCGGTACGGTAGGTGTCGAGGAAGCGCTGCAGGCGTTCGCGGATATCCACGGCCATCTGCTCACGACCCTCGGTCAACACCTGGTCCATCGAAGTGGAACCCACCACGTGACGCAGTGCACTCTCGGTCGCGTGCTGCAAGCTCACCTCAGGCTGGTCGACGTTGAGCACGAAGTCCTGCAGGTTGCTGATCTTGTACTGGACGGTCAGCGGCACCTCGACGATGTTCTCGTCTTCGGTCAGCATCTGGCCCTGCTTGGTGTAGGCACGCTCACGCGTGACGTTTTCCATGTACTTGCGATCAAGCGGCGGGAAGTAGATGTTCAGGCCGGGACCGACCGTCTCATAGTACTTGCCGAGGCGCAGCACAACCGCCTGCTCCTGCTCGTCGACCACATACACGGCGCTGTACAGCCAGATTGCAGCCAGCACCGCCAGGCCGATGCCCAGCAGGCCCAGGCCACCGCCCTTGCCGACATTGCGATCACCGCCGCCACGTTTCTTGCTGCCGCCGAACATGCCATTCAGGCTGTCCTGCAGTTTGCGGAAGGCCTCGTCCAGATCCGGTGGACCTTTCTTGTCACCACCGCCGCCACCGCCACCACGGCGGCCGCCCCAGGGATCCTGATTGTTCGAGTTGCCACCCGGCTCGTTCCAAGCCATAGCGCTCTCCATCTGATAAAGCAAAGACGCGCCCACGGCGCGCCGTCCAATGCTACAGAATGCCTGTCACTGCTGCCCGGCGACCTCGACGAGCATTTATTGCAAAGTGTGTTGCTCGACAAACACTTGCGGCTCCATGCCTTCGCGGCTGACCAGGCGATTCAGTTCGACCATGGGCAGTCGCACGCTCAGCAGGCTGCGCCCTTCTTCATCATGCTCTTCACTCTGCACGGCCCCCAAGGCAAAGAATTGCGCGCGCAAGCGGGCAAAACGCTGCTCCAGGCACAGGGTACCGACAAACAGATCATCCCCCAGCAACTCGGCAACCGCCTGGCCAACCAGCTCCAGGCCACGCCCATCGCGTGCCGATACCCAGACCCGTTCCGGCTTGCCATCGGCATTGCGCTGGATCTGAGGCTCGACATCTTCGAGCAAGTCGAGTTTGTTGTACACCTCCAGGATCGGCAACCCCTCGGCACCGATCTCGCCCAACACCGCCAGCACCTGCTCGATCTGCTCCATGCGCTCAGGCTCATGGGCGTCGATCACATGCAGCAACAGGTCGGAGTTGCTCGACTCTTCGAGCGTAGCCCGAAATGCCTCGACCAGCTTGTGCGGCAGGTGGCGAATGAAGCCTACGGTGTCGGCCAGCACGATCGGCCCCAGGTCGTTGAGCTCGAGCCGGCGCAGGGTCGGGTCGAGGGTGGCGAACAGCTGGTCCGCGGCATACACCTCGGATTCGGTCAGGGCGTTGAACAGCGTGGACTTGCCGGCGTTGGTATAACCCACCAGCGACACCGAGGGGATATCCGCGCGCTTGCGCCCGCGACGCGCCTGCTCACGCTGGCTGCGCACTTTCTCCAGGCGTGACTTGATCTGGCGTATACGCACCCGCAACAGGCGGCGGTCGGTTTCCAGCTGGGTTTCACCCGGGCCGCGCAGGCCGATACCACCTTTTTGTCGCTCAAGGTGAGTCCAGCCGCGCACCAGCCGCGTGCTCATGTGCTCCAGCTGGGCCAATTCGACCTGCAGCTTGCCTTCATGGGTACGCGCCCGTTGGGCGAAGATATCGAGGATCAGCCCGGTACGGTCGAGCACACGACACTCGAACACACGTTCAAGGTTGCGCTCCTGACTGGGCGTGAGGGTGTGATTGAAAATCACCAGGTCTACCTGTTCGGCATGGACCAGGTCGTGCAGCTCTTCGACCTTGCCGCTGCCAATCAGGTATTTGGCGGAAGGCTGATGCCTTGTCACCGTGACCAGCGAGACGATGTCGGCACCGGCCGACAATGCCAACTCCTGAAACTCCTGCGGGTCTTCGCGCGCCTCAGGGTTCTGACCTTCCAAGTGAACGAGCAATGCCCGCTCACCACCACCGTGGCGCTCAAAGAACAATGCAGGCTCCTATCAGGCGTTGCCTGGCTCGCTGTCGCCGTGCTCGCTGTCGGTCGGGCTTGGCAGGCGGACCGGACGGGCCGGAACTACGGTCGAGATGGCGTGCTTGTAGACCATCTGGCTGACGGTGTTCTTCAGCAATACCACGAACTGGTCGAACGATTCGATCGAACCCTGCAGTTTGATACCGTTGACCAGGTAAATGGATACCGGGACCTTTTCTTTTCTCAAGGTGTTCAAGTAAGGGTCTTGTAGCGAATGCCCTTTTGACATATGCCGCACTCCTGTAAGGATAAATAATAGAAAATCAATAAAATCGATAAATTAGGCCGCCCCTTCGCAAGAATAGACGGCAATCAGCAGGGACTCAGCTCAATATGGAGATGGCCCCAAGGTATTTCAAGGTGCGGGACAGATTGTCGCAGGCCAGGCTGTCAAGCCAGTGCACTTCAGGCCAGCCACGCAACCAGGTGAACTGCCGCTTGGCCAGCTGCCGGGTAGCAATGATACCGCGTTCACGCATCTCATTCTCAGTCAGCTTGCCATCCAGGTAATCCCAGACTTGCCGATACCCCACTGCCCGTATAGACGGCAGCCCGGCGTGCAAGTCACTTCTGGCTCGCAGCGATCGGACCTCGTCAACGAAGCCCTGTTCCAGCATCTGCGAAAATCGTAACGCAATTCGCTGATGCAAAATGTGACGATCTGTAGGAGCAATCGCCAAGCTGGCGACAGTATAGGGCAAATGTCCGCCGGCGCCTGCGTCTGCGCCGCGACTTTCCGCGAATTGACGCCGACGATGAACTGTCATGCTCTCGCCGCTCACCCGGTACACCTCCAACGCCCGGATCAGCCGCTGCGGGTCATTGGGGTGGATACGTGCCGCGGACTCCGGGTCGACTTCGGCCAACTGGCGGTGCAGCTCGGCCAGGCCCAGGGCTTCAGCCTGCGCTTCCAGCTCGGCGCGCACCGCCGCATCGGCGGCCGGCATGTCGGCCAGGCCATCGATCAACGCCTTGTAATAGAGCATGGTGCCGCCGACCAGCAGCGGGATCTTGCCGCGCGCGGTGATCTCGGCCATGGCCTCCAGCGCGTCGGCACGGAACTGCGCGGCGGAATAGCTCTGGGCCGGGTCGAGAATGTCGATCAGCCGGTGCGGGTGGGCAGCGAGGACTTCTTTCGACGGCTTGGCCGAACCGATATCCATGCCCCGGTAGACAAGTGCCGAATCGACGCTGATCAGTTCACACGGCAGCACTGTGGTAAGTTCGATGGCAAGGTCGGTCTTGCCGGCCGCCGTAGGACCCATCAGGAATATTGCAGGGGGCTTGCCGCTCATTTCATCGACCGCGCAGGAAAAGTTTGTCCAGATCGTCCAGGCCCATCTGGGTCCAGGTGGGACGGCCATGGTTGCACTGGCCGCTGCGCTCGGTATTTTCCATGTCGCGCAGCAGGGCGTTCATCTCGGGAATTGCCAGGCGCCGGTTGGCGCGCACGGCACCGTGGCAGGCCATGGTACCGAGCAGTTCATTGAGGTGCGCCTGAATGCGATCACTGGTGCCGTACTCCATAAGGTCGGCAAGCACGTCCTGCACCAGGCGGTTGGCTTCGGCCTGCTTGAGCAAGGCCGGGATCTGGCGAATCGCCAAGGTCTCGGGGCCCAGGCGCTGCAATTCGAAGCCCAGGCGCTGGAACCACTGTGAATGCTCTTCGGCACAGTCGGCTTCACGCTGGCTGAGGGCCAGGGTTTCCGGCACCAGCAGCGGCTGGCCGCTCAGGCCCTCGCTGGCCATGGCCACCTTGAGGCGCTCGTACATTATCCGCTCATGGGCGGCGTGCATGTCCACCAGCACCAGGCCAACAGCATTCTCGGCCAGTATGTAGATGCCCTTGAGCTGCGCCAGCGCGTAGCCCAGCGGGGGAATGTCGCCTTTGCTCTCGGGCAGGGCCGTCGCAGGCGCTGCACCGCCTTCCAACGGTTTGTAGAACTCGCGATACACCGCCTGCGCCTCTGCAGCCGGCAGCGGCTGCGAAGGGCGCGGAGTGTACTGATACTGGTAACCGGCGCCACTGCCACTGTTGGAAAACGACTGCTGTGGGGCTCGAGGTTGCTCAAGCACCGGCGAGGCCAGGCGCATTTCACCCTGGGGCCCGAACTCACCGGCCTGCTGGCCAGTGGGGCGAACCAGCTCAGGCACGGCAGCAGGTGCAGCCAACTGGTCTTCCGGGCGTACATCGGCCAAGGCACGGTGCAAGGTGCCATACAGGAAGTCGTGCACAGAGCGCCCTTCGCGGAATCGCACTTCATGCTTGGTAGGGTGCACGTTCACATCGACGCCGTTGGGCTCCAGCTCCAGGAACAGCACGAAAGTGGGGTGGCGGCCGTTGAACAGCACGTCCCGGTAGGCCTGACGCACGGCATGGGCGACCAGTTTGTCGCGCACTGCCCGGCCGTTGACGAAGAAGTACTGCAGGTCTGCCTGGCTGCGCGAGAACGTCGGCAAACCGACCCAGCCCCAAAGGCGCAAGCCGTTGCGCTCGACGTCGATCGGCAGCGCCTGCTCCATGAAGCCCGGGCCGCAGATGGCACCCACCCGCCGCGCACGGGCGGTTTCGTCGTGGGCCTCGTGCAGGCTGAGGATGCTCTTGCCGTTGTGGCGCAGGTGGAAGCCGACATCGAAACGGGCCAGCGCCAGCCGGCGGATCACTTCCTGCAAGTGATCGAACTCGGTTTTCTCGGCCTTTAGGAACTTGCGCCGGGCCGGGGTATTGAAGAACAAATCACGCACTTCCACCGAGGTACCGACCGGGTGCGCCGCGGGCTGCACCCGCGGCGTCATGTCGCGGCCTTCGGTTTCTACTTGCCATGCCTCGCTGGCACTGGCGGTACGCGAGGTCAGGGTCAGGCGCGCCACCGAACTGATCGAGGCCAAAGCCTCGCCACGGAAGCCCAGGCTCAATACCCCTTCAAGGTCTTCCAGCTCGCGGATCTTGCTGGTGGCGTGTCGGGCCAGGGCCAGCGGCAGGTCGTCGGCAGAAATACCGCTGCCATCGTCCCGCACCTTCAGCAGTTTGACGCCGCCCTGTTCTACTTCGACATCGATACGCCGGGCACCGGAGTCCAGGCTGTTTTCCAGCAGTTCCTTGGCTACAGATGCCGGCCGCTCTACAACCTCGCCGGCAGCAATCTGGTTGGCCAGCCGCGGGCTGAGCAGCTGAATTCGCGAACCACCACTCATTATTGCGCGGCCAGGGTTGTGGCGGGTACATCGAGGCGCTGGCCTACCTTCAGCTCATCGGTCTTCAGGCTGTTGGTACTGCGCAGGCTGGCCACACTGACCTGGTAACGCACGGCGAGCATCGCCAGGGTTTCACCAGGGCGCACGATGTGTTCACGCGGGCCGGCGGCAATCTTGCCGGTGTCACGCAGCCAGGCGATATAGGTGCCAGGTGGCGGGTTCTGCTGGAAGTACTGGTGCACCCCGGTGCGGATCGATCGGGCCAGGGCCTGCTGGTGGCTGGCGGTGGCCAGCTTGGCTGCTTCGTTGTTGTTCGAGATGAACCCGGTTTCAACGAGGATCGACGGAATATCCGGCGACTTCAGCACCATAAAACCGGCTTGTTCCACGCGCTGCTTGTGCAGCGAGGTGACGCGCCCCATGTTGCCCAATACCTTTTGCCCCACGTTGAGGCTGGAGCTGAGCGTGGCTGTCATCGACAGATCAAGCAGCACCCCAGCAAGCATGCGGTCCTTGTCGTCGAGGCTGACGTTACCCGCACCACCGATCAGGTCAGAACGGTTTTCCGTGTCGGCCAGCCAGCGTGCAGTCTCGGAGGTGGCACCACGATCGGACAGGGCGAACACCGAGGCGCCAAAGGCTGCGCGCGACGGTGCCGCGTCGGCGTGAATCGAAATGAACAGGTCGGCGCCTTTCTTGCGGGCGATTTCCGTACGCTTGCGCAGCGGGATGAAGTAATCGCCGGTGCGGGTCAGCTCTGCACGGAAACCTTTTTCGCTGTTGATCTGACGCTGCAGTTCCTTGGCGATCTGCAACACGATGTCTTTTTCGTGCTGGCCACGCGAGCCGGAAGCGCCAGGGTCTTCGCCGCCGTGCCCGGCATCGATGGCAACCACGATGTCACGCTTGCCACTGGGTACCGGTGGTAGCTTGATCGCCGGCTGGGCCGGCGTTACTGGCACCGCCGGCGTGGTCGCAGGCGTTTGTACCGGGGCCGGTGCAGGCGGCGGCGCGCTGGCCGCGATAGCGTCAGCTTCCTGGTCATACAGGTCGACGACCAAGCGGTTGCCGTACTGTGCATTGGGCGCCAGGGTGAAGCTTTTCGGGGTAACCGACTTTTTCAGGTCGACCACAACCCGAAGATCGGTCGGAGTACGCTGGGCCGAACGCACACTGCTTATCGGCGTGTTGGAGGTGGCCACATTCAGTGGCGCGGCCAGTGTTGCACCATTGATGTCGATGACCAGTCGATCGGGTGCGCTCAGGGTGAAGACACTGTGCTGCACGGGGCCAGACAGGTCGAAGACCAGCCGCGTGTTGTCCGGTGCGCGCCACAGGCGCATGCTCTTGACTTGAGTGACGGCCAGAGCCTCAACGGTCACCGTTGTCAGCAGCAGCCCAACGATGGCGACCAGTGCGCGTATGCGCATACCTACCCCACTTACTGTTTATAGTGTTCGGCCAGTGCCACGCACCAGGCCTCGCCGCGAGCCCCCTGCGGCGAAAGGTTCAGCGAGCGTCCACTCGCTTGGGGGCTTATGGTAATGGTCAGGTCAGGCTTTGGCAAAACGCCCGCACCCTTTTGTGGCCATTCGAACAGGCACAGCGGGTCCCCCTCGAAATAGTCACGAATGCCCATGAACTCAAGCTCCTCCGGGTCGACCAGGCGATACAGGTCGAAGTGAAAGGCTCGGACCTCGCCAATTTCATAGGGTTCGACCACGGTGAACGTCGGGCTTTTCACAGCACCAGTATGGCCCAGACCGCGGATCAGGCCACGCGACAGGGTAGTTTTACCCGCGCCCAGGTCGCCCTCGAGGAAAATCACGCCGCGACCGCCGGTCACCTCGGCCAGTGCTGCACCGAATTTGACCGTGGCCTCTTCATCGGCCAGAAACAGATTTAAGCCAGACACGCAGAATGCTCCTCCAACAACTCACGAATGGCCGGCGCCAGATCACTGGCCGCCAGGCCTCTACCTTTTTTCCCAAGGCGCTCGCCGGCACAGGCGTGCAGCCACACCCCCAGACAGCCCGCGCCCCAGGCATCCAGGCCTTGGGCCAACAGGGCTGCCAGCACGCCAGTCAGCACATCGCCCAGGCCGGCGCCGGCCATCGCCGGGTGCCCGCGCTCGCACAACGCCAGTTGCCCGCTCGGGGCTGCCACCAGTGTGCCGGCACCTTTGAGTACACAGACGCTGTTATAACGGCGCGCCAGCTTGCGCGCGGCACCAGGACGGTCGGCCTGCACGGCCTCGGTGGCAATGCCCAGCAGCCGCGCCGCCTCCCCCGGGTGCGGAGTAAGGATGCTGCCACTGGGCAGGGCCAGCGGGGTCCGCGCCAGCAAATTCAAGGCATCGGCATCCCACACTTGCGGCCGCTCGGCGTTGGCCACCGCCGACAGCAGGCTGCGGCCCCACGCCGCCTGCCCCAGGCCGGGCCCGACCACCAGTACCGAGGCGCGCTCCAGCACGCCCATCAGCTGGTTGGCCGAACGGACACCCAGGCACATGACCTCGGGCAGGCGCGCCAGGCTGGCCGACACGTGCTCGGGCCGGGTTGCCACGCTGACCAGCCCGGCGCCGCAACGCAGGGCGGCTTCGGCGCTGAGCAATACAGCGCCTCCGGTACCAAGATCGCCACCGACCACCAGTACGTGGCCAAAGTCGCCTTTGTGGGCATGCGCATGCCGTGCCGGCAGGCGGGCAACCGTCACGCTGCTGAGCAATTGTGGGGCATTACTAGGGTGTTTGGTCTGCGGCATGGGGTCAAAGGCTCCAATGTCTGGCAGAATTATACGCACCTGAGCCCGTATTGCCTTGCCCATCCATGTCCGCCTCTGCACCTGACCTCGCCCAACTGGCCCAATCGATCAAGATTTGGGGCCAGGAACTCGGTTTTGCCCATGTTGGCATCGCCGGGGTCGACCTTGGCGAACACGAACACCACCTGCAGCGTTGGCTCGACGCCGGTTATCAGGGTGAAATGGAATACCTGGGCGCCCACGGCAGCAAAAGGTCACACCCCGACCAGCTGATCCCCGGCACGGTACGCGTGGTCTCGCTACGTATGGACTACCTGCCCGGCGACACGCAGATGGCGCAGCGCCTGGCCCAGCCGGAGAAGGCCTACGTGTCGCGCTACGCGCTTGGCCGGGACTACCACAAGCTGGTGCGCAAGCGCGTGCAATTCCTTGCCGACCGCATTCAGGAGGCCATCGGCCCGTTCGGCTACCGCGCCTTTGTAGACAGCGCCCCGGTACTTGAAAAAGCCTTGGCCGAACAGGCCGGGCTGGGCTGGATCGGCAAGAACACGCTGTTGCTCAACCGCAAGGCGGGTAGCTACTTCTTCCTTGCCGAACTGTTCGTCGACCTGCCGCTGCCGGTGGACGAAGCCACCACCAGCGAGCACTGCGGGCGTTGTCAGGCCTGCCTGGACATCTGCCCGACACAGGCGTTTGTGGGGCCCTATGTGCTGGATGCGCGGCGCTGTATCTCGTACCTGACCATCGAGCTAAGGGGCGCGATCCCTGTCGAGTTACGCGCAAAGATGGGCAACCGAGTGTTCGGTTGCGACGACTGCCAGATCGTCTGCCCCTGGAACCGTTTTGCCAAGCACAGCCAGGAGCAGGACTTCCAGCCACGGCACGGGCTGGAAAATACCGACCTGGCGGCGATGTTCCTGTGGGATGAACGCACCTTCCTGCGCAAGACCGAGGGCGGGCCTTTGCGGCGGGCGGGGTACGAGCGGTTCTTGCGCAACCTGGCGGTGGGGTTGGGCAATGCGCCCTCCACGATTCCCGTGATCGAGGCGCTGAAGGCCAGGCGTGACGATGAATCGGAATTGGTGCGTGAGCATGTGGAGTGGGCGCTGGCCCGACACGGAGCTCAATAGCGACCAGCCTCAGAGCATACGCCATCCTTGTGGGAGCGGGCGCGCCCGCGAAGCAGGCAACACAGGGAATGGCACCGGCTTCGCCGGTGTTCGCGGGCACGCCCGCTCCCACATGGGCCATGTTGCGCTTGTAAATCGCGTCACTGCTGGTCGTTGTAGTGGAACTTGGGCATTTCCCAGTGGAAGCGTATCGCCAATAGACGTACCAGGAAGCCGCCAAACAGAGTCAGCAACATCGCCTGCTCCGCCGGCACCTTGAAATACACGCATCCCAGATAGAACCAGGCCGCGGCAAATGACACGCTGGCATACAGCTCACGGCGGAACACCAGCGGGATGTCGTTGCAGAAGATATCCCGCAGGATCCCGCCAAACACCCCGGTGATCACCCCGCTGATCGACGCCACCAGCATGCCCTGCCCCATCTCCAGCGCCGTCATGCAACCTATCAAGGTAAACGCCACCAGCCCCAGGGCATCGAGCACCAGGAACAGCGAGCGAAGGCGGCGCATCATCGGCGCGATGAAAATGGTCAGCAGCGCCGCAAAACTGGTCAGCACCAGGTACTCAGGGTGCTTCACCCAGGTCAGGGGATAGTGCCCGAGCAGTACATCACGCACCGAACCGCCCCCAAGCGCAGTGACGCAGGCGATCAGCACCACGCCAAACCAGTCCATGCCGCGACGCCCGGCAGACAGCGCGCCAGTCATGGCTTCGGCGGTAATGGCGATAAGGTAGAGCATCAACAACATGGTGCGGGTCCGTGCAGGAAAGGCGCGCAGTCTAACCAGTTGCCCAAGGCACCAAAAGGGGGCGCAGATACAATATCTGCGCCATTTCGACTCACAGCTTGATGAAGTGCTCGCGATAGTGACGCAGTTCGGCGATCGATTCGCGGATATCGTCCAGCGCCAGGTGGGTATTGCCCTTCTTGAAGCTGTCACGCACGTCCGGCGCCCAGCGCGCGGCCAGTTCCTTGAGGGTGGAGACATCCAGGTTGCGGTAGTGGAAGTAGTTTTCCAGGTTGCGCATGTGGCGGTAGAGGAAACGACGATCCTGGCAGATGCTGTTGCCGCAGATCGGCGACTTGCCTTTAGGCACCCACTGCTCGAGGAAGGCGATGGTCTGTGCCTCGGCTTCAGCCATGCTGACCTTGCTCTCGCGTACGCGCTGGGTCAGCCCCGAAGCACCATGGGTGCGGGTGTTCCACTCGTCCATGCGCGCCAGCACTTCGTCACTGTGGTGGATGGCGATCACCGGCCCTTCGGCCAAGGTATTGAGCTCGCTGTCGGTGACGATGGTGGCCATTTCGATGATGACATCGCTGTCCGGATCCAGGCCGGTCATTTCCAGGTCGATCCAGATCAGGTTCTGTGGGTTTTGCATGCAGGGGCTCCTCATATAGGCGGTCATATTAGCCTAGTGGCCAAGGCACGCCCATTCACGGCACAAAGGTGAGCAGAATAGTCCAGCGGCGGGCGTGCTAAACTGCCTGCCGTTTTCAATGCCCCACGCCGGGCCTCTCTTACGGTACCTTCATGGCCAAACGCCAGCTCAATCGCCGCCAAAACTGGCGGATCGAAAAAATCCAGGGCGAGCGCGCCGCTCGCGCGGCCAAACGCGAGCAGCATGCACTGCAGGAACTGGAAGGTGGCGACCTGGGGCCGGAACAACTGGGCCTGGTGATCGCGCACTTCGGCGTGCAGGTAGAAGTTGAAGCTCAGGATGGCGAAACCGCAGGCCAGGTGTTCCGCTGCCATTTGCGCGCCAACTTGCCAGCACTGGTCACCGGTGACCGTGTCGTGTGGCGTGCGGGTAACCAGGGCATCGGCGTGATCGTGGCGCAGATGCCGCGCAGCACCGAGCTGTGCCGGCCGAACAACCATGGTCAACTCAAGCCGGTGGCAGCCAACGTCGACCTGATCGTGATCGTGTTCGCCCCGGCGCCGGAGCCGCACCCGAACCTGATCGACCGCTATCTGGTAGCGGCCGAGCACGCCGGCCTCCGCCCGCTGCTGCTGTTGAACAAGGCCGACCTGATCAACGACGAGAACGGCCCCGGCCTGCATGCGCTGCTGGAGGTCTACCGCGAACTGGGCTACCCGCTGCTGGAAGTATCGGCTCACCAGGGCGACGGCATGCAGCGCCTGCAGCAGCAACTCGACGGCCATATCAGCGTGTTCGTCGGCCAGTCGGGGGTGGGCAAGTCGTCGCTGGTCAACAGCCTGCTGCCAGACGCCGGCACCCGCGTCGGCGACTTGTCGGAATGGTCAGGCCAGGGTACCCACACCACCACCACGGCGCGGCTGTACCACTTCCCCAACGGCGGCGACCTGATCGACTCGCCGGGTATCCGCGAGTTCGGCCTTGGCCATGTCAGCCGCGACGACGTGGAGGATGGCTTCATCGAGTTCCGCGACCTGTTCGGCACCTGCCGCTTCCGCGACTGCAAGCATGACCGCGAACCGGGCTGCGCGCTGCTCAAGGCACTGGAAGAGGGGCGCATCAAGCCGCAGCGCATGAACAGCTACCGCTCGATCATCGCCAGCCTGGCAGAAGACAGCTACTGAAACGCTCGAAATGAAAGTTGCCGCGATCCCTTGTAGGAGCGGCTTTAGCCGCGAACACCGGCAACGCCGGTGCCATTCACCGCACTGGAGGCTTCGCGGGTAAACCCGCTCCTACAGTGATCGCGCCAGCGTTCAGGTGTTGGGTAGCACAGTTGCCCGCACCAAAAAGCCGCTTACTGCTCCTTGGCTTCATCCATCTTCAGCGTGCCATCTTCAAAGATGTTCAGCTTCTGGCGCAGCTCGCGCGGTTGCATCGGTGGCTGTTCAGTTGCCCCTGGGTCAGCCGGTGCCGAAGCCCCTGGCGCAGCACCACTGGCTGGCGCTGCAGGTGCAGTTGGCGCAGCTGGCGGCGTTTCCGGCGCCCCTTGCTCACCTTCGATATTGCGCTGGGCTTTCTTGGTCAGCACGATGATGTCGATACGGCGGTTGACCGGGTTGAACGGGTCCTTGCGGTCGAATAGTGACGACGAGGCGTACCCCACCACCCGTGCCACCTGGCCATCCGGGTAACCACCCGCCACCAGGGCACGCCGCGCGGCGTTGGCGCGGTTGGCCGACAGCTCCCAGTTACCGTATTCGCCAGTGCCAGCATACGGCTTGGCATCGGTATGGCCGCTGATGCTGATCTTGTTCGGCACCGCCTTGATGGTGTCAGCCATGGCCAGCAGGATATCTTCGAAGTAAGGCTGCAGGCGCGCGCTACCGATGTCGAACATCGACCGGTTCTCGGCATCCATGATCTGGATGCGCAGGCCGTCCTGGGTGATCTCGAACAGGATCTGGTCCTTGAACTTCTGCAGCTGTGGGTTCTCTTCCACCTTGTTCTGCAGTTCCTGCAGCAAAAGCTCCAGACGCTCGCGCTCGACCTGCTCGGCCATGGTCTCGACCTGGTCCTTGCTCAGCTGAGTGGGGGACTGCTGCGTCGGCTCGGTCTTCACTTCCGGATTGATGGTTTTGTCCGGCGCCATCTCCGGTGAACCCCCCAGGTCGATGACATAAGGCGTGCCACTCTCGGAGAAACCAATAGGGTCCTGGAAGTAGCCGGCAATGGCGATCTTCTGCTCAGGCGTGGCCGTGGACAACAGCCACAGCACCAGGAAGAACGCCATCATCGCCGTGGCGAAGTCGGCAAAGGCGATTTTCCAGGCGCCACCATGGTGGCCGCCGCCAAAGCGCTTGACGCGCTTGACGATGATGGGCTGATTGTTCTCCATGACTCAGCGACCGCGAACCGCTTGTTCCAGTTCGGCGAAGCTTGGGCGGTGCTTGGGGTACAGCACCTTGCGCCCGAACTCGACCGCCAGCGAAGGTGGCATGCCCGACGCCGAGGCCACCAGCGAAGCCTTGATCGATTCGTAGAGGTTCAGTTCTTCCTTGGCATCGTGCTCCAGGCACTTGGCCAAAGGGCCGAAGAAACCGTAAGCCGCCAGAATACCGAAAAAGGTACCCACCAGCGCCGCACCTACGTGCATGCCGATGGCCGCCTGATCGCCATCGCCCAGCGAGGCCATGGTCACCACGATACCCAGTACCGCCGCAACGATACCGAAGCCGGGCATACCGTCGGCGATGCCGGTCACCGCGTGGGACGGGTGCTCCAGCTCTTCCTTCATGCTCAGCAGTTCCATGTCGAACAGGCCCTCGAGCTCGTGCGGGGCCATGTTGCCGGTGGACATGATGCGCAGGTAATCGCAGACGAACGCGGTCATGCGCTCATCGGCCAGTACCGTCGGGTACTTGGCGAAGATCGGGCTGGCAGCGGCGTCCTCGATGTCGGCCTCGATGGCCATCATGCCTTCGCGACGGCTCTTGTTGAGGATTTCGTAAACGAGGCCCAGCACCTCCAGGTAGAAGGCATGGCTGAAGCGCGAGCCGAACATCTTCATCGACTTCTTGATGACGTGCATGGTCATGTGGCCAGGGTTGGCCTGCAGGAATGCACCAAAGGCCGCACCGCCGATGATCAGTACTTCGAACGGCTGGATCAGCGCTGCGATCTTGCCGTGGGAGAGCACGTAGCCGCCGAGCACGCTCGCGAATACGACGATGATGCCGATAATTTTAGCCATAGGTTCAAAGCACTTGCTGTCGTGGTCAGGGGAAGAGACGGGAGCTTTAAAACTCTTCTTCTACTTATCGGCAGAACTGCGCCAGACTATAGCCACTCAATGCGAAAAGCCAGTTCGGACTGATGTCAAAATGCCAATTGAAACCAAGGTGCCCACTCAGGCCCCGCGTACGCTAGAGGCCTGGGTAAAGCTGCTCGAGAGTGTTCGCATCCCCGTGCCGAAGCACAGCTACGACCGGGTCATGGCTGCCATCCACGATAGCCGCCGCTCGCTGCGCGACATCGCCGAACTGATGCAGGATAGCCCGGCACTGGTGCTGTCAGTGATGCGCGAAGCCAATCACCCCACCAATGCCAGCCTCGCCGAACCCGCCGAAAGCCTGGAGGTCGCTCTCAACCGCCTGGGCCTGGAGCGCAGCGAGCAGCTTCTCAAACGCCTGCCGGCGCTGCCCGTGGAGGAAATTCCGCCGGTACTGTGCCAGTTCCAGATGATCAGCCAGCATGCGGCACAGCAGGCCAGCGGCCTGTTCGCCAGCCGCCTGGCACGGCTGTGGCAAGAGATTCACTGGGGCAGCCTGCTGTTCCTGTCGCCGCTCTGGCCACTGGCACTGGCCTACCCCAAGCTGCTCGACACTTGGGAGCTGCGGGTTATCCACAAAGGTGAAGACGCCGCCCACGTCGAGGAAGAACTGTTTGGCGTGCGCATCATGGCGCTGTGCCAGACCATGGCCGAGTATTGGCGCCTGCCCCAGTGGGTCACCCAGGGTTATCGCCTGCTGCTGGAAGAGCGCGAGCAACTGGCCCTGGTGCTGAATATCGCCCGCGACGAAGACTTGCTCAGCCAGCAACACCGCCTGGACGCCGAGCCCGGCCTGCGGCGCTGGTTCAACCAGCCGGCCAATACCGTACTGCTGGCCAACAACCTGGCCCTAGCGGCACAGGTCGGCTGGGACAACCCGCACCTGCTGCGCTGGCAACTGCTGACCGCGCTGTACCTGCAAACCTCGCTGGAAGACGTGCAGCAGCAGGTGCACCAGCAGGCTGCCGCCAGCGCCCGCCGCCACGCCAGGCACGCCCTGTTCCACCCGGCCGAGGCCTTGATCTGGCCGTGGCACCAACGCCGCCCTCACCCGGACATGCTGGCCCCGCCACCGCCCAGCAGCGACGACCTGGCACGCTGGCGCACGCTGTGCCAGCACCTGCTGGCCCAACCCAGCCCGTTCACCAACGCCGTGCACCTGGCCACTCAGGCCCAAGAAGCCCTGCTGGCCTGTGGCATGCAACGCATCATGCTGCTTAGCCTGGACAAAGCCAGCGACTACCTGCGCGTGCAGCAAATTGCCGGCCTGCCCAAGGAGGCCGGTGCTCTGGCCCTGCAGGTATCGCAGAACAAGTTGCTGCAAAAGCTGCTGAGTCAGGCCGGGCAGCTGCGCATCACACCGGAAAACCACAGCCAGTTCTCGGCGCTGTTGCCCGCCCCGCTGCGCACCTTGTTCCGCAGCGAACATGTACTGCTTCGCTCGCTGGCTGCGAACGACCAGGTGCTGATGCTGCTGGTGGCCGACCAGGGCTGCCGGCCTTTGGCCGATATCAGCGTGCAAGCCTTCGGCAAGACCGCGCAATGCATCGAGCGGGCCTTGTCGGTGTTTACCAACCGCAAGGGTTGAGCCTTGCGCTACAATCGCCCCTCTTTCCACACTGGAGACCGTGGATGACCGACTTTTCCGGCCTGCCCCTGGTGATCGAAGCTGCAGACCTGCTGCCACGCCTGGATTCGCCGCAGCTGATCCTGGTCGACCTGAGCAGCGCCAACCGCTATGTCAGCGGGCATATCCCCGGCGCGCGCTTCGTCGAAGGCAAGCGCACCCAGCTCGGCCAGCCCCCGGCGCCCGGCCTGCTGCCAGCCCTGGGCGAGCTCGAAAAATTGTTCAGCGAACTCGGCCACCGCGCCGATGCCGTGTATGTGGTGTACGACGATGAAGGCGGCGGCTGGGCCGGGCGCTTCATCTGGCTGCTCGATGTCATCGGCCACAAGCGCTACCACTACCTCAATGGCGGTATCCAGGCCTGGCCGGCAGACAAACTATCCACCGAAGTGCCTGCCAGTGGCAACGCCCCGGTCCGTCTGCACATCGACGCCGCACCCACAGCCACCCGCGAGTACCTGCAAAGCCGCCTGGGCGCCGATGACCTGGTCATCTGGGACGCGCGCGGCCCGCAGGAATTCAGCGGCGAAAAAGTGCTGGCAGCCAAAGGCGGCCACATCCCCGGCGCGATCAACTTCGAGTGGACCGCCGGCATGGACCTCAACGACCACCTGCGCATTCGCCAGGACATCAAACAAGTCCTCGAGCAACTGGGCATCACCCCTGACAAAGAGGTGATCACCCACTGCCAGACCCACCGCCGCTCCGGTTTCACTTACCTGGTGGCAAAGGCCCTCGGCTACCCACGCGTCAAGGCCTACGCCGGCTCGTGGAGCGAATGGGGCAACCACCCGGACACGCCTGTAGAAGTCTAAGGAACCTGCATGAAATCCCGTCTGTTCATCATCAGCCAGTACCTGCTGCCGCACCACCTGCTGTCGCGGCTGGCCGGCTGCATCGCCGAGTGCCGCGTGCGCTGGTTCAAGAACGCCTTCACCGCATGGTTCGCCAAGCGCTACCAGGTCAACATGAGCGAGGCGCTGGTCGAAGACCTGAGTGCTTACGAGCACTTCAATGCGTTCTTCACCCGCGCCCTGAAACCTGGCGCCCGTCCGCTGGACGAAACCCCGGGCGCCATCCTGTGCCCGGCCGACGGTGCGGTCAGCCAGCTCGGCCCGATCGAGCACGGCCGTATCTTCCAGGCCAAAGGCCACGGTTTCAGCGCGCAAGAGCTGCTGGGCGGTGATCCGGCCATGGCCGCGCCGTTCATGGGCGGCGAGTTTGCCACCATCTACCTGTCGCCCAAGGACTACCACCGCGTGCACATGCCGCTGGCCGGCACCCTGCGCGAAATGGTCTATGTGCCGGGCCGCCTGTTCTCGGTCAACCAGACCACCGCAGAGAATGTCCCCGAGCTGTTCGCTCGCAACGAGCGCGTGGTCTGCCTGTTCGATACAGAGCGTGGGCCAATGGCTGTGGTACTGGTCGGCGCGATGATCGTCGCCTCGATCGAAACGGTCTGGGCCGGGCTGGTCACGCCGCCCAAACGTGAGCTGAAGACCTTCCGTTACGACGAAGCCAGCCGCACGCCGATCCACCTGGAGAAAGGTGCCGAACTAGGCCGCTTCAAGCTGGGTTCGACCGCCATCGTGCTGTTCGGGCCGGAGCAGGTGAAGTGGGCTGAGAGCCTGGGTGCGGGCTCTGCAGTGCGCATGGGGCAGCAGCTGGCGGCGCCTGTGCAGGCTTGATTCGAGCCATATGAAAAAGGCCCTGCATATGCAGGGCCTTTTTCGTTGGGCCGCCCTGCGGCCCCGGATTCACGGATCAGCCGCGGGCGTCGCGATCACGCAGGCCCAGCAGATACAGCACCCCGTCCAGCCCCAAGGTGGAAATCGCCTGCTTGGCCGACTGGCGCACCAGCGGCTTGGCACGAAACGCTACGCCCAACCCGGCCAGCGACAGCATCGGCAGGTCATTGGCGCCATCGCCCACGGCGATGGTCTGCTCCAGTTGCAAGCCTTCGTCACTGGCCAGCTTCTTCAACAAATCGGCCTTGCGCTGGGCATCGACAATCGGCTCAACAGCCACGCCGGTCACCTTGCCATCGACCACTTCAAGTTCGTTGGCGAATACATAGTCGATACCCAGGCGCGCCTGCACCTGACGAGCGAAGTAGGTAAAGCCACCGGACAGAATCGCGGTTTTGTATCCCAGGCGCTTGAGCTCGGCAAACAGGTTCTCGGCACCCTCGGTCAGGCGCAGCGATGCCCCGATCTCGTCCAGCACCCCCACATCCAGGCCCTTGAGCAGCGCCATGCGCTCTTTGAAGCTGGCGCGGAAGTCCAGTTCACCGCGCATGGCGCGCTCGGTGATCGCCGCCACCTGCTCACCCACACCCGCCGCCTTGGCCAGTTCGTCGATGACTTCGGCCTCGATCAGCGTGGAGTCCATGTCGAACACCGCCAGGCGGCGGTTGCGGCGGAACAGATCGTCCTTCTGGAAGGCGATGTCGACGCTCAGCTCTTCAGCCAGGGCAAAGAAGTCGGCACGCAGGGCCTGGGCATCGCTCGGCACGCCACGCACGGAGATCTCGACGGCTGCCTTGCCCTTGTCGATTTCAGCATCCAGTGCCACCCGGGCCGACAGGCGCTCTATACGCTCGATGGTCAGGCCGTACTGGCTGATCACCGCACTCACCCGCTGCAACTGCTCGGGAGTGATCTTGCGGCTGAGCAGGGTAACGATGTGTCGGGCTTCGCCATGCCCATCGGCCCAATGCTGGTAGTCCGCCTCGGAAATTGGCGTGTAACGGGCCTGCAGGTTCAGTTCGTGGGCTTTGGCCTGCACGCTTTGCAACAGCGCGGTAGCCACTTCGTTGTCCGGGATGTCGACCAGGATGCCAAACGACAAGGTGCCGTGCATGACCGCCAGGCCGATGTCGAGGATACTCACACCGCCCTGCAGCAGGACGCCGGTGATAGCCGCAGTGAGACCGGGACGGTCCTCACCGGTGATGTTGATCAGGACGATTTCGCGCACAACCTGGCTCCGACTTCGATGAAAAATGCGCATTCTACCGATTTTCCATGACCATCGGGCGCCAACGATACTTTGCCGACAAAACCCGGCTCGCTATACTCCCCCCACTTTCATGCCATTAAGAGCCGAGCTCTGTGAACCGGCCCACGCCAGTCAAACCAGACAATTTCTTCCTGATGATCTATCGCGCCCTGAGTCAACGTCGCGTGCCGCTGGCACTGCGCATCGCCTGCACCAACATTTTCCTGGTGGCGCTGGCGCTGGTGATCTACGCCTGCGTGATGGGCCTGCAGTTCAAGCAGGCCATGCATGAGCAGGCCGATGCCTTGGGCCAGAGCCTGACCACCCAGACGGCCACATCGGCAACCGAGCTGCTGGTGTCCAATGACATCCTCAGCCTCAACGTGCTACTGGGCAACCTGGTTAAAAACCCGCTGGTGGCCCATGCGGCAATCTACAGCGTGGATAACCGCATCCTCGCCGAAGCCGGCCAGCGCCCGCGCAACAGCCTGCTGGGCGAGGCCGAAGGCCTGTACCAGACCAAAATCACGTTCCAGGACGTGACGGCCGGGCAGCTGCGCATAAGCCTGGACATGAGCCAGTTCCAGCAACCGATGCTGATCAGCCTGCAGAGCATGGGCATTCTGGCCGCTATCCTGCTGGCCCTGGCCTTGGCCCTCAGCTTGCGTCAGGGCCGCTTCATCACCCTGCCACTGCTGCAGCTGCGGGTATGGCTGCGCGACCCGCAGCCCTATACCCCGGCCACCGACCGCCAGGACGAAATTGGCGACATCGCCCGCCAGCTGCATGCACGCCTGGCCCCGCCTCCGCCCCCGGAGCCGGAGCCTGAGGAAGAAGACGACGAGCAGTTCGACGACCTGCCCGCCGCTGCCCCGGCACCCAAGGCCGTACCGCGCGCCAAGGCTGCCCTGGAAGACGAGGATGACGACGAGGCCTTCGCCGGCCTGTTGGACGACGACACTGCACCCAAGGCCGCCGCAGAGGTCGAGTCCGACGAACCGCAGTACAGCGCCGTACTTGCCGTGCAGCTGGGCTCGCAGGAGCAACTGCGTCGCCTGCCACGCACACGCCTGGCCGAGCTGACCGAGCGCTACCGCGATTGCCTGGAGCACGCAGCCTCGCTCTACGACGGTGAAACCCACACGCTGAACGACGGCAGCACCTTGGTGCTGTTCCACAGCCGCGAGTGTGGCGAGGACTACCTGACCAACGCCATTTGCTGTGGCGAACTGTTGCGCGCCCTGGGCCACGCCCTGCAGATTGAGGTAGCTGACAGCGGCATTACCCTGCAACTGCAGCTAGGCCTGGTCTTGGGCAACGACCTGCATGGGCTGGAACTGGTTGACCTGCTGATGGCCGAGAAGGTCCAGGATGCCCTGGCACTGTCGCAGCACAGCCGTAACCTGTTGCTGGTGGAGCGGCAGATCAACGATGACGCCCTGATTCGCCAGCGTGCGCGTATTCGCCCGATCGCCAGCCCCGAAGGCGCCTGCTGTGTGGAGCGACTGATGGAGCCCTACCCGTCAATGCTGGAACGGCAACTGGCGCGCATGCATGAGCACCGCGCCTGACAGGCATACGCTGCATCTACAGCGCATGTCTTGTGCCAGGCTGGTTCCTTGCGACCACCTGCCTGGCGCAAGATGCAGCCAATAGCGCCCCCCGGTAGGAGCGGGTTTACCCGCGAATACGGTAGCGGCGGCAACGGTGAACGGCGGGTGGAAATTGGCCAACAGGCCTGGCCTCTTCGCGGGTAAACCCGCCCCTACGGCGGCCTGTGTTAAACCTCCGATGTGTGTCCCCCCCGATCAGGTGTAGGAGCGGGTTTACCCGCGAATACGGTGGCGGCGGCAACGGTGAACGGCAGGTAGAAATTGGCCAGCAGGGCCGGCCTCTTCGCGGGTAAACCCGCTCCTACGGAGACCGGCAGATACAAAAAAGCCCGCAGCGAATGCGGGCTTTGTCGTATCTGGCCATTTGATCAGAACCGATAAACTTCCATATCGGTGCGAATCGGCGAGGCCATCGGGATTTTGGGTTTCTCCGGCCCCTTCTTCACCTGCGTCGGTGCAGCGGGCTTTTTCGGTGCCTCTTCGGCAATCGCCGGCTGGTTGGCCAGCGGCTTCACCGCTGTGCTCAGCTGTTCGGCCAGCTTCTGCAGCAGTTGGCCCTGAGCCTGTACCTGCGACGACTCACTGCCCTCGTGCTGCTGCTCGAGGTGGATGATACGGTTGTCACGCACATGGCCACGGCGGTCAAGCAGACGCCACTGGGCATCCAGGATGGCCGGCTGGTTCTTGCCCGAGTCCAGGCGTGTAATCGACAACAGCACTTGCACGTCCGGGCTGAAGCCTGCAGTCGCCGGGGCCAGTACTACGCGTTGGCTGTCCAGACGCCAAGCCAGTTGACGCACCAGCAGCTGGTCGATATCCGATGAAAGGCTGCCAGCCCAACGACCATCGGTCGCCGCGCTCAGGCTGCCATCAGGTTGACGCTGCAGGAATGTCTCACGCTGAAGGTAATCGGCCACCGATACCGGGCCGAGCACCACGGCCATGCCCGCACTCTGCGACGGCTGGCCAGGATCACCACTGTCGAGCTGATACAGGGCAACCGGCTGATGCATGGTGCACCCGCCAAGGCCCAGCAGGCCAGTCATCAACAGCGCAAATGGAAGGCGCAGAAATTTCATCATCCCATCCAGGCGGCTGCCACAAGGCACACCGCAGTGATACATGTAGATTCAAACGGGCACACGGCCACGCCGGCACCGCAAGGGGCATATCATCCGCGAAATAACCGTCCGACTCCAGCATTTCTGCCCGAAACGGCGTTGAAATTGCCGTTCCAGACATTACAACCGGTTATGTCGGCACTTCCACCTGCAACCCATCGACGCGCTGGAACCCGCGTGGCAGCTTGCTGCCGCGTCGACCGCGCTCGCCCTTGTAGTGCTCCAGGTCGTCCGCCTTCAAAGACAGGGTACGCTTGCCGGCCTGCAATACAAGGGTCGCGCCTTCGGGAATCACGGCCAGATCGGTAACAAATTCTTCACGGCTGGCCACCCGGTCACCCGGCACGCCAATGATCTTGTTGCCCTTGCCTTTACCCAGCTGTGGCAAGTCGCTGACCTTGAACACCAGCAGGCGGCCTTCGGTGGTCACCGCCGCCAACCAGTCCTGCTCGCGATCAGCCACTGGACGCGGGGTCATGACCTTGGCCCCGTTGGGCAAGCTGAGCAAGCCCTTGCCGGCCTTGTTCTTGGCCTGCAGGTCTTCACCCTTGACCACGAAGCCGTAACCGGCATCCGAAGCCACCACGTACAGCGCATCGTCGTCAGGCAACAACACACATTCGAAAGTCGCCCCCGGTGGCGGCGTCAGACGGCCAGTCAGCGGCTCGCCCTGGCCACGCGCCGATGGCAGGCTGTGGGCCGCCAGCGAGTAGCTGCGACCGGTGGAATCGATAAGCACGGCAAACTGGTTGGAACGCCCCGCAGCAGCAGCCTTGAAGCCGTCGCCGGCCTTGTAGGAAAGGCCAGTGGCGTCGATATCGTGGCCCTTGGCGCAGCGCACCCAGCCCTTCTCCGACAGCACCACGGTGACGGGCTCGGTCGGCATCAGCTCGTTTTCCGACAGCGCCTTGGCTTCAGCACGCGCTACGATCGGCGAGCGACGATCATCGCCATAGGTTTCGGCATCCTTGATCAGCTCGCTGCGCACCAGCTTGCGCAGTTTGGCCTCGCTCCCCAGCAAGGCCTGCAGCTTGGCTTGCTCTTTCAGCAACTCATCCTGCTCACCGCGGATCTTCATCTCTTCCAGGCGCGCCAACTGCCGCAGGCGGGTCTCGAGGATGTAGTCGGCCTGGATCTCGGTCAGCTCGAAACGTTCGATCAGGGCCTGCTTGGGATATTCCTCAGTACGGATGATGTGGATCACTTCATCCAGGTTGAGGAATGCGGTGAGCAAACCGTCCAACAGGTGCAGACGCTTCTCGACCTTATCCAGACGGTGCTGCAGGCGGCGACGAACGGTATTGGTACGGAATTCCAGCCACTCCACCAATATGGTTCGCAGGTTTTTCAACTGCGGCCGGCCGTCCAGGCCGATGATATTCACGTTGACCCGATAGGTGCTTTCCAGGTCGGTGGTAGCGAACAGGTGCTGCATCAGCTCGTCGACATCGACGCGGTTGGATCGCGGGATGATGACAATACGGCACGGGTTCTCGTGGTCCGACTCGTCGCGCAGGTCGGCGACCATCGGCAGCTTCTTGGCCTGCATCTGCGCGGCAATCTGCTCCAGCACTTTGGCCCCGGAGACCTGGTGCGGCAGCGCAGTGACGACGATGTCGCCATCCTCGACGCGGTACACGGCGCGCATGCGGATCGAGCCGCGGCCGCTTTCGTACATCTTGAGAATTTCAGCCCGCGGCGTGACGATCTCTGCCTCGGTCGGGTAATCCGGCCCCTGGATGTGCTCGCACAACTGCTCGACGGTTGCCTTGGGCTCATCGAGCAGTCGCACACAGGCACTGGCCACCTCTCGCAGGTTGTGCGGCGGCACGTCGGTGGCCATGCCCACGGCGATACCAGTGGTACCGTTGAGCAGGATGTTGGGCAGGCGCGCAGGCAGCACGGCTGGCTCCTGCAACGTGCCATCGAAGTTCGGCACCCAGTCCACGGTGCCCTGGCCGACTTCGCTGAGCAGCACTTCAGCGTAGCGCGACAGCCGCGCCTCGGTGTAGCGCATGGCGGCGAACGACTTCGGATCATCCGGCGCACCCCAGTTGCCCTGGCCATCGACCAGGGTGTAGCGGTAGCTGAACGGCTGCGCCATCAGCACCATGGCCTCGTAGCAGGCCGAATCGCCATGGGGATGGAACTTGCCGAGCACGTCACCGACGGTACGTGCCGACTTCTTGTGCTTGGCATCGGCATCGAGCCCCAACTCGCTCATGGCGTAGACGATGCGTCGCTGCACCGGCTTCAGGCCGTCGCCGATGTGCGGCAGGGCACGGTCCATGATCACGTACATGGAGTAGTTGAGGTAGGCCTGTTCGGTGAAGTCAGCCAGCGAGCGGCGTTCTACGCCGTCCAGGCTGAGTTCCAGTGAGTCGCTCATGCGGGCCTCGTCATTTCAGGTTCTGGCGCAGCAGCATGGTGCCACCGCGCTGGGTAAATTCAAGTTGTTGCAGGGCACTCATACCCAGCAGTACGGTGGACCCATCCAGGCCCGGCACCACGATGGCGCGCACGTTCTGCAGGCGGATATCGCCCAGTTGCAGGCTGGTCAGGCGCGTGCGGTAGCCTTCGGTGCGGCCGTTGGCGGTGCTCAGTAGCACCGGGCTACCGCGCTCCAGGCTCAGTTCATGAGCCAACGCCTCCGGGATCGCCACGTCGGTGGCGCCGGTGTCGAGCATGAAATGCACCACCTGGCCGTTGATGGCACCATCCACCACGAAGTGGCCCTGGCCATTACTCAGCAGGCGCACTTCGATAAAGCCTTGACCATGCTCGGATTGCACCTGGCGGTTGGGGTTACGCTGGCTGTCTTCCCACTGGCCGAAAAAGCGCGTGGCAAGAAACAGCGCCGCCGCCCAGGCGACGATCATCAGTAACTTGCCCGCGCGCTTGCCCGGCGCCTGGCTCATGGTTTGGCGCTCCAGCCGCCTTCCGGTGCGTCGAAGCGCCAGACGACCGGGCGGGTTTCACCGTCGGCACGGGCGCCGTTGTTGTTGTCCAGGCCAATCCAGGCGCCCTTGGCATCGATCACCAGTGCTTCAGCCAGGCCAAACGGCTGCGCGTAGCGCCGTGACTCGACCAGCGCATCTGCAGCGAACGACCAGCAACGCTCAACCTTGCCACTGTCGACATCACGTCGGCACACCCGGTAGGCGTTACGTTCGAGGGTAAATAGCTTGCCCTCGAACCAGGCCAGGTCAGCGAAGTCGCGCGACAGTGCCCTGGCATTGGGCATCTGTGCGGGTTGCATTTCGACCCCCGCCTCGCTCAGCAGCACGCAACCACGCCCGCAGGTCCAGACCGACTGCTGGCGCTCGATGGCCACCAGGCCACGGCGCTCACGCTCGGCAGCCAGCCACAGGCGGTCACCCGCCGGGTTGATCGCCAGGCCTTCGAACAGGGCATTGAAGTTCAGCAGCATGCCGCTTGCCCGGGCCTGGCGCACCATGGCCGAGTCGATCCTCAACCAGTCCGGCTCGCCTTCCAGCGGCAATTGCAGCACCGCGGCATGCGCCTCGCTGACCAGATAGAGGTTACCCGCCTGATCACAGGTGATACCTTCGAAATCCAGCTCGCCACCGCGAATGTACGATGCCGCCCAGTTGCGCGACTTCAACCCCCATGGCAGGCCGCTTTCAGGGACAGCCGGCGGGGTGAAGGTAAGCGGCTGCGCGCGCCAGGTCGGGCTCTGCTGATCGAAGCGGTAGATACGGTCGTCGTCACGGTCGGACACGCCCCACAACCCGCCCCGGCATTCCACCAGGCCCGACAGGTTGCCACCGCGCATACCGTCGATCGGGTGCTCGGCTGTCATCTTCAGCTCTGGCCAGTTGCCCGCCAGACAAGGCAGGGCAACCAGCGTCAGGCAAACGGCAAGTACTTGCCGAATCAAACCATGACCTCGGCCAGGTTACCCTTGGTTTCCAGCCAACTCTTGCGGTCACCGGCGCGCTTCTTGGCCAGCAGCTTGTCCATCAGCTCGCAGGTGGCTTCTACGTCGTCCAGGGTCAGCTGCACCAGGCGCCGGGTGTTCGGGTCCATGGTGGTTTCGCGCAACTGCGGCGGGTTCATCTCGCCCAGGCCTTTGAAGCGTGTTACCTGCGGCTTGCCGCGTTTCTTCTCGGCCACCAGGCGGTCGAGGATGCCGTCACGTTCGGCTTCGTCGAGGGCGTAGTAGATTTCCTTGCCCAGGTCGATGCGGTACAGGGGCGGCATGGCCACATAAACATGCCCAGCTTCGACCAGTGCCCGGAAGTGCTGAACAAACAGCGCACACAGCAGCGTGGCGATGTGCAGACCATCGGAGTCAGCGTCGGCGAGTATGCAAATCTTGCCATAGCGCAGCTGCGCAAGGTCGGTTGCCCCCGGATCGACGCCAATGGCCACAGCAATGTTGTGCACTTCCTGGCTGGCCAGGACTTCGCCACCGTCCACTTCCCAGGTGTTGAGGATCTTGCCGCGCAGCGGCAGGATGGCCTGGAATTCCTTGTCCCGCGCCTGCTTGGCCGAACCACCGGCCGAGTCACCCTCGACCAGGAACAACTCGGCACGCATCGGGTCCTGGCCCGCACAATCGGCCAGCTTGCCGGGCAATGCCGGGCCCTGGGTGATGCGCTTGCGCTCGACCTTCTTGCTGGCCTTGAGGCGGCGCCCGGCGTTGCTGATGGCCAGTTCTGCCAGTTGCATGCCCAGTTCGGGGTGGGCGTTGAGCCACAGGCTGAAAGCATCCTTGACAACACCGGAGACGAACGCGGCGGCCTCGCGTGATGACAGGCGCTCTTTGGTCTGCCCGGAGAACTGCGGGTCCTGCATCTTCATCGACAGTACGAAGGTGATGCGCTCCCAAACGTCTTCCGGTGCCAGCTTCACCCCGCGCGGCAGCAAGTTGCGGAACTCGCAGAACTCACGCATGGCATCCAGCAAGCCTTGGCGCAGGCCGTTGACGTGGGTGCCGCCCTGGGCGGTGGGGATCAGGTTGACGTAGCTTTCCTGAATGCTGTCGCCGCCTTCGGGCAGCCACAGCAAAGCCCAGTCAACCGCTTCCTTGTTACCCGCCAGGCTGCCACAGAACGGCTCGTCGGGCAGGCGCTGGAATTCGTTGACCGAGTCGACCAGGTAGGAGCGCAGGCCATCCTCGTAGTGCCATTCCACCTTTTCGCCGCTGGCCTTGTCCTCGAAGCTGACCAGCAGCCCCGGGCACAATACCGCCTTGGCCTTGAGCACGTGCTTGAGGCGGCTGATGGAAAACTTGGGCGAGTCGAAGTACTTCGGGTCGGGGCTGAAGTACACGCTGGTGCCGGTGTTGCGCTTGCCGACCGAGCCGACCACTTCCAGCTCGCTGGCCTTGAAGCCATCGGCAAAGGTCATCTGGTACTCATTGCCGTCACGCTTGACGCGCACACGCACCTGCGTCGACAGGGCGTTGACCACCGAGATACCCACCCCGTGCAGGCCGCCGGAAAACTGATAGTTCTTGTTGGAGAACTTGCCGCCGGCGTGCAGCTTGGTGAGAATCAGCTCGACCCCGGACACGCCCTCTTCCGGATGGATGTCCACCGGCATGCCGCGGCCGTCGTCGCTGACTTCCAGCGAGTGGTCGGCATGCAGGATGACCTGCACCGAACGCGCGTGGCCGGCCAGTGCTTCGTCGACACTGTTGTCGATGACTTCCTGGGCCAGGTGGTTGGGGCGGCTGGTATCGGTGTACATGCCCGGCCGCTTGCGGACCGGATCAAGGCCCGAGAGGACTTCGATGGCGTCTGCGTTATAGGCGCTAGCGCTGGGATTGGCCATAGGGTCTCGTCGTCAGTCTGGTGAATGCAAAAAAGTCAAAATACAGAAAAATCGAGCGCCGCATACTGCCCACGGGCAATGCCGGCGAAGGCCAGCAGTGCCGGCAGGCGCTCGGCGAAGCCCTGGAAGCTGTGATCGCCACCGGCCTGGATACGCAGGGCACAAGCACGGTAATAGCGCTCGGCATGTCGATAGTCCAGGGTTTCATCGGCGGTCTGCAGCCACACTTGATAGCGGTCGGCATCGGCCGGGGCCGCGACTTCCAGCTCGGCCAGGGCCTGCACGTGATCGTGGGTCAGCTCCCAGGTTTCACCGCTGTAATGGTTGCGCTGGGTGCCCAGGTAACCGTCGAAATGCTTGTGCGGGGTTACCGCCGGGTTGACCAGCAGGGCCTTGAGGCCATGGCGCTCAGCCAGATGGGTGGCATAGTAGCCGCCGAGCGAACTGCCCACCAGCAGTGGCGCCCCCAGTTCGGCGATGGCCGCTTCGAGCTGGACCATGGCTTGCCGTGGGTGGTGGTGCAGGGCCGGCACTCGCAGCTGGTCGGCCAGGCCGAGCTGCTGCATGACTGCCTCCAGCTGACGCGCCTTGGTCGAAAGCGGCGAGCTGTTGAAGCCATGGATATAGAGGATGGAACCCGACATGCTGCCCCCGGAATCTGTGGCTTCGCGCCTGATAATGCGGGCGCAGGGACGCGCAGTGTAGCGCGTTCGCCGGGTTTTGACGCAGTGCCACGGATTTCGCAATACATTTCCGGCAGGCCGACGCGGCCTGCTCAATACCCTGGGCTATCGAAGTCGAGCTTCACCTCGAAATCCAGCGCCCGCTCCACCCCGGTCTCCAGCCGCCCGTCGGCATGCAGGCGCAACCAGCGGTACCCCGGATGCTCTTCGCTCACCTGGAAGTCTTCGCTGCGCGCCGCGAACTGAATGCAGGTCGACGGCGTGGCCAACAGGCGCCTCCCCTCTCGGACCTCATCCCATTCCTGGTGCACATGCCCCCATAGTAAAGCCCGTACCTGTGGATATCCTTCAACGATATCGAACAGCGCCTGGGCATTGCGCAAGCCGATCGGCGCGATCCAGGCGCATCCGATGTCCACTGGCTGATGGTGGAAGCACACCAGGCAATGCCGCTCGCCGGCCTCTTTCAAGGCGGCTTCCAGTACGGCCAGCTGGTCATCTTGCAGAAACCCGTGGGTAGCACCCTGCACGGCGGTATTGAGCATGACCACCCGCCACGCGCCGATATCGGTCACCGCCTGCACCAGTTCCGGCGCCACCTGCGCCATCACCTGAGCCTCGTCATGGTTGCCCGGCAGCCAGCGAGTGGGTACGCCAAACGGTGCGGTCAGCTCCCGAAACGCTTCATAGGATGCCACGCTGGCATCCTGGGACAGGTCGCCCGTGCACAGCAGCAAGTCGACAAGCGGCTGCTCGCGCCGCACCTGGGCCACCACGTGGCGCAGGCTGTCTCGGGTCTTGAGGCCCAGCATGCTGCCAGCCGGGTCGGCGAACAGGTGGGCATCGGTCAGTTGCACCACATGCACGGGGCGGGATTGGTCTGGCGGCGACAACGGCCATCTCCTCGAATGGATTCAGCGGGAATTATGGCTGTGCGACGGTGACGAGCAAACACCCGCAACCGACTAACGTCACAATTCAGCGAACACTTGCCAGTTCGTGGCCGCAGGCCAGGCAGTGGCTGAGCCATTCACCCAGGAACAGGTTGAGCTGGGCCTTTTCGTCCGGCTGATGCATGGCGTCGTTCGGATACGGGTAGATGCTGCGCAGGCGCCGGGTGTGTTCGGCGCTGACCACTTCGGCCATGCGTGCATCGTGATACACCTGCACTTCCAGGTGTGGCACTGGCAACCACGGCAGGCTGTGTTCCTGCCGCACATGCAGGGTGGTGGTATACGGGCAGGCCAGCACCACGTCGAGCACCAGCACGCCAAGCATCTGGTCACCCTGGGTCATGCCGATGCGGCGCGAGCTCTGGGTGGTGCGCATGTCGGGCAACAAGCGCATCAGCCGGGCATAGTTGGCCTCGCAGGCTGCCTGCAGCCCGACCAGGTCAACTCGATAGCGCTCGCGCAGCAGGTTCACTTCCACATACCTCTTACTTCGTCACGGTTCAGCGCCAACCATTGCAGGCCAATGATGGTGGCCGCATTGCAGATGCGCCCGTCGCGCACCGCCTGCAGGGCATCCTCGAACGCCCACACGCGTACACGAATGTCTTCGCCCTCTTCCTCCAGGCCATGCAGCCCTCCCGCGCCCTCGCTGCTGCAACGGCCGAGGAACAGGTGAACGTATTCGTCACTGCCGCCAGGCGACGGGAAGTAGCGGGTCATCGGCCACAGGGCGCTGAAGGTCAGGCCGGCTTCTTCTTCAGCCTCGCGATGGGCGACTTCCTCGGGCTGCTCGTCTTTGTCGATCAGCCCGGCAACCATCTCGATCAGCCAAGGGTTGGCGACCTTGTCCAGTGCGCCCACGCGGAACTGTTCGATCAGCACCACTTCGTCGCGCGCAGGGTCGTACGGCAGCACGCATACCGCATCGTGGCGCACAAACAGTTCGCGACTGATCTCGCGCCCCATGCCCCCGGCAAATAGCTCGTGGCGCAGGCGTAACTTGTCGAGCTTGTAAAAGCCCTGGAAGCAATTGGCCCGCTCGATGATTTCGAAGCCCTTGGGCACGGCGTTCAACGCGTCTGACATGGAAATCCTCATTACCTCAAATACTGCTTCGCGCCATCCTACTCCGCACGCCTTTTGGTTTCATCCCTTTCCAGCAACCGCTGGCGCACTCGGGACAGTAGCCCTTCACTCTGTTAGCTTAGTGGCGAACCGAAGGCCGCGCAGACGGTCAAAGGCCGACTTTTCCCTGTTCTGCAAGGATCATCATGACACTTGTCAAACTGACTTCCGTGGCCGTGCTGGCACTCGCTCTGGGCGCCTGCCAGAGCCTGTTCACGCCCAACTACCGGGCCCCGCTCGAGGTCAAGCGCGACGCCTGGGAGCATGTCAAACCCGGCTGCAGCGAGAGCGACTGCCCGCTGGTGAACATCGACATGATCCACTTCCCGGCTCTGCCCAAGCTCGACGGCATCGTCGAAAAACGCCTGCTGCAACTGACCGAAGACAATCAGCATGGCACCGCACCAGGCACCCTGCAGGCCTACGAACAGCAATATCTGGCCAATGCCGACAAACGTAACAGCAGCTACTTGCAAGCCAAGGTACGCGAGCAGCATGACGGGCTGGTGATCATCGAGCTGTCCAGCTACCTGGACAGCGGTGGCGCCCACGGCATGCCCGGGCGCGGCTTCATCAACTATTCACGCAAACTGGACAAGGTGCTGACCCTGCAGGACATGCTGGTGCCCGGCCAGGAAGACACCTTCTGGAAAACCGTCGAAGAATCGCACCGTGCCTGGCTGATGAGCGTGGGTATGGACAAGGATGCCGAGTTCGTCAAGACCTGGCCGTTCAAGAAATCGCCGCACGTCGCCCTGACGTACGGCGCGGTAGTGGTCAAGTACGAGGTCTATGCCATCGCGCCCTACTCCATGGGCCACGTGGAACTGAAGATCCCCTACCCGCGCCTGAATGGCGTACTCAAGCCTGAACTGTTTCCCGGCCGCGGCTGAGGCTTAGCAGCCCATGCAGCACACCTGCCAGCAGCAATGCGGGCAGGGTAGCGCCCAGTTCAGGCGCCTTGGCGGCAATCAGGTGATAGGCCACCGCCCCGGCAAACCAGGCCACCAACGCCTGCCAGTGCAAGCCATTGACCTGTGCTGGCAGACGGCGTCGACGGACCACGTAGTGGTCCATCAACACCACGCCGAACAGCGGTGCGAACACCGAACCGATCAGCAACAGGAAGTTTTCGTACTGTGCCAGTGGCGCCAACAGGGCGATCAGGGTGCACAACACGCCGATGGCCAACGCCAGGTGCTCGACCTTCAGCGGTAGCAGCACACCGGTGGAAACCGCCGCCGAGTGGATGTCGGCGAAGGCCTTTTCCGACTCGTCCAGCAGAATAAGCAGCAGCGGAATCCCCATGCCGGCGCCCGCCAGGGCCAGCAGCAAGGCATTGACTTCGCCATTGGCGGCGAACGCCAGCGTGTACGCCACGCCCAGGCTCATCAGCCAGGTGTTGCCGATGAAGTAGCCCACTACCGTACCGCCGAACACATGCCTGCCATTGCGGGCAAAGCGTGAGTAGTCCGCGATCAGCGGCAGCCAGGACAGCGGCATGGCGATGACGATATCGAAGCCAACCGCCAGCGACATCGAACCATCCCCGGCACGGTTCCACAGCTCCGCCAGGTCGGCCTTGGCGAACAGGTTCCAGGTCAGCCACAGACAGGCGCCCAGCAACAACCAGATGCCCCAGGCGCGCAGCACCTTGCGTACGAAGGCCAGTGGCCCGCTGACAGCCAGCAGGGTGGCCAGGGCACCGAAGCACAGCGTCCAGAGCATGGGGCTGTTCCAGGCACTGTCCTCACCGAACGCTCGCGCACCCAGCAAGCTGGCAGCATCGCGCATGACGATAATCTCGAAAGCGCCCCAACCCACCAGTTGCAGCAAGTTGAGCAGCGCCGGCAAGCGCGCGCCATGGCTGCCCAGGCTGAGTTTCAGGGTGCCCATGGCGGACAGCCCGGTGTCGCTGCCAATAACCCCCGCCGCCCCCAGCAACAGCACACCGACACCGGTGCCCAGAGCGATGGCCAGCACCGCGCCAGCAAGGCCCAGGCCTGGCGCCAGCATGGCGCCGACCTGCAGCACCATCAGGCCAATGCCGAGGGAAAACCACAGTGAAAACAGGTCGCGAGCACCGAAGATGCGCTGCTGGATGGGGATTGGATGGTCGGGAGAGAACTGGCTGGGTGATGTCATGGTCATGTCCGCAGGAGTGATGTTAAGTGGCATACACCACCCTGTGGGAGCGGGCTTGCCCGCGAACACCGGCAAAGCCGGTGCCATGCACCGCAGTGCTTGCTTCGCGGGCAAGCCCGCTCCCACAGGGTAAGGTGCTGCGGTTTAGACTTTGTGGTACAGCTGGCTGCCTTCCTGGCGGAACCGCTCGGCCTGCTCACGCATGCCTTGCTCGACCGTCACATCCACGGCCTCGATCTTGGCAGCGTACTCACGCACTTCCTGGGTGATCTTCATCGAGCAGAACTTCGGCCCGCACATCGAGCAGAAGTGCGCGACCTTGGCCGATTCCTTCGGCAGGGTCTCGTCGTGGAAAGCACGGGCGGTGTCCGGGTCGAGGCCCAGGTTGAACTGGTCTTCCCAACGGAACTCGAAACGCGCCTTGGACAAGGCGTTGTCGCGAATCTGTGCACCCGGGTGGCCCTTGGCAAGGTCGGCGGCATGCGCGGCGATCTTGTAGGTGATGATGCCGGTCTTGACGTCGTCCTTGTTCGGCAGGCCCAGGTGCTCCTTCGGCGTAACGTAGCAGAGCATGGCGCAACCGAACCAGCCGATCATCGCCGCACCAATGCCCGAGGTGATGTGGTCGTAACCCGGCGCGATGTCGGTGGTCAGTGGGCCGAGGGTGTAGAACGGCGCCTCGTCGCAGCACTCCAGCTGCTTGTCCATGTTCTCTTTGATCAACTGCATCGGCACGTGGCCGGGGCCTTCGATCATGCATTGCACGTCGTGCTTCCAGGCAATCTTGGTCAGCTCGCCGAGGGTTTCCAGCTCACCGAATTGCGCGGCGTCGTTGGCGTCGGCAATCGAGCCAGGGCGCAGGCCGTCGCCCAGCGAGAAGCTGACGTCGTAGGCCTTCATGATTTCGCAGATTTCGTCGAAGTGGGTGTACAGGAAGTTTTCCTTGTGGTGCGCCAGGCACCACTTGGCCATGATCGAGCCACCGCGGCTGACGATGCCGGTGACCCGCTTGGCGGTCAGGGGCACATAGCGCAGCAACACACCGGCGTGAATGGTGAAGTAGTCCACGCCCTGTTCGGCCTGCTCGATCAGGGTGTCGCGGAACAGTTCCCAGGTCAGGTCCTCTGCCACGCCGTTGACCTTTTCCAGGGCCTGGTAGATCGGCACGGTACCGATCGGCACCGGCGAGTTGCGAATGATCCACTCGCGGGTTTCGTGGATGTGCTTGCCGGTGGACAGGTCCATGACCGTGTCCGAGCCCCAGCGGATGCCCCAGGTCAGCTTGGCCACCTCTTCCTCGATCGAGGAACCCAGGGCGCTGTTGCCGATGTTGCCGTTGATCTTCACCAGGAAGTTGCGGCCGATGATCATCGGCTCTACTTCCGGGTGGTTGATGTTGGCCGGAATGATCGCGCGGCCACGGGCGATTTCCTGGCGGACGAATTCAGGGGTGATTTCTTTCGGGATGTTGGCACCGAAGCTGTGGCCGGCATGTTGCTCATTCAGCAGGCCGGCGGCGCGGGCCTCCTGCAGCTTCATGTTCTCGCGGATGGCCACGTATTCCATTTCGGCGGTGATGATGCCCTGACGGGCATAGTGCATCTGCGAGACGTTGGCGCCGGCCTTGGCCCGGCGCGGGTTGCGCACATGGGCGAAACGCAGCTTGGCCAGCTCTGCATCGTTCAGGCGCTGCTGACCGAAGTCGGAGCTCAGGCCTTCCAGGCGCTCGGTGTCACCGCGGGCTTCGATCCACCCCGAACGCACATCGGGCAGGCCTTTGCGCACGTCGATGATCACGTCGGGGTCGGTGTACGGGCCAGACGTGTCATACACCAGCACCGGGGCGTTGGACTCGCCGCCAAAATCGGTCGGGGTGTCATCCAGGCTGATTTCACGCATGGGAACGCGGATGTCCGGGCGCGAGCCTTCGACATAAATCTTGCGCGAACGCGGGAACGGTTGCACGGACTGCTGATCGACTTGTGCCGATTCGCTGAGGTTGATCGCTTTTTCTTGTTTGGTCATCACAGGCTCTCCTGACGGCTTCCTAGCAGTGGAATGTCGGGGTGAACCTGAAACGCGCGGACGCACCCTCTTTGGGTGCAGTGCCGGACATGGGGGGTGCCTGAAGCTGTATGCAGCTGTGACAATCCCGGACCTGGCACAAGAGGCTCCCCGGGAAGGCGAGCAATCTTGTTCCCTACGCAGGCGCTAACCTGATCAGGTTCAACGGGATCCGCACCTCTGCGATCTCAGCCTTTGCTTCAAGGCACCCCGACAAGAACATGCGCAGTCTAGACTGGAGTGGTCAGCAAAGCCAAGCAGGTAAATGCGCGGATGATGAAAGGCACACCGAGCGATTGTTGCCGGGTGCGCATGGCACTACACTGGCCCATCGCTCGATACTCAACAGTTCAGTAATTAAATTTCGTACAAGGATTGCCTCTATGCTGCGCAAACTTTCACTGGCGATAGCCGTGTCTTGTGCGTCCAACGGAGTGGTCTGGGCAGCGGACGTGCCCTCGACAGTCAAAACCGATCTGGTCAGCGTCTACCAGGAAGCAGTGGACAACAACGCCGACCTGGCTGCAGCACGCGCCGATTACGGGGCGCGCCGCGAAGTGGTGCCGCAGGCCCGCGCCGGGTTGCTGCCAAACCTGTCGGCCGGTGCCGAGATGATGAACACCCGCACCAAGCTGGACGAGCCATCCATCACGTCCAATCGCAGCGGCAACGCCTGGAGCGCGACCCTGGCTCAGCCGATCTTCCGCGCTGATCGCTGGTTCCAGTTGCAAGCCGCCGAAGCAGTCAACGAACAGGCAGCACTGGAGCTGTCGGCGACCGAGCAAAACCTGATTCTGCAAACCGCGCAAAACTACTTCGCCGTCCTCCGCGCCCAGGACAACCTGGCCGCCACCAAGGCAGAAGAAGCCGCCTTCAAGCGCCAGCTGGATCAGTCCAACGAGCGTTTCGACGTGGGCCTTTCGGACAAGACCGACGTGCTGCAATCCCAAGCCAGTTATGACACTGCACGGGCCAACCGGATCATTGCCGAACGCCAGGTGCAGGATGCCTTCGAGGCCCTGGTGACCCTGACCAACCGTGAGTACACCGCTATCCAGGGCGTGGTACATAGCCTGCCGGTACAAGTGCCAACGCCCAACGATGCCAAAGCCTGGGTCGAAACCGCCGGGCGCCAGAACCTCAACCTGCTGGCCACCAACTACGCGGTTTCTGCCGCAGAAGAGACCCTGCGTCAGCGCAAGGCCGGGCATGCACCGACCCTGGACGCCGTGGCGAAGTACCAGAAGGGTGACAACGACAGCCTTGGCTTCACCAACCCATCGCAACTGGGGGTGCGCTACAGCGGCGACGTCGAGCAGACCAGCGTTGGCCTGCAACTGAACATCCCGATCTACAGCGGCGGCCTGACCAGTTCGCAGGTACGCGAGGCTTACCAGCGCCTGAGCCAGAGCGAGCAACAGCGTGAAAGCCTGCGCCGCCAGGTCGTGGAAAACACCCGCAACCTGCACCGCGCTGTGAACACCGATGTGGAACAGGTACAGGCGCGCAAGCAGTCGATCATTTCCAACCAGAGCGCGCTGGAAGCCACCGAAATCGGCTACCAGGTCGGTACCCGCAACATCGTCGACGTGCTTGATGCCCAGCGCCAGCTGTACACCTCGGTACGCGACTACAACAATAGCCGCTACGACTACATCCTCGACAACCTGAGCCTGAAGCAGGCAGCCGGCACCCTGAGCCCGCAAGACCTGCAGGACCTGAAGCGCTACCTGAAACCTGACTACAACCCGGACAAGGACTTCCTGCCGCCGGACCTGGCGGCAGCAGCGGCCAAGAACTTCGAGCGCAGGCCTTGAGGTAGGGGCTGGACCATTCGCGGGCTCGCCCGCTCCCACAGGGATAGCGCAGCCCTCGAGCCATGCATCCATCCTGTGGGAGGGGGCGAGCCCGCGAAGGAGCCAATGCAAAAATCAGCGGATAAGCGCACCCAGACCCTCGAGCAATCGCTGCAAAGCCCCCTGATTGGCCCGCATCACCGCCCTGCCCGCCTCGCCCATGCGCTTGGCATCCTGCGGCAGTTCCACCAGGCGGCGTACCGCACCGGCCAGCCCGTCAGCATCATCCACCTGCTGCAACGCACCTGCCTCGCGCAGCATCGCGCTGATTTCGAGGAAGTTGAACACATGCGGCCCCATGAGCACCGGCAAGGCCAGCGCCGCAGGCTCCAACGGATTGTGCCCACCGGTCGGCACCAGGCTGCCACCGACGAAGGCAATGTCGGCCAGGGCATACAGGAACAGCAGTTCGCCCATGGTGTCGCCCAGCAATACCCGCGTTTGCGCATCGACCAGTGTGCCGGCAGAGCGGCGCACGGTGGTGAACTGCTCGCTGCACAACGCATGCACTGCATTGAAGCGCTCGGGATGGCGCGGCACCAGGATCAGCAAGGCATCGCCATGCACCTGCAACAACTGCCGATGCGCCTGCAGGATCAAGGCATCCTCCCCTTCATGGGTGCTGGCGGCGATCCACACAGGGCGCTGGCCGCTCCCCCACTGTTCACGCAATGCCCTGGCGCGCGGCAGCAGCTGTTCGTCGATCGTCAGGTCGAACTTGATCGAACCGGTGACTTGCACGCGCTCAGGGCGTGCACCCAGGTCACGGAAGCGCTGGGCCTCGGTTTCGGTCTGCACGGCAATCAGGCTCATCTCGGCCAGCATCGGCCGGGTCAGCCTGGCAAAGCGCCCATAGCCACGGGCCGAGCGCTCAGACAAGCGCGCATTGGCCAGCGCCACCGGAATGCCGCGCCTGGCACACTGGTGAATGTGGTTGGGCCAAAGCTCGGTTTCCATGATGATGCCCAGCTTCGGCTGTACATGATCGAGAAAACGCCCCGCCGCCCAAGGCAAGTCATAGGGCAGGTAGCAATGCTGCACGCGCGGTTCGTCGGCGAACAGGGCGCGAATGCGTTCAGAGCCAGTAGGGGTCATGCAGGTCAGTGTGATCGGCAGCTCCGGGTAAGCCTTGAGCAAGGCACGCACCATGGGTGCGGCAGCAATGCTCTCGCCCACCGATACCGCATGTACCCAGATACCACCCTGGCGCATGGCCGGCAGCTTGAAAGCAAAGCGCTCGCCGATACGCTGGCCATAGGCCGGCGCCTTGCGCGCGCGCAGGTATAGGCGCAGCGCAACCAGCGGCAGGCCCAGGTGAAACAGCAAGGTATAGAGAGTTCTGTTCATGGCGGCTAAGTCTACCCGATCGCGCGAAGGTGCACTGCAAAGCGCTCGGCCAGCCATTGCGCGGCCGGGCCCAGTGGTTCATCGCGGCGCCAGGCCAGCTCTGCCACCAAGGCCGGCGGCCGCCAATCGCTGTCCAGTTCGACCATGTGCGCCTGATAGGTCGGGTACTGCACCACATGCCGGGGTAACCAGGCCCAGCCCAGGCCGCGCATCAGTAGTTCGGCCATGGCGTAGAAGCTATCGGCACGCCATACCTGTGGGCTGATCGCTTCGCCACCGGGGTAACCGCTTTGTTGTGGCGTGATCAGCAACTGCCGGTGGCGGGCCAATTGTTGGCGGGTGACCCGGCCTTCGCCCGCCAGCGGGTGGCCGACCGCGCACACCGTGACCATCTCCACGCTGCCCAACGCACGGCGCTCCAAGGAAGCCGGGATGCTTTCGTGGAGGAAGAACAGGCCCAGATCGGCGCGCCGCTCCACCAGCTTGCGCGCCACATCGCCCTGGGCTCCGCTGGCCAGTTGCACCTCCAGGAACGGGTAGCGGCTAGCCAGTTCGTCGAGGCTGTCGATCACCGGCTGATACGGCATGGCTTCGTCCTGCGCGACCCGCAGCAAGGCCTCCTGCCCGCGCATCAGGGCCAGGGCGCGGCCATCCAGGCGTTCGCACTGGCGTAACAATTCGCGGGCGTCTTCCAGCAAGGCGCTGCCGTTTTCAGTCAATTTCGGTTGCCGGCCGCTGCTGCGCTCGAACAGGGTGACCCCTAGGTCGGTTTCGAGCAGCGCGATGGCACTGCTGATCGCCGACTGGGCTTTGTGCTGCTCACGTGCCACTGCGGAGAACGAGCGCAGTTCTGCAACGCGCAGAAAGGTACGCAATTGTTCAAGGTTCCACTGCTCGGCCATCAACCTATCTCCAAAATTGATAGGTAATGACTTTACCCCATCCAGGCAACGTCTAGAATGCCCGCTCAGTAACGGAGGATCCCGCCATGAATGCCTACACCTACCTCGCCATTGCCATCTGCGCCGAAGTCATCGCCACCGCCTCGATGAAGGCGGTGAAAGGCCTGAGCACGCCGCTGCCACTGCTGTTGATGGTGGTTGGCTATGGCATTGCGTTCTGGATGCTGACGCTGGTGGTCCGCAGCATTCCGGTGGGGATTGCCTACGCCATCTGGTCGGGCCTGGGGATTGTGCTGATCAGTGTGGCGGCGCTGGTGATCTATGGGCAGAAGCTGGATATGCCGGCGATGCTTGGCATGGCCATGATCGTGGGTGGCGTGGTGGTGATTCAGCTGTTCTCGAAGACCGCTGGGCATTGAGAGCCCTTGTGCGGGGCTCGCCGACGATAGGGCCATCTCAGGTATAGCCTGTATACTTGCCAGCTGTCCCAGTCTTCGAGGTACCGCCATGCCATCTGCCATTTCCACTGACGTGCTGATCGTCGGCGCCGGGGTCGCAGGCCTCTGGCTCAATGCCCGCCTGCGCCGCCTGGGCTACTCGACAGTGCTGGTGGAGCGCGCCAGCCTTGGCGGCGAGCAGACCATCAAGTCGCAGGGCATCATCCACGGCGGCACCAAATACGCCCTGCACGGCGCCCTGACCGGCGCCTCGGAAGCCATCGCCGACATGCCGCGCCGCTGGCGCGAGGCCTTGGCCGGCGACGGCGAACTCGACCTCAGTCGTACCCGCCTGCTCTCCGATGCCCACTACCTGTGGTCGCCGGGCACCTTGGCCGGCAACCTCACAAGCTTCTTCGCCAGCAAAGCCGTGCGCGGCAGGGTCGACCAAGTCAAGGGTGACCAGTTGCCACCGGCACTGCAGGACCGCGCGTTCAAGGGCAAGGTGTACCGCCTGGCGGAACTGGTGGTCGATGTCCCGAGCCTGCTGGCCAACCTGGCCGAGCTGGCCGGCGAGTCCTTGCTGGCAGGTGAACGCATCGAACCCTTGCGTGAAGGTAATGCGTTGGTCGGCCTGCGCGTGGACGACCGGGAAATCCGTGCCCAACGCATCGTGTTGAGCGCCGGAGCCGGCACCGAAGGCTTGCTGCAGGCGCTGGGCCTGGATCAGCCGGCCATGCAAACCCGCCCGCTGCACATGGTCATGGCCAAGGGCCCGAACCTGAAACCTTTGTACGCCCACTGCCTCGGCGGCGGGCCCAAGCCGCGGGTAACGGTGACCACCCATCCGGCAGCCGATGGCCAGTGGGTCTGGTACCTCGGTGGGGACCTGGCCGAAGCCGATGGCGTGGCGCGCGAGCCTGCAGCGCAGATTGCTGCAGCGCAGAAGGAAATCGCCAACCTGCTCCCATGGGTCGATCAGAGCCTGGTGCGCTGGGCCACACTGCGCGTCGACCGCGCTGAGCCTGCACAATCTGGCCTGGCACGTCCGGACAACGCCTTCCTTGCCGACCAGCAGCGCCTGCTGGTGGGCTGGCCGACCAAACTGGCACTGGCACCGGACTTCAGCGACCGGGTAATCAGCCACCTGGAGCGCGACGGCATTCGTCCACAAGCACAGGCCGACCTGGCCGACCTCCCACGCCCTCCACTGAGCGTACCGGCCTGGGAGCAGTTGCTGCCATGAGCCTGCCAACCCTGCATGCGTTCCATCGCCCGCTGGGGAGCACCGGCCTCACGGTCTCTCCACTGGGCCTCGGCACGGTCAAGCTGGGCCGCGATCAGGGCGTGAAGTACCCCACTGGCTTCACGATCCCCGGCGATGAGGAAGCCCGCCTGTTACTGGCCCAGGCCCGCGAGCTTGGCATCAACCTGATCGACACCGCCCCGGCCTATGGCCGTAGCGAAGAACGCCTGGGCCCGCTGCTGCGCGGCCAACGTGATGAATGGGTAATCGTCAGCAAGGTCGGTGAAGAGTTCGAGGAAGGCCTGTCGCATTTCGACTTCAGCGCTGCCCACACCCGCCGCTCGGTGGAGCGCAGCCTGCGCCGGCTCGAAACCGACCGCATCGAACTGGTGCTGGTGCATTCCGACGGCAACGACCTGGCCATCCTCGAACAGCAGGAGGTCTACCAGACCCTGGCCGAACTCAAGCAGGAGGGCAAGATCCTCGGTTTCGGGCTGTCCGGCAAGACCGTCGCCGGCGGCCTGAAGGCACTGGAGCAAGGCGACTGCGCCATGGTCACCTACAACCTCAACGAACAGGCAGAACGCCCGGTGCTGGACTACGCTGCCGAACACGGCAAGGCCATCCTGGTAAAGAAGGCCTTGGCGAGCGGGCATATCTGCCTGGCCCCGGGCGTCGACCCGGTGCAGGCCAGCTTCGAGCTGCTGTTCGCCCACCCGGGCGTCAGCAGTGCTATTGTCGGCACCATCAACCCGTTGCACCTGGCCCATAACGTGGCCACCGTCGCCCGCATCCTGGGCCAGCATTGAGTTACCTCAGGCTCCCGACTCAGGGACTGGAGACTGACCCGACGCAAGGAGGAGCCTCGTGGCGCGAACGCTGATCCGCAAGAACCCGAGCAACTTCAAGACACTGCCACTGCATGTCGAGGCCACGACCGAAGGCTTGATCTACCAAAGCATCGGCATGCCGCTGAACTTTGCCCAGACTCAGCAACGGCGCAAGGCCATCCAGTTACCCGACACACAACACTTCGTGGTCGAACTGGCCAACCTGGGCGTGTCGGTGCGCCTCACGCTGCATTGGCAGAACCGCGATTACTGGGTACTGGTGCGTCAGCGCCGCCAAGACCGTGGCGATGTGGTACTGAAACTGATTTCCGGTTATGTACCGGCGCAGGAGCTGAACCTGCCGCTGCACACGGCCGTACAGGAAGTGGCCGAGGAGTGCCTGCTGGAAACCCCGGAAGGTTGGCTGGGCGGGCGCTTCAACGACACCTGGCTGCCCGTACCCTACGCCGCCGCCCTGCACTACCGCGAAACACCCCACTTCGTGCTGGCTCCGGAGTCCGGTGCCGCACGCCCGGTGCATTGCGGCAAGCTGATGCTACTGGAGCGCCCACGGGCCTATGTGCACCTGCCCACCGCTTCGCTACAGCTGATCTATGACATGCGCCTGCAAGTGCCCCGTGACGCCAAGAAACTCAGCTTGTTCCACGTTGACGAGCGGCTGGAGGGCGACCAGCTGGTGGCGCGGCTCAACCGCAAACGGCCCGACCTGTACCTGATGCCATTGAAGGACGGCCAGCCACTGGCAGAGCTGTACACGCTGAAAAAGGATGAACTGGTGCCGGCGAGTACGCGTGGGCTGTACCTGGCAGAAAGTTTTGCCCGGCAGGAAGGCTGGGTGGTGGCAGATGAACGGGTACGCTGGAAGGATTGGGTGAAGCAGCAGGGTTTGGTGGAAAGCAAGCCCGCACGGGCGTCGCACTTGCAACGCTTTGGCGACAAGGCGCGAGCGCTGCTGGAGCGGGCGCGGACCTCGCTGAACAAGTGACATCCCGAAAGCTTTCACCTGCTTGCCGGAGCGGGTAAACCCGCCCCTGCAGAGGGCCGCCGCAGCGGCCCCAAGGTCAGATCAGTTCTTGCGAATTTTCTCGACAATCGCCGTGGTCGAGCTGTTCTCGACCAGCCCCAGCACCTTCACGGTGCCGCCATAGCCCTTGACGATATCAGCGCCAACCACTTGGTCGATGCCATAGTCTCCACCCTTGACCAACACATCCGGCTTGACCTGGCTCAGCAGGTTTTCCGGGGTGCCTTCCGGGAAACTGATCACCCAGTCCACCGCGCCCAAACCGGCCAGCACGGCCATACGCCGGTCAACGCTGTTGATCGGTCGGCCCGGCCCTTTCAGGCGGCTGACCGAAGCATCGTCGTTTACCGCAACGATCAGGCGATCACCCTGGGCCCGCGCCTGTTCCAGGTAAGTGACATGCCCGGCATGCAGGATGTCGAAGCAGCCATTGGTAAAGACGATCTTCTCGTTGTGGGCCCGAGCGTCATCAATGGCCAGCAGCAGTTGCTCAAGGCCCAGCACGCCGCGTTCGGAGCCTTCCTCACGCTGGATGGCCCGGCGCAGCTCAGGGGCGCTGATGGCAGCCGTACCCAGCTTGCCGACCACAATGCCCGCCGCCAGGTTGGCCAGGGCCACCGCATGGGGCAGGTCCTCACCCGCGGCAATGGCCGCGGCAAGGGTGGAAATGACAGTATCGCCGGCACCGGTCACATCGAACACTTCGCGTGCCCGCGCTGGCAGGTGCAACGCCGGCTGACCAACGCGCAGCAGGGTCATGCCATGCTCGCCACGGGTGACCAGCAGGGCGCCCAGGTCCAGGTCCTGCAGCAACTGCAAGCCCTTGGCAACCAGTTCGGCCTCATCGACGCAACGGCCAACGATGGTCTCGAACTCGCTGAGGTTCGGGGTAATCAGGCTGGCGCCACGGTAGATGGAAAAGTCCTTGCCCTTGGGGTCGGCCAGCACCGGAATGCCCTTGGCCCGCGCCGCCTGGATCAGGTTCTGGTGATTTTTCAGTGCACCTTTGCCGTAGTCGGACAGGACCAGCACCTTGACGCCTTCGAGCAGGCTGTCGACCTCCGCGCCCAGCGACAGTGGGTCGGTGGCGAACGGCTCTTCGAAATCGATACGCAGCAGCTGCTGGTGACGGCTCATGACCCGCAGCTTGACGATAGTCGGCTGGTGCGCGATGCGCTGGAACACCGAACGGACACCGGCAGCCTGCAGGCTGTTGGCCAGGCTGTCGGCAGCCTCATCCTGGCCGGTGACGCCGATCAGCGAAGCCGGCGCGCCCAGCGCAGCAATGTTCAAGGCAACGTTGGCCGCGCCGCCGGGGCGATCCTCGATCTGATCGACCTTGACCACCGGGACTGGCGCTTCAGGCGAAATACGCGAAGTACCGCCATGCCAGTAGCGGTCGAGCATGACATCGCCGACCACCAGTACCGGGGCTTGATCGAAACGCGGCATGGACAACTTCATGGGCAACCCATATGGAAATAATGAACAGGGGCAGGATATTAGCACAGGGTAGTCAATGGCTTTATGGCCAGATCATCCCTGGAAAATTCCCGTGACAATCGGGGCCATGACGGCCCCGATCAAGGAGGGTTCAGGTGATATCGGCCTTGGCCGGCTCATCCAGCCCCATGGCATGCAGACGGGCATAATGGCCATTAGCCGCAAGCAGCTCGGTGTGAGTACCGCGCTCGACCAGGCGGCCCTGGTCCATGACCAGGATCTGGTCAGCCTTCTCGATGGTCGACAGCCGATGGGCAATCACCAGCGTGGTACGGCCTTGCATCACGTGATCCAAGGCGGCCTGGATATGCCGCTCGGACTCGGTATCCAACGCCGAAGTCGCTTCATCGAGGATCAGCAACGGCGCGTTCTTAAGCAGCGCACGGGCAATTGCCAGACGCTGGCGCTGGCCACCGGACAGCAGTACACCGTTCTCACCCACTTCGGTATCGAAGCCCTTTGGCAGCCGGTCGACGAATTCCTTGGCATAGGCATCGGCCGCGGCGGCTTCGATGTCTGCGCGCGGCGCACCGGCCAGATCGCCATAAGCGATGTTGTTGGCCACGGTGTCGTTGAACAGGGTGACATGCTGGGTGACTTGCGAAACATGGCGACGCAGGTTGCGCAGGCGATAGTGCTCGATCTCCACGCCATCGAGCAGGATCTGCCCCTTGTCGTGGTGATAGAAGCGCGGGATCAGGGCCGCAAGCGTAGACTTGCCACTGCCGGAGCGGCCGACCAGGGCGATCATCTGCCCGGGCTCTGCGACAAAACTGATATCGCTCAACACTTCACGCTCGGTACCCGGGTAGGTGAAGCTCAGGTTACGCACTTCCAGGCGCCCTTCCACGTGTTCCTTCTCGACCGTACCAGTGTCCACTTCAGGCGCTTCGTCCAGTTGCTCGAAGATGCTCTCGGCACCTGCCAGGCCCTTCTGGATGGTCGAGCTGACTTCCGACAACTGGCGAATCGGCTTGGGCAGCAGGCCGGCAGCGGTGATATAAGCCACCAGGTCACCAGCAGTGGAGTCCCCGCGCAGGAACAGCACCAGGAACATCAGCGCAGCCATGGCGCTGTAGATCACCAGCTGAAGCATCGGCGTGTACAGCGAGCCGGTCTTGGTCATGCGCAGTTGCTTGTCGGTGTTGCTCTGGCTGGCCTGGCCGAATCGCTGCTGTTCGTAGGCCTCGCCACCGAAGCTACGGACCACGCGGTAACCCTGGATGGTTTCCGAGGCAACGTGGGTGACGTCGCCCATGGCTACCTGGATCTTCTTGCTCTGCTTGCGGAATTTCTTGCTGGCGATGCTGACCATAACCGCAATCACCGGCAAGATGGCGACCATCACCAGGGTCAGGTGCCAGTTCATCCAAAGCAGGTAGGCAAACAGGAACACCACGGTCAGGCCTTCGCGGATCACCACCTTGATGGCGTCGGTAGCGGCGCCGGTGACCATGGTCACATTGAAGGTAATGCGCGAAATCAGGTGCCCGGAGTTGTGGTTGTCGAAATAGCGGTTGGGCAACACCAGCAGCTTGTTGAACAGTGCCACCCGCAGGTCATGCACCAGGCTCAGAGAGACCTTGGCCAGGAAGTAGTTGCCGAGGAACGAGCCCAGGCCCTGCCACGCAGCGATCAGGATGATCAGCAGCGGCACCGCCTGCAGCAATTGCAGGTCACGCAGGTAGGGGACGTTGGGGAACAATACCGCTTCGGGGTTGCTCAGCCCATCGACGAAGTACTTGAGAATGCCGGCCAGCATTGGCTGGGTCGAGGCAAAGATCACGAAACCGACAATGCTCAGCAGGAAAATGCCGACATAGGGTTTCACATAGCTCAACAGCCGGAAGTAGATCTTCAGGCTGGAGGTGTGCTCCGCTGGTCGCGGTGTTTCGGCCATTATCGAGCTCGCTGTTCAGGTTGAACCGGCAATTTTACCACAGGCGTCATTTTCGGCACGCCCCCATGGCAGCAACATGGCAAGGCCCACCGGCAGCCAGCTGATGAACCATTCGGCACGTGGCGTACCGGTGAGGCTGGCGGCATCGAACTGCATGGCCAGGGTCGAGTAGACCCAGAAGCCCAGCAGGACCTTGCCGAACAGGGTGCCACGGGCGCGCACGATTTCGCCCAGCGTGAACAACCACACCATTACCCACAGCAACATGCCGGGCAAGCCCATTTCAACGGCAACATGGGTGAACATGTTGTGGGTGTGATCGAAGTGCATGCCGACGGCGCTCACCTCGTAATCAGCCCCCAGGCCAAGACCAGTCCAAGGGTGCGCGGCAATCATCTGGAGAACGGCATGGAAAATTTCCGGCCGGTAGGACGAGCCCCGTTGGGCGATAACGTCGTACACGGCCCAAAAGGCCAGGCCGGTGGCAAGCAGTGCCAGAACAGAGAACACCCGGCTGTGGCGGTCACGGAACCACAACGGCGCCATCACCACGGTAATCACCAGTGCCAGAACCGCACCACGGCTCTGGCTGAGCATGGCGAAGGCCCCCAGGCAAGCCAGTGCCGCCAGCCACAACAACTGCAAGCCACGTTGCCGAGGAGGCTCGTAGAGCATCAAGAGCAAGGCCGAACCAATGACATAAGCCCCCAGGATGGGGTGGGATATCTCACCGATACCCGCCAGCCTGAACAGCAGGGGCGCACGCTGCACCCCGTAGAACTTGATGATGGAGACCAACGCAGCGATGGCCAGCAGCGCGCTGCCAAGCAGCAATAACTGACGAATGCGGGCTTGGCCAAGCTGGGCCAACAGCGGAAACGCCAGCAGGAATACCAGGATGTAGAGCAAGCGCTTGAGCTCGCGCAGGGGCTCCTCGGCGGGCGACCATGCCAGGCTCAGCCCGCTCCAGGCCAACAACAGCAGCACACTCCCCCACAGCGCCGGTTGCCGCCTCCAGGCTTGCACCAGCACACCTCGGGCCGACCAGGCCAATACCAGCGTTGGCAGCCACAAGAACAACACCAGACCTTGCTGATAAACCTTGTTGCTGGGTGCCAGGGCAATCGCCGCCAGGAACCAGACCAGGCCCAAACCTAACCACGCTTGTGCCCAGTTTTTTTGATACAACATCCTTTCCCCCGATGAATCAGAAACACCATCCATGGTGCTACAGCATTATTTTCGGCATTATTGCCGGTCATTTTGCTCGCCAGACGACAAGGCTCTATTCATGCAATGCTCCCGGCTCACCCAGGTCGACTTCGATCAGCTGACACTCGGCGCACAGGTGCTTGAGGCAGACAGCCATGGCGCCAAAGTCTACCTGCTCACAGATGGAAATTTCCTCAAGGTTTTTCGTAGGAAGCGTCTGATTTCATCTGCACTGCTACGTCCTTACTCGCAGCGCTTCGTCGATAACGCCGCGCGCCTGACGCAACTGGGCATCCCAACCCTCGAAGTGATCAGCCAGCACAAGCTTGACCTGCCGGGCCGCACTGCGGTGCTGTATCGCCCGCTACCCGGGCGAACGCTGCTGCAGATGTCGCGCGATGACGGCTTCAGCTGGGACACTTACCTGCCACGCCTGATCGAGCTGATCCGTCAGTTGCACCGCAGCGGCGTCTATTTCCGCTCGCTGCACCTGGGCAACGTGGTGGTCACCCCCGACCAGCGTCTGGGCTTGATCGACGTGGCCGACATGCGCTTTCTGCGCCCGCCACTGTCGGCCCGCATGATTCGACGAAATGTGCAGCACATGGTGCGCTATATCGAGCGGGAGAACCTGGGCGACCGGTTCCCCCTTGCCGCCTTCGAGGCAGCCTTGCTGACACGCTGAAGGTCAGCTGCGCAACAGGCTCTGCGAGCCGCTGCAGAAAGCCTGCCAGGCCTGCTCCGGTGCCAGTGCCTGGCGCTGCTTCGCGGCGATCGTCGATGCACTGAGCGCCGTACAGCGCTCAATCGCCTCAGCCCAGGCGCTTTCGTCGGCAACCGGCAGGTAGCCCCCCGTGTCGCGCAACTGCTCGCGAAACACTTCCAGGTCGCTGCACACCACCGGTACATCGGCCATCACCGCCTCTTGCACCACCAGCCCCAGGCCTTCGGAACGCGAAGGTACCAATAGCCAGTCGAATGCCCGATACAGCTGCTGCAGGTCTTCGCGGTGACCGCGCAGATGAACGCGCTCGGCCAGGCCCAACGCGTCGATACGCTGCTGCAGCACGGCATGCTGCGGCCCCTCGCCAATGATCGCCAGCTGCAAGCCCGGTTGCCGTGCACTGGCCCTGGCGAATGCCTCGATCAGCATTTCGAAGCCTTTACTCTCTACCAATCGCCCTACCGCACCCAGCATCACCTCGGCGCCCTGAGGCAACTTCAGTGCCTGCCTGGCCTGGTCCCGGCTCAGCAAAGGCTCGACGAATGCAAGCGGGTCGAGCGCCATGCGCAGCGTCTGCACCGGCCTGCCCAGGTCACGCTCCAGCGACTCGGCCAACGTCTGTGATACCGCCGCGATACTCAGACGCTCGGACGGAAACATCTGCAACAAGCGGATATCGCTGGCATGCAGACGCGTCTTGCCATGGAACAGTACCTTGGCACGTACGTGCCCGATGCGCTGCAACAATGGCAGCACCAACCGGGCGACGCCAATACCATCGAGCAGCACCACTTCTGCCCCGGCCTCGGCCAGTGCCTTGCGCAAGCGCATGCGCAGCCACGGGCGCAGCAAGCGCCACAAATGCCGCCCTTTGAGCGCACGTGAGGGCATATGCCATTCCCGGGTCGAACCGAGCCCACAGCAGAGCCCGCTCCCCAGCAGCAGCCAGTTACTGATCCGGGCATCGGCACCCGCGTTCGACAAGACCTGCCGGTGCACCTTGTGGATGGACATGTACGGCGTTCCACCCGCCCACATCATATTGACGATGTTCATGGGCCCTCTCCCGCTCAAGTCAGGTGGGACAGCGACTTCATTGAACAAAAATGGTGATTCCCATGCCGATCAAGGCCCCCGCAACCAGCGTCAATGCCAGCTTCAACCGATCACGTTGACGACGCTTGGCCTTACGCTCCACTTCAATGGGCAAGGTCACGTGATTGCCGAATCCAGTGTGCAATACTGCATCACCCTCCAAGGTGACCGCTGTCAGATTTAACTCAGCGTAACGACGGGAAAGCGCCTTTTCTCCAGCATAGGCGGCAAATGGCGCACAGCGCTGGTAATCGCTCAATCGGCGCAGCCCAGGGTTGAGCGAGAACGCCTGCCACTCAGCCTTGTCGGACAGCAGCGGATAGCACGGCACCCCGGCGATCACCTGGCGATCGCCCAAGTGGATGTACGGGCTGTGGATGGCCAGGTCGTGGGCATGGCTGCGCAACCAGACCTGCAAGATGTTTGGACTGACATCCAGGATGGCCTGCGAGTCTTCGACAAAGCCTTGGCGATAGAATTGCCAGTCGTCTTCGCAGTGAAAAATGTACGGCGTCTTGACCTGGCTGTAGGCCAGGTCGATAGACGGCAACTGGCCAAGTTTGGGCCGGTTGACGAACACCTTGCAGTGCGGCTTCCAGTGCGCCGGCACAGCGGCATGCACAGCATCGTCGCCAGAGTCTTCGGTGATGAATACCTCGCGAATGGGCGCGGTGTTGTAGCGATCGAAACTCTCAAGGGTGTCTTTGAGCAGATCGAACCGCCCACAACTGGTCACGACGAGCGTGACGTCACTCTCATTTGAAAAGCGCACCGGATTCCCTCCGCATTACGACTATCGGCCTTCAACAACCCGCTCCTGGGCGTGAAAGCTCTTGTTTAGATGCCCAGCTTCAGACGCAGCCGCTGCCATGCAGACAATGGCGGGTGGGGCCTGAGCGCCGGGCGCATGTGGTCGACGATGCTACGTCCAACTGCGCCGAAACTAAAACGGGAAACCGCCAGATGGCGGCCATTTTCTGCAATCTGCCGGGCTAGCTCGGGGTTCGCGCGCAAACGACGGAGCTTTTCCTGAAGGGTCGGGATGTTGTCATAGAACACCACGTTGTGCATGTCTTGCAGGCCCAGCGCACGGTTCTCTTCCTCGCCCTGGTCGTATGCCAGCAGCACACAGCCACAGGCCATGGCTTCGAAGTTCTTGATCATGTACTCGCCCATGCCGACATCGGCACTGACGAAGAAACGAATACGGTTGAGCGTGTTGCAGTAGTCCTCGCCCGACTTGGTACGGGTTACCAACAGGTTCTCGACCTGCCCCAACTCGTCCAGCAGTGCCTTGCGGCCGCTGTAGGCCACGCTGTTGACGCTACCGACAAAGGCCAGTTCGATATCACGCTCACGCCCTTGGTCGGCCAGCAACTGCTCGTCATAGCCCTTGGGCACGAACACCGCGTCGAAACCTTCCTGGCGCAAGCGCTCGCTGACCATGTAGCCGGAGCTGATCACCCGTGCCCATGGCAGTTGACGATAATGAGCGCTGAACTTGCCGGTGTACTTGCACGGGATGTAGTTCTGGTAGGCGTCGTGCTCGAGAATCACCAGGTTCGGCACAGTGCGGATGAAGGCCACCTGACGGATCTCCTGCTTGAAACGCAGGAAGAACACGATGCGGTCATAGCGCTCGACTTGCACCTCACGCTTGAAGTAACGGCGCAGGTTGCGCTGATCCTGGCTGGTCAGCCAGCGCAGGTCGCACTCGCAGTTGGCCGCGACGCCATCGTACAGGCGGTCAAGAATCGCCCGCTGTTCCTTCTGCACCAGAAATAGGACTTTCATTGCTTTCCTTGGGCGCTCTGCGCCTTCGCGGTCAACCATGGGGCGTGCTTACAGGTCACGCCGCCAGAACAGTTCGTGTCGGCGCACGGCCTTGCGGAAGAATTCGTTCTCCCCATAAGGCGATGGCTGTCGCCCGGCAAGCCAGCGTTGCAGCAGACGGCGCAGGCGGCGCTTGAACGGTGCCGGCGGCTGCAGGTCGTGCATCATGCCCAGGGCCATCGCCTTGTCCCGCTGAGTCGCGCAGTCCAGTACCAGGCTGCAGGGTGCCCAGGCCTGGGCAGCGCTCAATTGCGGCGGTAAAGCCACGCCATCGCCACTGTCGCCCATCGGCCAGCGGTCGTTATCGTGCAGGTGGTTGGCGTAGCACAGCAAGGTTTGTGGCTGCCAGGTCATGCCTTGCAAGGCTTCCAATACCGCCGCCTGAGCGCAGATATGGTCCGGATGGGGGTCTAGCTGCGGGTGCGGCATCACCAGCACCTCTGGTTTGGCCAGCTCCAGCAAGGCTCGCAGGTCGGCCAGCAGGTTGTGCCAGGTGGGTGCGCCATCACGGTCGCCCGGTAACGGGAACGGGTTGAACTGGCGGAACACGCGGATATCGGCCAGGTCGGCTTCACGTGAGGCGGCCGGCTGGTCGGGTGCTGCCTGCATGGCAGGCAGCTGCAGGCAAAAGTAGCCCAGCTGTATGCAACGCGACTCCGGCACGCCGGCCCAACGCGGCACCACGATGCTGTCCCAGGCACGCAGGCGCCCCTTCAGGCGCGCGGCCTCGGCCTTTGCCAGGCCCATCTGCTGGTAGTGCTCGGCCTCTATCTCACCGGCGGTCAGGGTCACCACCCAGCTTTCGTCGGCCTGGCTGTACAACCCATACGCGGCCAACTCGGCGTCGTCGGCATGTGGCGCGATCACCATCACCCGGCGCTGCTGCAGCTCGACCGAGGGGGTTATCCACAGACGCAACTGGCCCTGCAGCCGGCAATGCCGGCCGCGCAGTCGCAACGTACCGGCCTGCAGTGGCGCAGCAAGACCCGTCAGGTTAAGGAAGCGCACGCCATCAACGCCACGCTCGAACGCTTGCCGATCGGCCTGTTCGCCAGCCAGCAGCTCGACCCGAGGATCGAGAAAGCGGCCCAACCAGCTGCTTTTTAGCCGCAGTTCAAGCACCAGGGTTTCGTCGCCCTGCAACGTGCAATCAGCCTTGAGCCAGCCATCGTGCAGGCTGGCAGGAACCTGCTGCACCTGATCGCCGAAGTCGTAGGCATAGTCCTCACCCGGTGCATAGAACAGGTGGTCGGCAAACCAGGCCTCATGGGCAGCCCAAAGCAGCGGCAACAGCAGCAGTGGCAGCCACCACCAGCTGAAAACACCGAGGGCGACCAGCGCAACCAGGCCCGCCAGCAGCCCCAGGCGTTTGTTGCGCCGGTGGCGCTTGAGCAACTGCTGCTTGCGGCTCACGCTTGATACACCGGCACAGGGTTGCACCAGCGGTCCTTGTACTCACGATCAGCACGGCCGAACGAGAACCGCAGCGGCTTGTTGCGCGACCGGGCGTCTTCCCAGGCGGCCTGGGTATTGAGGAAGCTCAGCACGCTGCCTGGGCTGAAGGCCTTGGTTTCAGGGTCGACGCCGCCATTGATGTACTCGACGCTGATCCACTCCGGCGCTTCTACGCGGTACACCAGCTGGATGGCAATCGGCTTACCGTCCAGCAGCAACACCGAGCCGATCAGCAGCTCACGCAGGCGCTCCAGCACATCGGCCATACGCTCGGCACCGGTGGCCGGAAACCCCCAGCGGCGCAGGAACAGGTCGCAGTACATGCTGGCGATTTCCTGAGCACTGAAGTCGCTGATCGGGCGTACCACACCACCCGCCTCTTCCAGCAGGCGCAGTTCACGGCGCTGGTTGTAGCGGAACTTCTTCGACAGGTCTTCAGGCGCCCGGGCCATGGCCAACTGCTCCTTCTGCGCCTTGAGGCCGCTGAAGCGGCCCTGGTTCAGTTCAGACAGGTAACGCATTGTATGGCGCAACGGCGCAGCGGCATCAGACGCCGCCGGCAGAATGATCTCGGCATTACCGAGGTCGAACAGGGCCTTCTTGCCAGTACGCTTCAGCACGTCCTTGGACAGCGCCAGGTGACGCCCCCAGGCCGGGATGGCGGCTTTCAGCTCGCCAGCCTGGTGCCAGCCCAGGTAACGCACCGGGATCTGTGCCAGGTCCGCCAGTTGCTCGACAACCAGCGGATGGGTGGCGACACTGCCGCCAAAGCGCGCCCACGCCTGGGCATAAGCCTTGGCATCGATAGCTTGCCAACCGCGTTCGCGGAAGGCCTGGATACGATTGAGCATCAGGCCTGCCCCACCAACGCGCGCACCTGTGGAAGTTGCCAGAAGGCCTCGCGCACCGCCTGGTCAGAGAAACGCTCACCCAGGCGTTGCAGCATGTGCCTGGCACAGGCCTGGCGCTGCCCAGCGTCCAGTACGGCCATGTGCTGCAGGCCCTGGGCCAACTGCGCGGCGTCGCCCAGCGGGAACAGCACGCCAACGCCCTCGACCACTTCGCGGGCTCCGCCACAGGCCGTGGCCAACACCGGCACACCGGCAACCATCGCTTCGAGCAGGACCATGCCGAACGGCTCATGATCGGAACTCAAAGCGAACACGTCGAACGCCTGGAAGTAACGGCGCGCATCCGGTACCTGGCCAAGAAAGTCGACTTGCCCGGCAATGCCAAGCTCGGCAGCCAACGCCTTGAGCTTGGCCTCCAGGCGCCCCTTGCCGAGGATCGCCAGGCGGGCGCCAGCCGGCAGCCCCGGCAGTGCCTGGGCAAAACCGCGCAACAGGGTGGCCTGGTCCTTGTCCGGGTGCAGGCGCCCGACATTGCCGACGATCCACGCCTGGGGATCCAGGCCCAAGGCCTGGCGTGCGTCAGTGCGCGGCACCAGGGCTGCTTGCAGGGCGTCGATGTCGATGCGGTTGTACAGGGTCTGGATGCGTTCGGCCGGCCACTGCGGCAAGCAACGGCGCATATCGTCACGTACCGCGTCCGAAACACCCAACAGGCTCAGACGCTTGCTGAACAGGTTCGCGAACAGGCGGCGGCCTTTGCGCTGGTAGTCGCCAAAGGCATGGTGCACACCAATCACCGGCAGGCCGGTCCCAAGCAGGGCAACGTAGATCGGCTTGAAGCGGTGGGCGATGCAGAAAGCGAAATTGCGCTCGGCCGCAATGCGCCGCAATGTGCGGATGGCGCCGAGTTTCAGGCCGCGCACGGCCTTGGAACTGAACTCAAGGAACAGCACCTCGTCCGACGCACAGCCAGCCGCCACCTGCGCATCGGCGGCGCCGGTGAGGAACACCGTGGTCACCTGGTACCCACGCCCCTGAAACAGGCTGGCGTACTGACGGGCGCAGTCCAGGAACGGCCCGTCATAGCCATGGCAGAACTGCAGGATGCGCGGTTCAGAGCGGCTGGTCATACGGGGCCGCGCCGTCCTTCACAACCAGGATGTCTTCCATGATCAGGTACTGCAGGTCCGAGCCGAAGAACATGTTCAGGGCATCCGTCGGCGAGCAGATCATCGGTTCACCACGACGGTTCAGCGAGGTGTTCAGCGACACACCGTTGCCAGTCAGGTCTTCCAGCGCCTTCATCATGTCGTAGTAACGCGGGTTGTACTCGCGCTTGAGCACCTGGGCACGCGAAGTGCCGTCCTCATGCACCACTTCCGGCACGCGGGTCTTCCACTCTTCAGCGACTTCGAAGGTGAAGGTCATGAACGGCGCGGGATGGTCGACCTTGATCATCTGCGGGGCGACAGTGTCGAGCATCGACGGGCAGAAAGGTCTCCAGCGTTCACGGAACTTGATCTGGTGGTTGATGCGGTCAGCCACGCCTTCCACGCTTGGGCAGCCGATGATCGATCGGCCACCCAGGGCACGCGGCCCGAACTCCATGCGGCCCTGGAACCAGGCTACCGGGTTGCCATCGACCATGATCTGGGCGATCTGCTGCGGCATGTTCTCGAGTTTGCGCCACTTTGGCTGGTTCGGGTGACGGGCGCAGGCGGCGATCACGTCCTCGTTGGAGTACGACGGGCCGAGGTAGACGTGCTCCATCTTCTCGACCGGAACGCCACGGGCGTGGGAAACATAGGCGGCGGCGCCAACGGCAGTCCCGGCGTCACCGGAGGCCGGCTGGACGAACAGCTCTTTCACGTCCGGACGGGCGATGATCTTCTGGTTGAGCTTGACGTTCAGCGCACAGCCGCCGGCGAAGGCCAGCTTGCCGGTTTCACGCAGGGTGTCGCCCAGGTAATGGTCGATCATCTGCAGCGCCAGTTTCTCGAACAGCGCCTGCATGCTGGCGGCGTAATGGATGTACGGCTCGTCGGCGATGTCGCCTTCGCGCTTGGGGCCCAGCCATTCGATCAGCTTTGGCGAGAAGTAGAAGCCCTTGCCCTTCTCTTTATAGCGGCGCAGGCCGATAACGTTGGCGTACTCGGTGTTGATCACCAACTCGCCGTTTTCGAAGCTGGCCAGACGCGAGAAATCATACTTGCTGGCGTCGCCATACGGCGCCATGCCCATGACCTTGAACTCGCCATCGAGCATTTCGAAGCCCAGGAACTCGGTGATGGCACCGTAAAGGCCACCCAGCGAGTCCGGGTCGAAGAATTCCTTGATCTTGTGGATCTTGCCGTTTTCGCCGTAACCAAAGAAGGTGGTGGCGTACTCGCCCTTGCCGTCAATGCCGAGGATTGCGGTTTTTTCCTTGAAACCCGAGCAATGATAAGCACTGGAAGCGTGGGCCAGGTGGTGCTCGACCGGCTCGATCTTGACCTTTTTCGGGTCGAAGCCCAGTTGCTCCAGGCACCAGACGATCTTCTTGCGATAGCGCTTGTAGCGACGGTTGCCCATCAGGATGGCATCGAGTGCACGATCCGGGGCGTACCAATAGCGCTTGGCATAGTGCCACCGCGCCTTGCCGAACAGGCTGATCGGGGCGAACGGGATGGCTACCACGTCGACGTCGGACGGCTTGATGCCTGCCTGTTCCAGGCAGAACTTCGCCGACTCGTAGGGCATGCGGTTCTTCGCATGCTTGTCACGCACGAAGCGCTCTTCTTCGGCGGCGGCAATCAGCTTGCCGTCAATGTACAAGGCCGCGGAAGGGTCATGGCTAAGGGCGCCGGACAGGCCAAGAATCGTCAATGCCAAGGGATTAGCCTCTTCATTCGGTAAAAATGCGCCAGCGGCCTCGTGGGCGGATGGCGGCTAAAGGGCGGGATTATAACGCAAACATTGGAGGCACACCGCCCCCTTGTAGGAGCGGGTTCACCCGCGAAGCAGGCAACGCGGTGGATGGCACCGGCGTAGCCGGTGTTCGCGGGTAAACCCGCGCCTACAGGTTTACTCGGCGATCAGCCAGTCCATGCGGTAACTACCGGCGGTCTGTGCCAGCTCTTTGGCCAGCCATGGCAGCAGCTCCTTAAGTTCATCCTCCAGCCCCCACGGCGGGTTGGCGATGGCCAGGCCAGAGCCGTTCAGCCCCTGCGGGCTGTCCTGGTGATGCACATACAGCTCAACCCGCAACAGTTTCGGCGCGCCAGTGCTGGTCAGGTCCTGGTAATAGCGGGTCAGCGAGCGCTGGTCCTTGATCGGGTACCAGATGGCCGCAACAGTCTGGCGCATGCGGCCGATCGCCTCTTTCATGGCAGTGGTGCAGCGCTTGAGCTCATCGGCCTGCTCGAACGGCGGGTCGATCAGCATGATCGCGCGCTTTTCCTGCACCGGCAGCAAGGCCCGGGGCACATGCCAGCCTTCACCCAGGTGCACGGTCACGCGCGGGTCTTTTTTCATGTTTTCTTTGAGGAGCGGCCCGTCTTCGGGGTGCTTCTCGTTGAGCAGGGCGCGGTCCTGCTGGCGCATCAGGCGACGGGCCAGTTCGGGCGACCCCGGGTAGTAGCGCAGCTCGCCATCGGCATTCAGGCGCTTGATGATGCGCAGGTAGTCGTCGGCCATGGCCGGCAGGTCATCGCGATTCCACAGGCGGGCTACGCCTTCCAGGTACTCGCCGGTACGGCTTGCCTGGTCGCCTTGCAGGTCGTACAGACCGAGCCCTGCGTGGGTATCGATATAGGCGAACGGCTGCTCCTTGCGCGACATCAGGGCGATGAGGCGGGTCAGCACGATGTGTTTGAGGACGTCGGCGTGGTTGCCGGCGTGGAAGGCGTGACGATAGTTCATGGCAACTCCTGCGAAGGCGGCAAGTTTACCTTGCCTTGCAGGCGGAGTCAGGCCTGGCTGCTGATTGGCGGCACCCGCAAAGCAGGCGCCGCCAATTCAACGGATGTTACTTGTCGGCGTGATACGCCGCATCAGCCGCTTCGAAGCGCTTGACCATCGTCTGCGAAGGGCTGCCCAGCTTGCTCACCAGAACAATGGCGATGCTGGCGAACAGGAAGCCCGGGATGATTTCGTACAACCCGAGGGTGTCGAAGTTCTTCCACAGGATCACCGTCAGCGCACCCACCACGATACCGGCCAGCGCACCGTTACGGGTCATGCCTTTCCACAGCACCGAAATCAGCACCACCGGGCCGAAGGCGGCACCGAAGCCAGCCCAGGCATAGGCCACCAGGCCCAGCACGCGGTTTTCCGGATTGGCGGCCATGGCGATGGCGATCAGGGCCACGGCCAGCACCATCAGACGGCCGACCCACACCAGCTCGACCTGCGAAGCATTCTTGCGCAGGAAGGCTTTGTAGAAGTCTTCGGTCAGGGCGCTGGAGCACACCAGCAGCTGGCAGCTCAGGGTACTCATGACTGCGGCCAGGATGGCCGACAGCAGGACACCCGCAATCCATGGGTTGAACAGGATCTTGGCCAGCTCGATGAACACACGTTCGTGGTTCTCGCTAACCGGGCCTGCCAGTTCAGGATGGGCCGAGAAGTAGGCAATGCCGAAGAAGCCAACGGCACAGGTACCCGCCAGGCACAGGATCATCCAGGTCATGGAAATGCGGCGCGCCTTGGCGATCGACTTCACCGAATCAGCGGCCATGAAGCGCGCCAGGATATGCGGCTGGCCGAAGTAACCCAGGCCCCAGCCCATCAGCGAGATGATGCCGATGAAGGTGGCACCCTTGAGCATGTCGAAGTTCGCCGGGTTCACCGCCTCGATAGCGGCGAAGGTCTGGTCGAAGCCACCGGTGGAGATCAGCACGATTACCGGGGTCAGGATCAGCGCGAAGATCATCAACGACGCCTGTACGGTATCGGTCCAGCTCACCGCCAGGAAGCCACCAACGAAGGTATAGGCGATGGTCGCCGCTGCACCAGCCCACAAAGCGGTTTCGTACGACATGCCGAAGGTGCTCTCGAACAGACGGGCACCGGCCACGATGCCGGAGGCACAGTAGATGGTGAAGAACACCAGGATGACGATGGCGGAAATGATACGCAGCAGCCCGCTATTGTCTTCGAAACGGCTGGAGAAGTAGTCCGGCAGGGTCAGCGCGTCACCGTTGTGTTCGGTCTGCACGCGCAGCCGGCCGGCCACGAACAGCCAGTTCAGGTAGGCACCCACTGTCAGGCCGATGGCGATCCAGGCCTCGGACAGGCCCGCAAAGTAGATGGCACCAGGCAGGCCCATCAGCAGCCAGCCACTCATGTCGGAGGCACCGGCAGACAGCGCGGTAACCACGCTACCGAGGCTGCGACCACCCAGAATGTAATCGGAAAGGTTGTTGGTAGCGCGATAGGCGGCGAAGCCGATCAGCACCATTGCTGCGATGTAGATCACGAAGGTGATCGTTAGTGGATTGCCCATGCGTGTGCCCTGGCGTTTGTTTTTATCATGCGCAACCACAGCGTTGGCGGTTGCACCCAGGCGGCGAATGCTATGCAACAACGCAAAGAAGGTGCAACCATTTTTCTTTTGCAAGTTGCACCTGCCCGTGCAATTTCCGACAAAGCCCACTTCTTGCTCCTTTCGGGAGCAAAAAACCGCTTTTTCAGAATAAATCGCACCGAAAGCGCCCCTTTTCAGGGTATGGGAATAGCTGTCGGACGAGTTGCACCTTTCACACGAAAAATTCGGGTTGCACCTGGTTGCACCTGAATTGTCCTACAGATACTCTTGACGCCAGCTTAGGCCACAACCGTGGCAATAACGAGGATAAGAAATGGCGACTACCACCCTTGGGGTCAAACTCGACGACCCGACCCGTGAGCGACTCAAAGCAGCTGCGCAGTCCATTGACCGCACGCCGCACTGGTTGATCAAGCAAGCGATCTTCAACTATCTGGAGAAGCTCGAGGGTGGCGCCACCCTGACCGAACTCAACGGTCATGCCAGCAACCCGGCCGACGATGCCGGTGAAATCCAGGCCGATCACAGCCACCAGTGCTTCCTCGAATTTGCCGAAAGCATCTTGCCGCAGTCGGTACTGCGCTCGGCGATCACCGCTGCCTACCGCCGCCCCGAGCAGGAAGTGGTGCCAATGCTGCTGGAGCAGGCGCGCCTGAGCGCGCCGCTGGCCGACGCCACCAACAAGCTGGCCGCAGGCATTGCCGAAAAACTGCGCAACCAGAAAAGCGCCGGCGGCCGTGCCGGTATTGTCCAGGGCCTGCTGCAGGAGTTCTCGCTGTCATCCCAGGAAGGCGTGGCGCTGATGTGCCTTGCCGAAGCCCTGCTGCGTATCCCCGACAAAGGTACCCGTGATGCCCTGATCCGCGACAAGATCAGTACCGGCAACTGGCAGCCGCACCTGGGCAACAGCCCGTCACTGTTCGTCAACGCCGCCACCTGGGGGCTGCTGCTGACCGGCAAGCTGGTCAGCACCCATAACGAAACCGGCCTCACCTCCTCGCTCACCCGCATCATCGGCAAGAGCGGCGAACCGATGATCCGCAAGGGCGTCGACATGGCCATGCGCCTGATGGGTGAGCAGTTCGTCACCGGCGAGACCATTGCCGAAGCCCTGGCCAACGCCAGCCGTTTCGAGGCCAAAGGCTTCCGTTACTCCTACGACATGCTCGGCGAAGCCGCACTGACCGAACACGACGCGCAGAAGTACCTGGCGTCCTACGAGCAGGCCATCCACTCGATCGGCAAGGCCTCGCATGGCCGTGGTATCTATGAAGGCCCAGGCATCTCGATCAAGCTGTCGGCACTGCACCCGCGCTACAGCCGGGCCCAGTACGAGCGCGTGATGGAAGAGCTGTACCCGCGCCTGCTGTCGCTGACCCTGCTGGCCAAGCAGTACGACATCGGCCTTAACATCGACGCCGAAGAAGCCGACCGCCTGGAGCTTTCGCTGGACCTGCTCGAACGCCTGTGCTTCGAGCCATCCCTGGCTGGCTGGAACGGCATCGGCTTCGTTATCCAGGCCTACCAGAAGCGCTGCCCGTACGTGATCGACTACGTCATCGATCTGGCCAAGCGCAGCCGCCACCGCCTGATGATCCGCCTGGTAAAAGGCGCCTACTGGGACAGCGAGATCAAGCGTGCCCAGGTCGAAGGCCTGGAAGGCTACCCGGTCTATACCCGCAAGGTGTACACCGACGTGTCCTACGTCGCATGCGCCCGCAAGCTGCTGGCCGTACCAGAAGCCATCTACCCGCAGTTCGCCACCCACAACGCCCACACCCTGTCGGCCATCTACCACATTGCCGGGCAGAACTATTACCCGGGCCAGTACGAGTTCCAGTGCCTGCACGGCATGGGCGAGCCGCTGTACGAGCAAGTGGTCGGCAAGATTGCCGATGGCAAGCTGAACCGCCCGTGCCGCGTGTATGCACCGGTCGGCACACATGAAACGCTGCTGGCCTACCTGGTGCGCCGCCTGCTGGAAAACGGCGCCAACACCTCGTTCGTCAACCGCATCGCCGACCACTCGATTTCCATCCAGGAACTGGTCGCCGACCCGGTGGCCAGCATCGAGCGCATGGGTACCCAGGAAGGCAGTATCGGCCTGCCGCACCCACGCATCCCGCTGCCGCGCGATCTGTATGGCACTGAACGAGCCAACTCGGCCGGCATCGACATGGCCAACGAACACCGCCTGGCATCGCTGTCCTGCGCCATGCTGGCCACCGCTCACAATGACTGGAAGGCTGCCCCGCTGCTGGCCTGCGCCGCCAGCGAGAGCGCTGCCGCACCGGTGCTGAACCCGGCAGACCACCGCGACGTAGTCGGCCATGTGCAGGAGGCCACCGTTGCCGACGTGGACAACGCCATCCAGTGCGCACTGAACGCCGCGCCGATCTGGCAGGCCACCCCGCCAGCCGAGCGTGCTGCCATTCTGGAGCGCACCGCCGACCTGATGGAGGCCGAGATCCAGCCGCTGATGGGCCTGCTCATTCGCGAGGCCGGCAAGACCTTCGCCAACGCCATCGCCGAAGTGCGTGAAGCCGTGGACTTCCTGCGCTACTACGCGGTGCAGGCACGTAACGACTTCAGCAACGACGCCCACCGCCCACTGGGCCCGGTGGTGTGCATCAGCCCGTGGAACTTCCCGCTGGCGATCTTCACCGGCCAGGTGGCCGCAGCCCTGGCTGCCGGCAACCCGGTACTGGCCAAGCCTGCCGAGCAAACCCCGCTGATCGCCGCCCAGGCCGTGCGCCTGCTGCTGGAAGCGGGCATCCCAGAAGGCGTGCTGCAGTTGCTGCCGGGCCGAGGTGAAACCGTCGGCGCCGGCCTGGTCGGAGACGAGCGCGTCAAAGGCGTGATGTTCACCGGCTCCACTGAAGTGGCCCGCCTGCTGCAGCGCAACGTCGCTGGCCGCCTGGACAACCAGGGCCGGCCGATCCCGCTGATCGCCGAAACAGGCGGCCAGAACGCGATGATCGTCGACTCCTCGGCACTGACCGAACAGGTCGTGATCGACGTGGTGTCCTCGGCCTTCGACAGTGCCGGCCAGCGTTGCTCGGCCCTGCGCGTGCTGTGCCTGCAGGAAGACTCCGCCGACCGCGTGATCGAAATGCTCAAGGGCGCCATGGCTGAAAGCCGCCTGGGCTGCCCGGACCGCCTGGCCGTGGACATCGGCCCGGTGATCGATGCCGAAGCCAAGGCCGGCATCGAGAAGCACATCCAGGGCATGCGCGAGAAAGGCCGCCCGGTCTACCAGGTCGCGATTGCCGATGCTGCCGAGATCAAGCGCGGCACCTTCGTCATGCCAACCCTGATCGAGCTGGACAGCTTCGACGAGCTGAAGCGCGAAATCTTCGGCCCCGTGCTGCACGTGGTGCGCTACAACCGCCGCAATCTGGACCAGCTGATCGAGCAGATCAACAACTCCGGCTACGGCCTGACCCTCGGCGTGCACACCCGTATCGACGAGACCATCGCCAAGGTGGTGGAAACCGCCAACGCCGGCAACATGTACGTCAACCGCAACATTGTAGGTGCAGTGGTGGGCGTGCAGCCGTTCGGTGGTGAAGGCCTGTCTGGCACCGGCCCGAAAGCCGGCGGCCCGCTGTACCTCTACCGCTTGCTGTCGACCCGCCCGGCCGACGCCATTGGCCGCCACTTCCAGCAGCAGGACGGCGAAGGCAAGCCAGACCGCACCCTGCACGAACAGCTGGTCAAACCGCTGCACGGCCTGAAGGCCTGGGCCGAGAACAACCAGCTTGCCGACCTGGCCGCGCTGTGCAGCCAGTTCGCCAGCCAGTCGCAGAGCGGCATCGCTCGCCTGCTGCCAGGCCCGACCGGCGAGCGCAACAGCTACACCATTCTGCCGCGGGAGCACGTACTGTGCCTGGCAGACAACGAAACCGACCTGCTGGCGCAGTTCGCCGCGGTACTGGCCGTTGGCAGCTCGGCGGTGTGGGTTGACGGTGAACCGGGCAAGGCTCTGCGCGCCCGCCTGCCGCGTGAGCTGCAGGCCAAGGTGAAGCTGGTCGCGGACTGGAACAAGGATGAAGTGGCGTTCGACGCAGTAATCCACCATGGCGACTCGGACCAGCTGCGCGGCGTATGCCAGCAGGTGGCCAAGCGTGCCGGGGCGATCGTTGGGGTGCACGGGCTGTCCAGCGGTGATCACCAGATTGCGCTGGAGCGCCTGGTCATCGAGCGCGCGGTGAGCGTGAACACTGCAGCGGCGGGTGGTAACGCCAGCCTGATGACCATCGGCTAATGGCTGAGGGTTGTTGAAGAAGAAGGAGAGCCTCGGCTCTCCTTTTTTATGCGTGCATGTCCTGAAGCAGGGGCTGGACTAACAGGTGCTCACCAGAACGTGGTCATGCCAACGCTGACTGGGTGTCTTCTGTTGTTACCGTTTATCCCCTGGAAATTCTCGGCTGCCTGGGCCGGTCCTTTCGCGGGTAAACCCGCTCCTACCACGGTGACGGACAGTTGGATAGAGGCCGTCGTAGGAGCGGGTTCACCCGCGAAAGGGCCGGCCCTGCTGGCCAATCTCCCCCCGCCGTTCACCGTTGCCGCCACCACCGTACTCGCGGGTAAACCCGCTCTGGTGGACACACATTGGGGGTTGGACACAGGCCGCTGTGGGGTTTTCCCGCGAAAGGACCCGTCCAGACAGACATATCAAAAAAGCCTTGCAGCAGGCTCCTACCCCAACATCGTATTGTCTTCAAGGAAAGTGGAAACGCGGGGTGGATCGGGGACTATCCGGAGCTCCCCTCAGACAGAGCTCCGGCCAAAAGTTGCTCAAACCATTGGTGAAAGCGCAATCAAAGCAAACAACTGTGCTGCCATAAGCCCAATACCCAACAGCATCCAAAGCCAATTTGCCAGCGTGAACCGGCTGTTGGCCTTCCCTTCTTTGTCACCCGCACTGAAATTGATGCCCTTCTGCATGAACACCAGAATGATCAGCCAAGCTGCCTGAATGGCTAAGCCCGCAAAGTAGGCCGGCCACAGCTGGCCTTCCAACACGACGCTGGCAGCCACCCAGACAACGCAAAAACCGTAATAGCCCAGCGTGAGCCCCAGGATGGACCACGGATAAGTTTTACCTGAGTCGCGAATATGGTCATTTGCCCTTCTCAATAATGGATAGATGAAGAACACTGCAAAAGCGCTTCGCCAGAGCGGACTTACGCGCTCTCCCGTTTTCTCTCTATGCAGACTCCAACTTTGATAGAAGCAATAAACCCAGTAGAAGCCCAAGGTAAAGAAAGTCATTACACCAAATTTCATAGGCGAGACTACGAAGAAGGGAACCTGGTTGCCGTTGGCCTCAGCCAAGTCAGCGTGATGGGCATCACTCATCTGAAACGTTTCCTTGTGAACACCAAAACGCACATTCAAGGCCAACTGACATTCGATCCGCAGCAGTTCATTTCCGATCGGGAATGTGGGAAACGTCTCTATATTGTCCCGAGCAGGCATTACACGACCTGACCTTGCGCTGGTTTCACCAATAACCGGCAGGCTTCCCGGCGTTCTCAACCCATATCACGCAAACCTATTAACCTGTCCCCAGTCTCACCACGCTCCTACACTCGCAGCATCCCGCCTCAGGACCGCCACCATGCCCGAGACCTTGCTCAGCCCCCGCAACCTCGCCTTCGAGCTTTACGAAGTCCTCGACGCCGAAGCCCTGACCCAGCGCCCGCGCTTCGCCGAGCACAGCCGTGAAACCTTCGATGCGGCACTGACGACCGCCCGCACCATCGCCGAAAAGTATTTCGCCCCGCACAACCGCAAGGCCGACGAAAACGAGCCACGCTACGTGGACGGCCGCGCGGAGCTGATCCCCGAAGTGAAGCCCGCCGTCGATGCCTTCCTCGAAGCCGGCTTCCTCAACGCCAACCGGGACTTCGAGGTCGGCGGCATGCAGCTGCCCAGCCTGGTCTCGCAAGCCTGCTTCGCCCACTTCCAGGCCGCCAACGCCGGCACCACGGCCTACCCGTTCCTGACCATGGGTGCGGCCAACCTGATCGAGAGCTTCGGCTCCGATGAACAGAAGCGCCTGTTCCTGCAACCGATGATCGACGGCCGCTACTTCGGCACCATGGCGCTGACCGAACCCCACGCTGGCTCGTCGCTGGCCGACATACGCACCCGCGCCGAACCAGCAGGCGACGGCAGCTACCGGCTCAAAGGCAACAAGATCTTCATTTCCGGCGGCGACCACGAACTGTCGGAAAACATCGTGCACATGGTGCTGGCCAAGCTTCCGGACGCCCCGCCCGGGGTCAAGGGCATCTCGCTGTTCATCGTGCCCAAGTACCACGTAAACCCGGACGGCAGCCGTGGCCCGCGCAACGATGTGCTGCTGGCTGGGCTGTTCCACAAAATGGGCTGGCGCGGCACCACCTCCACAGCCCTGAACTTCGGCGACAATGGCCAGTGCGTCGGGTACCTGGTCGGCCAGCCGCACCAAGGCCTGGCCTGCATGTTCCAGATGATGAACGAAGCACGTATCGGCGTTGGCATGGGGGCGGTCATGCTCGGTTACGCCGGCTACCTGTATTCGCTGGAGTACGCCCGCCAGCGACCGCAAGGCCGGCTGCCGGACAGCAAAGACCCGCTCAGCCCGGCAGTACCGATCATCGCGCACACCGATGTGAAACGAATGCTGCTGACACAAAAGGCTTATGTAGAAGGCGCCTTCGACTTGGGCCTGTACGCAGCGCGCCTGTTCGACGATACCCAGACCGCCAACGACGAAACGTCGCGCAACCAAGCGCAGGCGCTGCTCGACCTGCTGACCCCGGTCGTCAAGTCCTGGCCTTCGACGTTCTGCCTCAAGGCCAATGAACTGGCAATCCAGGTTCTCGGTGGTCACGGCTACACCCGCGAATACCCGGTAGAGCAGTACTACCGGGACAACCGCCTGAACCCGATCCACGAGGGTACAGAAGGCATCCAGTCGCTCGACTTGCTCGGTCGCAAGCTGGCCCAGAACCAAGGTGCCGGGCTCAAGCAACTGATCCGCCTGATCGCCACAACCGGCGAGCGTGCAAGCCACCACCCTGAACTCGACCCACTGCGCCAGCCGCTGGAGCAACTGGTCAACCGCCTGCAGGGCGTCACACTGGCCCTGCTAGGCGACATGGCCCAAGGGAAGGTCGCGGGCGCCCTGGCGAACTCGGCCTTGTACCTCAAGGCCTTCGGCCACTGCGTAATCGGCTGGCGCTGGCTGGAACAGGCCATTCACGCCGAGCTTGGCCTGCAGAAAGGTCACCCTGCCGATCGCGACTTCTATCAGGGCAAGCTGCAGGCCGCGCGTTATTTCCTGACCTGGGAAGTACCGGGCTGCCATAATGAGCTGGCATTGCTCGAGGCACACGACGATACCTGCCTCGGCATGCAAGACGGGTGGTTCTAGGGGGAGCCACCGTGTACACGGAGGCATCCGCATGTTCGATTCCAGCGCCCTGCTGCGCCAGCGCTTTGCTGCGCTGCGCAGTACGGCCGAGTTGTTTTCCCTGCGCCATGTGAAACAGTCGCACCAGGCGCTTTCGGTGCGACGCAACGTTGCCGAACCGCCCTTCTTCAGCCAGGATGAGGGCGCCATGCTCACCGTGCGGGTCAATGGCGTGGAGGCCTACGCTGCCACCGCCGACCTGTCCCAGGCTGGCCTGCAGCGCGCCCTTGAGCAAGCCGAGGCGCTGGCGCGGCAAATCGCCCGGCACAGCCTGCTGGACCTGCGCGAACAAGCCGTGACCAGCGCACGCCACGACCATGTTTCGCCCAACTTCGACCAACCCGTGCCCAACCTCGCCGACTGCCTTGGCCTGCTCGCCACCGAATCGGCCAGCGTGCCCAAGGACAGCCGTTTGGTGGACTGGCAGGCCAGCCTGGGGCTGAGCCTGGTCGAGCAAACCTACCTGAACTCGGCCGGCGCCGAACTGCGCCATGCCCAGCGCTTCCTGTTCCCGGGCCTGGGGGTGACCGCCAGCGACGGCCAGGACAGCCAAAGCCGCAGCCTGGGCCGCGACAACTTCGGCCAACAGGGTGGTTTCGAGATCATCGAGCGCTGCGGCCTGGTCGGCGCGGCCAGTCGGGTGGCCGACGAAGCGCTGCAACTGCTGTTGGCGCCGAACACCCCCAGTGGCCCGCGTGACCTGCTGTTGATGCCAGACCAGATGATGCTGCAGATTCACGAATCCATCGGCCATCCGCTGGAGATGGACCGCATTCTCGGTGACGAGCGCAACTACGCCGGCACCAGCTTCGTCAAAGCCAGCGACTTCGGCCACCTGCAGTACGGTTCCAGCCTGCTGAACGTGACCTTCGACCCGACCATTGGCGAAGAGCTGGCCAGCTACAGTCATGACGACGACGGCACCCCGGCCAGCAAAGCGTTCCTGATACGCGACGGCCTGCTGCTGCGCCCGCTGGGTGGCGCGCTGTCTCAGTTCCGCTCTGGCCTGGACGGCGTGGCCAACAGCCGTGCCTGCGGCTGGAACCGCGCGCCGATCGACCGCATGGCCAACCTCAACATCGAGCCGGGCGACCAGTCTTTCGAGCAACTGATCGGAGGCATCGAGCACGGCATCCTGATGCGTACCAACCGATCCTGGTCCATCGACGATGCGCGCAACAAGTTCCAGTTCGGCTGCGAATGGGGCCAGTTGATTGAAAGTGGCGAGCTCAAGGGCATCGTCAAGAACCCCAACTACCGCGGCATCTCCGCGCAGTTCTGGCGCAACCTGTCGGCGGTTGGCGACCACAGTACCTTCCAGGTGCTGGGCACGCCCAACTGTGGCAAGGGCGAACCCAATCAGGTGGTGCGGGTCGGCCACGCCTCGCCTGCCTGTGTGTTCCGCCAGATCGATGTATTCGGAGGAGACGCGTGATGAAACAGGCTTTCGAAACCCTGGTCGGGGAGGTGCGCACCGCCCTTCAGGCGGGCGAGCAGTTCACCCTCGGTTACAGTGCCGAGCAATCGCAGTTCGTGCGTTTCAACCATGCCAAGGTGCGCCAGGCCGGCGAAGTGAGTCAGGCCAGCGCGCAACTGCGGCTGGTGCGCGATGGGCGCCAGGCGGAACAGCAGGTGACCTTGAGTGGCGATGCGCAGCTGGATCGCCAGCGCCTGGCGGATGCCCTGGAGCAGCTGCGCCAGACACTGCCGCTACTCGCCGTCGACCCTTATCTGCGCCTGGACGAGAGCCCCTGGCACAGCCATAGCCAGCAAGCGCAGGCGCTGCCAGACCTGAACGAAGTGCTGGCACTGCTGGAGCGTAATGCCGGTGACCTGGACCTGGTCGGTATATACGCCGCTGGCCCAGTCTGCCGGGGCTTCGCCAGCTCGTACGGCGCGTTCGGCTGGCACCAGGCCAACAGCTTCAACTTCGATTGGAGCTTGTTCCACCCAAACGGCGAAGCGGTGAAAGCCAACTATGCCGGTCAGCTGTGGAACGCCGACGACTTCAGCGCACGCCTGCGCCAGGCGCGGGAGCAGTTGGGCTTTCTTGGGCGCCCGGCGGTGACCCTCAAGCCAGGCAGCTACCGCGCTTTCCTGGCGCCGGCAGCGATGGACGAGATCGCCGGCATGTTGTGCTGGGGCGGTTTTTCCGCGCAGGCCCTGGCGACTGGCAACAGTGCCTTGCAGCGCCTGTACAACGGCGATGCGCGGCTTAGCCCGTTGGTCAGTTTAACCGAGCAGGTCAGCGGCTCGCTTAGCCCGGCATTTTCCGATGAAGGTGCGCCGCGCCTGGATGTGCCGCTGATCCAGCAAGGCGAGGCCCGGCAGCGGTTGATCAGTGCACGCAGTGCAGCCGAGTTCGAGCTGCAGGCCAATGGCGCCGACGTCTACGAGTCGCCCTGTGCGCTCAGCCTGGCGCCGGGCAATCTGGCCAGTGCGCAGATCCTTGAGCGTCTAGGCACCGGGCTGTACATCAGCAACCTGTGGTACCTGAACTACTCGGACCTGCCAGCGGCGCGCATGACAGGGCTGACCCGCTTCGCCACTTTCTGGGTAGAAGACGGGCAGATCCAGGGGCCGGTGAGTACCATGCGCTTCGATGACAGCCTGTACAGCTTGCTGGGCAGCCAGCTGGAGGACCTGACCCAGGAGCGCGAGATGATTCTGTCGACCAGTACTTATGGACAGCGCAGTACCGGGTCGAGTCATTTGCCCGGGGCACTGGTCAAAGGCCTGACCCTGACATTGTGACTGGACTTGCCGGCCCCTTCGCGGCTAAAGCCGCTCCTACAAGGAACGCGTAACCCTTGTAGGAGCGGCTTTAGCCGCGAAAGGGCCGGCACTGACAAACGAGGAAGTCATGCCCGAACGCACCCCGCTGGACCCCGTCACCGCCCGCTGGATCCCTTGGGTGGTGGCCATCGCTTTCTTCATGCAGTCCCTGGACGGCACCATCCTCAACACTGCACTGCCGGCCATGGCCCGCTCGTTGGCCGAAGACCCCTTGCGCATGCAGGGTGTGATCATTGCCTACATGCTCACCGTGGCCCTGCTGATCCCTGCCTCAGGCTGGATCGCCGACCGATTCGGCACCAAGCGCATCTTCTTCAGCGCCATCTTGCTGTTCAGCTTTGGCTCGCTGCTGTGCGCAGCAGCCAACAGCCTTGGCTTCCTGATCTTCGCCCGCGTAGTGCAGGGCCTGGGCGGTGCGCTGATGCTGCCGGTCGGGCGGTTGGTGGTGCTGCGCGCCTACCCACGCAGCGAGCTGGTGCGGATCATGAGTTTCATCACCATCCCCGGCCTGCTCGGGCCATTGCTGGGTCCAACGGTCGGTGGCTGGCTGGTGGAAATCCTCAGCTGGCACTGGATCTTCCTGCTCAACCTGCCAGTCGGCCTGCTTGGCTGCATTGCCGTGTGGAAGTTCATCCCGGACTTGCGCGGCGCCGAGCGCACCACCTTCGACGGCCCTGGTTTCCTGCTGTTCGGCGCAGCGATGGTACTGATCACCATTGCCATGGAAGGCCTGGGCGAGCTGCACCTGCCGCACTTGCGGGTAATGTTGCTGCTGTTCGCCGGCATGGCCTGCCTGGCCGCGTACTGGCTGCGCGCCGGGCGCGACCCGGAGCCGCTGTTCTCGCCAAGCCTGTTCCGCGTGCGTACCTTCGCCATCGGCATCCTCGGCAACCTGTTCGCTCGCCTGGGCAGCGGCGCGCTGCCGTTCCTGGTGCCGTTGTTGCTGCAGGTCGCGCTGGGCTACTCACCCGCCCAGGCTGGCATGAGCATGATCCCGCTGGCGGCGGCGGCCATGCTGGCCAAATCCATTGCCCGACCGCTGATCGAACGGTTCGGCTATCGCATCATCCTCACCTGTAATACCTTGCTGCTGGGTATCCTGCTGGCAAGCCTGGGCCTGGTGGACGAGCAGACCCCTTATTGGCTGCTGTTGGTGCAACTTGGCCTCCTGGGCGCAGTGAACTCCATGCAGTTCACTGCGATGAACACAGTGACGCTAATCGATCTCGACGACGCCAGCGCCAGCAGCGGTAACAGCCTGCTGTCGGTGGTCGCGCAACTGTCGCTGAGCCTGGGTGTGGCCTGCGCCGGCGCACTGTTGGGCGGCTTTACTGCGGCAGGCAGCGCCGAAGGCGTGGAAACCACCCTGGGCGCGTTCCAGCTGACCTTCGTCACCATCGGTGTAATGGCCATGCTGGCAGCGGCGATCTTCCTGCAGCTGGCGCCGACGGACGGAAGGCGTGCCCGTCGTCCGGAACAACACATGGAGTCGTAGGGCGAATGGCCACGAGGCTGGTAGACTATGCGGCATTTTTCGCTTCGCACCGCAGGCCCGCCTCGTGACCACCGAATCCACCGCCTTTGCCACCTTGCCGCTGTCCACTGCCATGCTGGCCAACCTGGAGGCCCTCGGCTATGCCTCGATGACGCCGATCCAGGCCCAGAGCCTGCCTGTCATCCTCAAAGGCCAGGACCTGATCGCCCAGGCCAAGACCGGTAGCGGCAAGACTGCCGCCTTCGGCATCGGCCTGCTCAACCCGATCAACCCGCGCTACTTCGGCTGCCAGGCGTTGGTGCTCTGCCCTACCCGCGAACTCGCCGACCAGGTGGCCAAAGAGCTGCGCCGCCTGGCCCGTGCCGAGGACAACATCAAGATCCTGACCCTGTGCGGCGGCGTTTCGCTGGGCCCACAGATCGCTTCACTGGAGCACGGCGCGCACATCATCGTCGGCACCCCAGGGCGCATCCAGCAGCACCTGGACAAAGGCACCCTGGTCCTGGATGGGTTGAACACCCTGGTGCTGGACGAAGCCGACCGCATGCTCGACATGGGCTTCTTCGACGCCATCGCCAGCATCATCGGCAAGACCCCGTCGCGCCGCCAGACCCTGCTGTTCTCGGCCACCTACCCGGCCGGCATCAAGCAACTGGCCGCCGACTTCATGCGCAACCCGCAGCAGGTCAAGGTCGAAAGCCTGCACACCGACAACCAGATCGAGCAGCGTTTCATCGAGATTGACCCGCAGCAACGCCTGGAAGCCGTCACCCGCGTGCTTGGCCACTACCGCCCGCAGTCGTGCGTAGCGTTCTGCTTCACCAAGCAGCAATGCGAGGACGTGGTTGCCCACCTGACCGCCAAGGGCATCGTCGCCCAGGCCCTGCACGGCGACCTGGAGCAACGCGACCGTGACCAGGTGCTGACCATGTTCGCCAACCGCAGCAGCTCGGTGCTGGTGGCTACCGACGTGGCCGCGCGCGGCCTGGACATCGATGGCCTGGACATGGTCATCAACGTGGAGCTGGCGCGTGATGCCGAAATCCACGTACACCGCGTGGGCCGTACCGGCCGCGCCGGCGAGAAAGGCGTTGCGGTCAGCCTGGTGGCACCGGCCGAAGGCCACCGCGCCCAGGCCATCGAAGCGCTGCAGAAGAGCCCGCTGCGCTGGGACCAGCTGGACAGCCTGAAAAACAAGGGCGGCGAGCCCCTGCTGCCGGTAATGACCACACTGTGCATTGCCGCTGGCCGCAAGGACAAGCTGCGCCCTGGCGACATCCTGGGGGCCCTGACCGGTGATGCCGGCATCCCAGGCAAGCAAGTGGGCAAAATCGCCATCTTCGACTTCCAGGCGTTTGTGGCCGTGGAGCGGGCGCTGGCCAAGCAGGCCATGCAGCGGCTGAACAGCGGCAAGATCAAGGGTCGCGCCCTGAAAGTCCGCATTATCTAAAGCCAGGCAAAGCCCCCTGTAGGAGCGGGTTTACCCGCGAATGCGGCAGTGAATGCACCATCGCATCGCGGGTGAACCCGCTCCCACAGGGTTCAGCATTTCAAATCTGAAGGTTCATACCGTGCACTCCACCGACGTGATCATCCTTGGCGCCGGCGCCGCCGGCCTGATGTGCGCCCAGCTCAGCGCCCGGCGCGGCCGCCGGGTACTGCTGCTCGACCACGCCAACAAGCCAGGCAAGAAAATCCTCATGTCCGGCGGCGGGCGTTGCAACTTCACCAACCTGTACACCGAGCCGGCCAACTTCCTTTCGCACAACGCGCACTTCTGCAAGTCGGCACTAGCCCGCTACACCCAGTGGGACTTCATTGAGCTGGTGTGCAAGCACGGCGTGGCGTACCACGAGAAGAAGCTCGGCCAGCTGTTCTGTGACAACAAGGCCAGCGACATCCTCGACATGCTGCTGGCCGAGTGCGACGAGACCGGTGCCGAGATCCGCATGCACACCAGCATCGAACAGATCGAGAAGACCGAAAGCGGCTATCTGCTGCAGACCAGCGGCGGCCAGTTCGCCTGCCAGTCGCTGGTCATCGCCACCGGCGGCCTGTCGATCCCGACCCTGGGGGCCACCGGTTTCGGCTACCAGGTGGCCCGCCAGTTCGGCCACACCCTGCTGCCAACCCGCGCCGGGCTGGTGCCATTCACCATCACCGAGCCCCAACTCAAGGCGATGTGCACCGAGTTGTCCGGCACCTCGCTGGACTGCACCGCCAGCTGCAATGGCACCAGCTTCCGCGAAAACCTGCTGTTCACGCACCGCGGCCTGAGCGGCCCGGCGATCTTGCAGATCTCCTCGTTCTGGGAAGCCGGTGATACCGTCGAGATCAACCTGTTGCCCGACCGCGATGCGCTTTCCTGGCTGCAACAGATGCAGGCCGAACGCGCCAACGCCGAACTGAAGACCGTGCTGGGCGAGGTGTTCACCCGCAAGCTGGCCAACTTGCTGGCCGAGCAGTGGTTCGAGTCAAAGCCAATGAAGCAGTACACCCCGGCGGAACTGGCGCAAATCGCCGAAAAGCTGGCGAACTGGCAGGTAGTACCGGCCGGCACCGAAGGCTACCGCACCGCCGAAGTGACCCTGGGCGGCGTGGATACCCGAGAGGTGTCGTCCAAGACCATGGAATCGCTGAAAAGCCCGGGGTTGTACTTCATCGGTGAAGTGCTGGATGTCACCGGCCACCTGGGCGGTTTCAACTTCCAGTGGGCCTGGGCATCGGCGAACGCCGCCGCGCAGTTCGTGTAGAGTAGAATCCTTTCAGCAGCACGGAACGCTTCTTGCTGGCCCGTGCTGCAGTGCATTCTTCGCTCACCGCCTGGCAGGCCATCATGTCATCGAGCTCGTTCCGTCAGTCACTGCGTCGCCTGTGGGGCCAAGACAAGTTCAGCTACAGCATCCGGGTCACCATTGCCCTCACCGGCAGCCTGGCCCTGTGCTGGTACCAGAATGAGATGGCCCTGCTGATTCCTTTGTTCCTCGGCATCATCGCCAGCGCCCTGGCCGAAACCGACGACAGCTGGCAGGGCCGCCTCAGCGCCCTGGCCGTTACCCTGGTGTGCTTCGCCATCGCTGCACTGGCAGTCGAGTTGCTGTTCCCCTACCCCTGGATCTTCGTCATTGCCCTGGCCCTGGCTGCCTTTGGCCTGACCATGCTCGGGGCGCTGGGCGAGCGCTACGGCGCCATCGCTTCGGCCACCTTGATCACTGCGGTCTACACCATGATCGGTGTGGACCAGCGCGGCGGCCAGGTCACCGATTTCTGGCACGAACCGCTGCTGCTGGTGGCAGGTGCGGCTTGGTACGGGCTGCTGTCGGTGCTGTGGCAGGCTCTGTTCTCCAACCAGCCGGTACAACAGAGCCTGGCCAAACTGTTTTTCGAGCTGGGCAGCTACCTCAAGCTCAAGGCCAGCCTGTTTGAACCGGTCCGCACGCTCGACGTCGAGGCACGGCGCCTGGAACTGGCCCAGCAGAACGGCAAGGTGGTGGCCGCGCTGAACGCAGCCAAGGAGATCATCCTGCACCGGGTAGGCAACAGCCAGCCAAACTCGAAGGTAAGCCGCTACCTCAAGCTGTACTTCCTGGCCCAGGACATCCACGAGCGTGTCAGTGCCTCGCACTACCCCTACAACGCACTGACCGAGGCGTTTTTCCACAGCGACGTCATGTTCCGCTGCCAGCGCCTGTTGCGTAAACAGGGTTCATCCTGCCAGGAACTGGCCCGCTCGATCCGCCTGCGCCAACCATTCGTGCTGGCCAGCGGTTATCCAGAAGCCCTCGAGGACCTCAACGCCTCGCTGGAGCACCTGCGCATCCAGAGCAACCCGGCCTGGCGCGGCCTGTTGCGCTCGCTGCGAGCACTCGCCGCCAACCTGGCAACACTGGACCGCCTGCTCAGTGCCGCCAGCAACCCGGATAGCCTGGCCGACGCCAGCGACAGCAGCCTGCTCGACCGCTCACCGCGCTCGCTGAAGGACGTGTGGACGCGCCTGCGCACCCAGCTCACACCGACCTCGCTGTTGTTCCGCCATGCCTTGCGCCTGCCGCTGGCGCTGTCGATCGGCTATGGCATGGTGCACCTGATTCACCCGACCCAGGGCTACTGGATCATCCTCACCACGCTGTTCGTGTGCCAGCCCAACTACGGGGCCACGCGGCGCAAGCTGGTGCAGCGAATCTTCGGCACTGCCGTTGGCCTGACAGTGGGCTGGGCCTTGTTCGACCTGTTTCCCAACCCGGTCATCCAGTCGTTGTTCGCCGTGGTTGCCGGGGTGGTGTTCTTCGTCAACCGCACCACCCGCTACACCCTGGCCACTGCGGCGATCACCCTGATGGTGCTGTTCTGCTTCAACCAGATCGGCGATGGCTACGGCCTGTTCCTGCCACGCCTGTTCGATACCCTGGTGGGCAGCCTGATTGCCATCCTAGCGGTGTTCCTGTTCCTGCCCGACTGGCAGGGCCGACGGCTGAACAAGGCGCTGGCCAATACCCTGGCCTGCGCCAGCGTGTACCTGCGCCAGATCATGCAGCAGTATGCCCACGGCAAGCGCGACGACCTGGCCTACCGCCTGGCCCGGCGCAATGCCCACAACGCTGACGCGGCGCTGTCCACCACCTTGGCCAACATGCTGATGGAGCCGGGGCATTTCCGTAAGGAGGCCGACGTTGGCTTTCGTTTCCTGGTGCTGTCGCACACGTTGCTCAGCTACCTCTCGGGGTTAGGCGCGCACCGCGACACGGCGTTGCCAGCGGAGGTGCAGGAGCAGTTGATCGAAGGCGCCGGGCAAAGCCTGGCCAGCAGCCTGGACGAGATTGCCAACGGCCTGGCCGCACGGCTGCCGGTGGCGATTCACAGTGATGCCGAAGAAGCGCTGGCCAATGCCCTGGAGCAGATGCCGGAAGATCTGGATGAGCATCAGCGGTTGGTGCAGACACAGTTGGCGTTGATATGCCGGCAGCTGGGGCCATTGCGGACCCTGGCGGCACACCTGATCAAGGAAAATGCCCCGGCCTGATCGTTTTATTGCCTGTGCTCAAAAGCCATACTGACGCAGCAGCCGGGCATAGCTGCCATCGGCCTTCATCGCCGCTATCGCCTGCTCGAAACGCTCGACGATCCGCTCACGCTCCGGGTGCTTCAGGCTGACCAGAATATGCAGGGTGTTCTCCCCCAGCGGCGGATCCACCAGCATCACCCCATCACGCACGTCCTGCGGCTCACGCTGCAGGTTGTAGCGGGCCACGTACTCGTCTTCCACCGCCAGGCTTACCCGCCCTGCCGCCAACATGCGTACCGCAGAAGAAAAGTTGCGCACCGGCACTTTGTGCAGACGGGGATCCCTGTCGAATTCCGGTGAATAGGCGTAATCACGCACTACGGCAATGCTATAGGCATAAAGGTCAGACAGACGCTTGTAGCTAAACGCCTCGCCCTTACGCTGCAGCAGGCGAATACGATTACTCAGGTAGGCGTTGGAAAACTGCCCGATACTGGCGCGCGAGTCGTTGTACCAGGCGTTGATCAGCACGTCGTAGCGCCCTTCACCTACCCCCAGCAACGCACGCGCCCACGGCACCTCTTCATAGCCGCTGGCGTAGCCGGCGCGCGCCAGTGCCGTGGTAACGATGCTGGTCGCAAGGCCGCCGCCCGGCATCTTGGCATCGGTGAACGGTGGCCAGTTGTCGGCCACCAGGCGCAGCTTGGCGTGACCCGGGGAAGGTGTTGCCAGCATCGTTGCCAGTAAACCCAGAACACAAAGCAGTGGCCGCATGCTCACGTCCTTTCGCAATGGAGGGCAACACTGCCAGTGAGATTACACAAAGCGGTTGCCGAGGGCAGCGGCCAATAGTGTCATTTAGCCTCTATTTTGGCCGAAGCACATGCAGCATGCGATGATCGAGCCCCATCCAAGGAGTCCGTTCCCATGTCAATCGACTGGATCTGCAAGCACCACACCGACCTCGGCAAGGAGCAGCTCTATGCCATTTTGCAGCTACGCACTGAAGTACTCGTGGTGGAGCAGCGCCACGCCTACCAGGAAGTCGATGGTCAGGACCTGACTGGCGATACCCTGCACCTCATGGCCTGGCAGGAAGACAAGCTGGTCGCCTACCTGCGCCTGCTGGATCCGCAGTCACAAGGTGGGGATGTGGTGATCGGACGAGTGGTGACATCAGCGCAGGCGCGAGGTTTGCAGCTCGAAGAAAGCTTGCTGCTCAAGGGGCTGGAGGCGGCGGAACATTGTTGGCCGGGGGTGCCGGTTTATCTGTCGGCTCCGGCGCATTTACAGGCGTTTTATGCCCGCCATGGGTTTGCGGTGGTGAGCGAGGAGTCTTTGGAGAACGGCATCGCATCTATTGGAATGCGCAAGGGATGAGCCCGCCCTGTGCGGGCTTTGCACATCAGGGGTAACCCAGCACTTCGCGGATCTGCCGCAAGTGACGGATGATCCACTGCTTGTCGATCGCCCCCCAGTCATGAATGCGATAATGCCCGGCGTGGTTGCGTGCGCCCTCCTGCTGTTCGAACTCGCAGACGATGTCCAGGTCGGCCAGCGCGGCGATAGTGTCCTGAGCGGTGCGACGGGGCATGCCGGTGGCCTCCATCAGGGCGGGCACGCTGGTCGCGGTCTGGCTATCGATCAGCCAGGCCACGTACAGGCGGCGGTAGAAGCTGCTCTTGGTCTTGCTCACTTCCATGCTGCATGTTCCTTAGAGGTTGCCTGGCAGCTCCCGGTAGGTCAGGTAGACGCGCAGGTCGAATTCCAGTTGGTGATAGTCCGGCTCCATGTGCTGGCAGAGCTGGTAGAACGCCTTGTTGTGATCTCGCTCGCGCAGGTGCGCCAACTCGTGCACAACAATCATGCGCAAGAACTGTGGCGCGGCCTCCTTGAACAGCGAGGCAATGCGGATTTCCTTCTTCGCCTTGAGCTTGCCGCCCTGCACCCGCGACACCGCCGTGTTCAAACCCAGGGCCCGATGCGTCAGATCGAGGCGGCTGTCGAACAGCACCTTGTCCAGGTTTGGCGCACTTCGCAGGTACTGTTGGCGCAGATCCTGGGCATAGCCATACAACGCCTTGTCGTTTTGCACGTCATGGCGGTCAGGGTAACGGCGCTGCAGGTATTCACCCAGGCGGTCGCTGTCGATCATCTTCCGCACCTGCTCCTGCAGGTGCGGGGGGTAGGCTTGCAAGTAACGTAGTACGGTCATGGCGCTGTATTCGGCGTAACGAATGCCGATTCTAGCCAATCACAGCCCTGGCCAGGAGAAAATTGCCGGGAAGCCGCTAGCATCAGTCGCGGTCATCGGATAAGCCACCAGGAAACCCTGAACGTATTCGCAACCATTGGCCTTGAGCCAGGCTGCCTGCGCCGGGGTCTCCACACCCTCGGCGATCACCGTGATACGGTAGTCGGCGCACAGGCCGATCACGCTGCGAACCAACGCAGCATCTACCGCCGAATCGGGCAGACGCGCCACCAGATGACGGTCGAGCTTGAGTGTGTCGATAGGCAGGTCGCGCAGCATGCGCAACGAACAGTCACCCGCACCGAAGTCATCCAGGGCCACCCTCACGCCCAGCTCACGCAAGCGGTGGATCTGTTTGACGGCCGCATCAATGTTATACATCAGCGACGTTTCCGCCACTTCCACCTCCAACTGCGTCGGGACAAGCTGGTAAAGCTGGATGACCCGTTGCAGTTCTTCGACCAGGCCAGGCATGACGAACTGCGCGCGGCTCAGGCTGATGCCGAGCACAAGGTCGGGCGGAAACCGGTCGTACCAGGCCTGCCGCTGGGCGGCCCCTTGGCGGTAGATCCAGCTGGCCAGACGGTTGATCAGACGCGCTTCTTCCAGCAACGGGATGAACAGCCCCGGCGGCACATCGCCAACGCTGGGGTGCTGCCAGCGCAGCAAGGCCTCGAAACCACGCAGGCGACCATCGTGGAAGGCGACCTGTGGCTGGTACACCAAGGTAAAGTCCTGCTGCTCGATGGCCGTGCGCACGCTGTCCTCGAGCATCAATCGCGATCGCGCCCGTCCGTTGAGTTCCTGGTCGTAGAAGCGGTATTGCTGACGCCCCGCTTGTTTGGCTGCGTACATCGCTGCATCGGCCGAACGCAGCAGGCCTTCAACATTGGCGCCGCAGTCCGGGTAGGTGGCAATGCCGATGCTGACCCCAAGGCACACATCGAGCCCGTCGACCTCATGGCTGATGGAAACACGCTCGAGCAACCGTTCGGCAAAACGCCCGGCCTGCTCCGGGTAGGGCAAGCTGTCGAACAGTGCAGTGAACTCATCGCCGCCCATACGCGCCAGCAAGGCCTCACTGCCCAGGCAGTCCTTGAGCTGCTCGGCCACCCAGCGCAACACCCGATCGCCCGCGTCGTGGCCGAGCGAGTCGTTGATGCGCTTGAAGCCATCCAGGTCCATGTACATCAGCGCCTGCGCCTTGTCCGAGCGCTCGTTGCGCAACAGAGCACCTTCAGCCGCCTGGTAGAAACCACGGCGGTTGAGCAGGCCGGTGAGCGGGTCAGTAATGGCCTGGTATTCCAGCTGTTGGTGCAAGTTACGCACTACCGACATGTCCAGCACGGTCACCACCATCGCCTGTTGGTCGGCAGGCAACGGCGCACAGGACAGCGCCACCGGCACAAGCTCACCGCCTTGGGTACGCAGTTGGGCATCGTGTACGCGGAAGATCTGCCGCCCTTGGTAGGCCTTGTAGAAGTCCGACTCGCGCCACAGGCTGGTACTGGTCAGTTGCACAACGTCGAGCAATTGGGTGCCCTGCAGGTGTTGCACCGGTGCCGCCAGCAAACGGGAAATGGCCGGATTGGCAAAACTGATGATGCCATGGGCATCAACCACCAGAATGCCTTCGGCGGCATTTTCCAGGATGGACGCATTGAATGCCCTGGCCGTCTCCAGCTCGCGACTCAGCTGCTGCAGCATGCGCCGGTTGCGCTGCTGGTCGAGCAGCGCCTGGACCTTGGGCTTGAGGATTTGCGGGTCGAACGGTTTGAACATGTAGTCCACGGCGCCGCTGGCGTAGCCTTTGAGCACGGCCGCTTCGGACTGTTCGTTGGCGGTGAGGAAAATGATCGGGGTCAGTCGGGTACGCTGATTGCCGCGCATCAGCCGGGCGACTTCAAAGCCGTCCATTTCCGGCATCTGTACATCCATCAACACCAGGTCGACTTCGTATTCAAGCAACGCGCTCAAGGCTTCTATCCCAGAGCTTGCCGTCAATACTTGCCAATCCTGCCGAGCCAGCAAGGCCCGCATGCTGATGAGGTTCTCGGGGTAGTCGTCTACCACCAGAAGAACTGAGCTGCCATCCAGTGGCTGCTGTTGAGGGTGAGCGCCATCCATGCTGCTTCTCTGTTATGTGACCGACTTCAAAATACGGTTGGATCCATTAGTACTCTAGACCTGAGGCTGCAACAAGCAATGCAATCAGAACGCTATCAATGGTCAAACTGTACGGTAGCCGACTAACGGTCGGTCTGCCGTAAATATGGACAGGTTTCCATCGCCCATAAAAAAACCCGCATCACTGCGGGCTTTTCAGGGTTACCTGTCGATCAGTTGACCTTGGCGGCCAGTTCACCTTTCAGGTAGCGCTGGTACATACCTTCCAAAGAGATCGGCTTGATCTTCGAAGCATTGCCTGCGGTGCCGAAGGCTTCATAACGTGCGATGCACACGTCGCGCATGGCCTTGATGGTTTCACCGAAGAACTTGCGTGGGTCGAACTCGCTCGGGTTCTGCGCCATCAGACGGCGCATGGCACCGGTAGAGGCCAGACGCAGGTCGGTATCGATGTTGACCTTGCGCACGCCATGCTTGATGCCTTCAACGATTTCTTCGACCGGTACACCGTAGGTTTCTTTGATGTCGCCGCCGTACTGGTTGATGATCGCCAGCCACTCTTGCGGTACCGAGGACGAACCGTGCATCACCAGGTGGGTGTTGGGGATGCGCTTGTGGATTTCCTTGATACGATCGATGGCCAGCACGTCACCGGTTGGTGGCTTGGTGAACTTGTAGGCACCGTGGCTGGTACCGATGGCGATCGCCAGGGCGTCGACCTGGGTCTTCTTGACGAAGTCGGCGGCTTCTTCCGGGTCGGTCAGCATCTGGCTGTGATCCAGCACGCCTTCGGCGCCGATCCCGTCTTCTTCACCGGCCATGCCGGTTTCCAGCGAACCCAGGCAGCCCAGTTCGCCTTCAACCGAAACGCCGCAGGCGTGAGCCATGGCAACGGTCTGCTGGGTAACGCGGACGTTGTACTCGTAGTCGGTCGGGGTCTTGCCGTCTTCACCCAGCGAGCCGTCCATCATGACCGAGCTGAAGCCCAGCTGGATCGAGCGCTGGCAGACGTCAGGGCTGGTACCGTGGTCCTGGTGCATGCACACCGGGATGTGCGGGAACTCTTCGATGGCAGCCAGGATCAGGTGGCGCAGGAATGGCGCACCAGCGTATTTGCGGGCACCGGCCGAAGCCTGAACGATCACCGGGGAGTCGGTCTTGTCGGCCGCTTCCATGATGGCGCGCATCTGCTCGAGGTTGTTGACGTTGAAAGCTGGTACGCCGTAGCCGAACTCGGCGGCGTGGTCCAGCATCTGGCGCATGCTAATGAGTGCCATTGTGTATCTCTCTCCCGACAAGCGTCGTTTGTTTCGTGCAAGCCTGCCGCAGGGGCGGTTGCTGTTCAAGTAGTGTGGGCCACCCTCGCGGCCCGGCCAGTCACGGTGCCTTGCAGCCCCGCCCAATCAGATCGTTGGTTGCCACCCAATACACCAGGCCTTCTTCGCCCTTGGTGTGGAAGGCCAGCATGCCATCGCTGTACAGCGCACCCGAGGCACCCGGTTCAGCCTTGAGCCGGTACACCTGGTCGCCGCCGCCAAGGCGCACGTCAACCTGGTCACGTTGCGCATCGGCGAAGCGCCAAAGCACCTCAGCCTGGGTGTCGCAGACCCAACGGGTCCAGTTGTCTGCCGGGGCCGGTTGCGTCGGCTGCAGCAGTGAGCATCCTGCCAGTGTCGCCAGGGCCGTCACGGCCAAAAGCGCTTTCATTCAGTTTCCTCGATTTGGGGCTGCTGTGCAGCCCTTCCTCAAGACCACAAATCAACGTTCAGGTTGCCTATTACCCGATCAAGGGCAACCCGGCGCCTTGCGCTGGTGGTCTTCGTCGTACTTTTCCAGGCCTTCCGGGCCCACGCGCTTGCCGATGACCGGCACAGTCTCGGCCTGCCATTCGGACTGGTAGCAACCGCCCTTGTGCGACTGCGCCGGGTCGGTATCCGAGGCCGGGCTGCCCGCGCAAGCGCTCAGCAGACCGGCCAGCATCATCACAGGCAATTGTTTGACCACCAGGCCACTCCCTTTGCCAAGCGCCGACGTCATCAGGCCTTGGCCCGCTCTTCCAGGATTGCCACAGCTGGCAGGACCTTGCCCTCGACGAACTCGAGGAAGGCGCCACCACCGGTAGAAATGTAGGAGATTTCATTGCTGACGCCATATTTGTCGATGGCTGCCAGGGTGTCACCGCCACCGGCGATGGAAAACGCGGCGCTGTCGGCGATGGCCTTGGCCAGTACCTTGGTGCCGTTGCCGAACTGATCGAATTCGAACACGCCAACCGGGCCGTTCCACAGAATGGTTTTCGACGACTTCAGCAGCTCGGCGAAGTTGGCCGCGGTCTGCGGGCCGATGTCCAGGATCATGTCGTCGGCAGCTACATCGGCAATGGCTTTGACAGTAGCTTCGGCGCTCTCGGCGAACTCTTTGGCAACCACCACGTCGACTGGCAGCGGCACGCTGACCTTGGCGGCAATGGCCTTGGCGGTATCGACCAGGTCAGGCTCGTACAGCGACTTGCCCACCGGGTGGCCGGCAGCGGCCAGGAAGGTGTTGGCAATACCGCCACCGACGATCAGCTGGTCGCAAACACTGCTCAGGCTGTTCAGCACGTCCAGTTTGGTGGAAACCTTGGAGCCGGCAACGATGGCCGCCATTGGCTTGGCCGGGGCCTTCAGGGCCTTGCCCAAGGCATCCAGTTCGGCTGCCAGCAATGGGCCGGCAGCGGCAACCTTGGCGAACTTGGCGACGCCATGGGTCGAGCCTTCGGCGCGGTGTGCGGTGCCGAAAGCGTCCATGACGAATACGTCGCACAGGGCAGCGTACTTCTGCGCCAGCTCGTCGGCGTTCTTTTTCTCGCCCTTGTTGAAGCGCACGTTCTCGAACAGCACCAGTTCACCGGCCTGTACCGCGACACCGTCCAGGTAGTCGGCAACCAGCGGCACGTCACGGCCCAGGGCCTTGCTCAGGTAATCGGCGACCGGCTTGAGGCTGTTCTCGGCAGAGAATTCGCCTTCTGTCGGGCGGCCCAGGTGCGAGCAGACCATTACCGCTGCGCCCTTCTCCAGGGCCAGCCTGATGGTCGGCAGCGCTGCCTGGATACGCGCATCGCTGGCTACCACACCGTCCTTCACAGGCACGTTGAGGTCTTCGCGGATCAGTACGCGCTTACCTTGCAGGTCGAGGTCGGTCATCTTCAACACGGTCATGAATGCAGTCCTTCAGGGCTGTTTGGTGCGGGTTGGGTGAACGACGTGCAGAAAGTGTTCGGCAACGTCGAGCATACGGTTGGCAAAACCCCATTCGTTGTCGAACCAGGCCAGCAGGTTTACCAGGCGGGGCCCGGAAACACGCGTCTGGCTGGCATCGACGATCGCCGAATGCGGGTCATGGTTGAAATCACAGCTGGCGTGCGGCAGCTCGGTGTAAGCCAGCAAGCCTTTAAGCGGACCTTCCAGCGCGGCCTCGCGCAGCACTCGGTTGACTTCGGCCGCACTGGTGTCGCGGGCGGTCTGCAGGGTGATGTCCAGGCACGAGACGTTGACGGTCGGTACACGTACCGCTTTGGCCTGGATTCGCCCGGCAAGTTCCGGAAGCAGGCGCTCGATGCCACGCGCCAGGCCAGTGGACACGGGGATCACCGACTGGAAGGCCGAGCGCGTGCGGCGCAGGTCCTCGTGGTGATAGGCATCGATCACCGGCTGGTCGTTCATCGCCGAGTGGATGGTGGTGATCTGCACGTATTCGATGCCGAACGCCTGATCCAGCACACGCAGCAGCGGCACGCCGCAGTTGGTGGTGCACGAGGCGTTGGACACCAGGCGCTCGCTGCCGGTTAGGCAGGCCTGGTTGATGCCATAGACCACCGTGGCGTCAACGTCGGCCTCGCTGGCCATGGGCTGCGAGAACAGCACCCTTGGCGCACCGGCGTCGAGAAAACGCTGGCCATCGGCACGGGTGTTATAGGCACCGGAACACTCCAGCACCAGGTCGATGCCCAGCGCAGCCCAGTCGATGCCTTCGGGGGTGGCACTGCGCATTACCTTCACGCAGTCGCCATTGATGTGCAGACAGTCGCCGTCGACCTTGACCTCGCCGGGAAAACGCCCGTGGGTGGAGTCGAAGCGTGTCAGGTATTCCAGGCTGGCCTGATCGGCCAGATCGTTCAGCGCGACGATCTCGAAACCGGCCTTTGCCCCCCGCTCGAACAGCGCGCGCAGGACACAGCGGCCGATACGGCCATAACCGTTGAGTGCAACTTTGTAGGGACGGTGGGGCATTCGGGGCTCACGAGACAGTTCAATTGTCGTCAGCCTGCGGAATTTGCGGTGTGGCATTCGCGGGCAAGCCCGCTCCCACAGGGTTTCATGCAACCTCTGTGGGAGCGGGCTTGCCCGCGAATGAAGGCGACACCGCCCGCAGATCTTTAAATCAGTCTTCCAGCAGCTCTTCGGCAGTACCGAGGATGTTCTCCAGGGTGAAGCCGAACTCTTCGAACAAAGCCGAAGCCGGCGCCGACTCACCGTAGGTGGTCATGCCGATGATACGACCTTCCAGGCCGACGTACTTGTACCAGAAGTCGGCGTGGGCAGCTTCGATGGCGATGCGCGCACCGACTTCCAGCGGCAGCACGGACTGCTTGTAGGCAGCGTCCTGGGCATCGAACACGCTGGTGCACGGCATGGAAACCACGCGCACCTTGCGGCCTTGCTCGGTCAGCTTGTCGAAGGCCTGAACAGCCAGACCCACTTCGGAACCGGTGGCGATCAGAATCAGTTCGGGCTCGCCGGCGCAGTCCTTGAGCACATAGCCACCGCGGCTGATGTCGGCGATCTGCTGGGCATCGCGGTCCTGGTGCTGCAGGTTCTGGCGCGAGAAGATCAGCGCCGATGGGCCGTCCTTGCGCTCCAGGGCGTTTTTCCAGGACACGGCGGATTCCACCGCGTCGGCCGGGCGCCAGGTGTCCAGGTTCGGGGTGCTGCGCAGGCTGGTCAGCTGCTCGATCGGCTGGTGCGTCGGGCCGTCTTCGCCCAGACCGATGGAGTCGTGGGTGTACACGTGGATCACGCGCTGCTTCATCAGGGCCGACATGCGCACGGCGTTACGGGCGTATTCCATGAACATCAGGAAGGTCGCGCCGTAAGGCACCAGGCCACCGTGCAGGGCAACGCCGTTCATGATGGCGGTCATGCCGAACTCGCGCACGCCGTAGAACACGTAGTTGCCGCTGGCGTCATTGGCTTCGACGCCCTTGCAACCTTTCCACAGGGTCAGGTTGGAGCCGGCCAGGTCCGCCGAACCACCGAGGAACTCCGGCAGCAGCGGACCGAAGGCGTTCAGGGCGTTCTGGCTGGCCTTGCGGCTGGCGATGGTTTCGCCTTTGGCAGCCACTTCATTGATGTAGGCCTGGGCCTTTTCGCTGAAGTCGGCCGGCAGCTCGCCGCTGGCACGGCGCTTGAACTCGGCAGCCAGCTCCGGGTAGGCCTTGGCGTAGGCGTCGAAGCGCTGGTTCCACTCGGCTTCAACCTTGGTACCGGCGGCCTTGGCATCCCACTCGGCGTAGATGTCGGCCGGGATTTCGAACGGGCCGTGGTTCCAGTTCAGGGCCTGGCGGGTCAGGGCGATTTCGTCGTTGCCCAGCGGGGCGCCGTGGCAGTCTTCCTTGCCCTGCTTGTTCGGCGAACCGAAACCGATGGTGGTCTTGCAGCAGATCAGGGTCGGGCGATCGCTCTTGCGGGCGGTCTCGATGGCCATCTTGATTTCTTCGGCATCGTGGCCGTCGACGTTACGGATCACCTGCCAGTTGTAGGCTTCGAAGCGCGCCGGGGTGTTGTCGGTGAACCAGCCGTGCACTTCGCCGTCGATGGAGATGCCATTGTCATCGTAGAAGGCGATCAGCTTGTTCAGGCCCAGGGTGCCGGCCAGCGAGGCGACTTCATGGGAGATACCTTCCATCATGCAGCCGTCGCCGAGGAACACGTAGGTGTTGTGGTCGACGATGGTATGGCCGTCACGGTTGAACTGGGCAGCCAGTACTTTCTCGGCCAGGGCGAAGCCCACGGCGTTGGCGATACCCTGGCCGAGCGGGCCGGTGGTGGTCTCGACGCCTGGGGTGTAGCCGTACTCCGGGTGGCCCGGGGTGCGGCTGTGCAGTTGGCGGAAGCCTTTGATGTCATCGATGGTGACGTCGTAGCCGGTCAGGTGCAGCAGCGAGTAGATCAGCATCGAACCGTGGCCGTTGGACAGCACGAAGCGGTCACGGTCGGCGAAGCTCGGGTTGCTCGGGTTGTGCTTCAGGTAGTCGCGCCAAAGCACTTCGGCGATATCCGCCATGCCCATGGGGGCACCTGGGTGGCCGCTGTTGGCCTTTTGCACGGCATCCATGCTGAGGGCACGAATGGCGTTGGCACGTTCACGACGGCTGGGCATCGCTGATCTCCTAGGGGGCTTGAATAGGTGGTGTCACGAAAAAGGCGGCCATTTTCGCCCACTGGGGGCGCTTGGGGCAAACATTTAAGCGCCAAGCGCCAGCTTTAAGCCGCAACTGAAGAAGCAGAGCGCGACTCGGGGCGCCCCAAAGCGTGTAACTTGTGGCTTTCGGCTTGCAGCTCATCGCCAATATCAAAACTTTTTGATATTGGCCTTGCTAGGGCATCGATGCCTGTCTAGACTGCCGCCCCATGAATCTGCGTGCGCAATCGATCCCCGAGCAACGCGAAACATTGGCCGCCCTGTGCAAAGCCAGTGGCGATGCGCTGCGCCTGAACGTATTGCGCGCCCTGGCCAACGACTCGTTCGGCGTGCTGGAGCTGGCGCAGATCTTCGACATCGGCCAGTCGGGCATGAGCCATCACCTCAAGGTGCTGGCTCAGGCCGACCTCGTGGCAACCCGCCGCGAAGGCAATGCCATCTTCTACCGCCGTGCCCTGCCCGATGGCCTGCGCCTGGGTGGCCGGCTGCACGCGGCACTGCTCGAAGAAGTCGACGACCTGGCCCTGCCGCCCGATGTGCAGGCGCGCATAGCCCATGTCCAGCAGCGACGGGCAGCCACCAGCCAGGACTTCTTCCTGCGCGTGGAAGAGAAGTTCCGTGCCCAGCAGGACCTGATCGCCGGCCTTCCGCAGTACCGCGACAGCCTGCTGGCGCTGCTCGACAAACTGCATTTCGACCCGGCTGCCAGCGCGCTGGAAGTCGGCCCCGGCGACGGTGGCTTCCTGCCCGACCTGGCCCGGCGCTTCGCCCAGGTCACCGCTCTGGACAACAGCCCTACCATGCTCGAGCTTGCGCGCCAGGTGTGCCAGCGCGAAGGGCTCGACAACGTGAACCTGCAGTTGGCCGATGCACTGGGTGCAACGGATGTGGCCGCCGACTGCGTTGTGCTGAACATGGTGCTGCACCATTTCAGCGACCCGGCCCTGGCCTTGCGCCAGCTGGCCAAACGGGTGAAGGCAGGCGGCAGCCTGCTGGTCACCGAACTGTGCAGCCATGACCAGGGGTGGGCGCGCGAAGCCTGCGGCGACCTCTGGCTGGGCTTCGAACAGGACGACCTGGCGCGCTGGGCCAATGCTGCCGGGCTGGCCCATGCGGACAGCCTGTACGTGGGCTTGCGTAACGGTTTCCAGATCCAGGTCCGCCATTTTCAGCGGACGGCTGGCGACATACACCATCGGTAAATTTCAGGAACCTTCGAGATGAGCGAATACTCCCTTTTCACCTCCGAGTCCGTGTCCGAAGGGCATCCGGACAAGATCGCCGACCAGATTTCGGACGCCGTCCTTGATGCCATCATCGCTCAGGACAAATACGCCCGCGTAGCCTGCGAAACCCTGGTCAAGACCGGTGTCGCCATCATCGCCGGCGAAGTCACCACTTCGGCCTGGGTCGACCTGGAAGACCTGGTGCGCAAAGTCATCATCGACATCGGCTACAACAGCTCCGACGTCGGCTTCGACGGCGCCACCTGCGCCGTGATGAACATCATCGGCAAACAGTCGGTAGACATCGCCCAGGGCGTGGACCGCTCCAAGCCGGAAGACCAGGGCGCCGGTGACCAGGGCCTGATGTTCGGCTACGCCAGCAACGAAACCGAAGTCCTGATGCCTGCACCGATCTGCTTCTCGCACCGTCTGGTAGAACGCCAGGCCGAGGCGCGCAAGTCCGGCCTGCTGCCATGGCTGCGCCCGGATGCCAAGTCGCAGGTCACCTGTCGCTACGAGAACGGCAAAGTGGTCGGTATCGACGCCGTGGTGCTGTCGACCCAGCACAACCCGGAGGTTTCGCAGAAAGACTTGCAAGAAGCCGTGATGGAGCTGATCGTCAAGCACACCCTGCCGGCCGAACTGCTGCACAAAGGCACCCAGTACCACATCAACCCGACCGGCAACTTCATCATCGGTGGCCCGGTGGGTGACTGCGGCCTGACTGGCCGCAAGATCATCGTCGACTCTTACGGCGGCATGGCCCGTCACGGGGGTGGCGCGTTCTCCGGCAAGGACCCGTCCAAGGTCGACCGTTCCGCCGCCTACGCCGGCCGCTACGTGGCCAAGAACATCGTCGCCGCCGGCCTGGCCGAGCGTTGCGAGATCCAGGTGTCGTACGCCATTGGCGTGGCCCAGCCGACGTCCATCTCGATCAACACCTTCGGTACCGGCAAGGTCTCCGACGACAAGATCATCCAGCTGGTGCGCGAATGCTTCGACCTGCGTCCGTACGCCATCACCACCATGCTCGACCTGCTGCACCCGATGTATCAGGAAACCGCTGCCTACGGCCACTTCGGCCGCACCCCGCAGCAGAAGACTGTCGGCGACGACACCTTCACCACCTTCACCTGGGAGCGCACCGACCGCGCCCAGTCGCTGCGTGACGCTGCCGGCCTGTAAGCGTCCTGCAGCGCCAGACGAAAGCCCCTGCCGAGCGATCGGCAGGGGCTTTTTTGTGCCTGTCACGGCATTTTCATCGCCCGTGAGATCGAGCGCCGCGCTCGTTTCTTGCTCCGCCTCGGGATTGGAGACGAGCACCAGCGAAATATCACCTGACAACTGCACGCGCCGCCCGCCCCGCCACCCGCCTACGCTAAGCGCTTCCCCGCCATGCAAGGATGCCAGGCCATGCCGTACCTGTTGTTGTTCGCCCTGCTATTTGTGCTGAACACCCCATTGGCCAGGGCTGCTTCATGCCCACACTGGAACCCGCAACAGGCCGAGGCCGAAGTTGCGCAACTGCGCGCCACGCTTGCCCGATGGGACGAGCACTACCATCGCCAGGGCATAGCTCTGGTGGCCGACGAACTGTACGACCAGAGCCGCGAGCGCCTGAACCACCTGCAGCAGTGCTTCGCGGTTGGCACCAGCCCCTCTCCCCTGGCCAGTGCTCGCGGCCCGGTCCCCCACCCCGTACCGCATACCGGCGTCGACAAGCTGGCAGACCGCCAGGCCGTGGCGCGATGGATGGCCGGCAAGACCGGCGTGTGGGTACAACCCAAGGTCGACGGCGTAGCCGTTTCCCTCACCTACCAACAGGGCCGATTGGTGCAGTTGACCAGCCGGGGGGACGGTGTACACGGCCATGACTGGAGCCGACACATCAAACAGCTCGGCGCTGTCACCCGGCAGTTGCCTGAGGCGGTCGACCTGCACTTGCAAGGTGAGCTGTATCTGCGCCTGAACGATCATGTACAAGCCAAGGCCGGCAGTGCCAACGCCCGGGGTACCGTGGCAGGGCTGCTCGCACGCAAGCAACTGACTGGCGAACAAGGCAACGCTATCGGCCTGTTCGTGTGGGGCTGGCCGCACGGCCCCGAGCAACAGGCCGAACGCCTCGCCCAACTGGCACGGCTGGGGTTTCCGGACAGCCAGCTTTACAGCATCGCCATCGACACGCTGGAGGATGCAGCACACTGGCGCGAGCACTGGTATCGCTCTGCTCTGCCCTTCGCCACCGACGGTGTGATCCTGCGCCAGGGCAGTCGGCCACCTGCCGAGCGCTGGCAGGCCAAGGCACCCTACTGGATCGCGGCCTGGAAGTACCCCTATGCACAAGCCTTGGCCGAAGTACGCGACGTGCGCTTTCGGGTCGGCCGCACTGGCAGGGTCACGCCCGTTCTTCACGTGCAACCCGTTACCCTCGATGACCGGCGCATTACCCAAGTCAGCCTTGGGTCGCTGGCGCGCTGGCAACGCCTGGATATTCGCCCCGGCGATCAGGTGGCCATCAGCCTTGCCGGGCTGACCATTCCGCGGCTCGAACACGTCGTGCACCGCGCTGTAGAGCGCCAACCGATAACCGCACCAGCACCCGACCAGCATCATGCCCACAGCTGCTGGCGGGCCAGCGAGGGCTGTGATGAGCAGTTCATTGCCCGACTTACCTGGCTTGGCGGTAAACAGGGCCTGGCCTTGCCACGCACCGGGCCCGGCACATGGCGTCGGCTGGTCGAAGCTGGCTTGGTAACGTCCATGACCGACTGGCTGCAACTCGATGCCGAACGCCTGCAGCAGGCCCGCGGCATCAGCAGGCTCACTGCAGCACACCTGATGGGCAGTTTCGACGAAGCCCGCTCACGGCCAGTCGATCAGTGGCTGCGCGCCCTTGGCGTGCCCATTGGCAAGCATTTGCCACTGACTGGCGACTGGCAGGCGCTGGCCTCACGCAATGCCGAGCAATGGCAAACCGTGCCCGGCATCGGCGCAAAACGCTCGCACCAACTTGTGGAATTTTTCGCGGCCTCCGAGGTGCAAGCCATTGCCGCACAGTTGGCCGACGCCGGCATAGAAGGTTTCCGGCCCCCACCCCAGCGCATTGAGCAATGATTTTTTACCAAATAGTGCGTAGGAAAAACCCGAGACTCCGGCAGAAAACCTCACCAAGGGTTTCTAAATGGGCAAAACCAAGGCAGGATTTCCCCCAACTTTTGCTGCCCCGCCCCGTTAGGGAGGCTTTTCATGAAACGTATTTCGACTCTTTTCCTGCTCGCAACACTGGGCCTGGCCGCGGGTACTGCTCAGGCTGCCCAGCCCGATGCCGGCCTGACCGGTTGCGCCGCCAAGCGCAGCGCCATCGAAAACCAGCTGAAAATTGCCCGTGACCACGGCAACAGCGACCAGGTGGCAGGGCTGGAGGAAGCCCTGCGCGGTGTGGACAACTGCACCGACGCCAGCCTGCGCAAGGAACGTGAGCAGAAGGTGCTCGATGCGCGTCACGAAGTGGCGCAGCGGGAAAAGGACTTGAAGAAGGCAGAGAAGAAAGGCGACGCCGAGAAGATCAACAAGCGCAAGGACAAGCTGGCCGAGTCGCGTAAAGAGCTGCAGGAAGCGGTCGACGATCTCGACCGCTAAGGCATCTGGCCGGCAAGCCTGGTCTTTGTGGGAGCGGCCTTGTGTCGCGATAGGGCCGCGCGGCGGCTCCAGCTATGCATGCATTTTTGCTGAAATCCTGGGGCCGCTGAGCGGCCCTATCGCGACACAAGGCCGCTCCCACAGGAATCTGTACAAGCCCCGAAGGTTTGCGCGAACAGCACAGCCATTCAATGATTACGAAATTCGCTATGACAGGCCTTGCACGCAGCCTCGACATTGTCCATCGGTTCCTTCAGTTGCGCAGCATCCAGTGGCTGGTTGCGGGTGACATCGACCAGTTCGCCGGTGACGCCCTCAAGCTGCCGGGCCAGGTCATGGAACCGCGCCTGGCGCTCCCACACTTCGGCACGGGCGGCGCTGTCACCACCATCGCGCACCTGTGGAAAATGCTGCCACGGCTGATGCGACAGGCTGTCCAGCTTCAGCGCACCGTCGGCAAACTTCACCCCGTCGAACGGCAATCGGCCACGCAGCATGCCGCCGAGGTCCTCGCTGGTCTTGAGCATGTCCTTGAAGATCACCTTGCGTTTGCCCAGCGGCGAGTTCGGGTCAACCCGGTCGCAACCCGTCAGAGCCCCTCCCAGGGCAAGTGCTGCCAGCAGAACAACGGTCAATCGCTTAAACATCACGCTCACTTCGGCCTACGCAAATGGGCGGCCAGTATCGCTGCCCCTGGGCCAAACACCAATAGCCACATAAAAGACAGGGGCGAACCTTCATGTTCGCTCATGACAGGAATGCACACATGAAATCTGCCCTGCGCCACCTGGCCTGGACACTGCCGGTGCTGGCTTTGCTGGCCGGCTGCAACGGCGGCGAGAGCGCCAAGCCCGAGCCCCACGCTGTCGCCACCTATGCCCCGGCCACTTGGAAAGACTTGCCGGCCGTCAGCGATGAAGACCTGCTGGCAGGCTTTTATGCATGGCGCAACGGCTGCGAAAAACTCAAGCGCGACCCGGTGTGGGCCGCCACCTGCGAAGCGGCCGGCAGCGCCACAGCCAGCGCCACCCAAGTGCGAACCTTCCTTGAACAGAACCTGCAGGTGTACGGCCTGCGCTCTGCACAGAACAATGCCAACGGCCTGATTACCGGCTACTACGAGCCGGTCTACCCAGGCAGCCTGAGCCAATCGGCAACCAACCATGTGGCGGTCTACGGCATCCCTGATGACATGATCGTGGTCGACCTGGCCAGCGTGTACCCCGAACTGAAGGGCAAACGCCTGCGCGGCCGTCTGGAGGGTCGGGTGCTCAAGCCCTACGACACGGCCGAAGTCATCAACCGTAACGGCGTCAAGGCACCGGTGCTGGCCTGGCTGACCGACCCGATGGACCTGCAATTCCTGCAGATCCAGGGGTCTGGCCGGGTGCAACTGGAAGACGGTCGTCAACTGCGCCTGGGCTACGCCGACCAGAACGGCCACCCCTATCGGCCGATCGGCCGCTGGCTGGTGGAGCAGGGTCAGCTGAAAAAAGAAGAAGTGAGCATGGGCGCCATTCATGCCTGGGCCCAGGCCAACCCGCAGCGCGTACCAGAGCTGCTGGCCAGCAACCCCAGCTACGTATTCTTCAGCACCCGCCCGGACAGTAACGAAGGCCCGCGCGGCTCGCTGAACGTACCGCTTACCGCCGGCTACAGCGTGGCCATCGACCGCAAGGTGATTCCCCTGGGCAGCTTGTTGTGGCTGTCTACCACACGCCCGGACGGCTCGCCGGTGGTACGACCGGTTGGCGCGCAGGACACCGGCGGGGCGATTACCGGCGAAGTGCGTGCCGACCTGTTCTGGGGCACCGGCCCGGAAGCCGGCGAACTGGCCGGGAACATGAAGCAGCAAGGGCAGATCTGGATGCTGTGGCCCAAGGGCCAGCCACTGCCTGAGGTACCCAAGGTACCGTGATCGTTGTGGCCATCCTCGCGGGGGCTGCCCGCAAAGATGGCCAGCCGGTTTCAGATGGAAACCACGAAGAACGACACGATCAGTGCCAGGCTGGCAAACCACACCAGCGACCGCAAGGCAGCCCAGTCGGCCAGGTAGCAGATGATGTAAAGCAAGCGGCTGGTGATATACATCACCCCCAGCACATCCTGGGTCACCTGCTCGGCATTGCCGACGATATCCGCCACAAGCACCGCCGCAGCAAATGCCGGAAACGCTTCGTAGCCATTCTGCTGCGCAGCATGAGCACGCCGCGGCAGGCCCGACAAGGTATCGAGGAAGGCTCGCGGATCGTGATTGTCCTTGAGGCCGAAGCGGCCACTGCTCGCCTTGGCGATCAAGGCACAAAGCGGGTTCAACAGCAGCGCAATCAGGATGCACCACAGGGCAACAGTCATGGACAGGACTCCTTGTTCAGTCTTCAGGTCAAAGCTTCATTACCAGCATGCCGGCCAACACCAGCCCGCAAGCTAGGAGTCTCGGCCCGCCAAAAGGTTCTTTGAGGTAGCGCATACCCAGCACCACCACCAGGATCACGCTCAACTCCCGCAGTGCCGCCGCTTCGGCCACAGACCCCAGGTGCATGGCCCACAGCACCAAGGCATAGCTGAACAATACGCAGAACCCTACCGCCAACCCAAGGCGCCACTGGCTTCGCCAGAACAGTACGAATGGCGCCCGCCGCGCTACGCCCGCCAACAACGGGAATTGCCAGGCGCTGAGCAGGGTCAGCCAGACCAGGTAATCCCACGGCTTGCCCCACAGGCGCACGGCCTGGCCGTCGAACCAGGTGTAGCAACCAATGCACAGGCCAATCAAGGCAACTACCGGCAGCATCGACCATGGCAACCGGTCACCGCCGCCGCCCTGCCACAACAGGCAGGCCATGCCACAGGGGATCATCAGGATACCGATGATCTGCTGCTGGCTCAGCGATTCCCCGGCAAAGGCCAGGGTCAGCCCCAGCACCACCAGCGGTGACAGCCCGCGCATCAGAGGATAGACCAGCCCCAGATCGCCCACGCGGTAGGCCTGGATCAGCAGATAACGGTACAACTGCTCAGCCAGTGCCGAAGCTACCAACCAGGGCCAGATTTCAGCAGGCGGAATATCCACGAAGGGCACCGCCAGCACCGCGAAGGCCAGCGCTACCGTGTCCATGCTGGCAATGACCAGCAAGCGCTCGCCACTGAATTTGATCAGGGTATTCCAGGTTGCATGCAGCAGGGCGGCAACCAGCACCAGAGATGTTGCCAACACGCCTTCTTGTCCTTATGGCTTTTCATGGCTGTGAATATATAGCGTTCAGGGGGGCTTTGTGGGAGCGGGCATGCCCGCGAAGAATGCAACTCGGTGTATGGCACCGGCTTTGCCGGTGTTCGCGGGCACGCCCGCTCCCACAGGGTAACCAGTGCAGACTGTCACGGGAACGATTTGGACTAATTCGGTCAAACCCTGTGCCCCGAACCCCGTGCCAGGTCATCAAAGAACTGCCCGAGCCACTCGGGTAACGACTTGGAAGCCACTGTTACAGGATTCGGGATGCTTGAATTAGTTGCCGCGTTTATCTGCCTCACCACACTTCTGACCTATGTGAACTACCGTTTCATCGGCCTGCCCCCCGCCATCGGCGTGATGGTCACGGCGCTGCTGTTTTCCCTGATATTGCAAGGCCTGAGCCTTATCGGCTTCCCTGGCCTGGAAGAGCGCGTCGAAGGGCTGATGAACCAGATCGACTTCAACGATCTGCTCATGCACTGGATGCTGGCGTTTCTGTTGTTTGCCGGCGCTCTGCACGTCAACCTCAGCGACCTGCGCAGCTACCGCTGGCCGATCGGCCTGCTGGCCACCTTGGGCGTGCTGATTGCCACAATGGTCATCGGCTACCTGGCGCATTGGGTGTTTGCCCTGTTCGGCTGGCAGGTCCCCCTGATCTACTGCCTGCTGTTCGGTGCACTGATCTCACCGACCGACCCGATTGCCGTGCTTGGCGCGCTGCGTACTGCCAATGCGTCCAAACCGCTTAAAACCACCATCGTCGGCGAGTCACTGTTCAACGACGGCACGGCAGTTGTGGTATTCACCGTGTTGCTGGGCATCATCCAGTTGGGTGAAACACCGAGCATGACCGACACGGCGATCCTGTTCGCCCGCGAGGCCATTGGCGGTGTGGTGTTCGGTGGCCTGATCGGCTACGCCACCTACCGCATGATCAAGAGCGTCGAGCAGTACCAGGTGGAAGTCATGCTGACCCTGGCGCTGGTAATCGGTGGTTCGGCGATGTGCTACGAGCTGCATGTGTCGGCACCGATCGCCATGGTGGTGGCAGGCCTGATCATCGGCAACCTGGGGCGCAACCTGGCGATGAATGACATGACCCGCCGTTACATGGACGGTTTCTGGGAGCTGATCGACGACATGCTCAATGCGCTGCTGTTCGCATTGATCGGCCTGGAGCTGTTGCTGCTGCCGTTCAACTGGATGCACCTGGCGGCCGGCGGCGTGCTGGCGCTGGCAGTGCTGCTGTCGCGCCTGCTGACGGTGGCCCCGGCGATCGTGCTGCTGCGGCGCTGGCGCCCGGTGCCCAAAGGCACGGTGCGGGTGCTGACCTGGGGTGGCCTGCGCGGTGGCGTGTCGGTGGCACTTGCGCTGTCGCTACCCCTGGGCGATGAACGGGACCTGCTGCTGTCGATCACCTACATCGTGGTGTTGTCGTCGATTCTGGTGCAGGGGTTGAGCATTGGGCGGGTGGTGCGCAAGGTCAGCGCCCAGCCTTGAGAATGCCGGGGCCGCTTTGCGGCCCATTCGCGGGTAAACCCGCTCCTACAGGTTCGCGTCCCGCTGTAGGGGCGGGTTCACCCGCGAAGAGGCCGACACTGGCAACCAGGGCCTATTCGACTGCCGAATCCGGGAACTGGTCCTGCACGTACTTGATCTCGGTGCGCCCATGGGCTGCCGGCAAGCCATCCTCACCCAGGTTGACGAACACCATCTTGTCGACAGTCAGAATGCTCTTGCGGGTGATCTTGTTACGCACTTCGCACTTGAGGGTGATCGAGGTGCGGCCGAACGCGGTAGCGGTGATGCCCAGCTCGATGATGTCACCCTGACGCGAAGCACTGACGAAGTTGATTTCCGACATGTACTTGGTCACCACACGCTGGTTGCCCAACTGGACGATGGCGTAGATCGCCGCCTCTTCATCGATCCAGCGCAACAGGCTGCCACCGAACAGGGTGCCATTGGGGTTGAGGTCTTCGGGTTTAACCCACTTGCGGGTGTGAAAGTTCATCTGTACTCCTGACCTGCTTGGCTAACGTGTAGCAATGATGGCAGAGCGGCTGCCTTCGCTCCATTGAACATCGACTATCGTCGCGATTAATCGACGGAAAACCTTGGGCAAGCCGGCGGGGGCAGCTATAATCTGCGCCGTTTTACATGGTTGCCCACAGCGGTGCCATGCCCGCCACCTGTCCGAGGGGCGCTGCAGCAGGCTAGGCCTGTCAGGCTCGGATGGGGCGTTGCTCGCTCCCGCGAGCGCTTAACGCACAACGGCGCCCATTCGCACATTACGAATGGAGGCTCTCATGAGCGCTGCAAACATGCCTGCTGGTTTTACCGATTACAAAGTCGCCGACATCTCCCTGGCCGCCTGGGGCCGTCGCGAAACCATCATTGCCGAATCGGAAATGCCTGCGCTGATGGGCCTGCGTCGCAAGTACCTGGCCGAGCAACCGCTCAAGGGTGCGAAGATCCTGGGCTGCATCCACATGACCATCCAGACCGCCGTGCTGATCGAAACCCTGGTTGCCCTGGGTGCCGAAGTGCGCTGGTCGTCCTGCAACATTTTCTCGACTCAAGACCAGGCCGCCGCTTCGATCGCCGCCGCCGGTATCCCGGTGTTCGCCTGGAAAGGTGAAACCGAAGAAGAGTACGAGTGGTGCCTGGAGCAGACCATCCTGAAAGATGGCCAGCCATGGGACGCCAACATGATCCTCGACGACGGTGGTGACCTGACCGAACTGCTGCACAAGAAGTACCCGCAGGTACTGGACCGCGTGCACGGCGTGACCGAAGAGACCACCACCGGCGTACACCGCCTGCTGGACATGCTGGCCAAGGGCGAGCTGAAAGTCCCGGCGATCAACGTCAACGACTCGGTCACCAAGAGCAAGAACGACAACAAGTACGGCTGCCGTCACAGCCTGAACGATGCCATCAAGCGTGGTACCGACCACCTGCTGTCGGGCAAGCAGGCCCTGGTGATCGGCTACGGTGACGTGGGCAAGGGCTCGGCCCAGTCCCTGCGTCAGGAAGGCATGATCGTCAAAGTTTCCGAAGTTGACCCAATCTGCGCCATGCAGGCCTGCATGGACGGCTTCGAGCTGGTCTCGCCGTTCATCGACGGTATCAACGACGGCACCGAAGCCAGCATCGACAAGGCCCTGCTGGGCAAGATCGACCTGATCGTGACCACCACCGGTAACGTCAACGTCTGCGACGCCAACATGCTCAAGGCCCTGAAAAAGCGTGCCGTAGTCTGCAACATCGGCCACTTCGACAACGAGATCGACACCGCCTTCATGCGCAAGAACTGGGCCTGGGAAGAGGTCAAGCCGCAGGTTCACAAGATCCACCGTACCGGCGCTGGCAGCTTCGACCCGCAGAACGACGACTACCTGATCCTGCTGGCCGAAGGCCGCCTGGTCAACCTGGGCAACGCCACTGGCCACCCAAGCCGCATCATGGACGGCTCGTTCGCCAACCAGGTTCTGGCACAGATCTTCCTGTTCGAGCAGAAGTTCGCTGACCTGCCGGCCGAAAAGAAAGCCGAGCGCCTGACCGTTGAAGTGCTGCCGAAGAAACTCGACGAAGAAGTGGCCCTGGAAATGGTCCGCGGCTTCGGCGGCGTGGTCACCCAGCTGACCAAGCAGCAAGCCGACTACATCGGCGTGACCGTCGAAGGCCCGTTCAAGCCGCACGCCTACCGCTACTAAGCGGCAAGCTTGAAGCTGCAAGCGGCGACGTGCCGTTGCCACTTGCAGCTCCGGAAACACAGATCTTGAACGACGCCCAAGCCAGACCGGCCATCACCGATCTGGCTTTTACTTGCAGCTTGCCGCCAGACGCTTGTTGCCAGAGGAACGCCTGATGTCACAAGAACGCCGCTACAGTTTCGAGTTCTTCCCGACCAAGACCGATGCCGGTCACGAAAAGCTGATGGGCGTCGCCCGCCAGCTGGCCACCTATAACCCGGACTTCTTCTCCTGCACCTACGGTGCCGGTGGCTCGACCCGCGACCGCACGCTCAATACCGTGCTGCAGCTGGAAAGCGAAGTGAAGATACCTGCCGCGCCGCACCTGTCGTGCGTGGGCGACACCAAGGCCGAATTGCGCTCCCTGCTGGCCGAGTACAAGGCCGCCGGCATCAAACGCATTGTCGCTTTGCGTGGTGACCTGCCGTCGGGCATGGGCATGGCCAGTGGTGAACTGCGCTATGCCAGTGACCTGGTCGAGTTCATCCGCCAGGAAACCGCTGATCACTTCCACCTGGAAGTGGCTGCCTACCCGGAAATGCACCCGCAGGCGCGCAACTTCGAGGCGGATCTGGCCAACTTTGTGCACAAGGTCAAGGCCGGTGCCGACAGCGCCATCACCCAGTACTTCTTCAACGCCGACAGCTACTTCTACTTCGTCGAGCGTGCACAGAAGCTGGGCGTAGACATTCCGGTGGTACCGGGCATCATGCCGATCACCAACTACAGCAAGCTGGCCCGCTTCTCCGATGCCTGTGGCGCCGAGATCCCGCGCTGGATCCGCAAGCAGCTGGAAGCCTATGCCGACGACACTGCCAGCATCCAGGCCTTCGGCGAAGAAGTGATTACCCACATGTGCGAACAGCTGTTGCAAGGCGGCGCGCCGGGGCTCCACTTCTATACCTTGAACCAGGCCGAACCGAGCCTGGCGATCTGGAACAACCTGAAGCTGCCGCGCTGAAATCTTTTGGCAAAGTCTGCTTAAGAAATGATTAAGGCTTTGGTCATAGACTAAAGCCTTATTCATTTTCGGGTTAAACAGGTCTTGCCTGCCATGCAGCACACCCAACCTTCGCGCCCACAGCTTGTATACCTGGCTTTTGGCCCGGCAACCTACCATCAGGAAGCCTGCTTCAGCATCGTCAGCGCCCTCGCCCAGCTAGGCAGCGCAGCCGGCGAGGCCATGGACATCCAGGTCTACACCGACAATGCGCAGCCCTACGCCAGGCTGCCCGTCACCGTCCACCTGCTGGACGAGGCCACGCGCCAGGCATGGAATGCCCCGCACGGTTATCACTTTCGCAGCAAGCATGTGCTGTTGCGCCAGGTACTGCAGCAACACCCGCTTGCAGTGCTGATCGACACCGACACCTTCTTCCGCACTTCGCCGTTGCATCTGTTCGCCCGTGTGGCGCCCAACCGCCTGCTGTGCAACGCCATCGGCACGCGCTACGGCGCTGACCAGAAGTGCCTGTTGTACAAGAACCTGCTGGCCATTCTCGAGTCCCGGGGACTGGCCGACTGCCAGATGCCACTCGTCAATTCCGGCGTTATCGGCCTCACTGCCGAGAACTCCGACACCCTGGACCGCTCCATCGCCATGATGGACGAATTCTACCCCTTGGCTCGAGAGGCCTATACCCTTGAGGAGTTCTGCCTGGCAGTAGCGGCCTACCGCAACCTGGAGCTGGCCGAGTGTACCGATGTCATCCATCACTACTGGAGCCGGAAGGCGCAGTTCCGCGCCAAGATCCAGGCCTGGCTGCGCAAGCATGACCACGACCCACTCAGCCCCTCGGCCCTGGCCGACGTTGCGCGGGTCAACGACCAACTGCCGCGGCCACCCACCCTGCACCGCCTGGGTTACAAGGCGTTGAGCCTGACCCTGCCCAGCCACGAGCGCCAGTTCGCCCGCGAATTGCTCTATGGCTGCTACCCCTACCCCAATGAGTTCGATCGCGCCTGTGCGTCCGCCTGGTGGGACAAGGCCCTGGAAAACCTCAATGACCGCTACGGCCACGTGGAGCCCGAGCGGCTGCGTCAGTGCCTGCGCCATCCGGGGCTACGGCTATCGCTGGGCGAGCGGCGCAAGGATATCGAGGCGCATCTGCTGCGAACCACTCAAGCCTGATGTGCCCGCAAAACTCATTGCCTTGCGCGGTCTTGTGGGAGCGGGCGTGCCCGCGAAGAGAGCAACCCGATCGTTGGCACCGGCTTCGCCGGTGTTCGCGGGCACGCCCGCTCCCACATCGATCGTGCATGCCTTTACCGTACACCGGCCGAGCGCGTAATCTCCGGCCATGCCACATATCGCCCGTCTATTCTGGATCCTCCTGCTCGTTTGCCTGAGCCCGTTGGCTCTGGGCGAACGCTTGCGCCTGGTAACCGACGACTGGGCACCTTATGTGTTTCAGCACAACGGCCAACCGCGCGGCATCGACTACGAAGTCGCCAGCCAGGTCTTCGCACGCCTCGGCGTCGAGGTGGAGTGGCAATTCCTGCCTTGGAAGCGCTGCTTGGCGATGGCTGAGCAGGGCCTGGCCGATGGCATTCTCGACATCTTCCAGACGGATGCGCGCCAACCCTACATGGTGTACGGCTCCGAACCCATGTCGGAGGTCGAATTCGTCCTGTTCCAAAGCCGCACGCGCCGCCATGCCGTCACCCACCTGGACGACCTCGCCGGCCTCACCGTCGGCACATCGCCAGGCTACACCTACGGTAAAGAGTTCACCGAGGCCCCGCACTTCAAGCGCGAAGCCGCACCCACCCACGAAGCCAACTTCGGCAAGCTGGTGCTGGGCCGTATCGACCTGACGATCACCGACCGCAGGGTCGGGCATTACCTGCTCCGCCAGCTCGGCCTGCAACAGCAAGTCGAAGAACTGCCGCTGGTAGTCAGCCGCCAGGCGCAGTATTTGGGCCTGGTGCGCAAGCCTGGACGCGAGGCACTGGCCGTGGCCTTTGCTGAAGAGCTGCAGCGGTTCAAGCAGGAACCGGCCTATGCAGCGATCAGCAACCGCTATACAAGCGACACTGGAAACATTCTCAACGCCGTTGAGCAGCAGGAAAGCAGCACAGCGCGATAGCTCTGTTATACTCGGGCCTTCCCGCCCGGCTCACGCCCGGACGCTCGGCCTCGCAACAGGCATCCCGATCGGTACCGACGCCCCTTCGCGTCCAGCCTCCGTTTCCCGGATGTGCAGTGAAAGCCCAGCTGGACCGGACGCGATCGCATTTCACCGATGCCCGTCGCGCCAGGCAGAACATCCCAACGGGCCCAGCCCACACGAGAACAGGATCGCCCATGTCCTTTGCTTCCCTCGGTCTCTCCGAGGCTCTTGTCCGCGCTATCGAGGCTGCGGGCTACACCCAGCCGACCCCCGTGCAACAGCGGGCTATTCCCGCCGTGTTGCAAGGCCGCGACCTGATGGTTGCCGCACAGACAGGTACGGGTAAAACCGGCGGCTTCGCCCTGCCGATTCTCGAGCGCCTGTTCCCGGCCGGCCATCCCGACAAATCGCAGCGCCACGGCCCACGCCAGCCTCGCGTGCTGGTCATGACACCGACCCGCGAACTGGCAGCCCAGGTGCATGACAGTTTCAAGGTCTATGCCCGTGACCTGCCACTGGTCAGCGCCTGCATCTTCGGCGGCGTTGGCATGAACCCGCAGATCCAGGCCATTGCCAAAGGCGTTGATGTGCTGGTCGCCTGCCCAGGCCGCCTGCTCGACCTGGCCGGTCAAGGCAAGGTCGACCTGGCCCACGTGGAAATCCTTGTACTTGATGAAGCCGATCGCATGCTCGACATGGGCTTCATCCACGACGTCAAGAAGGTCCTCGCCCGCCTGCCGGCCAAGCGCCAGAACCTGCTCTTCTCGGCCACCTTCTCCAAGGACATCACCGACCTCGCCGACAAGCTCCTGCACAACCCGGAACGTATCGAGGTCACCCCGCCGAACACCACCGTCGAGCGTATCGAGCAGCGGGTGTATCGCCTGCCTGCCAGCCACAAGCGTGCCTTGCTGGCGCACTTGATCACCCTGGGCGCCTGGGAACAGGTGTTGGTGTTCACCCGAACCAAGCATGGCGCCAACCGCCTGGCCGAGTACCTGGAAAAGCAAGGCCTCACCGCCGCCGCGATCCACGGCAACAAGAGCCAGAACGCCCGCACCAAGGCTTTGGCCGACTTCAAGGCCAACAGCGTGCGCGTACTGGTCGCCACCGACATCGCTGCCCGCGGCCTGGACATCGACCAGTTGCCCCACGTTGTCAACTTCGAGCTGCCGAATGTCGAGGAGGACTACGTCCACCGCATTGGCCGTACCGGCCGTGCCGGTCGTTCGGGCGAAGCAATTTCCCTGGTCGCGCCAGATGAAGAGAAGCTGCTCAAGAGCATCGAGCGGGTGACCAAGCAGCGCATCGCGGATGGCGACCTGATGGGCTTCGACGCCAGCCAGGTAGAAGCCGAGAAGCCCGAAGCACGCGAGCGCCCGCAGAACAACGGCCGCGGCGGCCGCAACCAGCAAGCCCGTGGCGAAGGTGGTAAAGACAGCAACGGCGGCCGCAAGGACAAAGGCAAGGACAAAGGCAAAGCCAGGCAGCAAGCTGCGGCCAAGCCGGACGACAAGGAAAAGAGCGGCGACAAGCAGCAACCGCGCAAGCCGCGTGACAAGAAGCCACGCCCGCAGCAAGCCAGCAGTAACAGCGTTCCGAAGCCGCCGGCAGACCGCGACCCGGAAGAATTCCTGGACGACGAGCTCGATAACTTCGGTAACCGCGCCGACTATGTCAGCCCGTACCAAGGCAAGAACCAGGGCCGCAACCGCCGCCCGGGTGGTGCTGGCCAAGGTCAGGGGCAAGGCAATGGCCAACGCAGCAACGCTGGCGGCCAGGGCCAAGCCCGCAATGGCGGCCAGCCACGCAGTGGTGCCGGAGAAAAACGCCCGCCCCGCGCCAACAACGGTGGCGGTGCCCGTCGTGATGGCGGCGGTGGCCGTGGTCGCCCTGCGCGTGACGATGCTGCCCGGCAAGAGCCGGCCGTGCGCAACACGCGTCAGCCGGAAAAACAGCCAGTGATCATTCGCAAGGAGTCCAAACTGGACCGCTTCCCGACGCCTGAGCAACTGGATGACCTGCCAAGCCGCCCACGCGGTGAGCGCCCGGCGCTGCTGACCCGCAAGGGCTGATAGAAATACCGAGGGGGCTGCTTCGCGGCCCTATCACGACACAAGGCCGCGCCTGCAGAGAATTTCTTGATCTCTGCAGGCGCGGCCTTGTGTCGTGATAGGGCCGCAAAGCGGCCCCCTCGGTCTTCAGCTAGCAGAAATTACTTCTGCTTCACACCTTCGACACTGATATCCAGGTCCAGGGTCTGCGAAGTAGCGCCTGGGCCTTTGATGCCGAAGTCGTTCAGGTTCAACGTCGTGGTGGCGTTGAAGCCTGCGCGCTCACCACCCCATGGGTCCTTGCCTTCACCGTTGAAGGTAGCCTTGAACGTCACCGGTTTGGTGACACCGTGCATGGTCAGGTCGCCAGTCACATCAGCCGTCTTGTCGCCAGTCGACTTGACGCTGGTGGAGACGAATTTGGCGTCCGGGTACTTCTTCACGTCCAGGAAGTCGGCGCTGGCGATGTGCTTGTCACGCTCGGCGTGGTTCGACCACAGGCTGGCAGTTTTCAAGTCGACACTGATCTTGCTGGCTTCAGGCTTGGCACTGTCCCAGCTGAAGTTGCCGTCGAAATCCTTGAAAGTACCGTGGATGAAGCTGTAGCCCAGGTGGCTGATTTTCCAGTCAACGAACGCGTGCTGGCCTTCCTTGTCGATCTTGTACTCGGCAGCCATGGCCTGGCCAGCAGAGAGCAGAGCGGTACCGAGCGCCAGAGCGGCAAAAGTCTTTTTCAACATCCTGTTCCTTCCTGTGTAATTGAGGTTGAGAGTCAAGCTTTGCGGCCCAGCATGCGAGTCAGGGTCGCGTCACGGTCGATGAAATGATGCTTGAGCGCGGCAAGGGCATGCAGCACGGCAAAAATCACCAGCCCCCAAGCCAGCCACAAATGAACCACACCCGCCACATCTGCCTGGTCAGGCAGGTCGCTGATCAGTGCCGGCACTTCGAACAGGCCGAACACCGGAATGCCGACGCCGTCGGCGGTGGAAATCAGGTAACCGGCAACCATCACCGCAAACAGCCCAAGGTACAGGGCCAGGTGGCCCAACTTGGCCGCCAGGCGTGTGACCGCACCATGGTTGGTTGGTGCCGATGGTGGCGGGCTGATGAAACGCCAGACTAGCCGCAGCAGCATCACCGCCAGCAGCACCAGGCCGATGCTCTTGTGCAGGTCCGGGCCAGCTTTGCGCCAAGGGCTATAGTAGTCGAGGCCGACCATCCACAAGCCCAGGCCAAACAGGCCGAAAACTGCCAGCGCCACGCCCCAATGCAGGATGATGCTGACCACGCCGTAGCGAGAAGGTGAATTGCGCAGTTGCATGTTGCGTGTTTCCCCGTGAAAGCTATGCACAGACTAACGCGTAACGTATCGAAGAAAAGCGGAAAAAATTGCTTTGGATTATCGAGGAATCCGATATTTATTCTCTTAGCTGACCATTAAGAAAACATTAACGATAGTAGGAGAGTTGGCAGTGCCGGCCCCTAGGCTGCGATCAGGCCGGCACTGTTGATCAATCAGCCCGCCTTGGCCTGGGTAGTGGTTACAGCCTTCTTCGCTGGGTCGGTCTTGGCTGTCGCCTTCTTCGTCTCGGCAGGCTTGTGGGCTGGCTTGTGCGCGGGCGCATGCTTGGCGGGAGCGGCTTTGGTTGCCGCAGGCTTGGCCGCCGTTTCCTTGGCCACAGGCGCAGGCGCTGCAGGAGCCGGAGCTGCCTGTGGAGCGGGCGCAGGTGCAGACGCCACTTCCTCAGCCTTGGCTATTGGCTCAGCCTTCGCCTCTGGCGTTTGCGCCCCGCCGAACAGGCGCTTGAAGAAGCCTGGCTTGTCCTGCTTGGCCTCTTCGGCCTGCTTAGGCTCAGCTTTGGCCGGCGCTTTGTCAGCTTTGTCGCCCTTGTCGGACGAACCGCCGAACATATTGGAGAAGAACCCGCCCTTGCTCTCCTTGGCGGCCACCGCACCTGCCGCCGCCGCAACCGGCAGCGCCTTGGCCGGGTCGAACGACTTGCCGGCCAACAGGTCCTGTGCCTGGCTGGCCGCACGCTGGCCACTGCGCAGGGCGCCTTCCAGGGTGCCCGGGTACAGGGCATCCGTGTGCTCACCGGCGAAGATCATGCGCTGCACCGGACGTTCCCACAGGCGCCAGTATTTACTGATCTGCCCTGGGCCGTAGGCCAGGTAGGCACCACCCATGCCAGCGTCCGCGCTGTATCGCTTGACCTCATAACCGGTGAAAGCACCACGGGCCTGGGGGTAGAACGCATGCAGACGGATCAGCACCTGGTCGACCATCTGCTTTTCACCAAAGGCCTGCAGCAGGCGAGCGTTATCGCCGGACAGGTTGATCACCACGTTGGCCCCCCCCTTGAGCGCCGGCTCGACCCACAGCATGCCGAGGCCGGCGTTACTGTAGATTTCGCCCGACATGCGTGCACGGCTTTCCCAAACGGGTTTCTTGAACTTGAGCATGATCTGGTCGCGCCAACCATAGTTGGTACCCTTGAGCGCCGCCAGGTGCTGGCTGTCCAGGCCAGGGGTCATCTGAATCTTGGCCAGTGCGCGCAGGGGCACGGCCATGACCAGATAATCCGCCTTGTAGCCGAGGCTGCCGACTTTTACCGTGACACCATCCTTGTCCTGGACAATGGCGGTAACCGGAGAGTTGGTCTTGATGGTTTTCAGCTGCTTGACGAAAGCCTGGGCCAGCACCGGGCTGCCACCGGGCAGGCGCGCAGCGCGCAGGTCGCGGTCGCTGACGCCGCGGTAGACGCGGTTCTGCTGGGCGAAGTACAGCAGCGACAGGCGGGACGGTTCATCGTAGCGGGTGCGGATCTGCTGATTGATCAACTGACGGGCGGTGGCCGGCAGTTGCAGTTTGTCCAGCCAGGTGGAGACGTTGATCTGGTCAAGGGCGAACAGCGTGCTGGTTGCCTGCGGGTTCAGCGGGTCATCGATCGAACGGGCCAGGTCATCGAGGGTTTTCTCGTAACGCTTGAGCGCCTCGGCAGTGGCCGGTTGCTTGGTGGCCAGGTCGCTGGCGCTGAAGTACTCGCCGTCGATCAGGTAACCCGGGGTTCGCACGAACTCGGGCGCCGGCAGTGTTTCAAGCTTGAAACGGTCGAGGTACTGGTTGAGCACCGGCTGTGCCTTGGCGTTGCCGATCCACTCGCTGGTGGCCAGGCCCGAACGCCCGCCCATGCCCGCCTTGGCCTCCAGCAGGGTCACCTGCCAGCCTTTGTTCTGCAGCTCGTAGGCTGCCGTCAGGCCTGCCAGGCCACCCCCCACGACAATCGCCGTGGGCGTCTTGTCTTTTGCCAGCGCAGCGCCGCTGGACACACCAATCAATACCAACGCGCACAGGCGCACCCAAGCAGCAGCCATGTCGGCGAACTCCGAGTCAGAGGTTACAGAAACGGGGAGAGGCAGGAATGCCCCAGGAAGATGCGTTAAGAATACGTCAGGTCCGAGCACCCTGCCAGCGCAGTGACATCAAGTCCTTTTGGCAGCTCATATTTTTGTCGGTAGCTATGGCACACAGTAGCAGGGGACCTCTGCATGAGGCTGGTGACTTCGCACAGCCTCAGGCCTGAGCCTTCACTCCGGCAACACATCCTGCAGGGCTTTGCTCTGTGCATGGCAGCAGGCTCGAATGGACCGGCACCCACAGCCATTGAACGGCAGCGGTTGTCCTGCCCTGCGGCATTGCTTAGGCTTACGCGGTCGAACCACGCCGCAAAGCCAGGAGAAGTGCCCATGGGCCTCAATGATCAGTGGATGCAACGCGACCTCAAGGTCCTGTGGCACCCCTGTACCCAGATGAAAGACCACGAGCAGCTGCCGCTGATCCCGATCAAGCGCGGCGAAGGCGTGTGGCTGGAAGACTTCGAGGGCAAACGCTACCTGGATGCGGTAAGCAGCTGGTGGGTCAACGTGTTCGGCCATGCCAACCCGCGCATCAACCAGCGCATCAAGGACCAGGTCGACCAGCTCGAGCACGTGATCCTGGCCGGTTTCAGTCATCAGCCAGTGATCGAGCTGTCCGAACGCCTGGTCGCCATGACCCCGGCCGGTCTCGACCGTGTGTTCTATGCCGACAATGGCTCGTCGTGCATCGAAGTGGCGCTGAAGATGAGCTTCCACTACTGGCAGAACATCGGCAAACCGGACAAGAAGCGCTTCGTCACCCTGACCAACAGCTACCATGGCGAAACCATTGCCGCCATGTCGGTGGGTGATGTGCCGCTGTTCACCGAGACCTACAAGGCGCTGCTGCTCGACACCCTCAAGGTGCCAAGCCCTGACTGCTACCTGCGCCCCGAGGGCATGAGCTGGGAGGAGCACTCGCGCAATATGTTCCAGGCCATGGAGCAGACCCTGGCCGAACACCACGCCTCGATCAGCGCCGTGATCGTCGAGCCGCTGATCCAGGGTGCCGGTGGCATGCGCATGTACCACCCGGTGTACCTCAAGCTGTTGCGCGAGGCCTGCGACCGCTACGACGTGCACCTGATCCACGACGAGATCGCCGTAGGTTTCGGCCGCACCGGCACGATGTTCGCCTGCGAGCAAGCCGGCATCCGCCCGGATTTCCTGTGCCTGTCCAAGGCCCTGACCGGCGGCTACCTGCCGCTGGCCGCCTGCCTGACCACCGACAAGGTGTACCAGGCGTTCTATGATGATTACCCGACACTGCGTGCATTCCTGCACTCGCACAGCTACACCGGCAACCCGCTGGCGTGCGCTGCAGCGCTGGCGACCCTGGATATCTTCGAGCAGGACAACGTGATCGAGGCCAACAAGGCCCTGGCCACGCGCATGGCCACAGCCACTGCACACCTGGCCGATCATGCTCACGTTGCCGAAATACGCCAGACTGGCATGGCCCTGGCCATCGAAATGGTTCAAGACAAGGCAGGCAAGGTTGCCTACCCCTGGCAGGAGCGCCGGGGCCTGAAGGTGTTCGAGCACGCCCTGTCCCGCGGCGCCCTGTTGCGACCGCTGGGCAGCGTGGTGTATTTCCTGCCGCCGTACGTGATCACCCCCGAGCAGATCGACTTCCTTGCCGAAGTGGCCAGCGAAGGCATCGATATCGCCACCCGCGACAGCGTCAGTGTCGCAGTGCCGGCCAACTTCCACCCCGACTTCCGCGACCCGGGCTAGGCCCGGCAATTCGCCACACCACTTTTCCTGTGGGAGCGGGCGAGCCCGCGAACAAGGGCGAAGCCCTTGCCAGGCACCGCGGCGCCTGATTCGCGGGCACGCCCGCTCCCACAGGGGATCTGCGTCTCTCTATTTACCGAGCAAACCCATGAGACTGTCCCGCTTCTTCATCGACGCCCCCCTGAGCCTTGGCGAGCACGACCTGCCCGAGGCCCAGGCCCATTACATTGGCCGCGTGCTGCGCATGGCCCCCGGCGACGCCGTGCAGCTGTTCGATGGCAGCGGCCAGGAATACCGTGGTCAGTTGCTCGAGGTGGGCAAGAAAACTGTCCGCGTCAGCCTTGACCAGGCTTTTGCCGGCCAGGCCGATTCACCGCTGCATGTGCACCTGGGCCAGGGCCTCTCGCGTGGCGAGCGCATGGACTGGGCGATCCAGAAGGCCACCGAGCTTGGTGCCAACGAAATCACCCCGATCGTCAGCGAACGCTGCGAAGTGCGCCTGAAAGACGAACGCGCCGACAAGCGCCTGGCCCACTGGCGCCAAGTGGCGATCAGCGCCTGTGAACAATGCGGGCGTTCTACCTTGCCCGTCATCCACCCACCCGTGACCCTGGCCGAATGGTTGAGCAGCACCAAGGCTGACCTGAAGCTGGTCCTGCACCCGGTGGCCGAGCCGCTCACCAGCCATGAAAAGCCCGCCACCCTGGCCTTCGTGATCGGCCCCGAAGGCGGCCTGAGCGAAGCCGAGGTCGAGCAGGCCAAAGCCGCCGGCTTCCACGCAGCACGCCTTGGCCCGCGCGTGCTGCGCACCGAGACCGCGCCGGTGGTGGCGCTGTCGGTGGCACAGCAGTTGTGGGGCGACTTTTAACTAGCGCACGTAGAGCGACACCGCCACGAAGTGCATCAGGCTGCCAGCGATGACGAACAGGTGCCAGATGCCATGCCAGTGGCGGAAGCGGCTGTCGAAGGCGAAGAAAATGATGCCGACGGTGTAGAACACGCCGCCGGCAGCCAACCAGGCGAAGCCGGCAGTGCCCAGCGAGTTCAGCAGTGGTTTGACTGCCACCAGCACGATCCAGCCCATTACCGCATAGATGATGATCGAGAGGATCCGCGCCTCGGAGCGCGGCTTGATCTCTTGCAACATGCCGATGATCGCCAGCCCCCAGACCACGCCGAACAGGCTCCATCCCCAAGGGCCGCGCAGGCTGACCAGGCAAAACGGCGTGTAGCTGCCGGCAATAAGCAGATAGATCGACAGGTGGTCGAGCTTGCGCATGATCACTTTCGCCCGCCCACGGGTGCTGTGGTACAGGGTGGAAATGCTGTACAGCAACAGCAGCGTGCCGCCGTAGATGGAGAAGCTGACGATCTTCCACGGGTCGCCTTGCAGGCCCGCGACCACAATCAGCCAGATGGCACCAATAGCAGCGAGGACAGCACCGACCAGGTGGGTCCAGGCGTTGAAGCGTTCACCGTAATACATGCAAACACAGACCTCCTGAGGTGGGCTGGGTTCCTGTTGTGATGTTGATGACCTCGCTCTTTGCGGGAGCGGCCTTGTGTCGCGAAAGGGGCGCGAAGCGGCCCCAGGCTTTCATTGCCACTGCATGAACCGCCGGGGCTGCTGCGCAGCCCTATCGCGACACAAGGCCGCTCCCACTCCAGACCACCAGACCCTGCGCTTCACATCCTAACCAAGGTCAGGTTGCAGATCCGCGTCACGCACCAGCCTTTCCAATGCGACCAGGTCCGGCACCCGCGCCACCTGCTCACCCACCTGCACCGCTGCCAGCTCCAACCTGCCCAGCGCCACATCCACGTAGTTAAGCTGGCTGTCGAGCTTGCACGAGCGCGGAATGTCCTGCAGCAACAGCGCCAGGTACCGCAAACCGGTATCGCCCAACGCATTGAGCACCACCACGCGAGCCCGCTCGCCGCACGGCGTCTCACCACCGCATGCGGCCTCGAAACCGATCAACGGCAGGCGTTGCTGACGCCAGTCGATCCACCCCAGGTGCCAGGCGGGGTCGCCGTGTTGGCACACCAGGTTACGCTGCCCGCTCAACTCGGCCACCGCCACGTTGGGCAACACCAGCGTGCGGTCGCCCAACGGCAGCAACAGCCCGGTCAGGCTGCTGCGCTGGCCGGAAATCAGTTCAAGCATGGGCCTGGCTCCAATGGGCGATGCTCTGCAACAGCAGCGATTCCTGGTACGGCTTGCCCAGGTATTCATTGACGCCGATGGCCATGGCGCGGTCCCGGTGCTTTTGGCCGGTGCGCGAGGTGATCATGATGATCGGCAAGTCTTTCAGCCGTGCGTCACGGCGAATGCGTGTGGCCACCTCGAAGCCGTCCATGCGCGGCATTTCGATGTCCAGCAACAACACGTCAGGCCGGTGCTCTTCCAGCAGGGCCATGGCATCGACACCATCCTTGGCCGTAAGCACGCTCATGCCGTGACGCTCCAGCAGGCGGCTGGTCACCTTGCGTACGGTTACCGAATCGTCCACCACCATCACCAGCAAGGCACGGCGCGGTGCCGGGCCAAGCAATTGGCGCTGGCTGCCGCCACCGGGCAGGCGGGCCAGCCGTCGCTGCTGGCCGCGCAGCTGGCCCAGCAGGTCAAGAATCAGCACCACCCGGCCATCGCCTAGCAGTGTCGCCCCCGATAACCCGGCAACCGCGGCAAACTGCGGTCCCAGGCTTTTCACCACGATCTCGCGGCTGGGCGACAGGCTGTCGACCTGGATGGCGAACGACTGCTCCTTGGAATGCACCAGCAGCACCGGCAACGGCACGCTCTGCCCCAGCAGCGCCGGGCGCGGCAGGCCTTGCAGCAACTCGCCCAGGTAGCGCAGCTCGTATTCGTGGCCGGCATAGACATAGCGGGGCGAGTCCAGCTGGTAGCACGCCGCAAGCTCGGCAGGTGGCACACGGACGATGCCCTCGATGGTATTGAGCGGAATGGCGTATTGCTCTTCACCCAGGTGCACCATCAGCGCACGGTTGATCGACACGGTGAACGGCAGGCGGATCAGGAAACGCGCCCCCTTGCCCTGCGCCGACTCGATACTCATCGAGCCACCCAGTTGCTTGACCTCCTCGTGCACCACATCCATGCCCAGCCCACGCCCGGAAATCTGGGTGATCTTTTCGGCGGTGGAGAAGCCTGGCCGCAGGATGAACTGCAGGATCTCGTGGTCACTCAACTGCGCCTGCGGGTCCAGCAGGCCGCGCTTGATGGCCTTGCGCCGCACCGCCTCCAAGGGCACGCCGGCACCATCATCCGTCATTTCGATGACGATATCGGCGCCCTCATGCAGCAAATTCAGGTGAATGGTGCCCTGCTCCGGCTTGCCGGCGGCCAGGCGCATTGCGCGGCTTTCCAGGCCGTGGTCAACGGCGTTGCGCAGCATATGCTCCAGCGGCGCCACCATACGTTCCAGCACGCTGCGGTCCAGTTCGCCCTCGGCATTGCCAACCACCAATTCCACCTGCTTGCCCAGCTCGCTGGCTACCTGCCGCACCACACGCTGCAAGCGCGGCACCAGGCGCTCGAACGGCACCATCAGGGTGGCCGTCAGGCCCTCCTGCAACTGGCTGTTCACCCGCGCCTGCTGTTGCAGCAGGCTGTAGGCCTCCTGAGCGCGCTGAGCCAGGGTCTCCTTCAGGTCGAGCAGGTCCGAGGCAGACTCGAAGAGGGCCCGTGACAGTTGCTGCAGCTGGGAGTGGCGGTCCATTTCCAGCGGGTCGAAGTCGTCATAGGCATCGCCTTCGAACTGCTGCCGGCTGGAGATTCGCCCCTGGGTCTCGACATCCAGACGCAGCAACTGATCACGCATGCGCTCGAGTGTGGTTTCCATCTCGTTAAGGGCGAACTGCGCGTCGTTGACCTGCTGCTCGATGCGCCCCCGGATGATCGAGTGCTCGCCGGCCAGGTTACCCAGGTCGTCGAGCAGCTCGGCGTCGACCTTGACCATGTCACCCGGTGCCCGCTCTGGCGCTACTGCCGGTACTTCGGCAGTTGCAGCTTCTGGCGGCCCCTGGCCCGCGGCACTGTCTGTCAGTGCGGCGCTGCTGAAGTTGCGAATGTAGTCGATCAGCGCTGTAGCGGCATGCAGCGGCTGCCCCAGGCGCACAGCGTCAAGCATATGCGCCAGCCGGTCGTGGCAGTTCTGCAGCAGTGCGAACAGCGGCGCGCTTGGCGGCAATCTACCCGCAGCCAACAGCTCGTAGAGGAACTCCAGTTCGTGGGCCAGGTCGCCGATCGGGGTAATTTCGACCATGCGCGCCACGCCTTTGAGGGTGTGCAGGTCACGCATCAGGTTGTCCACCTCGACGCTGCTGCGCGGGTCGGCCTGCCAGCGCGCCAGAGCCGCCGCGGCGCTCTCGACGATGTCCGAGCTTTCTTCCAGGAACACTTCCAGCAGCTCTTCGCCAGGGCTTTCCGCCTCCTCGGCAAGCGGCTCGGCCACCTGCGGCTGCAACGGTGGGTGTGGCAACCCCAAGGTATCGGCCAGGTCCATGTCCGGATGCAGCGGTGTGACCGTATCGATGCCCACCAGGCCGGTGGCATCCGGTGCCAGGGCCTGGTCCAGCAGGTTGCGCAGGCTTTCGACCAGCTCCGGGCGCGGTGGAATATCCTGCCCGGCCGCCACTTCGTCCAGCATGTCCAGCAACGCTTCATGGGCCCGCTGCGCCTGGCTGAAGAAGCGGGAATCGGCAGGCAGGCTGCCTTCCTCCACCGCGCCATACAGGTCCAGCAACGCCTCGCACACCTCATCCATCTGCCACAGGTCGGCCAGGTGCGCGGCGTGCCCCAAGGTGGTCATCTGGTCGAGCAGGTTATCCAGTGCGGCACGCTGGCCGGGCTGTTGCTGCCAGCGCGACAACAACGTCTCTGCATCGAGCAGGATGTCCATGGCCTGGGCCAGAAAGCTGGCGACCAACTGCGGATCACGCTTGCTGCGGCCGGCCTGGTGCGGGTCTTCATGCAGGCTGGCCAGGCGGCTGTCCACGGCCTGGCCCACCTGCTCGATCAGTTCCGCGGCACCGGGGATGGCGGCCAGGGGCGTGCTATCGAGTTGCGCCAAGCCCAGATGGAACAACGAGCGCGCAGCTTCCAGCCACTCCATCTCGGCCATTTGCAGTGGCAGCTGATGGCCCTTGTATTCACGGGCCAGGCGGTCGAAGGCGGTGGCCAGTTCGGCGACCGGCATCACACCGGCCATGGCGGCACTGCCTTTGAGTGTATGCAAGGCACGCTGCAAGTCATCGCTGACCGGCGTGTCGTGGCCGCCGGCGCTTTGCAGATAAACCTCAAGACTGGCCAGATGACCCTGCGCCTCGGTGCGAAAAATGCCCAGCAACTGCGGATCGAGGCCATCGACACCGGCAGCCGCCGGGGCATCGTTTTCGGCCAGGCTGTGTAGATGCCCGGCCAATTGCTCGATTTCAGTCAGTTGCGGCAACTGGCCGGCGGCAAAGTCGGCCAGCAGGTCAGGCAGGTGAACGAACACCTGCTGCAGCGCTACAACCCCTTCCGGGCTGAGCACGCTGCGGCCCTCGAGCACCCGGTTCAGCAGGTGCTCGGCGCCCCAGGCCAGTTCAGCCACCGCCTCGGCATGCACCATGCGGCCGCTGCCTTTGAGTGTATGCAGCGCACGACGCACTTCGCCCAGTGCCTCGCGCTGCTGGTTGTCGGCACGCCAGCGCAGCCAGTGGCGCTCGATTTCCGGCAGCAGTTCGCCCGCCTCGTCAAGGAACACTTGGCGAAGCTCGTCATCGATGCCATCGCCATTGCCGTACTGGTCTGGGCTGGCCCCGACCACCGCGCACTGCACACCCAGCGCCGCCAAGCTGGCCCGTGCCATCTCGATAAAGGGTTGACCATCGGCCAGCGGGTCTGCCGCTCGCCATTGCAGGTAGCATTCGGCAGCGCTCAGTGCCTCGGCCAAGTGCGTCAGCTCATCAATCGGCGGCTCTTCCTCCAGGTGCTGCAGCCAACGCTGCACATAGCTTGCGCAGCCGACAAACAGCTCGGCCACAGCGGGCAGCATCAACATGGCCAGTGCCCCGCGGATCTGCTGCAGCAGCCCCGGCAAGGGTTGCAGGCGTTGCCGCGGCCAGTCGGACTCCAGGTAATCGCCGATCAGATCCTTGGCCTGTTGCAACACGTTCAGCGATTCATTCAGCACCAGCTGGCGTATCTCGGCCAGGTCCGAGCCCGGCAGGCTACCTTGGCCGTTTTCCTCCAAAGGGCCGACCATGCCGTTCAGGGAGGCCTCCACGTACAGCAGGGCCCCTGCCACATCCATCAACACCGCGTCGTCCACCGCCCGCTCGCCCTGAGCCAATGCCTGCAACGCCAGCACCTGGTCGATGATCACCCGCCGCGGTTGCTGAAAGCCCAGTACCGCCAGGGTGTCAGCCACGTGGCGCAACGGTGCCAGCAGCGCATCGAGCTGCTCGCGGTGCTGACGGTCGCCGCGGCCGTACTGGTCCAGGCGCTCCTTGATGCGCATCAAGTCGTCGCACAGTGCAGTCACCACTGAACGCAGCGCATCGCGCCCCGACCCGGCCTGCAGCTGGTCACGCCAGTTGCCCAGCGACAGGTCGAGGTTGGCAAGGTCATCGTCACCCGCGAAGCGTTGGGCGGCGCCGGTCATCAGGCTGGCCTGGGCCAGCGGTTCCTCCCCCCGGCAGGCGCGCAGCTGGTTGAGCAACGGCAGCATCACCAGTGGCAGGTCATGGCGAGCACCGCGCAACCGCTCCAGGTACGAGGGCAACTGCTCCAGGCCGCGGAACAATGCACCCAGGCAATCACCCCGGGGGCTGACCTGGCCGTCGGCCAACGCCCTGGCAAACAGCTCCAACTCCTCGGCCAGGCGCGTGGCGCCGCGCAGTTCGAGCATGCGCAGGCAGCCGTGCACCTGGTGCAGGTTGTCGACCACGAAAGCCATCATCGACAGGTCGCCCGTCTCGCCGGCAAAGCGCTCCAGCGCCTGCCGTGCCTGGCCCAGGCAATCGAGGATGGCGGCCTTGGTCCAGGCCAGCGCCACTGTTTCGTGACGTTCGGGGCTTACTGCAGAAGCCATGGTCACTATTCCTTAACGCGGCTCGGTAGGGGGTGGCAGGGTGAAACCGGACACCGAACGGCGCATCTCGCTGGCCATGCGGGCCAAATGGCGGATGCTGTCGGCGGTGGCACCGGAGCCGGCGGAGGTTTGTGCGGTAATCTGCTGGATCACCGCCATGGTGTGGGAGATCTGCCCGGCCGACGAGGTCTGCAACTGGGCAGCGTCGGAAATGCTGTGGATAAGGTCGGCGAGGTTCTGCGATACCCCTTCGATCTCGGCCAGCGCCACCCCGGCATCCTGGGCCAGGCGTGCGCCACGCACCACCTCGGCGGTGGTCTGCTCCATGGAGATCACCGCTTCGTTGGTATCGGCCTGAATGGTACGCACCAGCGCCTCGATCTGGCGGGTGGCAGACGATGAGCGCTCGGCCAGGCGCTGCACCTCGTCGGCAACCACGGCAAACCCGCGGCCGGCCTCACCGGCCAGCGAGGCCTGGATGGCAGCGTTCAAGGCAAGAATGTTGGTCTGGTCGGCAATGTCGTCGATCAGGCTGACGATGTCGCCGATTTCCTGTGAGGACTCGCCCAGACGCTTGATCCGCTTGGCGGTGTCCTGGATCTGCTCGCGAATGTTGTCCATGCCGTTGATGGTGTTGTGCACCACCTCGTTGCCCTTGTTGGCGATGGCCACCGAACGCTCGGCCACCTTGGCCGATTCGTAGGCATGCGCCGATACCCGGTCGATCGACTCGACCATGTCGCCCACCGCCTCGGACGCCTCGCTGATCTGTGCAGCCTGGTGCTCGGAGGCCTTGGCCAGTTGCCGCGCAGTGTTCTGCGTGTCCTGCACGGCGGCAGCAACCTGCACTGCACTGTGGTTGATGGTGGCGACCAGGTCGCGCAATTGGTCCACGGAATAGTTGATCGAGTCGGCAATGGCACCGGTGAAGTCTTCAGTCACCGATACGGTCACCGTCAGGTCGCCATCTGCCAGCTCTTCGATTTCGTCGAGCAGGCGCATGATGGCCTGCTGGTTGCGTTCGTTCTTTTCTGCGGTCTCGCGCAGTTGTCGGTTGGTGGTGCGCACCATGACCAGGCCGATGAGGATGATCGAGGCCAGCGCCAGCAGCCCCAGGACATAGCCGCCAACGGTGTCGAGGGTGCGCCCGCCAGCCAGGTTCTCGAAACCGTTCGCCAGGTGCGACGCTTCGTCGAGCAGGGTTTGCGAAAGGCTGAAGATGTTGCCCGCAGCCTCCCGCACACGGAACAGTTCGGGCGAGGTTTCGAGGATTTCATCCACCGAACCGGCAACGAACTGGAACAACTCTGCGATTTCGGCCAGCCGCGCACGCGCGTCGGCGTCCTCGACGCGGGTGACCTGGATTGTCGCATTGCCATTGAGCATTCCCTCCAGCACCTGGCCAAAGCGCCCGGCGTCACGGCCGAAGGCATCGGCCGCCTGGGCGGCGCTGTCGTCACCGGCCAGCACGGTGTTAACCGAGCCAAGGATGCGTTCGGCCAGCAACAGCTGGCGCTGGGCCACCGCAACCTGATTGGCCGGGGCACCGCTCTGCAGCAGGATCTCGACCACTTTTTCGTATTCCACCTGCAACTGCGGCACGGTCTCGGCCAGGGTCGCTGCCACCTGGTGCAGCGACAGCACGGTCTGCTCGCTGGCCAGGATGATGTCGGTGTTCTTGCGCAGGTTTTCCCAGTCGCGGCGTACCGATTCCATCTCGTCACGCACCGAAGGTGGCGCGGGCGGCAGGCCAGTGGACTTGTCACCCTGGCGCAGGTAGCCCCAGCGCCGTTCGAAATCATTGCGTGCATCCGACAGCAGCTTGAAGGCCAGAGCCTTGCCGGTGGCCGCCTCGGTGGCGTTCTTGGCGATACGCTGCGACAGCACGCGCAGCTCGCCGGCATGGCCGATGTACTGCTTGTCGTAGTTGGATTGGGTATTCAGGTAAGCAAAGTTGGCGAACAGCAAGATGATCGAAAGGATCAGGATCAGGAACAGCACGGTGATCTGCGCGATGCTGCGGGTACGTGGGCTCACGGTAGTGGCAGTGACGGGGGTGGCAGGCTTGTTCACGTTCGCAGGTCCTATAACGCCACATCGAGAAATCCCGGCGCCTGGGCCAGGGCGAAGGGGCTGAAGATCGCCCAGTTACGTTCACGCGGAAAATACCCCTGCACAAAGCGTGCAGCGGCAGGGATCAGCGGCTGCGGCGGCGACAGCTGCAGGCTGTCGAGGGCAAAGTGCTGAAGGCCCAGCACCTCGTCGACCAGCAAACCGACGAACAGGTCGTCGTGATCCAGCACCAGCACTCGCCGCTGCTTGCCCGGTGCGGCGTGACCCAGGCCGAAGAAGCAGCTCAGGTCCATCACCGGCAACAGCCGGCCACGCAGGTTGGCCACCCCGCACACCCACGGCTGCACGCCGGGGACGCGGCTACTGCGCGGTTCGCGCAGCACCTCGGCCACTTCGCCCATGGGCGCGACGAACCACTGCCCGGCAATGCGAAAGCCAATGCCGCTCCACTGCTGCACGCGGTTGTCCTGCGGCGGCTGGTCGGCGACCAGCAGGCGACAGCGCCGGTCGATGTCCAGCAACAACTCAAAGGCGGTCAGCGACGCGCCTTGCGGGCGGGTGGTCAAGCCCCCAGCACTTCTTTGAGCTTGGCGATCAGCGCCTCCTCTTCCACCGGTTTGGTCAGGAAGTCACGGGCACCCTGGCGCGTGGCCCAGATACGGTCGGTTTCCTGGTCCTTGGTGGTTACCACGATCACTGGAATAGCGCTGGTCTCCGGGTCCTTGCTGAGCTGGCGGGTGGCCTGGAAGCCGTTCATGCCAGGCATGACGATGTCCATCAGCACCGCGTCGGGCTTGTCCTGCCGGGCCAGGGCCACGCCGTCGGCACCGTTGCTGGCCTTGAGCACCTGGTAGCCGTGCTTTTCCAGCCATTCGGTCAATCTGTACATCTCTGTCGGCGAGTCGTCGACAATCAGAACTCGGGCCATGCTGTTTCCCCATCAGGAAAGTAGGACCGCGCCATGGCGGGGCTCGGTCAGGGTGCGTGTTGTTGAGGTGCGGCAAACCCGGGCACATGGGCGCGGATCGCGTCGAGCAGTTCTTCCTTGCTGAACGGCTTGGTCAGGAACTGATCGGAACCGACCACCCGGCCACGGGCCTTGTCAAACAGGCCATCGCGGGACGACAGCAGGATAACCGGGGTGTCCTTGAAGGCACTGTTGTGCTTGATTACCGCGCAGGTCTGGTAGCCGTCCAGGCGTGGCATCAACACATCGACGAAAATGATACTGGGCTGATGGTCGACGATCTTGGCCAGGGCATCGAAGCCATCGCTGGCGGTGATCACCTCGCAGCCCGCTTCACCGAGCAACATCTGCGCGGTGCGGCGGATCGTGCGGGAATCGTCGATCACCATCACCTTCAGGGGTTGTTCCATAGACGCCTACCAGTAGGATTGAAGCCGCAAGTTGCAAGCGGCAAGCTGCAAGAAAGCAGCTCGGCGCATGGATGCTCTTTTCTTGAGGCTTGTAGCTCAAGGCTTGCAGCTGCATTTTTAGCATACTCCGGGTGGCCATTCCATCTGCCGCGCCCCTTGACCGTCGGCGTTCGCGGCGCCACCCTGAGCCACTTTTCTTTCGATCCACTGCGGCCACCTGCCGCCAAGAGGACCCCCCATGAGCGTTCGCCTCGGCATTGTGATGGACCCCATCGCGTCCATCTCCTACAAGAAGGACAGCTCGCTGGCCATGCTGCTGGCCGCCCAGGCACGCGGCTGGAGCCTGTTCTACATGGAACAGCAAGACCTGTATCAGGGCGAAGGCAAGGCCCGCGCCCGCATGCGCCCGCTGAAGGTGTTTGCCGACCCTGCACGCTGGTTCGAACTGGGCGAGGAGCAGGACAGCCCGCTGGCAGAGCTGGACGCAATCCTGATGCGCAAGGACCCGCCCTTCGACATGGAGTTCGTCTACAGCACTTACCTGCTGGAACAGGCCGAGAACGATGGCGTACTGGTGGTAAACCGCCCGCAAAGCCTGCGCGACTGCAACGAGAAGATGTTCGCCACGTTGTTCCCGCAATGCACCACCCCGACCTTGGTCAGCCGCCGCCCGGACATCATTCGCGAATTCACCGCCAAGCATGCCGACGTGATCCTCAAGCCACTGGATGGCATGGGCGGTACATCGATCTTCCGTCACCGGGCTGGCGACCCCAACCTGTCGGTGATCCTGGAAACCCTGACCGCACTGGGCACCCAGCAGATCATGGCGCAGGCCTACCTGCCGGCAATCAAGGACGGCGACAAGCGCATCCTGATGATCGATGGCGAGCCAGTGGACTATTGCCTGGCACGCATTCCGGCCAGCGGCGAAACCCGTGGCAACCTGGCCGCGGGCGGGCGTGGCGAAGCCCGCCCACTGACCGAGCGCGACCGCTGGATCGCCGCCCAGGTCGGCCCGACGCTGCGCGAAAAGGGCCTGCTGTTCGTTGGCCTGGACGTGATCGGCGACTACCTCACCGAAATCAACGTCACAAGCCCCACCTGTATCCGCGAAATCGATGCCGCCTACAACACCGATATCGGTGGCAAGCTGATGGATGCCATTGATCGCAAGCTAAAGGCACGCTGACAGCCAACGCGAAGTAAAGCCGTAGAGTGGGGTATGATGCCGGTCCTATTCGACTGAGCTGCTGCCCCGCCCTGCGGTTGCTGGATACCTGATGACGCACCCCGCTGACGTCCCTGCCGACCTGCTGCCTCCCCGTGTTCGCCCTGCGGACCGGCTTGGCTTCACCCTGTTCCTGGCTGCGCTGGTGCACCTGGCGCTGATCCTTGGCGTCGGCTTCACCGTCGTCAAGCCTGCCGAAATCCGCCACACCATGGACATCACCCTGGCCACCTTCAAGAGCGAGAAACCGCCCGAGAAGGCTGACTTCCAGGCCCAGGACAACCAGCAAGGCAGCGGCACCCTGGACAAGAAAGCGGTGCCCAAGACCACCGAGCTGGCGCCGTTCCAGGACAGCAAGATCAACAAGATCACCCCACCGCCTGCGGCCAGGCCCGAGGTAGTCCCACCCCCTCCCCCGAAAAAGTCGGCAGTGGTGACGACGGCGCCCAAGCCGCACAAGGTCGAGCCCAAACCCAAGGAAAGCAAAGCGCAGCCCAAGCCAGCCGCACCGGCACCGGACTTCGACAGCTCGCAGCTGTCCAGCCAGATCGCCAGCCTGGAGGCGGAGCTGTCCAACGAGCAGCAAATGTACGCCAAGCGCCCGCGCATCCATCGCCTGAACGCCGCGTCGACCATGCGCGACAAGGGCGCCTGGTACAAGGAAGAGTGGCGCAAGAAGGTCGAGCGCGTGGGTAACCTCAACTACCCCGACGAAGCACGCCGACAGCAAATCTACGGCAACTTGCGCATGATGGTGTCGATCAACCGCGATGGCTCGCTGTACGAGGTGCTGGTACTGGAATCATCCGGGCAGCCCGTGCTGGACCAGGCGGCGCAACGCATCGTGCGGCTGGCCGCGCCGTTTGCACCGTTTACCGGGGATCTGGCCGAGTTTGACCGGCTGGAGATCATTCGTACCTGGCGGTTTGCCCGTGGGGACCGTTTGTCCAGTAACTGATTTTCTGCCTGTGCCGGCCTCTTTTTGTGGGCACGCCCGCTCCCACAGGTTGCTCGCCGGCCATGAAGCCTGTGGCGTACTGTCGGGAGCGGGCATCCCCGCGAAGGGCCCGGCACCAGCGACACAAAGCCCACCTTGTCAGTCTCGCCACCTGGCGCCACACTATCCCCCATGAAAACCCTCGCACCCAGCTACCTCAAGCACCAGTTCCTGATCGCCATGCCGCACATGGCCGATCCGAACTTCGCCCAGACCCTCACGTATATCGTCGAGCACAATGAGCATGGCGCCATGGGCCTGGTGGTCAACCGACCACAGGAACTGAGCCTGGCCGACATCCTCGAGCAACTGCGCCCGGACGAAACGCCGCCGGCCAGCACCTTGCAGGTGCCGATCTACCAGGGTGGCCCGGTACAAACCGACCGCGGCTTCGTGCTGCACAGCAGCGAGTGCAGTTTCCAGGCCAGCGTGGCACTGGAAGGGCTGTCGCTGACCACGTCACAGGACATACTGCTGGCTATCGCCGCCGGGGTGGGCCCGAAGCAGAGCCTGATCACCTTGGGCTATGCCGGTTGGGAAGCGGGCCAACTGGAAGCGGAGTTGGCCGACAACGCGTGGCTGAACTGCCCGTTCGACCCGGAAATCGTCTTCGGCATGGCCAGCGACCTGCGCCTTGAGGCTGCGGCCGCCAGCCTGGGGATCAACCTGCACCTGCTGACCAGCCAGGCGGGCCACGCCTGATGGCTGAGCTACGCCTGCTGCTGGGCTTCGACTATGGCAGCAAACAGATCGGCGTGGCCGTCGGCCAGGTGATTACCGGCCAGGCCCGCGAACTGTGCACCCTGAAGGCGCAGAACGGCGTACCGGACTGGGCCCAGGTGGAAAAGCTGATTGCCGAATGGAAGCCAGATGCCATTGTCGTCGGCCTGCCGCTGAACATGGACGGCACGCCCAGCGAAATGAGCGCCCGCGCCGAAAAGTTCGCCCGCCGCCTGAACGGCCGCTTCAACCTGCCCGTGCACACGCACGACGAGCGCCTGACCACCTTCGAGGCCAAAGGCGAGCGCATGGCCCGTGGCGGCCAGCGTGGCAGCTACCGCGACAACCCGGTCGATGCCATTGCCGCTGCCTTGCTGCTGCAAGGCTGGCTGGAGGCCAATACCTGATCATCTTTGCCGCCGGGCCCACCCGGCGCACCCTTCCGAGGAGCCCGCAATGAGCCTACCCAATCCCGCCGAGCTGATCCGGCAGATGGCTGTCGACCTTCGTGCCCACCTGGCGCGCCGGGCAATCACCGAGCCCCGTTACATCGGTATCCGCACCGGCGGCGTCTGGGTTGCCCAGGCCCTGCAGGATGCCATGGCCGACACCAGCCCCATGGGTACCCTGGACGTCTCGTTCTACCGCGATGACTTCAGCCAGAACGGCCTGCACCCACAAGTGCGCCCGTCCGAGCTGCCGTTCGAGGTCGAAGGCCAGCATCTGGTGCTGGTGGATGACGTGCTGATGAGCGGTCGTACCATCCGCGCGGCGCTCAACGAACTGTTCGATTACGGCCGCCCGGCCAGCGTCACCCTGGTCTGCCTGCTGGACCTGGATGCCGGCGAACTGCCGATTCGCCCGAACGTGCTCGGCGCCACCCTGTCGCTGGGCGCCCATGAACGGGTAAAATTGACCGGACCCGCACCGCTCGCCCTCGAGCGCCAGGACCTCGCCTCCGCTTCCGCCCTTTAAGAGTCCCCCGCGATGACGCCAATCGACGCCAAGCGCCCGCTGCAGCTCAATGATCAGGGCCAGCTGCGCCACTTCCTCTCGCTTGACGGTTTGCCCCGCGAACTGCTCACCGAGATCCTCGACACCGCCGACTCCTTCCTGGAAGTCGGTGCCCGGGCTGTGAAAAAAGTCCCGTTGCTGCGCGGCAAGACTGTGTGCAACGTGTTCTTCGAGAACTCGACCCGTACCCGTACCACCTTCGAGCTGGCAGCCCAGCGCCTGTCGGCCGACGTGATCAGCCTGAACGTGTCGACTTCCTCGACCAGCAAGGGCGAGACCCTGTTCGACACCCTGCGCAACCTCGAAGCCATGGCCGCCGACATGTTCGTCGTACGCCACTCCGACTCCGGCGCCGCGCACTTCATCGCCGAGCACGTGTGCCCGGAAGTGGCCGTGATCAACGGCGGTGACGGCCGCCACGCGCACCCGACCCAGGGCATGCTCGACATGCTCACCATCCGCCGTCACAAAGGCAGCTTCGAAAACCTGTCCGTGGCCATCGTCGGCGACATCCTGCACTCGCGTGTGGCCCGTTCCGACATGCTCGCGCTCAAAGCGCTGGGTTGCCCGGACATCCGCGTGATCGGGCCGAAAACCCTGATCCCGATCGGTATCGAGCAGTACGGCGTAAAGGTCTACACCGACCTCGCCGAAGGCCTGAAAGACGTCGACGTGGTGATCATGCTGCGCCTGCAGCGTGAGCGCATGGCCGGTGGCCTGCTGCCCAGTGAAGGCGAGTTCTACCGCCTGTTCGGCCTGACGACTGCACGCCTGGCCGGGGCCAAGCCTGACGCCATCGTCATGCACCCGGGCCCGATCAACCGTGGCGTGGAAATCGAGTCGGCGGTTGCCGATGGCAAGCACTCGGTGATCCTCAACCAGGTCACCTACGGTATCGCCGTGCGCATGGCCGTGCTGTCCATGGCCATGAGCGGGCAGAACGCGCAACGTCAATTGGACCAGGAGAACGCCCAGTGACCATCAGTATTCTCGGCGCACGGGTGATCGACCCCAACAGCGGCCTGGACCAGGTCACCGACCTGCACCTGGACGGCGGCCGCATTGTCGCCATCGGCGCCGCACCGGCCGGTTTCAGCGCCAGCCGCACGATCCAGGCTGATGGCCTGGTCGCTGCGCCCGGCCTGGTCGACCTGGGCGTGTCCCTGCGCGAGCCGGGTTACAGCCGTAAAGGCAACATCGCCAGTGAAACCCGCGCTGCCGTTGCCGGCGGTGTCACCAGCCTGTGCTGCCCGCCACAGACCAAGCCTGTGCTGGACACCTCGGCGGTAGCCGAACTTATCCTTGACCGCGCCCGCGAAGCCGCCAACAGCAAGGTCTACCCGGTCGGCGCCCTGACCAAGGGCCTGGAGGGCGAGCAACTGGCCGAACTGGTGGCCCTGCGTGACACCGGTTGCGTAGCGTTTGGCAACGGCCTGAAGGAAATCCCCAACAACCGTACCCTGGCCCGCGCCCTGGAGTATGCCGCCACCTTCGATCTGACGGTGGTGTTCCACTCCCAGGACCGCGATCTGGCCCAGGGCGGCCTGGCCCACGAAGGTGCCATGGCCAGCTTCCTCGGGCTGCCGGGCATCCCGGAAAGCGCCGAAACCGTGGCCCTGGCGCGCAACCTGCTGCTGGTGGAACAGAGCGGCGTGCGTGCGCACTTCAGCCAGATCACCAGCGCCCGTGGCGCGCGGCTGATCGCCCAGGCCCAGGCCTTGGGCCTGCCGGTAACCGCCGATGTAGCGCTGTACCAGCTGATCCTCACGGACGAGTCGCTGCGCGAGTTCTCCAGCCTGTACCACGTGCAGCCGCCGCTGCGCACCGCTGCCGACCGTGACGGGTTGCGCGAGGCGGTGAAGTCAGGGGTGATCCAGGCCATCTCCAGCCACCACCAGCCGCACGAGCGCGACGCCAAGCTGGCCCCGTTCGGCGCCACCGAGCCGGGTATCAGCAGCGTCGAGTTGCTGCTGCCACTGGCCATGACCCTGGTGCAGGACGGCCTGCTCGACCTGCCGACCTTGCTGGCTCGTCTGAGCAGCGGCCCGGCTGCCGCGCTGCGCCTGCCGGCCGGTGAGCTGAAAGTGGGTGGCGCGGCCGACCTGGTGCTGTTCGACCCGCAAGCGTCCACCGTTGCTGGCGAACAATGGTTCTCCCGTGGCGAGAACTGCCCGTTCATCGGCCACTGCCTGCCGGGCGCGGTGCGTTATACCTTGGTCGATGGGCACATCTGCCACGAGGCCTGAGTAACATGCTTCGCGGGCACGCCCGCTCCCACAGGATCACCACAATTCCAAGGTATGTGGTAACCCTGTGGGAGCGGGCGTGCCCGCGAATGCCTTCACATAGCCACCCCGCCAAGCGCGACCATTCATCCCCCCCGGTTGAAATCCTTCCCCCCACCCCCATATGAGTCTGCATCAGGCACTTTCGCCCCGCTGCGTGGAGACTCTCCCCTTGACCACAATCGTTTCTGTCCGCCGTAACGGCAAAGTCGTCATGGGCGGCGACGGCCAGGTATCCCTTGGCAACACCGTGATGAAAGGCAACGCCAAGAAGGTGCGCCGCCTGTACCACGGCCAGGTCATCGCGGGCTTCGCCGGCGCTACTGCCGACGCCTTCACCCTGTTCGAGCGCTTTGAAGGTCAGCTGGAAAAACACCAGGGTCACCTGGTACGCGCCGCCGTCGAGCTGGCCAAGGAATGGCGTACCGACCGCTCCCTGAGCCGCCTGGAAGCCATGCTGGCCGTGGCCAACAAGGATGCATCCCTGATCATCACCGGCAACGGTGATGTGGTCGAACCCGAAGATGGCCTGATCGCCATGGGGTCCGGCGGCGCCTATGCCCAGGCCGCAGCCCGTGCCCTGCTGAACAAGACCGACCTCTCGGCCCGCGAAATCGCCGAGACCGCCCTGAACATCGCCGGCGACATCTGCGTCTTCACCAACCACAACCTGACCATCGAGGAGCAGGACCTGGCCGACTGATTCAGCTGTTCTGGCGCCCCTTCCCGGTGAAGGGGCTTTTCCACGCTGACTCACCTGCCCAAGGACCGTATTGATCATGTCCATGACCCCCCGCGAGATCGTCCACGAACTCAACCGCCACATCATCGGCCAGGACGACGCCAAGCGCGCCGTGGCCATTGCCCTGCGCAACCGCTGGCGGCGTATGCAGCTCCCTGCAGAGCTGCGTGCCGAAGTCACCCCCAAGAACATCCTGATGATCGGCCCTACCGGCGTCGGCAAGACCGAAATCGCCCGCCGGCTGGCCAAACTGGCCAACGCGCCGTTCCTCAAGGTCGAAGCCACCAAGTTCACCGAAGTGGGCTACGTGGGCCGCGACGTCGAGTCGATCATCCGTGACCTGGCCGATGCCGCGCTGAAGATGCTGCGCGAGCAGGAAATCATCCGCGTGCGCCACCGCGCCGAAGACGCCGCCGAAGACCGCATCCTCGACGCCCTGCTGCCCCAGGCACGCGTCACCAGCTTCAGCGAAGAAGCCGCACAGACCAGCAGCGACTCTAACACCCGCCAGCTGTTCCGCAAGCGCCTGCGCGAAGGCCAGCTGGACGACAAGGAAATCGAGATTGAAGTGGCCGATGCCGTCGGTGTCGAAATTGCTGCGCCGCCCGGCATGGAAGAAATGACCAACCAGCTGCAGAGCCTGTTTGCCAACATGGGCAAGGGCAAGCGCAAAGCGCGCAAGCTGAAGGTGAAAGAAGCGCTGAAGATGGTTCGCGATGAAGAAGCGAGCCGCCTGGTCAACGAGGAAGAGCTCAAGGCCAAGGCCCTGGAAGCAGTCGAACAGCACGGTATCGTGTTCATCGACGAAATCGACAAGGTTGCCAAGCGTGGCAACGTTGGCGGTGCCGACGTGTCCCGTGAAGGCGTACAGCGCGACCTGCTGCCGCTGATCGAAGGCTGCACCGTCAACACCAAGCTGGGCATGGTCAAGACCGACCACATTCTGTTCATTGCCTCGGGTGCGTTCCACCTGAGCAAGCCGAGCGACCTGGTGCCCGAGCTGCAAGGCCGTCTGCCGATTCGTGTCGAGCTGAAGGCACTGACCCCGGAAGACTTCGAGCGTATCCTGCAGGAGCCGCACGCGTCGCTGACCGAGCAGTACCAGGCATTGCTGAAGACCGAAGGCCTGAACATCGAATTCCTCGCCGACGGCATCAAGCGCCTGGCCGAGATTGCCTACCAGGTCAACGAGAAGACCGAAAACATCGGTGCTCGCCGCCTGCACACCCTGCTCGAGCGCTTGCTCGAAGAAGTGTCGTTCAGTGCGGGCGACCTGGCCAGCACCCATGACGAAGCGCCGATCCAGATCGACGCGGCGTATGTGAACAGCCACCTGGGTGAGCTGGCACAGAACGAAGACCTGTCGCGTTACATCCTGTAAGACCGGTTCTGACAGTTTCGCGGGCAAGCCCGCTCCTGCACATGTCACCCCATCCCTTGGGCCTGTGGTGATCCGTGCAGGGGCAGGCTTGCCCGCGAAGAGGCCTTGAATCCCTCCCCCATAAGCTGGAAGCTGTGCTTCATCAGCTCCCGAGAGATTCTGCCCATGGCCCGCCTGCCTACCGCCATCAACCTGCACAAAGCCTCCAAAACCCTCAGCCTCACCTACGCGCCCGGCGAGGTCTACCACCTGCCCGCCGAATTCCTGCGCGTGCACTCTCCCTCCGCCGAGGTCCAGGGCCACGGCAATCCCATCCTGCAGTTCGGCAAGATCAACGTCGGCCTCAGCGGCCTGGAACCTGCCGGCCAATATGCACTGAAACTGACCTTCGACGACGGCCATGACAGCGGCCTGTTCACCTGGGAATACCTTGAGCAACTGTGCCTGCGCCAGGAACAACTGTGGGCGGAATACCTCGACGAGTTGCACAAGGCCGGCAAATCCCGCGACCCAGCCGAATCTGTGGTCAAGCTCATGCTCTAGCGCAAGGCCTGCGGGGTTTAGAGCGCATTTTCTAAATTCATCTGTTTGAATGACTTAAAGACAGCCCAGTGAAGGGCTGTCTTGCGCATTACACGAAAGTCGGGTAACCAATGGGTGTGGCAAGTTCCCTGCATCACTTTGCAGGTCGTCAGAACCCCCGCAGCACCGCTGTTCCTTATCACTGGTCACCCGAGTAGCAGTACCGGGCTCAGGGCTGTGCACCCGCCACAGCAACCGGTACTCGTCTCAGGACAACGGAGCGTCGTAGATGAGTAACAAGAACAACGATGAGCTGCAGCGGCAGGCCTCGGAAAACACCCTGGGGCTGAACCCGGTCATCGGCATCCGCCGCAAGGACCTGTTGAGCTCGGCACGCACCGTGCTGCGCCAGGCCGTGCGCCAACCGCTGCATAGCGCCAAACATGTGGCCCACTTTGGCCTGGAGCTGAAGAACGTGCTGCTGGGCAAATCCAGCCTGGCTCCGGAAAGCGACGACCGTCGCTTCAATGACCCGGCCTGGAGCAACAACCCGCTGTACCGCCGCTACCTGCAAACCTACCTGGCCTGGCGCAAGGAGCTGCAGGACTGGGTGAGCAGCAGCGACCTGTCCCCCCAGGACATCAGCCGCGGCCAGTTCGTCATCAACCTGATGACCGAGGCCATGGCGCCGACCAATACCCTGTCCAACCCGGCTGCGGTCAAACGCTTCTTCGAAACCGGCGGCAAGAGCCTGCTCGATGGCCTGTCCAACCTGGCCAAGGACATGGTCAACAACGGCGGCATGCCCAGCCAGGTGAACATGGATGCCTTCGAAGTGGGCAAGAACCTGGGCACCAGCGAAGGCGCGGTGGTGTACCGCAACGATGTGCTGGAACTGATCCAGTACAGCCCCATCACCGAACAGGTGCATGCCCGTCCGCTGCTGGTGGTACCGCCGCAGATCAACAAGTTCTACGTGTTCGACCTCAGCCCGGAAAAGAGCCTGGCACGCTTCTGCCTGCGCTCGCAGCAGCAGACCTTCATCATCAGCTGGCGCAACCCGACCAAGGCCCAGCGCGAGTGGGGCCTGTCCACCTACATCGATGCGCTGAAAGAAGCCGTCGACGCGGTGCTGGCGATTACCGGCAGCAAAGACTTGAACATGCTCGGCGCCTGCTCCGGCGGCATCACCTGTACCGCTCTGGTCGGCCACTATGCCGCCATTGGCGAGAACAAGGTCAACGCCCTGACCCTGCTGGTCAGCGTACTGGACACCACCATGGACAACCAGGTTGCGTTGTTTGTCGACGAGCAGACCTTGGAGGCCGCCAAGCGCCACTCTTATCAGGCGGGCGTGCTCGAAGGCAGCGAAATGGCCAAGGTGTTCGCCTGGATGCGCCCGAACGACCTGATCTGGAACTACTGGGTAAACAACTACCTGCTCGGCAATGAGCCCCCCGTGTTCGACATCCTGTTCTGGAACAACGACACCACGCGCCTGCCTGCCGCCTTCCACGGCGACCTGATCGAAATGTTCAAGAACAACCCGCTTACCCGCCCCGACGCCCTGGAAGTGTGCGGCACCGCGATCGACCTGAAACAGGTCAAATGCGACATCTACAGCCTCGCCGGCACCAACGACCACATTACCCCATGGCCGTCATGCTACCGCTCGGCACATCTGTTCGGCGGCAAGATCGAATTCGTACTGTCCAACAGCGGGCATATCCAGAGCATCCTCAACCCACCGGGTAACCCGAAGGCACGTTTCATGACCGGTGCCGATCGCCCGGGCGACCCAGTGGCCTGGCAGGAAAACGCCATCAAGCATGCAGACTCCTGGTGGTTGCACTGGCAGAGTTGGCTGGGCGAGCGTGCCGGCGCACTGAAAAAGGCGCCGACCCGCCTGGGCAGCCGTGCCTACGCCGCCGGCGAAGCCTCCCCAGGCACCTACGTTCACGAGCGTTGAGTTACAGCGCCGTGGCGGCCTGTGGGGCGCCACGGTGTTTACTTCACCCAAGAGTCACGTGCATGCCGCAACCCTATATTTTCAGGACCGTCGAGCTGGACCACCAGTCCATCCGCACCGCTGTTCGCCCCGGCAAGCCGCACCTGACGCCGTTACTGATCTTCAACGGCATCGGCGCCAACCTCGAGCTGGTGTTCCCGTTCATCGATGCACTTGACCCGGACCTGGAAGTCATCGCCTTCGATGTGCCCGGAGTCGGCGGCTCGTCTACGCCACGCAACCCGTACCGCTTCCCTGGGCTGGCCAAGCTGACTGCGCGGATGCTCGACTACCTCGACTACGGCCAGGTCAACGTCATCGGCGTGTCCTGGGGCGGGGCCCTGGCCCAGCAGTTTGCTCACGATTACCCCGAGCGCTGCAAGAAGCTGGTGCTGGCCGCCACTGCTGCTGGCGCGGTAATGGTGCCAGGCAAGCCCAAGGTGCTGTGGATGATGGCCAGCCCCCGGCGTTACGTGCAGCCGTCGCATGTCATCCGCATTGCACCGATGATCTATGGCGGCGGCTTCCGACGTGACCCCGACCTGGCCATGCACCATGCCGCCAAGGTGCGCTCCGGCGGCAAGCTGGGCTACTACTGGCAGCTGTTCGCCGGGCTGGGCTGGACCAGCATCCACTGGCTGCACAAGATCCAGCAGCCCACCCTGGTACTGGCCGGCGACGACGACCCGCTGATCCCGTTGATCAACATGCGCCTGCTGGCCTGGCGTATTCCCAATGCCCAGCTACACATTATCGACGACGGCCATCTGTTCCTGATCACCCGTGCCGAAGCCGTCGCCCCGATCATCATGAAGTTCCTGCAGGAAGAACGTCAGCGAGCGGTCATGCACCCCCGCCCGGCCTCGGGGGGGTGAAACAGCTGCGGCCTGACAGGGGAAATGGATCAGACGAGGGAGTGTTGCCATGACAGACAAACCGGCCAAAGGATCGACAACGCTCCCCGGCACCCGCATGAACGTGCAGAACGCCATCCTCGGCCTGCGCGGCCGCGACCTGCTTTCCACGCTGCGCAACGTCGGCCGCCACGGCCTGCGCCACCCGCTGCATACCGCGCATCATCTGCTGGCGCTTGGCGGGCAGCTGGGGCGGGTGATGCTGGGGGACACGCCCTACCAGCCGAACCCGCGTGACGCACGCTTCAGTGACCCGACCTGGAGCCAGAACCCGTTCTACCGCCGCGGCCTGCAGGCCTATCTGGCCTGGCAGAAGCAGACACGCCAGTGGATCGATGAAAGCCATTTGAACGACGATGATCGAGCCCGCGCCCACTTTCTGTTCAACCTGATCAACGATGCGCTGGCCCCCAGCAACTCACTGCTCAATCCGCTGGCGGTCAAGGAGCTGTTCAACACCGGCGGCCAGAGCCTGGTGCGCGGCGTGGCCCACCTGCTCGACGACCTGCGTCACAACGATGGGCTGCCGCGTCAGGTGGACGAGCGCGCCTTCGAAGTGGGCGTTAACCTGGCCGCAACCCCTGGCGCAGTGGTATTTCGCAACGAGCTGCTGGAGCTGATCCAGTACTCGCCGATGAGCGAAAAGCAACACGCACGCCCACTGCTGGTCGTGCCGCCTCAGATCAACAAGTTCTACATCTTCGACCTCAGCGCCACCAACAGCTTCGTCCAGTACATGCTCAAAAGCGGCTTGCAGGTGTTCATGGTCAGCTGGCGCAACCCCGACCCACGCCACCGTGAATGGGGCCTTTCCAGCTACGTGCAAGCCCTGGAGGAAGCGCTCAATGCCTGCCGCAGTATCAGCGGCAACCGCGACCCCAACCTGATGGGCGCCTGTGCCGGCGGCCTGACCATGGCCGCACTGCAAGGCCACCTGCAAGCCAAGAAGCAATTGCGCCGGGTGCGCAGTGCCACGTACCTGGTCAGCTTGCTGGACAGCAAGTTCGAAAGCCCGGCCAGCCTGTTCGCCGATGAGCAGACCATCGAAGCGGCCAAGCGCCGCTCTTATCAGCGCGGCGTGCTGGATGGTGGCGAAGTGGCGCGGATCTTCGCCTGGATGCGGCCCAACGACCTGATCTGGAACTACTGGGTCAATAACTACCTGCTCGGCAAGACACCGCCGGCGTTCGACATCCTGTACTGGAATGCCGACAGCACGCGCCTGCCCGCCGCGCTGCATGGCGACCTGCTGGAGTTTTTCAAGCTCAACCCCTTGACCTACGCGTCCGGGCTGGAGGTGTGCGGTACGCCGATCGACCTGCAGCAGGTCAATATCGACAGCTTTACCGTGGCCGGCAGCAACGACCACATCACGCCATGGGACGCGGTGTACCGCTCGGCCTTGCTGCTGGGTGGCGAGCGGCGCTTCGTGCTGGCCAACAGCGGGCATATCCAGAGCATCATCAACCCGCCAGGCAACCCCAAGGCCTACTACCTGGCCAACCCCAAGCTGAGCAGCGACCCACGCGCCTGGTTCCACGACGCCAAGCGCAGCGAAGGCAGCTGGTGGCCATTGTGGCTGGAGTGGATCACCGCCCGCTCCGGCCTGCTCAAGACGCCGCGCACTGAACTGGGCAACGCCACTTATCCACCGCTAGGCCCCGCGCCAGGCACCTACGTGCTGACCCGATGAGCTGCTGACTGGATGAAAACCCGCGACCGTATCCTTGAATGCGCCCTGCAGTTGTTCAACCAGCAGGGCGAACCCAACGTATCCACCCTGGAAATTGCCAACGAACTCGGCATCAGCCCAGGCAACCTGTACTACCACTTCCATGGCAAGGAGCCCTTGGTACTGGGCTTGTTCGAGCGTTTTGAAGAAGCGTTGATGCCGTTGCTGGACCCGCCGCTGGAGGTGCGGCTGGACGCAGAGGATTACTGGCTGTTTCTGCACTTGATCGTCGAGCGCATGGCTCAGTACCGCTTCCTGTTCCAGGACCTGTCCAACCTGACCGGGCGCCTGCCCAAGCTCGCCCGAGGCATGCGCAGCCTGATCAATGCAATCAAACGCACGCTGGCGGCGCTGTTGGCCAGCCTCAAGAGCCAAGGGCTGGTGGAGAGTGATACCCAGGCGCTGGGGCAACTGGTTGAGCAGATCACACTGACGCTGATGTTCTCGCTGGATTACCAGCGTGTGCTGGGGCGCGAGGGGGATGTGGGGATCGTGGTGTACCAGGTGATGATGCTGGTGGCCCCGCATCTGCAGGCTCAGGCCCGGGCGGCGGCGGAGCAGCTGGCAGTGAAGTACCTGGAGAGCTAGGCCGAGCAGATCCGTGGTGGGGCCTTCGCGGGCATGCCCGCTCCCACAGGGTCTGCGCTGATTTTCGGATCTGCGCTGTACCTGTGGGAGCGGGCGAGCCCGCGAAGAGGGCAACGCGGTATCAGATCAGGGTACCGGTGCCGGTAGGTGCCGATGGCGTGCTGCCGGCCGGGGTGGCGGCAGGTGCCGGTGCTGTGGTCGCAGCAGGCGCAGCGCTGGCCGCTGGGGCGGCTGGCTTGGCGGCTGCCGGTTTGGCCGGAGCCTTCTTCACCGCAGGTTTCTTGGCCGCTGCCGGCTTCGCCGCAGGCTTGGCTGCTGCAGGCTTGGCTGCTGCAGGCTTGGCTGCAGGTTTTGCCGCTGCGGTTTTGGCTGCGGGTTTCGCCGCTGCCGTTTTTGCCGCAGGCTTGGCTGCCGCTGCCTTGGCCAGTGGCTTGGCCGCAGCCTTGCTTGCAGCCGGCTTGGTTGCTGCAGCGCGCGACGAAATCGGCGTAACCGAAGCACCGGTCAGCTTCTCGATCTGCTTGGTCAGGCTGTCCACCTGCTGGTGCAGTGCCTTGATCTCGTTGCGGCTCGGCACGCCAAGGCGCGAGATGGCGCTGTTAAGGCGCTTGTCGAAGGCTTCTTCAAGTTCGCTCCACTTGCCCAGCGCACGGTCCTTCACGCCTGACACCCGCGAAGTGGTCGAAGACTTGGCAGTCTCGGCAACATCTTCAGCCGTCTTTTTCGCCTGCTTCTCGGCCTTCTCGCCATCCTTCACCAGCGAGTCGAACAGCTTCGGGCCGTCCTGGTCGATCTTCGAATAGATACCCAGCCCCGCCAGCCAGATCTTGCGGGAGTATTTCTCGATCCCGCCGACCCAGGAGCTGCCTTCTTTTTCGGTGTTCTTCTTGCCAGCCATCCTGCTCTCCTTATGGTTTGTGCGCGACGCGCTCAAGCAGCTCATGCAACTGTTCAAGCTTGATCGACAACGCCTCAACGTCATGTTTAGACGGAATACCCAGGCGATTCAAGGCGCGACCGACCCGTGCGTCGAAAGCTTTTTCGATCTTGTCGAGTTGAATTTCTACCTTGCCGCGTACGCGGCTCACTTCTTCACCGACTTCGTCAAGCTGGTGGTTGGCGGCATCGAGCTCTTTGTCGATGCGTTTCTTGCCGCGCGTCTCGACACCTTCACCCGCCCTGACCAGCTCTTTGAAGTAGTCAGAGCCTTCCTGACCAACGCGGGCGTAGGCGCCGATACCGGCCAGCCAGATCTTGCGCGCATAGCCGCGCACCTCGCCAAGCGTGCCCAGGGCTTCGTCTTTTTTCTTCACAATCACTTTGGCCATGCTGTGTACCTCATGCTCATGAGTGGTGGAAAACCGCCCATTGAGGCTGGGCTTGAGCATAAGGTAGGGAAGAAAATTAGAAACCTCACCCTAAGGTCGTCGTTGTCGCATCTATATACCGCAAGCCCCGTTGACCATCGCGCTAGCGTCGCAGGCTTCACCTCACGGACATCGACGCCATGACTGCTGTAGCAAACCCACCCAGGCTGACGTTCAAGCAAAGCGTGGCAGCCTGTTTCTCCAAACGACCCAGCGTGCGGGACGTTTTATCAAAAGAAGCATTCCAGATTTTCAACGACCGGTATCCATGGTTGCACCGCAACCACCCTCACATCACATCGCTCGATCCTTTCGTCATCCTGCATGCACCGGCCAGCACAGGTGATCTCCCACGTCAGAGCGGGTTGCTGGACGAGCTTCTCAGGCATTTTCTGGCCAAGGAACGTGCGCAACCAAGCGCCGCAGACAAGCTGAGCATCAGCCCGCCCCATGTGTTTAAAATTCAGGAGCAAGGCCAGGACAACATCCGCCAACCCGAAATCATCCCGGACCTGACGAAGCTCAACGATGACTTCGATACAGTGCTTGGCGCGTTGATACCCGCCTTCCAGCAAGCCCAGATCGGCTTCTGGAACGGACTCGACGAAGACAGCCAAGTCTCGCGCATGCTCTGGCTGGAACACACCATCAAGGCCGCATTACTCGAGAACCTCCCTCGTCAAGGCCTTGCAGATGATGAAAAAGCTGCAATGTACGCCCTGCTCGACGGGGTATTCGACAGCCTGGCTGTCGAGGCGATACAAGTCACGCTCGGAACGGATGGCGAGGCACGCACCGTCACCCTACCGGATCTGTTGCTCATCACTACAAGTGGCACCCGCAACCTGGTTCTGCAATGCAAGCCCTGCGGTTCGGTTCGTCGCCATGTCGACCTGCCCAGCTTTGCCACTGCGCTGCAACGGCAGCTAGCGCAACGCTATCGCTTCGAAGCGTTGTCCTGGGCGCACACACCGGTGATCGGACGCCCTTTCGCCTTCCAGGCCAGGCAACTGCTGAACGATATCCTTGACGACATCGGACACCTGCGTCTTGGTGGCCTGGCAACCGTCGACGAGCTAGAGCGACAACTGCGCCAGGTGAGCGACCCGTCAGCTTACTTCTTCGACCTGCCTTCGCAGGAACGAACCGCACCCGCTGTCAGCCCGCCGCGATGGCTGCTCAATGCCAGCGCTGAGGACCGCTACGCCTATCACACCGCACTGCTCGACCTGGCGGCGAACCAAGGTCAGTCGAACGGCTCGACATCGCTGGCGGATGTCGAAGATATCCGTCGCTACGCCGCTCGCCGTTTGCGCGAGCAACTGCAGGCCAGCCATCCAGACAAGGCGGTACACGACCCGGACAAAGTGCACATCCGCATCTCCCAGGCCATCATCGGCCCTGGCACGCAAGGGCAATCCCTGTTCCTGCACACGGTATCCCTGACCGACCTGGCGATCTCCCGCCTGCGCCTTGAGGCTGGCGAGGTGATGACCGGGCTCAGTTTCGAGGATGGCTCGCCCGTGAAGGACTGGCTAAGCATCGAGCAGATCAGGGCGCTGATTCATCAGGTCGATATCGGCGGTCACTACGCCACTTACCTGCAAGATCAAGTAAGAGCCGAACCGCGCAGGTCCCAACGAATCAGGCAACATGCCAGGGAGTGGCGTTACGCCCTTCGCTTCAGCACCCTGAAGGCCAAGATCGAGCGTCAGCTTAGCGAAACGGCAAGCCAGGCAATGCTAAGGTTCTGCCAGGGCATGGACAATGGCGCGGACCTTCTGCGCATCGCCCCCCTGGCGTTTCTTTGCGCACCTGGCGCTTCGGCAAGCGATGTGGCGCACGGGATGTTCATTATCGAAATACCGGCAAGCGGCAGCTGGGTCTTGTACCGCCCCTTCTATGTCGACAGGGCGTTGCAGGAGTTTCCGACCCTCGAATTGCTGATGGACGCAATCCGCCGCAGGGGCGAACTGCAAGAGAGCGTATTGGCCTGGCTCGACGATGACGCGCGTCCGATTTACCAGAACGACGGGTTCAAGCACCCGCACCTGCACCCGAACATTACCACGCTGACGCACCTGCTCAATGTGCCGGTCGAGCTGCTGGACGGTCTTTTGCAACGACTAATACGCCCGGTCCAGGCCTCGTTCCAGGCCTGGACGGATGATCTGGACACTCACCTGTTCAATGCCCGCATCGAGACCATGTTATTGGCCTCAGCCAGCAACAGCGTCTCCAATGCCCAGGAAGTGCGGGCTTTGGTGAAGGAGGCTGCCTGGGCGATCTTCAATACCGTCACCCAGCTTTGGCATGGCCCGATGACCACCCTGGTGTGGCTGGTCGTGGCACTGTCGGCGGCCAAGGAAGACGTAGAAGCGCTGATCAAGCGCAGCGGTGACGATAAGATCGTCGCCGCCATAGACCTGCTCACCAACATGGCCTTGCTCCTTGCCCACCGCCCCGCAACGCCACCTGCCAGCAGCGAAGCGGCCGTTACGTTGCGCTTTTCAGGCCCTGCGCCGAAGGAAGAATCCCCGCCCCCAGCGCTCGAGCAGCCACAGGAGAAACCGTGGCAGGCCCCCGTCGAGGCGCAGCAGCCCACGCGCGCGCGCGTAGATGGCTGGCATGACGAGCAGCGCCTGAGCAACCTGTCAGTACAGGAGCGCCAGTCACTGGCACAGCTGCAAGCCTTGCAGCCACTGGAAGGGCACGCACCACTGGCAAGTGGCCGTTTGCGTGGGTTGTTCAATATCGCCGGCCGTTACTACGTCAAACTGGGCGATGGCGCCTATGAAGTCATCGAGACCTGGAACGGCATGCAGATCATCGGCCCCGAGCCGAGCAGCAGCGAATGGGTGTCCCAATGGGATGGCGCCCGGGACGGCTACCATATCGTTGGTCGTGAACGCCAAAAAGGCCCTTGGTTGACGCGCTGGAATGGCCAATGGACTTTGAATCTGAAACTCTCTGGCGGCATGCCAAGGAACAGGCAATCCATCAACGCTGAAAACCGCCAGCGGTTCGACACGTTGACTACAACCGCCGCGGCGAACCAACAAGAGCTGAATCAGATGGCGCCACTTATGGAACGCAGCCAAGTACAACTGCAGGCTTATGACGACCTCGCTCTGGAATACAGCCTGGCTGTCGATGCACTACCTGCACATGAGCGTGCTACACCGCCGCCAGCATTGCAGCTTCAGAAGCAGGCACTCAAAGCCCAGCGCCTACGCCACTTACCGAAAATCAGGGCATCCGCACTCTACCTGGAACGGCAGAGCACGCTACTGCATGGGAATATCGAAGTATTCAAGGAGATGGCCGAACCACGATTCAGCAAATTCGACACCCGTGCCCCGAGTCGACGCCGATACGGCAATTGGTACGGTGCAGCCATCGAGAACGACATGCTGCTGTGCCGCCGCTTGCTGGAGCAGGTCGACCACCAGGCACTGAGCGCACAGTCCATCGGGCTGCCCCGCGTTCCAGAGACTGCCGAACAGATACAGCAATACCTCGATTATCGCGAACGGGTACGCGATTCTAGTCAGGCCAGCCGCCGCCTGCTTGTCGTCAGCCAGCGGCTGGACCGGACCCTGGCGGAAGCACTGCAGGACCCCAAGATCGATTTTGCCAATAAAGCCACGAAACTCGCCCAGACCATTCGACGCAGGACGTATTCGACACTGGTCATTCGGGCCCAGCTACTCAGTGACCTGGCCTACCTCGCCGTGGACAAGACCCGGCTCTCTGCGGACACGGCCGAGCATTTGCTTGCGATGCGCGCGCCGCTCAGCGGCATCGAATTTAGCCGAACGGTTTGGAGCCACGACGGGCTGGCAGCCACCGAAGAGACGGCCCAGGTCAAAGCCGAACTGCTTGAGGATATCCTTCAGAAATACCGTACCGTGCTGGATCGCGCCCAATACATGAGGACACTGGACTCGCCTGCGCTGGTCGCTGACGTGCTGGACGAATACATACGCGAACTGTCCACCATTACCCAGATCACGGAGCAGCAACTGAGCGCGACCTTGACCAACCTCGACAGCGGCATCAGTCCCCCCTCGCCAGCGTCCTATCATCGCCCCGCAACGATCAGGCGCCGGGTCATCCGTGTTGACCGAGGTCGACCGCTGCTGGTGGAAATCGACCAAATGGGCAACCGGGCCATCCAGCGCAGTGCATTCAACCAGGAGCCTGCGGGCAGTTTCGCGCAACGCGACGGGGTGTGGCATGCCGTGCCTGAGCAAGCGCGGCCCACCCAACGTGACCGGGCCCAGGTGCGCCAACGAGCGAACCGCCTGCTGGCAGAGGTGGATGGGAAAATTGCCTTCGCCGCGCACTATGCCGATGAGCCCAACAGCCTGGCCGACTTTCTGGAATGGCCAGCAGGTGACATGCGCGAAGTGCAGCAGCAACTGACCGCGCTGAACAATCCACTGGATTCCAGCTTGGTCGACCTCCTTCGGGCAGCGGTAGACCGCATCCATCACGAAAGGCTTCGGCTGCTCACCGACGCGTATCTGAACACCCGCCATCCCGACGGCAAGGCCCTTCGCTTCCTGGCTGAGCAGAAGCGGATTCGGATCAGGCAGACCGTGATTCGCCGGCAGCTACGTCACGCCAATGATTACCTCGACGTCTACGAGATTCGCGATGTGCAAGCGCCACAGCGGTTACTGTGGGAGGCGCATTTTCACTATCCCAGCCTCGAAGCGAGAGGGCATGACTTCGTCAAGGGCCACCTCAAGTTCTGGGATGCAGGCGTAAGGGGCCGCAAGGCCATGCTCGAGCAGGCCGCAGACGCACACGAGCGCATCGCGATCTACCGCGGCGATCTGCGCCTGGAGCAGGTAATTGGCATCATTCCTTTCCCGACGGACGCGCCGCAGTAGCCAGAGAGCGGCGCCGGCTCAGGCCAAGGCCTTGTCCAGCGCCCGCTCGATCTCACCCTTGATGGTGCCGCTCATCATCGACAGCATCATGCCCAGCTTCAGTTCGACGCGGATGCTGTCGTCGCCAATGTGCACGCTGCCATTGGCGCCACTGCGCGCAACGTCCACGCGGTCACCGTTCCAGGTGGCCTTGAGGTCGTACTCGCGGCTGAGCTTGTCGACCAGCGCTTCGGCCTTGGCGCGGGCGGCATCACGGCCGAGGGAGTGTTTGCGTTCGACGCTGATCTGGGTCATGCGGGCGTTCCTGAAGATGTAGACATAATGAGCATTATGCCCGCCCCTGCCCACTGGCACACCCCGCCAAGACAAATCCGCCCGTTCGCCCTAGAATGGCGGTAATTTTTTTCGGTGAAGCGATATGAACGACCAGCGCAAAGGCGACCACGCCGAACCCACCACCCATTTCGGCTATCAGGACGTGCCTGAAAGCCAGAAAGCGAAGAAAGTCGCCGAAGTGTTCCACTCGGTGGCAGCCAAATACGACCTGATGAACGACGTGCTTTCCGGCGGCATGCACCGCCTGTGGAAGCGCTTTACCATCGAGCTGTCGGGCGTGCGCAGCGGCAACCGCGTGCTGGACATCGCCGGCGGTACCGGTGACCTGGCGGCCAAGTTCTCCCGTCTTGTCGGGCCGACCGGGCAAGTGGTGCTGGCCGACATCAACGATTCGATGCTCAAGGTTGGCCGAGACCGCCTGCTTGACCGTGGCGTGGCCGGCAACATCGAGTTCGTCCAGGCCGACGCTGAAAAGCTGCCGTTCCCGGACAACCACTTCGACTGCGTGACCATCGCTTTCGGCCTGCGCAACGTCACCCACAAGGACGCCGCCATCCGTTCGATGCTGCGCGTGCTCAAGCCCGGTGGCCGCCTGTTGATCCTGGAGTTCTCCAAGCCGACCAACAAGCTGATGTCCAAGGCCTACGACGCCTACTCGTTCGCCTTCATGCCGCTGGCTGGCAAGCTGATCACCAATGACGCCGAGAGCTACCGTTACCTGGCCGAGTCGATCCGCATGCACCCTGACCAGGAAACCCTGAAGAGCATGATGGTCGAGGCCGGTTTCGACCGCGTCACCTACCACAACATGACCAGCGGCATCGTTGCCGTGCACCGGGGAATCAAACCCTGATGTTGCTGGCCGGGCTGCTCGCCAGCGTCGAACATGGCCTGAACCGCATCCTGCGCCTGGACAGCACGGCCCTGCCGCGGCTGGCCGCGCTGGAAGGCAAGGTCATCGAAATCGACTGCCGCCAACCGGCCCTGCAGGTGTTCATCCTGCCCGATGAGCAGGGCCTGATGCTCGCCGCCCATTGGCAGGGCGAGGTCGACTGCAGCCTGCGCGCCCCCGCCGGTAGCCTGGCGCAACTGGCCCTGGCCAAGGACAAGACCGCCGTGCTGCACAGCCCGCAGGTCGAACTGCACGGCGACAGCGCCGTACTGCTCGACCTGTTCGGTGTGCTGCAGGACCTGGAGCTGGACTGGGAGCACGAGCTGCAACGCTGGCTTGGCCCGGTCGCCACGGCAATGCTGGCCGGTCATATCCGCCTGCGCGCTCGCTGGACTCGCCAAGGCCTGGCACGTTTCAGCCAGAACCTGTCCGAGTACCTGGCCGAAGAATCCCGTACCCTGGTCGGCAAGCGCGAGGCCGAAGCCGCCTTCAGCGAGCTCGATGCCTTGAAGCTTGATACAGAACGCCTCGAAGCGCGCCTCAGGCGCCTGTCCCGATCCCTTGATACCAGCGATAACGCATGAAGCTGCTCGCCGTCCGACGTCTTTTTCGCATCCAGCGTGTGGTGATCCGCTACCGCCTCGATGACCTGCTGTTCGACCAACCCTTGCTGCCCTGGTGGCTGGCCAGCCTGCGCCTGTTGATGCCGTGGCGCTGGCTGCCACGCAAGCCCACCGAACTCAGCCGTGGCGCGCGCCTGCGCCTGGCACTGCAGGACCTGGGGCCGATCTTCATCAAGTTCGGCCAGCTGCTGTCCACCCGCCGCGATCTCCTGCCCCCCGACATCGCCGACGAGTTGATGCTGTTGCAGGACCGTGTGCCACCGTTCGACCCAAAACAAGCCGTGGCCTTGATTGAGGAACAGCTCGGTGCGAAGGTCGGCGAGGTGTTCAGCCGCTTCGACGTCGAGCCACTGGCCTCGGCCTCGGTGGCCCAGGTGCACGCCGCACGCCTTAAAACCGGCGAAGAGGTGGTGGTCAAGGTGGTGCGCCCGGGCCTGAAGCCGGTCATCGCCCAAGACCTGGCCTGGCTGTTCCTGATCGCCAAGGCCGCCGAACGCGCCTCGGCGGATGCCCGTCGCCTGCACCCGGTGGAAATCGTCGGCGATTACGAAAAAACCATCTACGACGAGCTCGACCTGCTGCGCGAGGCTGCCAACGCCAGCCAGCTGCGGCGCAACTTCGAAGACTCCGAGCTGATGTACGTGCCCCAGGTGTACTGGGATCTGTGCCGCCCCAAGGTGCTGGTGATGGAGCGCATCTACGGCGTACCGGTGACCGACATGGCCACCTTGGCCGACCAGCGCACCGACATGAAGCTGCTGGCCGAGCGCGGCGTGGAAGTGTTCTTCACCCAGGTGTTCCGCGACAGCTTCTTCCATGCCGACATGCACCCCGGCAACATCTTCGTCAGCACGGTCAAACCGTGGAGCCCGCAGTACATTGCCATCGACTGCGGCATCGTCGGCAGCCTCACCGCCGAGGACCAGGACTACCTGGCGCGCAACCTGTTTGCCTTCTTCAAGCGTGACTACCGCCGCGTGGCGCAGTTGCACATCGACTCGGGCTGGGTGCCGGCAAACACCAAGGTCAACGAGTTCGAAGCAGCGATACGCACCGTTTGCGAGCCGATCTTCGAGAAACCGTTAAAAGATATTTCCTTCGGGCAGGTACTGATGCGCCTGTTCCAGACTGCACGGCGCTTCAACATGGAAGTGCAGCCACAGCTGGTATTGCTGCAGAAAACCCTGCTCAACATCGAAGGCCTGGGCCGTCAGCTGTACCCCGACCTGGACCTGTGGAGCACCGCCAAGCCGTACCTCGAACGCTGGATGCGCGACCGCTATAGCCCCAAGGCCGTGTTCGGCAACCTGCACAGTCAGGTAGAGCAACTGCCGCACCTGGCTGGCATGACCCGCGACCTGCTCGAACGCCTGTCGCAGCCTCACCTGCACAATCCACAATTGCCGGAACGACGCCGCCAGGGCGACCGCTGGGCGCTGCGCCTGCTGGGCGCCGGTCTGCTCGGCGGTGGCGCAGTCTTGGCCGCAGGCGCTGCAGAAACCGCCAGCCTGGCCGCCCCGGCCGCCTGGCCCGCCTGGCTGATGCTGGCTGCGGGCCTTTACCTGATCGTGCGCCAATAGCCAGCCGCGCCTGTGGCTGGCACACTAGCGCAAAGGGCCCGGCACAGGAGCGGGCCCGCTTTGGAGTCGACGATGAAAGACTGGCTGGACGAGATCAAGTGGAACAGCGATGGCCTGGTACCGGCGATCGCCCAGGACCACAAGACCGGACGCGTGCTGATGATGGCCTGGATGAACCGTGAATCGCTGGCCCTGACCGCCGCCGAGCAGCGTGCCATCTACTGGTCGCGTTCGCGTGGCAAGCTGTGGCGCAAAGGCGAGGAATCCGGGCATGTGCAAAAACTGCATGAGTTGCGCCTGGACTGTGACGCCGACGTGATCATCCTGATGGTCGAGCAACTGGGCCATATCGCCTGCCATACCGGTCGTGAAAGCTGCTTCTACCGCGTCTATGAAGACGGCCAGTGGAAAATCGTCGACCCGGTCCTGAAGGACCCGGATGCCATTTACAGCGCAGGACACTGACATGAGCGACACCCTCAACCGCCTGGCCGAAGTGCTTGAAGAACGCAAGCAAGCGGCGCCTGACAGCTCTTACGTGGCCAGCCTGTACCACAAGGGCCTGAACAAGATCCTTGAAAAGCTCGGCGAAGAGTCGGTCGAAACGATCATTGCTGCCAAGGATGCCCAGATCAGCAAGGATTACAGCGATGTCATCTACGAAACCGCCGACCTGTGGTTTCATAGCCTGGTGATGCTCAGTGCGCTGGGCCAGCATCCGCAAGCCGTGCTGGATGAACTGGAACGCCGCTTCGGTCTTTCCGGGCATGATGAAAAGGCCGCACGCCAGCCATCTGCCTGATGTTTTATCGGGGACGCCCGCTCCCATAGGCGCCGGGTTGCCGGATCGATATGCTGTACACACAATTTTCAGGAGTACGAAATGGGTATCTTTGACTGGAAACACTGGATCGTCCTGCTGGTCGTCGTGGTCCTGGTGTTCGGCACCAAGAAGCTGAAGAACTTCGGCAGCGACCTGGGCGAGTCGATCAAGGGCTTCCGCAAGGCCATGAACGAAGAAGAGACCAAGCCGGCCGAGCAGACTCCGCCGCCTGCGCAGCCTGTGCCACCGGTGCAAAACACCGCGCAGCCGCAGCAAGGCCACACCATCGAAGGCCAGGCCCACCCGGTCCAAGAGCCGCAGCGGAAAGACTGACCCATGTTCGGCATGAGTTTCAGCGAGCTGCTGCTCGTCGGCCTGGTCGCCCTGCTGGTGCTCGGCCCCGAGCGCCTGCCGGGTGCCGCGCGCACGGCAGGGCTGTGGATCGGCCGGCTCAAACGCAGCTTCAACAGCATCAAGATGGAAGTGGAGCGCGAAATAGGCGCCGACGACATCCGCCGCCAACTGCATAACGAGCACATCCTGCAGATGGAAGAGGAAGCCAAGCGTATCCTCAACCCAATGACGCCACCCGCGCAGCCGCCGGTCACCACGGCCAGCGTGCAGCCACCTGCCGGGCTCGAAGCCAAGCCGGTCGAAGCACCCGCTGCCCCGGCCGCACCGTCTGAACCGCCTCAACCGCCTCAACCGCCGCGAGCCCCATGAGCGAGAACCCGGAACACGACCAGCCAATGCCGCTGGTTTCGCACCTGACCGAACTGCGCACCCGCCTGCTGCGCTGCGTTGCCGTCATTTTCCTGATCTTTGCCGGGCTGTTCTCCTTCGCCCAGCAGATCTACACACTGGTTTCCGCGCCACTGCGCGAGCACTTGCCGGCCAATGCAACGATGATCGCCACCGATGTGGCCTCGCCGTTCCTCACGCCGTTCAAGCTGACCATGATCGTCTCGCTGTTCCTGGCCATCCCGTTCATCCTTCAGCAGATCTGGGGTTTTATCGCGCCAGGGCTGTACCGCCATGAAAAGCGCATCGCCATTCCACTGTTGGTGTCGAGCATCTTCTTGTTCTATGCCGGCATGGCCTTCGCCTATTTCCTGGTATTCCCGCTGATCTTCGGTTTCTTCGCCAGCGCCACGCCAGAAGGCGTTTCGATGATGACCGACATCGCAAGCTACCTCGACTTCGTGATGACGCTGTTCTTCGCCTTCGGCGTGGCTTTCGAAATCCCGGTAGCGGTCGTACTGCTGGTGTGGATCGGCGTGGTCGACGTGAAGTACCTGAAGAAAGTCCGCCCGTATGTGATCATCGGCTGCTTCGTGGTCGGCATGGTCCTCACCCCACCGGACATCTTCTCCCAGACCCTGCTGGCCGTGCCCATGTGGCTGCTGTTCGAGATCGGCGTGCTGTGCGGCAGCCTGATCCGCAAGCGCAGCGCCCACGACGAAACCGCCGATGACCATAACGACCAGCCACCAGCGACCCAACCGTGAACCTGCTGCTTCTTGAAGAGGCCGACTTCGTCTCGGCCAACCGTGTCGTTCTCGCTGATCGGCGCTTCACCCATATGCAGGAAATCCACCGCGTGGCAGTGGGCGACAACCTGCGCGTGGGCCGTATCAATGGCCTGATGGGCAAGGCCACGGTGCTGCGCCTGGAAAAGCACGAAGCCGAACTTGAAGTGGCCTTCGACCAGCAGCCACCGGCCAAGCTGCCCCTGACCCTGGTGCTGGCGGTGCCTCGCCCCAAAATGCTGCGACGGCTGTTCCAGACCGTGGCCACGCTGGGCGTGCCGCGGCTGATCCTGCTGAACAGCTACAAGGTCGAGAAAAGCTTCTGGCAAACGCCCTTTCTGCAGCCCGACACCATTCGCGAGAACCTGATCCTGGGCCTGGAACAGGCGCGCGACACCGTGCTGCCCGAGGTGATCATTGAAAAGCGCTTCAAGCCTTTTGTCGAAGACCGCCTGCCCACCATCGCCGCCGGCACCCTGGGCCTGGTCGGCCACCCCGGCCCTTACCCAACCTGTCCGCGCGCCGTAGAACAAGCCGTTACCCTGGCAATTGGCCCCGAGGGTGGCTGGATCCCCTACGAGATCGACCTGCTGGGCAAGGCAGGCCTGGCGCCGGTACAGCTGGGTGATCGCATCTTGCGGGTGGAGACCGCCGTCACCGCGCTGCTTTCGCGTATTTTCTGACACAAACACCCCTTCTTCGCCCATCAAGTTTCCCTCTCACGGGCCGATGGCCTTGGCAACAATACAATTATTTGTGCTGCCAAGCCGCCGGGGAGTCGAACATGTATCAATGGTTAGCCCAATCGCTGGGCAATGTGAGCGTCAATCGCAAACTGGGGCTGGGTTTCGGCCTGGTGCTGCTGTTGACCTTGGCGATTACCCTGACCGGCTGGCACGGCATGGACAGCATCATCGACCGTGGCGACAAACTGGGAAACATCTCTGTCATCCAGCAATACACCCAGGAATTGCGCATCGCCCGCCAGCAGTATGATCGCCGCCGCGACGACGCTTCGCTGGCAGAACTGGAAAAAGCCCTGAGCAGCCTTGACCGCCAGGTGCAGCTGATGCTTGGCCAGATCGAACAGCCCGCCGACCGCCAACGCCTCGAACAGCAACGCGAGGCAGTGCGCACCTACCAGCAGGCATTCAACGAGCTTAAGCAAGCCGACCAACGCCGCGAAGCCAGCCGTGATGTACTGGGGAGCAGCGCCGATAAAGCCGTGGAGTTGATAGGCCGCGTACAGCGTAGCCTGCTGCAAGGCGCAAACATCAACCAGTACCAGTACGCGGTGGACGTCAGCGCCCTGCTGCAACAAGCGCGTTTCCAGGTGCGTGGCTACACCTACAGCGGCAATGCCAATTACCAGCAAACGGCACTAAAAGCCATCGACCAGGCCTTGGCCGAGCTGCGTACACTGCCGGCCAAAGTGCCAGCCGAACATGCTGCCAGCCTGGATGATGCCGCCACGGCCATGGGCGGCTACCGCGATGCGGTGACCCAGTTCGGCAATGCCCAGTTGGCCAGCGAGCAAGCGCTGCAACGCATGGTTGAACAAGGCACGGTACTGCTGCAGGCCAGCCAGATGATGACCACCTCGCAAACCGAGGTGCGCGATGCCGCTGCCGCGCAGGCCAAAACACTGCTCACAGCTGCCACCGTGCTGGCACTGGCCCTTGGCCTGCTGGCCGCCTGGGCCATTACCCGGCAAATCATCATCCCGCTGCGCCAAACACTGCGCGCCGCAGAGCGAGTGGCCAGTGGAGACCTGACCCAGAGCCTGCAGGTACAACGCCGCGACGAACTGGGCCAATTGCAGGCCAGCATGCATCGCATGACCCAAGGTTTGCGTGAACTGATCGGCGGCATTGGCGACGGCGTCACGCAGATCGCCAGCGCTGCCGAAGAGCTGTCGGCGGTGACAGAACAGACCAGCGCCGGGGTCAACAACCAGAAGGTCGAAACCGACCAGGTGGCGACTGCGATGAACCAGATGACTGCCACCGTGCACGAAGTGGCACGCAATGCCGAACAGGCTTCGGAAGCCGCCTTGATGGCCGACCAGCAGGCCCGCGAGGGTGATCGCGTGGTGGGCGAGGCAGTGGCACAGATCGAGCGCCTGGCCAGCGAAGTGGTCAACTCCAGCGAAGCGATGAACCTGCTCAAGGCCGAAAGCGACAAGATCGGCAGCGTACTCGACGTAATCAAATCGGTGGCCCAGCAAACCAACCTTCTGGCCCTCAACGCGGCAATCGAAGCCGCCCGCGCCGGTGAGGCCGGGCGTGGCTTTGCCGTGGTTGCCGACGAAGTGCGCAGCTTGGCCCAACGCACACAGCAGTCGACCGAAGAGATCGAAGAGTTGATTGCCGGCCTGCAAAGCGGCACCCAACGGGTGGCCAGCGTGATGGACAACAGCCGCCAACTGACCGACAGCAGCGTCGAGCTGACCCGCCGCGCCGGCAGCTCGCTGGAAACCATCACCCGCACGGTGTCGTCGATCCAGGCGATGAACCAGCAGATTGCCACGGCGGCCGAGGAGCAGACGGCGGTGGCCGAGGAGATCAACCGCAGCGTGATGAATGTGCGTGATATTTCCGACCAGACCTCGGCGGCCAGTGAGGAGACCGCCAGCTCCAGCATAGAACTGGCGCGGTTGGGTACCCATTTGCAAGGGTTGGTTGGGCGGTTCAGGCTGTGATCTGAACTAGCGGTCGCCCGGTCGGGCCTCTTCGCGGGTAAACCCGCTAATGGGCCAAGCCGGCTGGCCAATCTCCACCCGCCGTTCACCGTTGCCGGCACCACCGTATTCGCGGGTAAACCCGCTCCTACACACAAATGCACAGGCCTTCGTAGGAGCGGGTTCACCCGCGAATGGGCCGGCCTTGCTGGCCAATCTCCACCCGCCGTTCACCGTTGCCGCCGCCACCGTATTCGCGGGTAAACCCGCTCCTACACACATGCACAGGCCGTCGTAGGAGCGGGTTTACCCGCGAAGAGGACGGGCCTGCTGGCCAATCTCCACCCGCCGTTCACCGTTGCCGCCACCACCGTATTCGCGGGTAAACCCGCTCCTACACACATGCACAGGCCGTCGTAGGAGCGGGTTTACCCGCGAAGAGGACGGGCCTGCTGGCCAATCTCCACCCGCCGTTCACCGTTGCCGCCACCACCGTATTCGCGGGTAAACCCGCTCCTACACACATGCACAGGCCGTCGTAGGAGCGGGTTTACCCGCGAAGAGGACGGGCCTGCTGGCCAATCTCCACCCGCCGTTCACCGTTGCCGCCACCACCGTATTCGCGGGTAAACCCGCTCCTACACACATGCACAGGCCGTCGTAGGAGCGGGTTTACCCGCGAAGAGGCCGGCACAGAACGAAATTTATCCTACTGTTCGCGACGAACTTTCCTACCTGATTATCAGGTCAAGTCCTACAGCTCCGCTGCCGATGGGCAGAGATGTGATGCCAGCCATGCGCCTGCATCCTTTCTCTCACTCGCTCGGAGATTCCCCATGCTTGGCTCCCTCAACCGCAAGTTCGGCAACATCAGTGTCGCCGCCAAGCTGGCCCTCGGCTTCGCCGTGGTCCTGCTCCTCACCCTGGCCACCACCATCAGCGGCTGGCGTGCCTTGGATGGTGCCATCGTGCGCTCACAGCAACTCAGCGAAATAGGCCTGATCAACGACCTGACAAAAGACCTGCGCGCGGAACGCATCACCTACCGTGTGCTCAACGACGATGCCAGCAGAGCACGCATCAGCAACATCCTCGACCAGCTCAACAGCATGCTGACCACCCTGCAGCAACGCAGCAACGTCGATGAGTCACGGCAGTTGCTGACAGAAAAAATGGCATTGTTGCAGAGCCTGCGCGACACCTTCAGCGAACTGCAGCGCAGCGTCGCCAGCCGTGTAGCCCTGCGCGAAGCCCTTCAGGCGCAGGAGCATGCACTCAGCGAGGCGATTGACCAACTGCAGACCCAGGCCTTGCTGAAAATGCCTGACGACAGTCAGCAAAGTGGTGTGCTGGGCCTGATGGATACCCTCAGCCGGCATGTCGAGGGTGCCAACCAGCAAAGCCTGGTTCCAGCCTACACCTTCGTCCCGGTCGAGGATTTTGCCAAAGTCGGTGAGAACGCCCTGGATGCCGCCGACAATAGCCTTGCGCAACTGCTTGAAGGCCTTGCGCCGCTGGGCTTGCCACGCGCCATCAGTGAGCAACCCGGTGTCGAGCTGAGCAAGTACCGCACCAGCCTGGATCAGTACCGCCGCGCCGCCGTACGTGTCGAGCAGTTGCAGAACAACATGGAAAACATGGGCAACGAGCTGCGAACGGTGAGCCTCGAACTGGGCAAACGCAAGGTCGAACAACGCGACAGAGAGGCCTTGGCCGCCCGGTCGCTGCTGACCAGTGTGGCGCTGTTGGCAATGGTGGTAGGGGCGCTGGCCGCCTGGCTGATCACCTTGCAGATCACCCAGCCATTGCGCCAGACGCTGGCTGTGGCCGCGCGCATCGCCAAGGGGGATCTGAGCCAGGTCGACACCGTGCAACGTCGCGACGAGATGGGCCAGCTGCAAACCAGCATGCGCGAGATGACCTTGAGCCTGCGCGAGCTGATCGGTGGCATTGATCAGGGTGTCGGCCAGCTGTCACAGGCCGCCACGCAGTTGGCGGCCAGTAGCGAAGACACCAAGCTGCGCATCAATCAGCAGCGCGAGGAAACTGACCAGGTGGCCACTGCCATGAACCAGATGAGCGCCACTGTGCAGGAAGTGGCACAGAACGCCGAGCAAGCCTCGCTGGCCGCCACCAATGCAGACCAGCAGGCTCAGGTGGGTGACCAGGTAGTAGCCGAAGCCATCGGCCGTATCGAGCAGCTGGCCGGGCAGATGGACCATTGCCTGGCGGCCATGCAGCACCTGGCAGGCGAGAGTCAGCGGATTGGCAGCATCCTCGATGTGATCAAGTCGGTGTCCGAACAGACCAACCTGCTGGCGCTGAATGCAGCGATCGAAGCGGCACGGGCCGGTGAAGCCGGGCGTGGCTTTGCCGTGGTGGCCGATGAGGTGCGCGGCCTGGCCCAGCGTACCTCGACGGCGACCGAGGAGATTGGCCAACTGATCGACAGTCTGCACAACGGTACCGACGAAGTGACCCGCTTGCTGGACAGCAGCAAGAGCCTGACCGAACAGAGCGTTGAGCTGAGTCGCAGGGCCGGGCACGCACTGAGCCAGATCACCGACACGGTATCGAGCATTCAGGGCATGAACCAGCAGATTGCCACCGCCAGTGAAGAGCAGAGCGTGGTGGCCGAGCAGATCAACCGAAGTGTGATCAATGTGCGGGATGTTTCAGATCAGACCAGTGCGGCCAGTGAGCAGACGGCAGCCTCGAGCGGGGAGCTGGAGCAGTTGGGGCAGCAATTGCGGGGGATGGTTGGGCGGTTCAGCATCTGACTTCGCATCGCCCTCTTCGCGGGAAAGCCCGCTCACACAGGTACATCACCCCCATCAAGGCAGTGGTGGACATGCAGGAGCGGGCTTGTCCGCGAAGAAGCCCGCGCGGTTACAGCACCTGGCGCAGGAATGCCTGCGCACGCGGGTCTTTCGGCGCAGCGAAGAATGCGGCCGGGGCCGAATCTTCCAGCAGCTTGCCATGGTCGAAGAACAGCACGCGGTCGGCCACTTCGCGGGCAAAGCCCATTTCGTGGGTGACGCAAACCATGGTCATGCCTTCCTGGGCCAGGGTCTTCATCACGTCCAGCACCTCACCGACCATTTCCGGGTCAAGCGCCGAGGTCGGCTCGTCGAACAGCATCACTTTCGGGTCCATCGCCAGGGCCCGGGCAATCGCCACCCGCTGTTGCTGGCCGCCAGACAAGCGCGACGGGTACTCGTTGGCCTTCTGCGAAATACCCACCTTCTCCAGCAACGCCCGGGCCTTGGCTTCACGCTCGGCCTTGTTGCGCTTGCGCACCACCTTCTGCGCCAGGCACAGGTTTTCCAGCACGGTCATGTGCGGGAACAGGTTGAAGTGCTGGAACACCATGCCGACTTCGCGGCGGTAGGCATTGATGTCGGTCTTGGGGTCGGCCAGTTGCAGGCCATCGATGGCCACATGGCCTTGGTCGAAATGCTCCAGGCCGTTGAGGCAGCGCAGGAACGTCGATTTGCCCGACCCCGACGGGCCGAGCACGACCACCACTTCGCCCTTGGCGACCTGAGTGGTGACGTTATCCACAGCCCTTACCACCTGGCCACGGGTGTCGAAGACTTTCAGCAGGTCACGGACTTCAATCACTTTGCGCAAGCCTCCGCTCGAGCCGGCTGGCAATGTGCGACAGCGGCAGGTTGATCAGCAGGTACAGGCCTGCCACGCAGAACCAGATCTCGAAGGTAGAGAACGAGGTGGTGATAGCCTCACGGCCACTCTTGGTCAGCTCGGTGATGGCGATCACCGACACCAGCGAGGTGTCCTTGACCAGGCTGATGAACTGGCCAGCCAGGGGCGGAAGCACGCGCTTGAACGCCTGCGGCAAGATCACATGGCGCATCGACTGGCCTGCGTTCAGGCCCAGCGACCGGGCAGCCTCGTTCTGGCCCTTGGCAATCGACTGCACGCCAGCACGGACGATTTCGGCCACGTAAGCACCGGTGAACAATGCCAGGGCCGCTACCCCGGCAAACTCGCGGGACAGGTTGAGCACGGTGCCGATGAAGAAGTAGAAGATGAAGATCTGCACCAGCAGCGGCGTGCCGCGCACCAGCTCGACATACACGGTCGACAGGTCGCGCAGGGTCGGGTTGTTCGACAACCGGCACAATCCGGCGAACAGGCCGATCACCAGGCCCAGCGCCCCGGACACCACCGAGATCCACAAGGTGGTCCACAGGCCCCATGCCAGCGGGCCAGCGGCCCAATGGCGGGTTACCCCAATCTGGTCGCCTTCGGCAACATCGTCGCCGCGGCTCAGTTGCAGGCTGTCCTTGGCCACATCGAGCACTTGCTCGGCACCATTTTCGTCCTTCAGCGTGACGCGGGCGTTGTCACCGGAGATGACGATTTCCTGCACAGTGCCGTAGCCGGCAGCGCGTTGTGTTTCCTCGGCCTTGTAGGCGAAGTACTGCGGTACGCGGTTCCAGCGCCACTCGTAGGAAATCATCGAGGTGGCCATGTAAAGGCTGAGCGCCAGGCCTACCAGGACCAGGGCGGTCAACCCATGCCAAGGCCACTGGGCTTTCTTGTGTTTGATCACGTGGGGTACTTCCGTAAATGCGAACGCGCAGGGTTTGCCTGCGCGTCGGGGTCATAAAGCCGGGCTTGTGGCCTGAGCCTTATTCCATTTCCTTCAGCCAGTCCTTGTTCTTGAACCACTTGTCGTGAATACGATCGTAGGTCCCGTCGTGCTTGATCTGGTGCAGGAAGTTGTTGATGAAGTTGATGCTGTCGTAGTCGCCTTTCTTCAGGCCGAAGGCCAGCGGCTCGTAGGTGAAGGGCTCGTCGAGGAACAGCAGCTTGCCGGCGCCGGCCTTATCCACCGCCACCACGTTGTACGGCGCGTCATAGACAAAGGCGTCGGCCTTGCCGTTGACCACGTCCATGACGGCTTCCTGCTCGTTGTCGTAACCGTGGTACTTGGCTTTGCTGATCAGCTTTTTGGACACCATTTCGCCGGTGGTGCCAAGCTTGGAGGTCAGGCGGTACTTCTCGTTGTTCAGGTCCTTGTACGACTTGATCTCGCCAGCCAGCTCCTTGCGGATCAGCAGGGTCTGGCCAACCACGATGAAGGGTTCGCTGAAGTTCAGACGCAGGTTGCGCTCCTGGGTCAGGGTCATGCCGCTGCCGATCATGTCGAACTTGTCGGTCAGCAGGGCCGGGATGATGCCGTCATAGGCGGTGGACACGGCCTCGAACTTCACGCCCATGGACTTGGCCATGGCCTTGAGGATATCGACTTCGAAGCCGATGATCTCGCCACGCTTGTTGGTCATCTGGAACGGCATGTAAGTCGGGTCCATGCCCACCCGCAGGGTGCCGCGCTTGACCGCGTCATCGATGGCGCCCGCCTGTGCCGCGGTCACGGCGACCAGGGCGGTCACACCGACCAGCAGTCGCGAAAGGTATTTCTTGATCATCACCAAGTCCCCTAGCAAGAAAAGTAGCGAATCTTATTGTGTTGGCACGGCCGTACTGGCCGAAGCGTCGTATCGGAGAGGGATGCTAACGCATGGCGGCCCGTGGACCTAGAGCTGCGGGGGGACTTTGTTGGCCAAAATGAGGGGGCCAGGCCAAAAAGCTTCGCGGGTGAACCCGCTCCTACAAGGGAATGTGTATCCCTGGCAGGAGCGGGTTCACCCGCGAAGAGGCCCGATCAGGCCCCCGTAGGAGCGGGTTCATCGGGGCGCCGAACCGCCGCGAACAGGCCCGATCAGGCGCCGACGAGTGCCGGTTGGCCTGCGTTTTCCGGGTGCAACGGCAACAGCGGCGAATGCGGGTCATTGTTGATCGACGCACGCCACACATCGATCCAGGCCGCATTGTGCTCGGCCCACACCTGCTCGTGCAGGCGGCTCAGTGCCACCGGGTCGCTGAGCAGGGCCAGGCGAGTATTGAGGTCCAGGCCTTTTGGCCCGACTTCAATCGCCTTGGCAACGCGCTCGGCACGCAACGCTTCGATCGGTGCCGCCTGGCCATGACGGGCAGTGGCCATGGCACAGGCCAGGGCATTCTGCCGCGGGTCGACCACGGCCCGCACGAAGCCATCATGCAGGGCATGCCAGCGGTTTTCGTGGGTGTACTGGTCGGTAGCCAGCAGCTCTTGTGGGGTGGCGTATTCCTCTGGGATGAGGAACAGCTTCTCGTCCTTGGCCGCCAAGCCCAGGCGGGTGCGGCTGGAAATCACCGATACCGGGATCGACAGCACCAGCGAACCGACGATAGGCGCCAGCCACCACAGGAAGCTCGGGTTCAACCACGCCACCAGTGCGGCCCAGGCAATGCCCAGCAGCGTCTGCGGGCCATGCCGGCGCACCGCTTCGCCCCACGGCGTGGAGTCGTCGTCACGCTGCGGCGAGTTCCAGGTCGCAGCCCAGCCGAGGAATGCGGCCAGCACGAAGCGGGTGTGGAAGATCATGCGTACCGGTGCCAGCAACATGGAGAACAGCATCTCCATCAGCATCGACAAGGTAACCTTGACTCGCCCACCGAACTCGACGGCGCCCTTGGCCCAGATCAGGATGACGCTGAGCAGCTTGGGCAGGAACAGCAGCACAATGGTGGTGGAGAACAGCGCCACAGCCTTCTCCGGGTGCCACTGCGGCCACAGCGGGTAAAGCTGGTACGGCTCGATGAAATACTGCGGCTCCATCAGCGTGTTGGTCGCCAGCAGCGCGGTCGACAGCACCAGGAACAGGAACCACAGCGGCGCCGACAGGTAAGACATCACCCCGGTGAGGAACACCGCACGGTGAACCGGGTGCATGCCCTTGACCAGGAACAGGCGGAAGTTCATCAGGTTGCCGTGGCACCAGCGGCGGTCGCGCTTGAGCTCGTCGAGCAGGTTTGGCGGCAGTTCCTCATAGCTGCCCGGCAAGTCGTAGGCAATCCATACACCCCAGCCGGCACGGCGCATCAGCGCGGCCTCGACGAAGTCGTGGGAAAGGATGGCACCGGCGAACGCGCCTTTGCCTGGCAACGGTGCCAGGGCGCAGTGCTCGATGAACGGCTTCATGCGGATGATCGCGTTGTGGCCCCAGTAGTGCGACTCACCCAACTGCCAGAAGTGCAGACCGGCAGTGAACAGTGGGCCGTACACGCGGGTAGCGAACTGCTGCATGCGTGCATACAAGGTGTCCATGCCCGAGGCTTTCGGCCCGGTCTGGATGATGCCGGCGTCCGGGTTGGCCTCCATCAGCCGTACCAGGCTGCTCAGGCACTCGCCGCTCATGACGCTGTCGGCGTCGAGCACAACCATGTACTTGTACTCGCCACCCCAGCGACGGCAGAAGTCGTCGAGGTTGCCGCTCTTGCGCTTCACACGGCGCCGACGGCGGCGGTAGAAGATGCGGCCAAAGCCTTTGGTTTCGCGGCACACATCCAGCCAGGCCTGTTGCTCGGCCACGGCAATGTCGGTGTCGTTGGTGTCGCTGAGCACAAAGAAGTCGAACCGGTCGAGGTTGCCGCTGGCGGCCACCGACTCGAACGTTGCGCGCAGGCCGGCGAACACCCGCGGCACGTCTTCGTTGCAGATCGGCATCACCAGCGCGGTACGCGCCTCGGGCGCGATCGGCTCGTTGCCTGCGCTGCTACCGGAAATCTTGTATTTGTCGCGCCCGGTGAGCAGCTCGAGGAAGCCCATCAGCGCGGTCCAGAAGCCCGCCGACACCCAGCAGAACAGGATGCCGAAAAGGATCAGGATGGAAGTTTGCAGGGCGTACGGCCACACCTGCACCACCGTGTCCCACAGCGGCTGGTTGACGATTTCGTCGAAGTCCACGAACGACCAGCCCTGGTACGGCAGGATGCCTTTCATGTACCAGCCAGCGACGATGGTCTGGCCGATCATCAGCGCCAGCAGAATGTAACGGCGGATAGAGCCAACCGTGCGCCAGCGAGCCGGCGGCAGCTCGCGCTTGGGCGGCTGCGGGGCGTTGGGGCGGCCGGTCATGCGTCGCCACATGCGGATCAGCACATTGGTGCGCCATGGCTCGGGCACGACCTTGGTGCGCTTGATCGGCGGAGCGATCTTCAGGCACAGGCGACCGCTGCCGTCGACGCCGAGCATTTCGGCATCTTCCAGCTCGGCGGCGCTGCCCACGGTCAGGCGCGGGCCCACCGAGGCCTGCACGGCCTCGGCAGAGCTGGCGGCCGGGTTGGCCGCCAAGCGTTGGTGTAGCTCACTGAACGAGGTGCAGCTGGCAAGTTCAGCCCGCTGCTCGTCGCTCAGGGGTAGGTGGGCCAGGTACTCGCCAAGCGATTCCGGCCTTGCGCTTGAGTTACTCATCGGCAGGCAACTGATAGCTCCAGGTCTCGGTCAGCACCTTCTCGGTGGTGGCCGGGGCCCCGTTGGTGGGCGCCGCATCGGCGGCAGGTTGTTCGGCCTTGGCGGCTTTCTCGGCCTTGGCTTGCTTGGCTGCTGCCTTGTCCTGCCTGGCATCCTTGGCAGGCTTGGCGGCTTCGACCGGCACATCACGCACCAGCGCGGCACGCATTTCGGTCGGTTTGTTGGCTTCCTTGACCTTCAAACGCAGGGTCAGGCGCCAGCCCTTGGTCTCAGGGTTATAGCGCAGGTTGTTCTCGACCACCTCGGCGTTGTCGCCCACGCTGACCTGGCTACGCACGGCGGTATCCTCCGGCAGGGCGGCAAGCGCCGGGCCGGCGAAGTCGACCAGGAAGGCCACGCTGCCGTCTGGTTGGCGGATCAGGTTGGACTGCTTGACGTCGCCAGTGGAACGCAGGGTCTGCTTGACCCAGCCCAGCTCGGGGGCCTGGAACTTCGGCTCGTCGATGGTCCAGTGCAGGCGGTAGGCGTACTCGAACGGCTTGCCTGGCTCAGGCAGCTTTTCAGGGCTCCAGAAGGCCACGATGTTGTCGTTGGTCTCGTCGGCAGTCGGGATTTCGACCAGGTCGACGGTGCCTTTGCCCCAATCACCCTTCGGCTCGATCCAGGCGCTTGGGCGCTTCTGGTAGTTGTCGTCGAGGTCTTCGTAGTCGCTGAAGGCGCGCTGACGCTGCATCAGACCGAAACCACGCGGGTTCTCGACGCTGAAGTTACTCACAGCCAGGTGTTTCGGGTTGTTCAGCGGGCGCCACAGCCACTCGCCATTGCCCGCGTGAATCGACAGGCCTTCGGAGTCATGCAGGGCCGGACGGTAGTTGAGCACCTTGGACGGCTGGTTGGGGCCGAACAGGTACATGCTGGTCAGCGGCGCAATGCCCAGGCGGCTGACGTGGTCACGCAGGAACACGCGGGACTGCACGTCGACCACGGTGTCGTTGCCCGGACGCAGGGTCAGCTTGTAGGCGCCGGTGGAGCGCGGCGAATCCAGCAGGGCGTAGATCACCAGGTGCTTGTCGGCCGGCTTGGGCTTTTCAACCCAGAACTCGGTGAAGCGCGGGAACTCTTCGCCCGATGGCAGTGCGGTGTCGATGGCCAGGCCACGGGCCGACAGGCCGTACACATGGCCCTTGCCGACTACACGGAAATAGCTGGCGCCAAGCAGGGTCATGATCTCGTCCTGCTTGTCGGCCTTGTTGATCGGGTACAGCACGCGGAAACCGGCGTAACCGAGGTTCTTGGTGGTTTCCGGATCGTGTGGCACGTCACCGAACTCGAAACGGCTCGGGTCGTACTTTATTTCCTCGACCTTGGTGGCGGTGACCTCGTTGATTTTCACCGGGGTGTCGAAGTGCATGCCTTGGTGATAGAACGACAGTTTGAACGGGGTCTTGTCCTTGGCCCACTCGGCCTTTTCCTGCAGGAAATGGATTTTCTGGTAGTCCGCAAACTTCATGTCGCGGAACACGGCCGGCAGGTTGCTTTTTGGCGCGTCGTACTTCTGGCCGGCCAGATCCTTTGCCTTGGCTGCAACATCGTCAAGATTGAATGCCCACAGCTGGCCCGCGCTCATCAGGCCGACCAGAGCCACGCTGGCCATCAGCGCCTTGCGTAGCCGGACGCCGGGGATTCTTGATGCTTTTTGGGGACTAACAATCACGAGCAACCCTCGCCGAAAACAGATCATGAAACCAACGGCCAGCGACAAATGCCGGGTTGGCGAGCACTGTTCGGACCCCGAGAGGGCGTAATGATTCCCCAAACGGATCCAGACAATGCTCGAGTCAGAGTGAAACGGACCTGCGAACGCAGGTCCATGCAGCGCGCGATTATCCAGCAGGTTGCGTGACAACGCATCAGGCTGGAGCAACTATTTATCGTACAAAACCCCTTGTTTTCCTGTGAACAAAGGGTTTTTTGACCTCATATTTGTAACATAAATGTTACGGGGCCATCATTGACCAGGTGCACCTGCATATCCGCACCAAAACGGCCGCTGGCCACGTCGGCGTACTGAGCTTTTGCCTGTTGCAAAAGATAGTCGAACAACTCGGCGCCGAGGGCCGGTGGCGCTGCGGTCGAGAAGCTTGGACGCATGCCATTGCGGGTGTCGGCCGCCAAGGTGAACTGTGACACCAGTAGCAGGCCACCCCCGACATCCTTGAGCGACAGGTTCATCTTGCCCTGCTCGTCACTGAACACCCGGTAATTCAGCAGCTTGTGCAACAGCTTATCGGCCTGTTCACGGGAATCTTCAGGCTCGACCGCGACCAGCACCAGCAACCCTTGGTCGATGGCGCCGACCACCTCCCCCGCCACTTCAACCCGCGCACCGCGCACGCGCTGCAGCAGGCCCCTCATGCTTCTTCCAGAGGCAGGTCGAGCAGGCGCCGGGCCATCTGGTCGGCGGCACGCACCAAGGCATCGGTGATGCCAGGCTCGGAAGCCGCGTGACCGGCGTCACGGATCACTTTCAACTCACTGTTCGGCCAGGCCTGGTGCAACGCCCAGGCGTTGTCCAAGGGGCAGATCACATCGTAGCGACCATGCACGATCACCGCCGGCAGGTGGGCGATTTTGGGCAGATCGCGGATCAGCTGGTCCGGTTCGAGGAAGGCGTTGTTCATGAAGTAGTGGCATTCGATGCGGGCGATCGACAGCGCCCGCTGCGGTTCGGAAAAGCGGTCGACCACCAGCGGGTTGGGGCGCAGGGTGGCGGTACGGCCTTCCCAGGTGGACCACGCCTTGGCGGCGTGCATCTGGGCGATCTGGTCGTTACCGGTCAGGCGTTTGTGGAAGGCCCTGACCAGGTCGCCGCGTTCCTCCGGTGGAATCGGTGCGATGTAGTCCTGCCAGTAGTCGGGGAACAGGCGGCTGGCGCCTTCCTGGTAGAACCACTCGATTTCCTGCGGCCGGCACAGGAAGATGCCGCGCAGGATCAGGCCGTGCACGCGTTCTGGGTGAGCCTGAGCGTAGGCCAGGGCCAGGGTCGAGCCCCAAGAGCCACCAAACAGCACCCACTTGTCTATGCCAAGGTGTTCGCGAATGCGCTCCAGGTCTTCGACCAGGTGCCAGGTGGTGTTGTTCTCCAGGCTCGCATGGGGCGTGGAGCGGCCACAGCCGCGCTGGTCGAAGGTGATGATGCGGTACAGGTTGGGATCAAAGTAGCAGCGGCTCTGGGCGTCGCAGCCAGCACCGGGGCCTCCGTGGATGAACACCACGGGCAGACCTTCCGGCGAGCCGCTTTCGTCGACATAAAGCACATGCGGCGCTTCCACGGCCAGATCGTGCCTGGCGTAGGGTTTGATCTGCGGGTAGAGGGTCTGCATTGCGCACTCCGTGTGAGGATTATTCGGCCGTGGGCCATCATAAACCTGAATTGCGCTTTCAGCACCGTCCTTGCTGACGCGTTCGAACGGCGCGAATTGACCCTTGCGCAGATTTCCGGCAACTGCCTCCCACGGTGCCTGGCGACGCCGATAGCGTCGCCGCCTCCACTCAACGCTTGTAACGCTCGTCGCCCCAGGCCAGCAGCGCTTGCAGTAGCTGCCTCAATACCGCTTGCGTCGGTTGCGCCAAGTCTTCCCGGTAGGCAAATGGCTCGACTTCCTCCATATAGGTGCTTTGCGCCAGCTCCAGTTGCACAGCATGGATATGGTTGGCCGGGTCGCCATAATGCCGGGTGATGTGACCGCCTTTGAACCGACCATTCAGCACGTGGCTGTAACCCTGCACCTTGGCGCACACACCCTGCAGCCGCTCAGCCAGTGCCGGATCGCAACTGGCGCCGTTGAAAGTACCCAGGTTGAAGTCCGGTAACTTGCCGTCGAACAGGTGCGGTATCAGCGAACGGATCGAATGGGCATCCCACAGCAGCGCATAGCCAAACTGCTCACGCAAGCGGTCCAGTTCACGACGAATGGTCGCGTGATAAGGGCGCCAGATCTGCTCCAGATAGCGTCTGCGCTCTTCGCCAGACGGCGCCAGCCCGTCTTTGAAGAGGGGTTCGCCGCCGAACAAGGTCGCTGGGTACAAGCCCGTGGTGGCGCCGACGTACAGCGGCTTGTCGTCGTCCGGGCGGTTCAGGTCGATGACGAAGCGTGAGTACTCTGCAGCCACCACGCTGGCACCCAAGTCACGGGCAAAGTCGTACAACTGCGGGATGTGCCAGTCGGTGTCCGGCAAGCTTTGCGCCTGGTCGACCAGGCCGTCGCGCACGGCGTCGGTCAGACGCAAGCCAGCGTGCGGCATGCTGATCAGCAGCGGCAGGCGACCTTGGTGAAAACTCAATACCTTGTCCATCGTGCCTCGCTCAATTGGAGATTTCGTGGCCCATGCGCACTACGCGCTTGGGCAGGTCGCCACCCAGCCAGTAGGCCAGGTCGGCGGGGCGTTCGATTTGCCAGGCAACGAAGTCGGCCACCTTGCCCACTTGCAGCGAGCCGTGGCTGTCACCCAGGCCCAGCGCCGTGGCGGCGTGCACCGTAACGCCTGCCAGGGCCTCTTCCGGCGTCATGCGGAAGCAGGTGCAGCCCATGTTCAGCATCAACCGCAGCGACAACCCTGGCGAAGTGCCGGGGTTGAGGTCGCTGGCCAGGGCAATCCTTACCCCGTGGCGGCGCAATGCATCCATTGGCGGCAGCTGGGTTTCACGCAGGAAGTAGAACGCACCCGGTAGCAGCACGGCGACCGTGCCGGCGTTTGCCATGGCCACGGCGTCTTCCTCTGTCATGAACTCCAGGTGGTCAGCCGACAGTGCCTGGTAACGCGCGGCCAGGCTTGAGCCGTGCAATGATGACAGCTGTTCGGCATGCAGCTTGACCGGCAGGCCCAGTTCGCGTGCCTTGATGAACAGTCGCTCGACCTGGGCCGGCGAGAACGCGAGGTGTTCGCAGAAGGCATCCACCGCATCTACCAGGCCTTCGGCGGCCAGGGCCGGCAACATTTCATCGCAGATGTGCGCGATGTAGTCATCGGCCCGACCTGCGTACTCCGGGGGCAAAGCGTGCGCCGCCAGGCACGTGGCACGCACCGTCAACGGCAACTCGTCAGCCAGGCGCCGGGCCACTCGCAGCATCTTGCGCTCGTTGGCCAGGTCCAGGCCGTAGCCGGACTTGATCTCGAGGGTGGTCACTCCATCGCGCATCAGTGCCTGAACGCGCTGGCGAGCACTGGCGAACAGTTCGTCTTCGCTGGCTGCCCGGGTAGCCCGCACGGTACTCGCGATACCACCGCCCTGCGCGGCGATTTCGGCATAGCTCACGCCCTGCAGGCGCTGCTCGAACTCGCCGCTGCGGTTGCCACCGAACACCGCATGGGTGTGGCAGTCGATCAGCCCGGGGGTGACCCAGCCCCCCCCCAGGTCAACCGTGCGGTCAGCTTCGACCGGCGCCAGCTCGGCGCGTGGGCCTATCCACTCGATCAACCCGGCGCTGGTGACGATCGCCGCGTCCTCGATGGCCGAGTAACGGCCATCGGCCATGGTTGCAACATGGCAATGCTGCCAGAGGGTTCTCATGCACAATCTCCTTTGCTAGCGGTGCAGCTCGGCCGGCTCCGCTACCGGTTGGCCCTGCCCTGCGCGCGGCTTGCACCACAGCAGGTAGGACGCCACCAGGAACACCACCCAGATCACGCCGACGATCAATGCCGCCTGGGTGTCCGGGAAGTAGCCGAGCACGCCAAAGATGAACACCATGAACGCAATGGCCATGGCCGGGCCGTATGGCCAGAACGGTACCGGAAACTTGAGCTGGGCCACTTCCTCGCGGCTCATGCTGCGGCGCATGGCTACCTGGGTGAGCAGGATCATCAGCCACACCCACACCGTGGCGAAGGTGGCGATCGAGGCAATCAGCAGGAACACATTTTCCGGGATCAGGTAGTTGAGCAATACGCCGATCAGCAGCGCAGCCCCCATCACCACGACGGTCATCCACGGTACGCCATGTTTTGACAACTTGCTGAAACCGCGCGGGGCGTGGCCTTGCTGGGCCAGGCCATACATCATGCGGCCAGCGCCAAAAATGTCGCTGTTGATGGCGGAGATGGCAGCGGAAATCACCACGACGTTCAGCACGGCAGCGGCAGAGCCAATGCCCAGGTTGCTGAAGATCTGCACGAACGGGCTGCCCTGGCTACCGATCTGCGGCCATGGGTACAGGCACATCAGCACGAACAGGGTGAGCACGTAGAACAGCAGGATACGCAGTGGCACCGCGTTGATCGCTTTGGGAATGACGCGCTGCGGGTCTTTTGCCTCGCCGGCGGTGACGCCGATGATCTCGATACCGCCGAAGGCGAACATCACCACGGCAAACGACGCAATCAAGCCCCCCACGCCGTTAGGCATGAAGCCGCCGTGGTCGAACAGGTTGCTCATGCCTACGGCATGCCCGGTACCCACCTGGCTGAAACCGAAGGCCATGATGCCGAGGCCGGCCAGGATCATCGCCACGATGGCGCCGACCTTGAGCAGCGACAGCCAGAATTCCATTTCGCCGAATACCTTGACGTTGCACAGGTTGAGGCCGCCGATCAGGAAAACGATGCCCAGCACCCAGATCCAGCGGGCTACCTCCGGGAACCAGAAACCCATGTAGATACCGAACGCGGTGACGTCGGCGATGGCGACGATGACCATCTCGAAAGCGTAGGTCCAGCCGAGGATGAAGCCGGCCATTGGGCCGAGGTAGGTGGTGGCGTAGTGGCCGAAGGAGCCGGCCACCGGATTGTGCACGGCCATTTCGCCAAGGGCGCGCATGACCATGAACACTGCAGCGCCACCGATCAGGTAGGCCAGCAGCACGGCCGGGCCTGCCATCTGGATGGCCGAGGCAGAGCCGTAGAACAGGCCGGTGCCGATGGCGGAGCCGAGGGCCATGAAACGGATGTGGCGGGCACTTAGCCCGCGCTTGAGACCTTGAGCTTGTTGCATGTCACGTCCTTGAATTGTTTTTGTGGTCGTGAGATTGAGCGGCTGCTGCGCAGCCCCTTCGCGGGCAAGCCCGCCCTACATGGATAGCGTTTGCCTATCGCAGGCTGTGTAGGAACGGGCTTGACCGCGAAGGGCCGCCAAGCGGCCCCAAGGAGCATTACAGGCTTGGCAGCACACCCGCCGGCAGCAAACCGGTCAGACTACCCTTGGCCAACAGGTCCACGGCTTTTTCGATATCCGGCGCGAAGAAACGGTCACGGTCGTAGTGCGGCACCTCGCTGCGCAGCGCCTGGCGCGCCTGCTCCAGCTTGGCCGAAGTCTTCAGGCCTTTGCGCAGGTCCAGGCCCTGGCACGCGCCCAGCCATTCGATGGCCAGCACGCCACGGGTGTTTTCGGCCATTTCCCACAGGCGCTTGCCGGCGGCCGGGGCCATCGACACGTGGTCTTCCTGGTTGGCCGAAGTTGGCAGGCTGTCGACGCTGTGCGGGTGCGACAGGGCTTTGTTTTCGCTGGCCAGGGCGGCAGCGGTGACCTGGGCGATCATGAAGCCGGAGTTGACCCCACCGTTTTCCACCAGGAACGGCGGCAGCTGGGACATGTGCTTGTCCATCATCAGCGAGATGCGGCGCTCGCTGAGCGAGCCGATTTCAGCGATGGCCAGGGCCAGGTTGTCGGCGGCCATGGCCACCGGTTCGGCGTGGAAGTTGCCGCCGGAGATCACATCACCTTCTGCAGCGAACACCAGCGGGTTGTCCGACACGGCGTTGGCTTCGATGCCCAGCACCTCGGCGGCCTGGCGCAGCTGGGTCAGGCAGGCACCCATGACCTGCGGCTGGCAGCGCAGCGAGTACGGGTCCTGGACCTTGTCGCAGTTCTTGTGCGACAGCGACACTTCGCTGGAGTCGCCCAGCAGGTCGCGGAAGCAAGCGGCGGTGTCGATCTGGCCGCGCTGGCCACGCACTTCGTGGATACGCGCATCGAACGGCGAACGCGAGCCCAGCGCAGCTTCGACGCTCAGGCCACCGCAGGCGATGGCAGCGGCATACAGGTCTTCGCCCTGGAACAGGCCACGCAAGGCATAGGCGGTGGAGGCCTGGGTACCATTGAGCAGGGCCAGGCCCTCTTTGGCGGCCAGGGTCAGCGGTTCGAGTCCGGCAATCGCCAAGGCTTCGGTGGCCGGCAGCCACTGGTCCTTGTAGCGGGCCTTGCCTTCGCCCAGCAGCACCAGCGACATATGCGCTAGCGGGGCAAGGTCACCGGATGCGCCGACCGAGCCTTTCAGCGGGATGTGCGGGTAGACTTCGGCGTTGACCAGGGCAATCAGCGCGTCGATGACTTTGCGGCGGATGCCGGAGAAGCCACGGCTGAGGCTGTTGATCTTCAGCACCATGATCAACCGCACCAGGTCGTCATCCAGCGGCGCGCCGATACCGGCGGCGTGGGACAGCACCAGCGAGCGCTGCAGGTTCTCCAGATCATGGCTGGCGATGCGGGTCGAGGCCAGCAGGCCGAAACCGGTGTTGATGCCGTAGGCAGTACGGTCTTCGGCAATGATCTGCTCGACACAGGCGACGCTGGCGTCGATGGCCGGTGCGGCGCTGGCATCCAGTTGCAGGCGCACGGGCGCGGCATGGATCGCGCGCAGCTGGGCCAGGGTCAGGGTGCCAGGCTTGAGGGTGAGTTCGGTCACGTTACTACTCCAAATCGCGTGGAGCCGCAGGCCCGCTTGTGGGTACCTGCGCGCTCCTTCTTGTTGTTCAGTATCACCCCTTGCAGGGTGCGATCCAAAGCGTGGTGATCAGCCGGTGATCATCGGCAGGTCCAGGCCCTGCTCCTTGGCGCAGTCGATGGCGATTTCATAACCGGCATCGGCGTGACGCATGACGCCAGTCCCTGGGTCGTTGGTCAGTACCCGGGCGATGCGCTCGGCGGCCTCATCGGTACCGTCGCAGACGATGACCATGCCCGAGTGCTGCGAGAAGCCCATGCCCACGCCACCGCCATGGTGCAGCGAGACCCAGGTGGCGCCGCCTGCGGTGTTCAGCAGGGCGTTGAGCAGCGGCCAGTCGGAAACAGCGTCCGAACCATCACGCATGGCCTCGGTTTCGCGGTTCGGGCTGGATACCGAGCCGGAGTCGAGGTGGTCACGGCCGATCACCACCGGTGCCGACAGCTCGCCGCTGCGGACCATTTCGTTGAAAGCCAGGCCCAGCTTGGCGCGAAGGCCCAGCCCCACCCAGCAGATACGTGCCGGCAGGCCCTGGAAGCTGATGCGCTCGCGGGCCATGTCCAGCCAGCGGTGCAGGTGGGCGTCGTCGGGGATCAGTTCCTTGACCTTGGCGTCGGTCTTGTAGATGTCCTCGGCTTCACCGGACAGCGCCGCCCAGCGGAACGGGCCGACCCCGCGGCAGAACAGTGGGCGGATGTAGGCCGGGACGAAGCCTGGGAAGTCGAAGGCATTGGCCACGCCCTCCTCCTTGGCCATCTGGCGGATGTTGTTGCCGTAGTCGAAGGTCGGGATGCCCTGCTTCTGGAAGTCCAGCATGGCCTGCACGTGCACGGCCATAGACTGCTTGGCAGCCTTGACCACTGCAGCCGGTTCGGTCTGCGCACGGTCGCGGTACTGTTCCCAGGTCCAGCCGGCAGGCAGGTAGCCGTTCAGTGGGTCGTGGGCGCTGGTCTGGTCGGTGACCATGTCCGGGCGCACGCCACGTTTGACCAGCTCTGGGAGGATTTCGGCGGCGTTGCCGTGCAGGGCGATGGAGATGGCCTTGCCTTCGGCGGTGTACTTGGCGATGCGTGCCAGGGCGTCGTCGAGGTCAGTGGCCTGCTCGTCGACGTAGCGGGTTTCCAGGCGGAAGTCGATACGGCTCTGCTGGCATTCGATGTTCAGCGAGCAAGCCCCGGCCAGGGTCGCGGCCAGTGGCTGGGCGCCGCCCATGCCGCCCAGGCCAGCGGTGAGTACCCACTTGCCCTTCAGGCTGCCGCCGTAGTGCTGGCGACCGGCTTCGACGAAGGTTTCATAGGTGCCCTGGACGATGCCCTGGCTGCCGATGTAGATCCAGCTGCCGGCGGTCATCTGGCCGTACATGGCCAGGCCCTTGGCGTCCAGTTCGTTGAAGTGTTCCCAATTGGCCCAGTGTGGCACCAGGTTGGAGTTGGCGATCAGCACGCGCGGTGCGTTGCTGTGGGTCTTGAACACACCGACCGGCTTGCCCGACTGCACCAGCAGGGTTTCGTCGTCTTCCAGGCGGGTCAGGGTTTCGACGATCTTGTCGTAGCACGCCCAGTTGCGCGCGGCGCGGCCGATACCGCCGTATACCACCAGCTCTTTCGGGTTTTCCGCGACCTGTGGATCGAGGTTGTTCATCAGCATGCGCAGTGGCGCTTCGGTCAGCCAGCTTTTGGCGGTCAGCTTGTTGCCACGTGGGGCACGGATTTCAACGTCACGGTATTTGTTGTTGTCGGTCACGGGAAAGGTCCTCTGCGGTCGTCCGCGGGCGGGTATGTCGTGGTCAATATACAAACACACCTTTACTTGTATGTACAAGCATGGACAACCAAAATAATCGGTCCTTGCCGTTCCTACCTTGACTTTTTTTTTGGGGGGGGGGTAAAGCGAGCGCCGGTCCGGCTTAAGTTCTGCGGCGGTGCGTAGATCGAGCGCCGCCCGCGCGGCGCTCGATCTCACAGGCGCCAAAAATCTACAGCCGAACCTTCAGCGCCCATCAAGTTCGATCAGGCAGCATCGCCCCTGCACAACCAGCCCCAGCAATTCATCATTGCCTTCCAGCCGCAAGCAGTCGAACAACCCCAACCGCTGCGTCTCGCGCCCGGAAATAGTGACTTCGACCAGGCTGCTGGCAGCAAACAACAACACCGTCGACGCCGAGCTGTACACCCGGCTGGTGCCATCCAGCCACTGCAAGCGCGCCCGATATCGCTGCGGTGCATAGATCAGGTTGAAATCGCGGATCGCCCCGCCCAGCAACTTGCAGCTGACCTGGCTCTCGCCGCTGAAGGCAAACGCATCGAACGCCAGCAATGGCCGGCTGGCCAGGCCGTCGACCAGCAGGCGCATGCCGTCGCCCTGCAGCACGGTGATGATCCGCTGGTAGCCGGCGAAGGCGGAAAAGCCGCCCGACTCTTCGATGTCGGCAATCGACAGACGCCAACCAAAACCGTCCAGACCCTCGCCACTGTCGCGGGTAATCTCTTCGGTGAAACCGCCACCGTTCTTCCAAGGCATGCGCGGGTAATCGTGCGCACGCAACAACTGCAGCTGACTCATTTGCTGAAACGTCCTTCCAGGCGATGACGGGAACCGGGGTGGATCAGCCGTGCAGCGGTCACCGGCTGGCGGCCGGACCAGGTGCGACGACGAATCAGCAGGCAAGGCTCGCCCCGGTCGATCTGCAACAGGGTGCATTCTTCCGGCTCAGCCAGGATTGCCTCGACCACGTGCTCGCCCTCCGTCAGCGGCGCCACCTGGGACAGGTAGGCGTAAGGCGTCTGCCGGGTGAAGTCTTGCTTGAGGTAATCGGGCGCAATGGCCGCGTTGACGTAACGGTCTTCGATCTGCACCGGCACGCCGTTCTCGAAATGCACGATCAGCGAATGGAACACTCGCTGACCTTCACGCATGTCCAGGGCCAGCGCCCGTTCGGAGCCGGCCGCTTCTTCGGCAAGCGTGATCACCTGGCAGCTATGCTGGTGGCCACGCGCGGCAATTTCGTCGGCAATGTTGTTGACCTCGAACAGCGCCGAACGGCCCTTGGGCTCGGCCACGAAGGTGCCGACCCCTTGCATGCGCACCAACAGGCCTTCGGCGGTGAGTTCACGCAGGGCGCGGTTGATGGTCATGCGGCTGAAACCCAGCTCGTTGACCAGCTCGCTCTCGGAGGGTACCCGATGATGCGGTGGCCAGCTGCCGTTGTCGATCTGCTGGATGATCATCTGTTTGACCCGGGCGTAGAGCGGCGCCGGGCCCTCGCCCATCTGGGCAACCAGCACGGAGACAGGAGGTGTCGGCACGGCGATGGATCCTTGTGCAAATGAAATGAGCGGTAGCTTGCCGCAGTTTACCCGGCAGGCAAACGCCTGTATATGTATATACAAGTTAACAATAACAGGATTCCACCGATGTCAGCCTACTTCGCCGAACGCGCCCTGCTACCTACGGGCTGGGCCAGCCATGTGCGTATCGAGGTCGCCAGCGATGGCCGTGTGGCCAGCATCGAGCCTGGCGCTTCGGCCGAAGACGCCGAGCGCCTGGCCGGCCCGCTGCTGCCCGGCATGCCCAACCTGCACTCGCATGCTTTCCAGCGCGCCATGGCAGGCCTGGCGGAAGTTGCCGGCAACCCCAACGACAGTTTCTGGACCTGGCGAGACCTGATGTACCGCCTGGTCGGGCAGATCAACCCAGAGCAGCTTCAGGTCATCGCCCGCCAGCTGTACATCGAGATGCTCAAGGCCGGTTATACCTCGGTGGCAGAGTTCCACTACGTGCACCACGACCAGGCCGGCAAACCCTACGCCGACCCGGCCGAGCTGTCGCGACGCATCAGCGCGGCCGCAGCCGATAGCGGCATTGGCCTGACCTTGCTGCCGGTGCTGTACAGCCATGCAGGCTTTGGCGGCCAGGCGCCGAACGACGGGCAGCGGCGCTTCATCAACTCCACCGGGCAGTACCTGCAGCTGCAAGCCCAGCTCGCCCCGTTGCTGGCCGCGCAACCGGCGCAGCAACTGGGCCTGTGCTTCCACTCGCTGCGGGCGGTGACGCCTGGGCAGATCGCCGAAGTGCTGGCGGCCAGCGACAGGCAGTGCCCAGTGCATATCCACATCGCCGAACAGCAGAAGGAAGTCGACGATTGCCTGGCCTGGAGCGGCCTGCGCCCGCTGCAGTGGCTGTACGAGCATGTGGACGTGGACCGCCGCTGGTGCCTGGTACACGCTACCCATGCCGAACCGGACGAAGTGACTGCCATGGCCCGCAGCGGCGCGGTGGCCGGGTTATGCCTGACCACCGAAGCCAACCTGGGCGATGGGATCTTCCCGGCAGTGGATTTCCTGGCACAGGGCGGGCGCATGGGCATTGGTTCGGACAGCCATGTGTCGCTAAGCGTGGTGGAGGAGCTGCGCTGGCTGGAATACGGCCAGCGCCTGCGGGACCAGCGACGCAACCGCCTGTATCGCGGCGACCAGCCGATGGTCGGGCGCACGCTGTATGACGCGGCGCTGGCCGGCGGCGCGCAGGCGCTGGGTCAGGCGGTCGGCGAGTTGGCAGTGGGCAAGCGTGCCGACTGGCTGGTGCTCGATGGGCAGGACCCCTACATCGCCATGGCGGAGGGTGATGCCATTCTCAACCGCTGGCTGTTTGCCGGCGGCGATCGCCAGGTGCGCGATGTGATGGTGAATGGGCAGTGGGTAGTGCGCCAGGGGCGGCATGCCCAAGAAGAAGAAAGCGGGCGGGCGTTTGCCAAGGTGTTGCGCCAGCTTTTGGGCTGAGCGTACCGGGGCTGCGTTGCAGCCCTTCGCGGGCAAGCCCGCTCCCACAGGGTGGTGGACTGCCCCACAAAACGTCTTGGGGGCAGCCCAGGGTTCAGCGCAGAACCTGTGGGAGCGGGCTTGCCCGCGAAGGGTTGCCACGCAACCCCAAAAAACTCAGTGCATTTTTACAATTTGCTGATCGGACGCCCGCCAGATCAAGCGGCTGGTGTCATACCCCTGCTGCCGCGCCCTGGACAGCAGGTTCTCGCGCTCCCAAGCCGGCAGTGTCGGCGTGCGCGACAGAATCCAAAGGTACTTGCGGTCCGGGCTGCCGACGATTGCCGTGCGGTAGTGGTCGTCCACATAAAGAATCCAGTACTCACCCCGCGCCACGCCAGGCACCAGCCTGGTGAACCAGTTATCGAACTCGACCCACAGCTTGTCGGTGTGCCCCGGCTCCTGGATATTCGCATGCCCTTCCGCGCGAAGCCATTCATCACCCATGGTGCGGCAGCGGTTGAGCACGCCATAACTGCCATCAGGCCTGAGGTTGTAATGGGCCTCGGACTGCTCGCAGCCTTCCTGGAAGCGCATGGGCAGGCGCGCCAGCTCGTACCATTTGCCCTGGTAGCGCTTGAGGTCGACATGGCCGGCGGTTTTCGGCGCCAGCGGGTCGTGCACGGAACCTGCACAACCGCCCAGCAGCAACGCCAGGCATACCCCCATCAGCAGGTACGCACGCCTCATTTGAGGCCCTGCCCGGAATACATCAGCACTTTGTCAGCTGCGTACTGCACGCTGATGAAGCTCTTCTCGTCCCCCCAGGTGCAGCTGCTCATGCCCAACGCGCCAGAACACTCGGTCGGCGTGCCGAGCAACTGCTCGACCTCGGCCTTGTTCATACCGGCCTTGATCTTGGAATAGTTTTCCTGATTGATCTTGCTGCAGGCAGTCAGCACGACGCACAGCGACAACAGGGCGAGGGAACGCAACGACATGAAGGGACACTCCTGAAAGATGATACAGGCGAGTGGCCTGCAGTGACCTTCGACGTGAAAATCCCTCCCAGGTTCCCTGCCCCACCCCCTATCCCCCTACACCATTGGTCGGATGGCCACTATTGTGCGATTAATCACAAAGCATTAATCATGCGCCCAATAAAAAAGGCCGCCCCTAATTGGAGCGGCCTTGCGTCGCGATGCCTGCGCAGCAGGCCCCTTGGGCCTTAGAACCGGGACCCAGGCTCCAGCAAAAAGTCCATCTCTTCGCTGGTGCTCGGCCGCTCCAGCACCAGGTTGCGGTGCGGGAAGCGCCCGAAGCGGGCAATTACGCGCTGGTGCTGTTCGGCATAGTCGAGGAAGCCTTCGAACAGCCGGCGGTTGGCCTCGGGCTGTTCGTCCAGCAGCATTCGATAACGCTCAACGCACAGGTTCTGCCAGTCCAGCACTTCGGCATGCTCCAGTACCAGCAGCACGAACACGCGCTGGATCGGCAGCAGCTGGTAATCCCAGCCCTTCTGCAGGCCCTGCATGGCCACCACCTGAGCACGCCGGTCGCCCTCGAAGGCACGCGGCGTGTCGCGGTAGATCATGCGTGGCAGCTGGTCGAGCAAAATCAGCAGGCCCAGCCAGCCCTGCGGGCTTTGCTGCCACTCTTCGAGCCCACCCGCCAGGGCGTGCTCGACCAAGTCGCCAAAAAGCGCATGGGCGTCGGCATCGTAATGCTTGCCGAACCACAGCGTGCTCTTCTCGTCAGCCACGGCCTGGGCACTGGTGCCCCAACCGAACCACCATTCCAGCAACGGCTGCCAAGGTGCGAGCATGATTTACTCCTTGTGGTAAGCGGTAACGCGCTCGACCTCTTCCTTCGAGCCGAGAATCACCGACACGCGCTGGTGCAGGCTTTCTGGCTTGATGTCGAGGATGCGATCGTAACCGTTGGTGGAAGCGCCACCGGCCTGTTCGATGATGAACGACATCGGGTTGGCTTCGTACATCAGGCGCAACTTGCCCGGCTTGCTTGGTTCGCGGGCGTCACGTGGGTACATGAACAGGCCGCCACGGGTCAGGATGCGGTGCACGTCGGCCACCATCGAGGCGATCCAGCGCATGTTGTAGTTCTTCTTCAGCGGGCCGGTCTCGCCTGCCAGCAGTTCGCCCACATAGCGCTGTACCGGGGCTTCCCAGTGGCGCTGGTTGGACATGTTGATGGCGAACTCGGCGGTGGTCTCCGGTACGCGGATGTTTTCGTGGGTCAGCACGAAGCTGCCCAGTTCGCGATCCAGGGTGAAGCCCTTGACGCCGTTGCCCAGGGTCAGGATCAGCATGGTCTGCGGGCCGTAGATGGCATAACCGGCAGCAACCTGCTCGGTACCTGGCTGCAGGAACGCTTCTTCGTTGAGGCTTTCGTTCTGGCTCAGGTACTGGTTAGGGCAACGCAGAACCGAGAAGATGGTACCGACCGACACGTTGACGTCGATGTTCGACGAACCGTCCAGCGGGTCGAAGACCAGCAGGTAGGCGCCTTTCGGGTACCTGCCCGGGATCTGGTACGCGTTGTCCATTTCTTCGGAAGCCATGCCAGCCAGGTGACCGCCCCACTCGTTGGCTTCCAGCAGGATATCGTTGGAAATCACGTCCAGTTTCTTCTGGACCTCGCCCTGCACGTTTTCAGTGCCCATGCTGCCCAGCACACCACCGAGGGCGCCTTTGGACACGTGATGGCTGATTTCCTTGCACGCACGCGCTACCACTTCGATCAGGAAGCGCAGATCGGCAGGGGTATTGTTGCTGCGGGTCTGCTCAATCAGATAGCGACTCAGGGTAACGCGGGACATGTATGGCTCCGAACGGATTGGGGGGATGAAAAACCCACGCAGTTTACAGGGAGAGTGACGGGCTAGCGAGTGATGAGACTCGCCACGGCTCTCAGACGGCACAATAGGTCGGTAGTTCAGCCTTCGCCAGGCCGGTGGTCTGGTTGTGGGGCGATTCGCGGGCGCGCCCGCGCCTACAGGCTTATGAAGGCCCTGCAGGAGCGGGTTTACCCGCGATCAAGCCAGCACAGGCCTGCCTCAATCCAGCGCCTTCCAGATCTCGGTCGCATACTCGCGAATGGTCCGATCCGACGAGAACCAGCCCATCCGCGCGGTATTGAGCACCGCCTTGCGCCACCACTCCTGCGGTGTGTGCCACAGATCCTCGACCCGGCGCTGAGCATCCCAGTAGGCATCGAAATCGGCACACACCAGGAAGCGATCGTAGGCCACCAGGCCGTCGATCAACCCGGTGTACCGGGAAGGGTCGTCTGGCGAGAACACACCACTGCGAATGGCCTGCAACACATCGGTCAGGCGGTTGGAAGCGGCTATGGCAGCACTGGCGCCAAAATCACCAGCACGCTTGCGCGCTTCAACCTGCTGCGCGGTCAGGCCAAAGATGAACATGTTGTCGGCCCCCACCTGTTCGCACATCTCCACGTTGGCGCCATCCAGGGTGCCAATGGTCAGCGCACCATTGAGGCCGAACTTCATGTTGCTGGTACCGGAAGCTTCGTAACCCGCGGTGGATATCTGCTCGGAAAGGTCTGCCGCCGGGATGATGCTCTCGGCCAGGCTGACGTTGTAGTTGGGCAGGAACACCACCTTCAGCAGGCCGCGCACTGTCGGGTCGTTGTTCACCACCCGGGCGATGTCGTTGGCCAGCTTGATGATCAGTTTGGCCTGGTGGTAACTGGCCGCAGCCTTGCCAGCGAAGATCTTCACCCGCGGCACCCAGTTGGTGCCGGGGTCGTTGCGTATGGCCTGGTACAGTGCAACGGTGTGCAGCAGGTTGAGCAACTGGCGCTTGTATTCGTGAATGCGTTTGACCTGAACGTCGAATAACGCCTCGGGGTTGACCGTGACGCCGATGCGATCCTGAATGATGCTGGCCAGGGCACGCTTGCTGTGCAGCCGCTGGGCAGCGAACTGCTTGCGGAAACCGGGTTTGTCGGCGAACGGCACCAGGCCCGCCAGAAGCGTCTGCGGGTCGTCCTTGAGTTCCGGCCCAAGCGCCTCGACCAGCATCTCGGTCAGCTGAGGGTTGGACTGGTACAACCAGCGGCGGAAGGTAATGCCGTTGGTCTTGTTGTTGATCCGTTGCGGGTAAAGCTTGTGCAGCTCGGAGAACACCGTGCTCTTCATCAACTTGCTGTGCAGCGCCGACACACCGTTGACGCTGTGCGAGCCGAGAAACGCCAGATTGCCCATGCGCACCCGTCGGCCGTTGTCTTCCTCGATCAGCGAAACCGCGCGCAGCACGTCGAAATCGTGCAGGCCTTTGGCCCGCAACGCATCGATATGGTAGGCATTGATCAGGTAGATGATCTGCATGTGCCGCGGCAGCATGCGCTCCATCAGCGCTACCGGCCAGGTTTCCAGGGCTTCTGGCAACAGGGTATGGTTGGTGTAGGCGAGCGTGCCGACGGTCAGCTCCCAGGCCTTTTCCCAAGGCACTTCGTGCTGATCCACCAGCAACCGCATCAGCTCCGCCACCGCAATCGAAGGGTGGGTGTCGTTTAGCTGGATGGCCGCTGCCTCAGGCAGGTTGAGCAGGTCCTTGTGCATGTTCAGGTGGCGCCGCAGCAAGTCCTGCAGCGAAGCCGAGACGAAGAAGTACTCCTGGCGAAGGCGCAGTTCCTGACCGGCCTCGGTACTGTCGGCGGGGTAAAGCACACGCGAAATGCTCTCGGCACGCGCCACTTCAGCCACAGCCCCCAAGTGGTCACCGGCGTTGAAGCGCTCCAGGTGCAGCTCTTCCAGCGCCCGCGCACGCCACAGGCGCAGGGTGTTGACGCTGGATCCACGCCAGCCGACTACCGGCGTGTCGTAGGCCACCGCTCGCACCGTCTCGCCCGGCCACCATACCTGGCGCTGGCTACCGCTTGCATCGTGCACCGTTTCGACACTGCCGCCAAAGCTGATCGGGTAGATCACCTCGGCGCGCTCGAACTCCCAGGGGTTGCCGAAATCCAGCCAGTTTTCGGTCTGTTCCTGCTGCCAGCCATCGACCACGGCCTGACGGAACAGCCCGTGCTCGTAGCGGATGCCGTAACCATGGGCAGCGATACCCAGAGTAGACATGCTCTCCATGAAGCACGCAGCCAGACGGCCAAGGCCACCATTGCCCAGCGCGGCGTCCGGCTCGAGCAGGCGAATGCGTTCGAGGTCCACATTCAGCCCTTCCAGCGCATCGCGGGCGACGTCCAGCAGGCCTAGGTTGCTCAGGCTGTCGTACAGCAAGCGGCCGATGAGAAACTCCAGGGAAAGGTAGTAGACACGCTTCTGGCTGCGCCGATAGGCCTGCCGGGTGTGATCCATCCAGTGGTCGACCATGTGATCGCGCGCGGCCAGAGCAATGGCTTCGAACCAGTCATGGTCGAAGGCGTGCTCGGGGTCCTTGCCGACCGCGTAGGTCAGCTTGTTCAGTACAGCAGCGCGAAAATCCGCGACTTCGGCGTCACGTGCTTTGGGTTCCTGGGACATGCGGCATCCTCGGGCAAGTTGACGAAAGCGGAGGGAGAGTGTTCAGACTAGACCCTTCGACAGAGAGCGACAGTTACGGTTCGCAGTTTTCATGCCCACTCTGCGATTCCGGCAAAAGGTTGTTCATAAATTGAACAATTCCGGTATCATCGCGCGCCCCAAGACCGTGATCCACCCTATAAAGATGAAAACGACCCTGATCGCCGCGGCCGAAGTCGACCGCCTGGAGACCTGGCAGCGCTATACCAGCAACATGTGCCATGGCTGCCATTCGACCTGCTGCACCCTGCCGGTGGAGGTGAAGATCAAGGATCTGATCCGTATCGGCGTGGTCGACGAGTTCGAAAAAGACGAACCCCCCAAGAACGTGGCCAAGCGCCTGCAAAAAGAAGGCATCATCGAGCGCTTCAACCAGAAGTCCGGGATCTTCACCCTGACCCGGATGAGCAACGACGACTGCATGTACCTGGATCGTAAAAGCCGGCTATGCACCATTTATGACAAGCGCCCGGATACCTGCCGCAACCACCCCAAGGTCGGGCCACGGCCGGGGTATTGCGCCTACAAGCCCAAGGTGGTTGGGCGTTGAGTCTTGCGCCGGGGCATAAATCGAGCGCCGCGCGGGCGGCGCTCGATTCTGTGGCGATGCCGAGTTGGGCATGAAGCACTGAACCCACCGCTCCCATTTCAACCAGCGGGGAAGCTCCGGCAAGCACCACCCTGATCCGCTGGTGGATGCTCAGGATAAGTCTGCGGCAAAACGCTGACCGGGCTGGTGACAACGAAACCATCAGCAAACCGCGCCTCTACGAACCGCGCCTGCCAGCCTTGCGCCGGCGGCGCCCAGTCAAGGCTGAACGCCTCACTGGGGATGATCGTCTGCGATGTGTAGCGTACCCCACAGGCATGGCGGAAGTCCCGATCCAAGGGGTTAGCCGCAGTCCATACCTTAACTGCTACAGGCATTTCCGAAAGCCGTACCAGCACATGCGCAGCTCCTTCGCCCGGAGCCACTTGCACGCGAGGCATCGGCAGGCTGGCCTGGATACGCTGAACCATCGGCACGAGGGTAGTGACAACATGCGCACGCACGCCCCCATGGTCCGAGTTCGGCAGCACCCTGAGGCTGGTCTGGCCAGGCAGGCGCTGCAGGTAGTCCGTGGCGTGATCAGGGGCGAAGAAATCATCCCCGCTGGCGGACACCAGGTATTTCGGTATCTTCAGGCGAGCACCCGGCTCATCCAGGTACTGCATCGGGTCCATCAGTGCCATCAACCGAGCGAAGGCCGGGCTGCCCAACTGCTGCAATACCTCCGCAGCCTGATAGGGCCAAAGCGCCAATGGCCATGAACCACCGTACCGCTTGCGCAAGCCCTCCAGCATGCTGGAAGTGTCGGCAACATCGATGACGCTGGGCACGATGGCAACTACCCGATCATCGGCCATGGCCGTCAGCCATGCACTCCAACCGCGTTTCGAGGCACCGGTGATGATGAACTGTTCGAGGCGTAGCTCGGGCAACGCGTCAGCCATGAGGTCCATGCCCCTGCTGGCGACAGCGGCCATTGGCACATGCAGCGGCAGCTCCGGGGCAGCCGCTTCGTTACGCAGCCAATGCGCCCAGGTGTGGGCCACGGCATCATCCTCGCGCATCGGCGCTTGTGCATCACGGAAGGTCACATACTGGTTGGGCACATCGCTGATCGACGCCACAACAGTCTGTGTCTGCACGGCAATGGCACTCAACGCCTCGGACGAGTAGTCAGGGATTTGTTGTTCCTCACCAAACCTCACACCGTTATTGACTACTACCAACGCTTTCTCCGCCAATGCCACGTCTGGCACGAACAGTTCGACGCGGTGCTCCCACAGGCGGGGCTCAACAACGGGCTCAGGCGACCAGGTCTGTGAGGTCATCCGGTATTTATACAGCGTATAGCCCTGTGCGGGTGTCTTCTGCTCCAACTGGTACTGCAAGGGTGCCTGTCTCACCTTCTCGACATGACAGCGGGCTATTTCCTGCGGTCGCAACGCGCTACACGCCTGCTGGGCACTGGCCTGAAAACTGACGGCGAGACACGGAATAAACAACAGGTAACGACAATTCATGTTCCAAGCTCCAAAGAAAGAGCCAGCCAACCTAAGCACGGCTTCTGATTGTCACAAGGCTCCTCGGTTTGCCGTCGAACAAGCACCTGCAAAACACAGTCGCTTCCTACTGGAGCTTTCCACAAGGCAAACAAAAACGCCCCCGGCCTTTCGACCGGGGGCGTTTTCATTCAGCCTGAGCTAACTCAGTTCTTGGCTTTCTTGGCTGCGCGGGTACGCTCGCCTTCGTCCAGGATCTTCTTGCGCAGACGGATCGACTTAGGCGTCACTTCGCACAGCTCGTCGTCCTGGATGAATTCCAGGGCCTGCTCGAGGGTGTGGCGAACTGGCGGTACCAGGGCGATGACTTCGTCTTTGCCCGAAGCACGCATGTTGTCGAGCTTCTTGCCTTTGGTCGGGTTCACGCCCAGGTCGTTGTCACGGCTGTTCAGGCCGATGATCTGACCGTTGTAGATCTCCTGGCCGTGTTCAACGAACAGCTTGCCGCGAGCCTGCAGGGTTTCCAGCGAGTAGGTCAGTGCCTTGCCGGTCTCGACCGAAACCAGTACGCCGTTGAGGCGGCCGGACATCTGGCCCGACTTCATGGTGTCGTAGCGATCGAAGATCGAGGTCAGGATGCCTGCACCGTTGGTCAGGGTCAGGAACTGGTTACGGAAACCGATCAGACCACGGGCTGGAATGTTGTACTCCAGACGAACGCGGCCCTTGCCATCCGGAACCATGTTGGTCAGGTCGCCTTTACGCAGACCCATCTCTTCCATGACCTTGCCCTGGGATTCTTCAGGGATGTCGATGGTGACGTTCTCGAACGGCTCCTGCTTCACGCCGTCGACTTCGCGGATGATCACTTCAGGACGGCCCACGGCCATTTCGAAGCCTTCACGACGCATGGTTTCGATCAGCACCGACAGGTGCAGCTCACCACGGCCCGAAACCTTGAACTTGTCAGGGGAGTCGGTCTCCTGAACGCGCAGGGCAACGTTGTACAGCAGCTCCTTGTCCAGACGGTCCTTGATGTTACGGCTGGTGACGAACTTGCCTTCTTTACCGCAGAACGGCGAGTCGTTGACCTGGAAGGTCATCGAAACGGTCGGCTCGTCAACGGTCAGCGGCTTCATCGCTTCTACCGCATCCGGGGCGCACAGGGTGTCGGAGATGAACAGCTCATCGAAACCGCTGATGCAGACGATATCGCCAGCCTGGGCTTCTTCGACGTCAACGCGGTGCAGACCGTGGTGACCCATCAGCTTCAGGATACGGCCGTTGCGCTTCTTGCCGTTGGTGTCGATGGCGACAACCGGGGTGTTCGGCTTGACGCGGCCACGGGCGATACGGCCAACACCGATAACGCCGAGGAAGCTGTTGTAGTCCAGTGCGGAGATCTGCATCTGGAACGGGCCGTCGCGGTCAACAGACGGAGCTGGTACGTTGTCGACGATCGACTGGTACAGCGGGGTCATGTCTTCGGCCATGGCAGTGTGGTCCAGGCCGGCAATGCCGTTCAGGGCCGAGGCGTAGACCACTTTGAAGTCCAGCTGTTCGTCGGTAGCACCGAGGTTGTCGAACAGGTCGAAGATCTGGTCCAGAACCCAGTCAGGACGTGCGCCCGGACGGTCAACCTTGTTGATCACGACGATTGGCTTCAGGCCGGCTTCGAAAGCCTTCTTGGTCACGAAGCGGGTTTGCGGCATCGGGCCGTCCTGGGCGTCGACCAGCAGCAGCACGGAGTCGACCATCGACATTACACGCTCAACCTCGCCACCGAAGTCGGCGTGGCCGGGGGTGTCGACGATGTTGATGTGGTAGCCGTTCCAGTTGATGGCGGTGTTTTTCGCCAGAATGGTAATACCGCGCTCTTTTTCCTGGTCGTTGGAGTCCATGACGCGCTCGTCGTTGAGCTCGTTACGCTCCAGAGTGCCGGACTGACGCAGGAGTTTGTCGACCAGAGTGGTTTTACCATGGTCAACGTGGGCGATGATGGCGATGTTACGCAGATTTTCGATCACAAGTGTATCTCGATCAGAGGATTCGGTTGCCGCCCAGTGTAGGCGGCCAATATGTACCGTTTAAGGCTCAGCGGGCCCGGCGGTCGGGAGGGCGATGGCGAATACTGCCGCCATACAGCCCCGGCGTCTTATGTCGGACGATAAACACGCACATTGGCATGTCCCTCACTGAGCAGATGGTGTGCGTGCAAACGGCTCATCACACCCTTGTCGCAATACAGCAAGTACTGGCGCGTGGGGTCCAGGTGCTTGAACTTGCTGTTGATGGCGTAGAACGGCATGGTCTGGACTTCGATACCTTCCAGCACCAGAGGTTCGTCTTCCTGGGCATCGGGGTGGCGAATGTCGATGACGATCTGGCCTGGCAGCGCCTCGGCCACTTCCTCGATTTCGATGTCCTTGCCCAGCTCATCGATCACATGGTCGATGGAAATGAACTTGGCGCGCTCAAGAGCGCGCTCCAGCACGGCCATGTCGAACTGCTTTTCTTCGTGCTCCATGCGGTGACGCTTGGCATGGGTGGTCGGGTTTACCGAGATCACGCCGCAGTACTCCGGCATGTGTTTGGCAAAGTCCGCGGTGCCGATTTCGGTGGCCTGGTCGATGATGTCCTGCTTGTGGCTGGCCAGCAGCGGGCGCAGCACCAGCTTGTCGGTGGCCGAGTCGATGATCGACAGGTTCGGCAGGGTCTGGCTGGACACCTGGGAAATCGCTTCGCCGGTCACCAGCGCGTCGATCTGCAGGCGGTCGGCCATATGGGCGGCGCCGCGCAGCATCATGCGCTTGAGGGTCACGCCCATGTAGCTGTTGTCGACCTTGTTGAGGATCTCGCCAACCACTTCTTCGAACGGCACGCTGATGAACAGGACGCGCTGGCTGCTGCCGTACTTTTTCCACAGGTAGTGGGCCACTTCCATCACGCCCAGCTCGTGGGCACGGCCGCCGAGGTTGAAGAAGCAGAAGTGGGTCATCAGGCCGCGGCGCATCATCTGGTACGCCGCAACGGTGGAGTCGAAACCACCCGACATCAGCACCAGGGTCTGCTCCAGGGCACCCAGCGGATAACCGCCGATGCCATTGTGCTGGTTGTGGATCACGTACAGGCGCTGGTCGCGGATTTCGATGCGCACCAGCACTTCAGGCTTTTTCAGCTCGATCCCGGCGGCGCCACACTGCTGGCGCAGCTGGCTGCCGACGTAACGGTCGACGTCCATCGAGGTGAAGTCATGGTGGCCACCGCGCTTGCAGCGCACGGCGAAGTGCTTGCCGGCCAGCAGGTGGCCGAAGTGGTGCTTGCACTTGGCGACGATGTCGTCGAAGTCACCCAGCGGGTATTCCTCTACCTGCAGGAAGTGGGTGATACCCGGGGTGCAGGTGAGGCGTTCGATCATCTCGCGCTGGACTTTTTCGTCTTCGACGCGGGTGACCACCTCGAGATTGTCCCAGACACCATCGACCGCGAGCTCAGGGTCGAGATCCTTGAGCACGTTGCGGATGTTCTTGCCAAGCTGGCGGATGAAGCGCTTGCGCACCGGCCGGCTTTTGATGGTGATTTCTGGGAAGACTTTGACGATAAGTTTCATTGGTTAACAGCGCGCGCAGGGCCTGCCGAAAATGAGGGGCGCGAATTATATCGGAAATTGCTCAGGATTTGACCAACTTTTGATCAGAAGCTTTGAGATAAATGCAGAGGCCAGGTTTTGCAGTGCCTGTTCCGGCCCTTTCGTGGGTAAACCCGCGCCTACGGGCGGTGCAAAGCCCGTAGGAGCGGGTTTACCCGCGAAGAGGCCCAAGAAGCTGGCACACCACTTATGCAACGCACCCTATTGGTGCGATACGATCAAAAAACGCATCGTAAGGGTGCACTTTTACCCGCTAACCCAACGCCAAATGCCCGCAAACGCCCCCTTTTATCCCACCCTCGCCATTTTCGGGCACTGGCATGCAATTTGCTCCCTTGTGAGGCAGGTAAGCTTGGCCGACTATCCGCGCCCGGCAACACCCTTTTTCCAGGGCAGCGGCCCACCGCGCTCTAGACCATCCGGAGGACAACATGTCGAAGTCGGTTCAACTCATCAAAGATCATGACGTCAAGTGGATTGATCTGCGTTTCACGGACACCAAAGGCATTCAGCACCACGTGACCATGCCGTCGCGTGATGCGCTGGACGAAGACTTCTTCGAAGTCGGCAAGATGTTCGACGGTTCCTCCATCGCTGGCTGGAAAGGCATCGAAGCGTCCGACATGATCCTGATGCCGGTCGACGAAACCGCCGTTCTGGACCCGTTCACCGAAGAACCAACCCTGATCATCACCTGCGACATCGTCGACCCGTCGAGCATGCAGGGCTACGACCGCGACCCACGCGCCATCGCCAAGCGCGCTGAAGAGTACCTGAAGAGCACCGGCATCGGTGACACCGTATTCGCCGGCCCAGAGCCTGAGTTCTTCATCTTCGACGAAGTGAAGTTCCACTCGGACATCTCCGGTTCGATGTTCAAGATCTTCTCCGAGCAGGGCTCGTGGATGACCGGCGCTGACGTGGAAGGCGGCAACAAAGGCCACCGTCCAGGCGTGAAAGGCGGCTACTTCCCGGTTCCGCCGTTCGACCACGACCATGAAATCCGTACTGCCATGTGCAACGCCCTGGAAGAAATGGGCCAGACCGTTGAAGTTCACCACCACGAAGTGGCGACTGCCGGCCAGAACGAAATCGGCGTCAAGTTCAACACCCTGGTGAAGAAGGCTGACGAAGTACAGGCGCTGAAATACGTCGTGCACAACGTTGCCGATGCTTACGGCCGTACCGCCACCTTCATGCCGAAGCCACTGTACGGCGACAACGGCTCGGGCATGCACGTGCACATGTCGATCTGGAAAGACGGCAAGAACACCTTCTCGGGTGAAGGCTATGCCGGCCTGTCCGACACCGCCCTGTACTTCATCGGCGGTATCATCAAGCACGGTAAGGCCCTGAACGGCTTCACCAACCCGTCGACCAACTCGTACAAGCGTCTGGTTCCAGGCTTCGAAGCCCCGGTAATGCTGGCCTACTCGGCTCGCAACCGTTCCGCCTCGATCCGTATTCCTTACGTTGGCAGCCCGAAAGCCCGCCGTATCGAAGCACGCTTCCCGGACCCATCGGCCAACCCGTACCTGGCGTTCGCGGCCCTGCTGATGGCTGGCCTGGACGGCATCCAGAACAAGATCCACCCAGGCGACGCGGCCGACAAGAACCTGTACGACCTGCCGCCAGAAGAAGCCAAGAACATCCCGCAAGTGTGCGGCAGCCTGAAAGAAGCTCTGGAAGAGCTGGATAAAGGCCGTGCGTTCCTGACCAAGGGCGGCGTGTTCTCCGACGACTTCATCGATGCCTTCATCGAGCTGAAGAGCGAAGAAGAAATCAAGGTCCGTACCTTCGTACACCCGCTGGAATACGAGCTGTACTACAGCTGCTGATCTGATTGGCGCCTCGCGCCGATGACATGATCACAACGGCCTCCCTCGGGAGGCCGTTTTTGTTTTCATACATGCGAATCAGAACGCCCCTACAAGCAGCAGTTGGTCAACTGCGCACAATCCATTCTCCCTCTGTATGGAGAACACCATGCGCCTGGCCATCACGTCACTTTGCTTGCCGTTTGCCTTGATCGGCTGTATCGCTCCTGAAGCCTCCCAGCCTGAATTCAACCCACTCCTGTCCAACATCGAGTACCGACTGGACCTGGCCAGCTCGGTTGCACTGCACAAGTGGGAACACAACCTTGCCGTAGCAGCGCCCGAGCGCGAGCGCGAAGTCCTTGCCCTGGTGCGCCAGCAGGCTGCCGACCATGACCTCAGCCCTGAACGCGCCGCAGCTTTCTTCAGCGACCAGATCGAGGCCAACAAGCTGATGCAATACACCTTGCTCGATCGCTGGGTCACGCTAGAGCAGAGGCCATCAGCAGCCGTCCTTGATTTGGTCGACCAACTGCGGCCTCGCCTGGACAAGCTTCAGACAACGCTTCTATTCGAGTTGGGGCGCTTCGACCGGCACCCTCCAGAGGACTGCGCGCGTAAACTCGCCAACGCCCTGCACGCCCGCACCAATGACCCGATACGCCACCTCACCCTGGTCCGCGCAACCGCACAGCTGTGCCCGAAACACTAGGCGCGCCAATGCTCTATATTGGTGCATAACAACGCCAAACGCTCCGCCATGCACCCCAAAACAGGTCGCGCGGAGCGCCCGCTCAGCAAATTTTGATCCGATTGAGCGCAAATCCAGGCCTTTCTCAGCTATTTCCGCTTCTTTTCGGAGCCTTGGTTTGTTTCTTGCATTTTTTGCAGGAAGAGAGTCTCGCATCAGCGGATCCACAGCACGCTCGGATCTGGCCCCAAGTGCCAGGCAAGCGCCAAACGAGGTCAACGACGCCTTATGACCATCAGCGATGCACAGCACCGTCTGCTTCTGGACAACCTGACCACCGCCACGTTGCTGCTCAACGCCGAGCTGCGCCTGGAGTACATGAACCCGGCGGCAGAAATGCTGCTGGCCGTCAGTGGCCAGCGCAGCCATGGGCAGTTCATCAGCGAGCTGTTCACCGAATCGACCGAGGCGCTCAGTTCGCTGCGCCAGGCGGTCGAGCAGGCGCACCCATTCACCAAGCGTGAAGCGCAGCTTACATCGCTGACCGGGCAGACCATCACCGTCGACTACGCGGTAACGCCGATACTGCATCAAGGCCAGACCCTGCTGTTGCTCGAAGTGCACCCGCGGGACCGGCTGCTGCGCATCACCAAGGAAGAGGCCCAACTGAGCAAGCAAGAAACCACCAAGATGCTGGTGCGCGGCCTGGCCCACGAAATCAAGAACCCCCTTGGCGGCATCCGCGGAGCGGCCCAGCTACTGGCCCGCGAACTGCCCGAGGAAGGGCTGCGCGACTACACCAACGTGATCATCGAAGAGGCGGACCGTTTGCGTAACCTGGTCGACCGCATGCTCGGCTCGAACAAGCTGCCGTCGCTGGCCATGACCAATATTCACGAAGTGCTGGAGCGGGTGTGCAGCCTGGTCGATGCCGAAAGCCAGGGGTGCATCACTTTGGTGCGCGATTACGACCCAAGCCTGCCGGACGTGCTGATCGACCGAGAACAGATGATTCAGGCCGTACTCAACATCGTGCGCAACGCCATGCAGGCGATCAGCTCGCAGAATGAGCTGCGCCTGGGTCGCATCACCTTGCGCAGCCGCGCCCTGCGCCAGTTCACCATCGGCCACGTGCGTCACCGCTTGGTAGCGCGGGTAGAGATCATCGACAACGGCCCGGGCATCCCGCCGGAACTGCAGGAAACCCTCTTCTATCCCATGGTCAGTGGCCGCCCGGACGGTACCGGGCTGGGCCTGGCCATTACCCAGAACATCATCAGCCAGCACCAGGGCCTGATCGAGTGTGAAAGCCACGCTGGCCATACCGCCTTCTCGATTTACCTGCCTCTGGAACAAGGAGCCACCGCCTCATGAGCCGAAGTGAAACCGTATGGATCGTCGACGATGATCGCTCCATCCGCTGGGTCCTGGAAAAAGCCCTGCAACAGGAAGGCATGACCACCCAGAGCTTCGACAGCGCAGACGGTGTCATGGGACGCCTGGCACGCCAGCAACCCGACGTGATCATTTCCGACATTCGCATGCCTGGCACCAGCGGCCTCGACCTGCTGGCGCAGATCCGCGAGCAGCATCCGCGCCTGCCGGTCATCATCATGACCGCCCACTCCGACCTGGACAGCGCCGTGGCCTCGTACCAAGGCGGTGCCTTCGAGTACCTGCCCAAGCCATTCGACGTCGACGAAGCGGTATCACTGGTCAAGCGCGCCAACCAGCACGCCCAGGAGCAGCAAGGCCTGGATGTGCCACAGAACCTGGCGCGCACCCCGGAGATCATTGGTGAAGCCCCGGCGATGCAGGAGGTGTTCCGCGCCATCGGCCGCCTCAGCCACTCCAACATCACCGTGCTGATCAATGGCGAGTCCGGCACCGGCAAAGAACTGGTGGCCCACGCCCTGCACCGGCACAGCCCACGAGCAGCATCGCCGTTCATTGCCCTGAACATGGCCGCCATCCCCAAGGACTTGATGGAGTCGGAGCTGTTCGGCCATGAGAAAGGCGCCTTCACAGGTGCTGCCAACTTGCGTCGCGGCCGTTTCGAGCAAGCCGATGGTGGCACGCTGTTCCTCGACGAGATCGGGGACATGCCTGCCGACACCCAGACCCGCCTGTTGCGTGTGCTGGCCGATGGCGAGTTCTACCGCGTAGGCGGCCATGTGCCGGTCAAAGTCGACGTGCGCATCATCGCCGCCACCCACCAGAACCTGGAGTCACTGGTTCAGGCCGGCAAGTTCCGTGAGGACTTGTTCCACCGCCTGAACGTGATCCGTATCCACATTCCGCGCCTGGCTGACCGCCGCGAAGATATCCCCGCCCTCGCCCGCCACTTCCTTGCACGGGCGGCCCAGGAGCTGGCAGTCGAGCCGAAGATCCTCAAGCCGGAAACCGAAGAGTTCATCCGCAACCTGCCATGGCCTGGCAATGTGCGGCAGATGGAGAACACCTGCCGCTGGATCACCGTGATGGCCTCCAGCCGCGAAGTGCTGATCGGCGACCTGCCACCAGAACTGCTGAACCTGCCACACGATGCCGCGCCGGTGACCAACTGGGAGCAGGCCCTGCGCCAGTGGGCCGACCAGGCCTTGGCGCGCGGGCAGACCAGCCTGCTGGACAGCGCAGTGCCGAGCTTTGAGCGGATCATGATCGAAACAGCACTCAAGCACACCGCCGGCCGCCGTCGCGATGCGGCGCTGTTGCTGGGTTGGGGGCGCAATACCCTGACACGCAAGATCAAGGAACTGGGGATGAATGTGGCTGGGGGGGATGATGAGGAAGGTGATGACCACTGAGCTCTGAATTAGCTTCTAGATTGCTGGGGCTGCTTTGCAGCCCATCGCGACACAAGGCCGCTCCCACAGGATCACTTCTGCCCCCAGGCTGATGCGATCCTGAGGGAGCGGCCTTGTGCCGCGATGGGGCGCAAAGCGGCCCCAGCCATTTCAGCCTTCTGAATGCACCGTTCCTGTGCCGGCTGCACCTCTCGAAGGCACAAATCCCCTCAAAATCCGGCCAAATAACCCGCAAAGCCCAGTATTCACGGCTTTTGCAAAACTGGCACGCCCCCTGCAATAAGCAATACATCTCCAGTTTCGGGGGCCCTGGTACAGGCAGGCCGGGTGAACCCCTCTTTTATTTGCAGCACCGCCGCTTTTGGGGACCTCGGTACAGGCAGGCCGGGAAATCCCCCCTTTATACGCAGTACCCCTTTTGGGGACCCTGGTACAGGCAGGCCGGGATATCCCCTCTTTTATTCGTGCAGTTTCACTTGCACCCGCCAGCGCCCAGCGTCCTCTGCACCGGCCCATTCGCCGTGCAGAGGGCGCGCGGCCACCACCGTCAGCAACAAACCTTCCTTGCTGTGCTGTACCCGCCAGCTAACCGGCTTGCCCTGCAGGCTGAGCTGCCCTTGCTGAGCCTTGCCCTGGGCCTGAAACAGCAACGCCACCGTCCCTTCCACGTTCTCGCCATGCAGCTTGGGCTCTTCGTTGAACCACAGCTCCAGGCCATCCTGCATCACTTGCACCTGCTGCAGCTCACGCTCGTCCGGTGTAGTCAGGCGACCGATCATCAGCCCTACCATCAAGCCAACGATCGCCAATGACAGCATCACCCGTGGGAAGGCCTTCGAACGCACGTCCGGTTCAGGGGTAGAATGCCCGTCATCTTCACGTTTGGAGCCGTGCATGTTTCACGTCATCCTTTTCCAACCAGAAATTCCGCCGAATACCGGCAACATCATTCGCCTATGCGCCAACAGCGGCTGCGCCCTGCACCTGATCGAACCCATCAGCTTCGAACTGGATGACAAGCGCCTGCGCCGCGCAGGGCTGGACTACCACGAGTATGCCACGCTCAAGCGCCACGAGAGCTTGGCCGGATGCCTGGAAAGCCTTGGCAACCCACGGTTGTTCGCCTTTACCACCAAGGGCTCGCACCCGTTCCACGAAGTGGCCTTCCAGCCAGGCGACGCCTTCCTGTTCGGGCCAGAGAGCCGCGGGCTGCCGGCCGAGGTGTTGGACAGCCTGCCGGCCGAGCACCGACTGCGCCTGCCGATGCGGCCAGGGTGCCGTAGCCTGAACCTGTCCAATACCGTGGCGGTGACGGTGTATGAGGCGTGGCGGCAGAACGGGTTTGCCGGGAGCTGATGTGTTGCCTGTGTGGGCCTCTTCGCGGGTAAACCCGCTCCTACACAGGTCGAGGGAACGGCGCGATCCCCTGTAGGAGCGGGTTTACCCGCGAAGAGGCCCACACAGGCAACAAAAAAGCGCCCGAAAGGCGCTTTCTTGATACCGGCAGTTATTACTGCACAGTAGGCGCTTCACCCGCTTCCTGCATACGCTGCATTTCTTGCGCGTACAGGGCGTCGAAGTTGACCGGCGACAGCATCAGCGCCGGGAACGAACCGCGGGTCACCAGGCTGTCCAGGGCCTCACGAGCATAAGGGAACAGGATGTTCGGGCAGAACGCACCCAGGGTGTGGCTCATCGAAGCCGCATCGAGGTTGGCGATCAGGAAGATACCGGCCTGCTGCACTTCAGCAATGAAGGCCACTTCGTCACCGTTCTTGACGGTAACCGACAGGGTCAGTACGACCTCGTGGAAGTCGCCTTCCAGGGATTTCTGCTTGGTGTTCAGGTCCAGGGCAACGCTCGGTTCCCAGGTCTGACGGAAGATCTGCGGGCTTTTCGGGGCCTCGAACGACAGGTCGCGCACATAAATACGTTGCAGGGAGAACTGAGGGCTGTTGTCTTCTGCAGCAGCGCCGTTGGTCTGTTGGTCAGTCATGTCAGATCCTTATCCTAATGTTTTTGAATGCAGTGCAAATCAGGCCGCCAGCAACGCGTCGAGCTTGCCCGCGCGCTCCAGGGCATAGAGGTCATCGCATCCACCGACATGGGTGCTGCCGATCCAGATCTGCGGCACCGACGTACGGCCGGCTTTCTGACTCATCTCGGCGCGAACCTGCGGCTTGCCGTCGACCTTGATTTCCTCGAAGGCCACGCCCTTACTCTCGAGCAGGTACTTGGCGCGCATGCAGTAGGGGCAGTAGTCGCTGGAGTAGACGATGACAGGCTTCATATCACTTCACCAGGGGCAGGTTATCGGCTTTCCAGCTGGAAACGCCACCGCTCAGTTTGGCGGCGTTGTAACCAGCTTTGAGCAGCTCGCGGCAAATGGTGCCGGACTGCTGGCCCATCGCGTCGACGACGATCAAGGTCTTTTCTTTATGCTTGCCCAGCTCGGTCATGCGGTTGGCCAGCTTGTCCTGCGGGATGTTCACAGCGCCGACGATATGACCGGCGGAGTATTCCTTGGCCGGGCGAATGTCGATCACCAGGGCCTTCTCGGCATTGACCAGGGCTGTCAGTTGGCCATTAGTCAGGCTCTGGCCACCACGACGGATTTCATTGATGAGCAGCAAGACCAGCAGAATGAGGAAGATCGCAACCAGGATGTAGTGATCTGTCGCGAATTGAATCAGGTGAGCAACCATCAGCGGTGTTCCAGGCGATTGAAAATGCCGGCCAGTATACACAGCCCCTTGGTGCCACCAAAGCCCGACGGGCCGGCCACAAAACCACCTTCATGTTGCTACTACAGGTGCGCCGGTCGGTGGAATGGGACGAATATTAGCCGCAGGTGGCGTATTTGCCCTAAAATGCGTGTCTTTATCATCTTTGAACAACCGTGAGTTTGATTGATGACGAGCACGCCCAAACCCCTGGTCCTGATTATCCTGGATGGCTTCGGCCATAGCGATATCCCCGAACACAACGCCATCTTTGCCGCCAATAAACCGGTCTATGACCGCCTGTGCGCCACCCAGCCGCACGGCCTTATTTCCGGCTCGGGCATGGATGTCGGCCTGCCGGACGGGCAAATGGGCAACTCCGAAGTCGGTCATATGAACCTCGGCGCAGGTCGCGTCGTCTATCAGGACTTCACTCGGGTGACCAAGGCCATCCGCGACGGCGAGTTCTTCGAAAACCCGGTACTGACCGGTGCTGTGGACAAGGCAGTCGGTGCTGGCAAAGCCGTGCACATCCTCGGCCTGCTGTCCGATGGTGGCGTACACAGCCACCAGGACCACTTGGTGGCCATGGCCGAACTGGCCGCCCAGCGTGGCGCTGAAAAGATCTACCTGCACGCCTTCCTCGATGGCCGGGACACCCCGCCACGCAGCGCGCAGTCGTCCATCGAACTGCTCGACGCCACCTTCGCCAAACTGGGCAAGGGCCGTATCGCCAGCCTGATTGGCCGCTACTACGCCATGGACCGAGACAATCGCTGGGACCGCGTCAGCGCCGCCTACAACCTCATCGTCGATAGCGCTGCCGAATACACCGCTGACACGGCCCTGGCTGGCCTTGAAGCCGCTTACGCCCGCGACGAAAGCGACGAGTTCGTCAAGGCCACGCGCATTGGCGAAGCCGTCAAGGTCGAAGATGGCGATGCCGTGATTTTCATGAACTTCCGCGCCGACCGCGCTCGCGAACTGTCGCGTGCATTCGTAGAGCCAGACTTCACGGAATTCGCCCGTGCGCGCCTGCCGAAGATGGCGGCGTACATCGGCCTGACCCAGTATTCGGCGAAGATCCCGGCACCAGCAGCCTTTGCCCCGTCCAGCCTGAACAACGTACTGGGCGAATACCTGGCGAAAAACGGCAAGACCCAACTGCGCATCGCCGAAACCGAGAAATACGCCCACGTCACCTTCTTCTTCTCTGGTGGCCGTGAAGAGCCGTTTGAAGGCGAAGAACGCATCCTGATCCCGTCGCCGAAGGTCGCCACCTATGACCTGCAACCGGAAATGAGCGCACCAGAGGTGACCGATCGCATCGTCGAAGCCATCGAACAGCAGCGCTTCGACGTCATCGTGGTCAACTACGCCAACGGCGACATGGTCGGCCACACCGGCGTGTTCGAGGCAGCGGTCAAGGCCGTCGAAGCACTGGATACCTGTGTAGGGCGCATTGTCGACGCGCTGGACAAAGTGGGCGGCGAAGCGCTGATCACCGCTGACCACGGCAACGTCGAGCAGATGGAAGACGAGTGCACCGGCCAGGCGCACACCGCACACACTACCGAGCCGGTACCGTTCATCTATGTGGGCAAGCGCAACGTGAAAGTGCGTGAGGGCGGCGTGCTGGCCGACGTGGCGCCAACCATGCTGAAGCTGCTGGGGCTGGAAAAGCCGGTGGAAATGACCGGTACCTCGATTCTGGTCGACGCCTGAATGTCGAAAGGGGCTGCGTTGCAGCCCCAATTGCACATGAATTCCAGACAAACGCCCCCCTGCATCCGCAGCGAGGCGTTTTTTTTGCCTGCCCAGGCGGGCATACTAGGCCAGTCTCCATCCTTGGTACGCCAAACCCCATGCTTCGCGCCCTGATCCTCCTAGCCCTGTCTTGCCTGCTCAGCCCGGCCTTCGCCGATGAGCGTGCGCAGACCCAGCAGCAACTGGATGCCACCCGCCAGGACATTGCCGAGCTCAAGAAAACGCTGAGCAAGCTCCAGGAAGAAAAGGCCGGTGTGCAAAAAGACCTCAAAGCCACCGAAACCGACATCGGTAACCTCGAAAAGCAGGTGGAGGCCCTGCAGCAAGAACTAAAAAAGACTGAAGGCGAGCTGGAGCGCCTTGATACCGAGAAAAAAAAACTCCAGAGCGCCCGCGTTGAACAACAACGACTGATCGCCATTCAGGCCCGTTCGGCCTACCAGAACAACGGTCGCGAGGAATACCTCAAGCTGCTGCTCAACCAGCAGAACCCCGAGAAATTCGCCCGCACCCTCACCTATTACGACTACCTGAGCAAGGCGCGCCTGGAGCAATTGCGCACCTTCAACGAGACGTTGCGCCAACTGGCCAACGTCGAACAGGAAATTTCCAGCCAGCAACAACAACTGCTGGCCCAGCGCACCGACCTCGACAGCCGCCGCCAGGCCTTGGAAAACGAGCGCGCCAAGCGCCAGCAGGTACTGGCAAAGCTCAACAGCGATGTGAAGGACCGCGATCAGAAGCTGCAAGCGCGCGAACAGGACCAGGCCGACCTGGCCAAAGTCCTGAAGACCATCGAGGAAACCCTCGCCCGCCAGGCGCGTGAAGCTGAAGAGGCACGCAAGAAGGCCCTGCTGGCACAGCAGGAAGCAGAAAAACGCCGCCAGCAGGAAGCGCTGGCCGCCGCCGCTGCCCGCGACCGGGCCCGTGAGCCCGCAGAGCCAGTGGAACCGCCGAAAAAGGCCCGCACCACCCTCGGGCCGATGGTTTCCAGCGATGGCGCGAATTACGGCGGCGCATTTTCTGCTGCGCGGGGCAAACTTCCATGGCCAGTCAATGGTCGATTGCTGGCACGCTTCGGTGATGCCCGCGGTAGCGACGCCCGTGCCAAGTGGGACGGGGTTATGATCAGCGCCAACCCAGGCACCCAGGTACGTGCCGTGCACGGCGGGCGTGTGGTATTCGCGGACTGGTTGCGCGGTGCCGGGCTTCTGGTCATTCTCGACCATGGCAACGGTTACCTGAGCCTGTACGGCCACAACCAGAGCCTGCTCAAGAATGCCGGTGATATCGTCAAGGCCGGTGAGGCCATTTCCACCGTTGGCGACAGCGGTGGCCAGGACGCGGCAGGCTTGTATTTCGCTATCCGCCAGCAGGGCCGGCCTACCGACCCTTCGCAGTGGTGCCGGGGCTAGGCTCTGTACGAAAAGTCTTGAGACGCAGGTCAGGCAAGGCGAAAAAAGCCGAGGAACGGCCGGGGTCGCGCCCGACTGTACTGGAGTACATGAGCATTCCGAGGCTGTTTTCAACGCAGCATGAACAAGTATCAAGGCTTTTCGTACAAAGCCTAGTCACATTTCTACGGCGCAGCCTGAGTGCTGCGCCGATGCTCCCCAGGGAGCGCTTACAGGATCAGGAGTTCGTTCGACATGCTGCACTCGCCTCGTCTCACCCAGCTGGCCCTGTCCATCGCCCTGGCGGTCGGCGCGCCCCTGGCCACCGCCGCAGAGCCGGCCAAGGCCGCTGCAGTGCCAGCCACCGAGGTGACCGCCAAGGCGCCACTGCCGCTGGAAGAACTGCGCACCTTCGCCGAGGTCCTGGACCGCATCAAAGCTGCCTACGTCGAACCGGTAGACGACAAGACCCTGCTGGAAAACGCCATCAAGGGCATGCTTAGCAACCTTGACCCGCATTCCGCCTACCTCGGCCCTGAGGACTTCCAGGAGCTTCAGGAAAGCACCAGCGGCGAGTTCGGCGGGCTGGGCATTGAAGTAGGCCAGGAAGACGGCTTCATCAAGGTGGTCTCGCCAATCGACGACACCCCAGCCTCGCGGGCCGGCGTGCAGGCTGGTGACCTGATCGTCAAGATCAACGGTGCCCCGACCCGCGGCCAGACCATGACCGAAGCCGTCGACAAGATGCGCGGCAAGGTCGGCGAGAAGATCACCCTGACCTTGGTGCGCGACGGCGGCAACCCGTTCGACGTGAACCTGACCCGTGCAGTCATTCAGGTCAAAAGCGTGAAGAGCCAGCTACTGGAGAACGACTACGGCTACATCCGTATCACCCAGTTCCAGGTCAAGACCGGTGACGAAGTGGGCAAGGCCCTGGCCAAGCTGCGCAAGGACAACGGCAAGAAGCTGCGCGGGGTGGTGCTGGACCTGCGCAACAACCCAGGCGGCGTGCTGCAATCGGCAGTGGAAGTGGCCGACCACTTCCTGACCAAAGGTCTGATCGTCTACACCAAGGGCCGCATCGCCAACTCCGAGCTGCGTTTCTCGGCCGACCCGGCCGATGCCAGCGCAGGCGTGCCGCTGGTGGTACTGATCAACGGTGGCAGTGCATCGGCATCGGAAATTGTCGCCGGCGCCCTGCAGGACCAGAAGCGCGCCGTGCTGATGGGTACCGACAGTTTCGGCAAAGGCTCGGTGCAGACCGTGCTTCCACTGGCCAACGACCGCGCCCTGAAGCTCACCACTGCGCTGTACTACACCCCCAACGGCCGCTCGATCCAGGCCCAGGGCATCGTCCCGGACATCGAGGTGCGCCCGGCCAAGCTCACCGCCGAAGCCGACACCGAAAACTTCAAGGAAGCCGACCTGCAGGGCCACCTGGGCAACGGCAACGGCGGCGCCGACCGCCCGACCGGCAGCAGCAAGCGCAAGGAGCGCCCGCAGGATGACGACTTCCAGCTGAGCCAGGCACTGAGCCTGCTCAAGGGCCTGAACATCACCAAGGGCGACTGAGCCACCCTATGCGTTATCTGCTGTGTCTGTTGTTTTGCCTGATGGCCGGAATCGCGCAAGCGGCGCCGGCCAACAAGGCCTACATGAGCATCATCATCGACGACCTGGGCCAGAGCGCCGAGCGTGACAACCGTACCCTGGCCCTGCCCGGGCCAGTGACCATGGCGATCATGCCCGACACCCCGCATGCCACTGACTTTGCTCGCCAGGCGCACAAGGCCGGCAAGACGGTGATCCTGCACATGCCTATGGACCCGGCCACCGGGCCCTATGCCTGGCACCCGGAGGTTCCGCTGACGGAGCTGGCCAGGCGGCTCGACACTGCGCTAGCCAAGGTGCCCTACGCCGCCGGCATCAACAACCACATGGGCAGCCGCATGACCGCCCAACGCCAGCCCATGGCTTGGCTGATGGGCGAGCTGCAGCAGCGCCATCTGTTCTTTGTCGACAGCCGTACCAGCGCGGCCACGGTGGCAGCTGCCGAAGCGCAGGCACAAGGCTTGGCACATGTCTCGCGCGATGTGTTTCTCGACGATGTGCGTACCACCGAGGCAATTACCAGGCAACTTCATCAAGGTATTGCGCTGGCCAGCAAGCAAGGCTCGGTGGTGTTGATCGGGCACCCTTACCCACAAACGCTCGAGGTACTGGAGCGCGAACTGCCAGGCCTGAAGAGGCAAGGCATTACCCTGATCGGCTTGAATCAGATGATCGCCGAGCGGAGCAACCAGGCCATGCCTGCACATGGCAAGCACGGCCGCTACAGCAACCGCTGAGCTCGAGGTTCGCGCCTCGTATCGCCCAGGTCAGCTGAAAGGAATAATCCCCCTGGCTTGCTCCAACGTCAGCTTCCCACGGTGAATCCGTTGCCCCGCCATTGCTGCGAGGCGGCTACTCATACGACGCTGGCTCCAGGTTTTCAGGTGGCCGGCTACAAAATTTTCACCATGATCACTCTGAGATTGGAAATGAAAATGTGCAGCCCAGAGGTTACGCCTGCTCGGCAGGCGCAGCACACGATACTCGTCAAAGGCACCGCCATCCTGCATGAGCCGGCGCTCGCCGTATTCGACGGTGATCAAGCCTTCAGCGTGCAAGTAACGCAGGGCTTCGGCGGATGGGTAGCTGGTGTCAGTGTAGAGGGTGATGAGCTGGAGCTTTTTCTCACCGCGCAACGCATCCGCATCCCGCTCCAGGGCCCTCAACAGTGAGTCGCTGCCACCCGCCTCGCGTACGGTACTCACCGCCTGTTCCAGTTTGGCCAGATGCAGGTCGAACAACTGAGCGAGCAAGGTCCCTTTGATATCGTGCTCGACATACGATTTGGCCTTCATCCGCACCTTACTGGTTTCATCCAGCAATGATTGCACCCACATGGCCAAATCGCCTGGGGGCGCTTCGTCAGTCAATGAAGGCCGTTTTACATCACGCTGACGCCACTCTCCTTCAACGTGCTCAAAGGTCGCAAGCACCGCTTCGCTGATTCCCTCACGCACTTCAAGCAGGCGTTGCCCCTGCACTTGCACTTCGGTTCCGATCTGTAACTGCCCCTGAGCATTACGCACCAGCCGCTGCGGCATGCTGGACACAGGATACGGCAGACGACTGGTGGGCGCGCGGGACTCATCCTGCTCGCGAGCCGCCTCGACCAGACGGCGGCCAGCATCCAGCTTGAGCTTGCCGACATGCTCCCGGTACCGGTCGAGCATCGCCGGCTCGATCAACCTGCCTCCCTCCTTGCGAATACGGTCGCTGTTGAGCATTGCAGCACTGTACTCATCCCAGGCTTCCTGCAAGATGACAATCCTGTCCTGCGGCGAAAGGTTGGCAAAATCCAGTGCGCCGTGAGCTTCAGCCGCATTGCGCAGGCTCAGGCCCGCCAGATCATCCCTGTAACCGGCAAGAATTGAACGACCGGCTTCATTGTCCAGGTGCAAGGCAAGGTCCGCCAGGTTCAATACCTGATGGAAACGCAGCTGAACCGTATTGATGGTGCGCTTGGCTATCAGCTGCGCAACCGTCCGCGCAGGTTCATCCGGGGCTCCGGTAATTTCGAAGGCGTCGGGTGTATCAGCGAGGATCTGATCGAGACTCTCGTAGCCCGCAAGCAAGCGATCCTGCAGGTCAACTGCGGCCTGCAGCTTGAGCCGGAACGCCTGATACAAGTCGGACACTTGGCCGATTGGCCTGCCATCCAGCGCCTGCTGCATCTCGGCTAGCCGGGGCAAATCAACAAGGTCCCAGAGTTCATAGACGATGAAATCGCTATTGCGGATGATCTCCGCGCGAACGGTCGTCTCATGCTGCCGAAGCGTGTCGTCCCAGCCTCCTTTCTGCCGCTCGCTGGCGTACTTGGGTTCATTCATGCTTGCCAATATCGGCAGTAATGCCGTATCGGCGCTGACAGCGGCTTCCAGCTGTTTTATCGACTGGTCTCTGTGTTGGGAGGCTTCCTGCTCCAACTCGGTTATACGCTCATCGTATCGCTGGACCAGTTTACCCAACTGCTCACTTTCATCCCCCTCCGGCAGGTCAGCCAGCTTTGCGGCTGCCCTGCTCCTAAGGTCCTTCAGGTTCTGCAGCGGTTTCTTCGACTCCAGGGACTGCTTGGCCATCAGCCCGAATTGCTGCCTCGCGCGTTCGACCTCCTGGTCCAGCTGGTTGACCTTCTGATGTAACTCTTCGAATCGCTTTGCCAGCCTAGCCTGGGCGGAGTTCCGGGGCATGCCGCCGTCCAGACGAAGTGAGGAGTCCAGCCGCCAGTCGCCATCGGCAGAGCTCAGCCAAGGCCCCACTGCCCCGTGGCCGTCGATCACTCGCACCCCCCCAGGTAATTGCTGCACGCGGTAGGTATCCCCGGCCAAGCTGACGTATAACGCGTCGTCGATACGGTACAAGCCTGCTGTGCCTGGGCTACTCAACGGTACCCTGCCATCGAGCGACACCCCTGAACGCATTGCCCGAAGTGCTTGCCGCTGTGCAGGCGGTAACCAGTTGAACCCACTTTGGCCACGCCAGGAAAAATCGATCCACCCCCCACGAAGGCCCTCGCTGGCTGCCGCTTCCTCGACCGGGACGATGGTTAGCTCGGCATAGGCTCCACGCTGCGGCTCGGGGCCTTCAACGGCTGCTGCGCCGGGCAGCTCATGAATGGGAATTTCCCGTGGCGGTTGCCTGCCATGCAGCAACGCCATACCCAGGTTGAGCACAAGGTCGGCAACTGCGGATGTTCGGTCAAACTCATTCCCGCGCTCAAGGGCATCCAGGTCGTGCTGCAGGGAGGCGAGCAACTGCACCAACCACGCTACGGAGGCCACCGGCCCACGGATCGCTAAAGTTACCACATTGAATAACAGCCATGCGCCCTCACACAGGGTTTGCCAGCGGTTCTCGGCATTGGATACGGTCTGCTCGTCGGCAAGCCTGAGCAGAAGGTCACGGTTCGCATTGTAGAGCTGCTCGTCAATATCGCCGGTCCAGTAGGTGACTGCCAATTGGGCGGGCGCTGGACGCTCGGGAATGATATAGGGATCGATTCCTATGGAGGTGGTATGAGGCTCACTGAACCCCCCATGCTCATATATCGGCCTGACGTTCGGCGCCATCCAGTCGAGAATACTGTCCTGCAGCAGCTTCGACTCGCGCACATGACCCAGCAAATCCGCCAGATGGGTGTATTGACGTAGCGTGTCAGTGGCGAACAGCGGACGATAGAGCAATACCAGCGAAGGCTCTGCGCAGTACAGTAGGTACATGCCCAGCACCTTGTCCATGTTCGCCGACGTTGCGCTGCGCTTGAACGCCAACGGGATCAATACCATTCGAGGCGTTACCGGGTCGATGCGACCGGCGCAGAAATCGACCACACATTGCAACCCGACCTCTCTGATCTTTCCCCCAAGCTTGGCAGAGATAGCACTGGCGAGCAGCGCAGCACGCCATTCGCCACCCAATCGTCTGACCCGCTCCGCGCGCATGGCCGGGTCGTCCAACTGGGCGGCGACGTAGGCAGGGTAATGACGACCAATATCCACCTTGGTAACGAGGCCCATGGCGACGTCCGCATTCAGCCATTTCGGCGCATCCACCCATTTCGGCTCATCCCCCTCGGCGCGCTGGTAGATTCGCCCGATGCTTGCTCCTTTGAGGGAAGCGAGGTTACCGATGGCGAACTGGGTAAGCGACATGCTCCCCGCGGGCTCCAACGGCTCCCCACCGCCCGTGCCCGTTGCCGAACCTCCCGGCACCCCACGAGCACGATAAAGGTCGAACATCAGATCGTCCGGCGAGCTGTGAACCTTATAGTCATCCCAGATTTGCTTCTCCAGCTCCTGACGAGCGTAGTCGGTCAACGATTGGATACCCTCCAACGCCCCCACGCCGCCCGAGCCGAGCTGATGCAACGCGATCTGCAGCAAGGCGGCGCTGCAGGCAAAGCTGTCCTGGGGAGCACTGGCACGCAACCCTGGAGGCGGCACTACTGCCGGCGTGTCATCCTGGTAAACCTCGAACCAGGACGAAGGATCACTGAGCTGGGCAAAACGCCGCTCCAGGGCCGGAACATCCTCGATGGCCAGACAGCGGGCGCGATCAACCCGACAAAGCAGTGCATCGAGCAAGAGCGAAACCTGCTGGGCAAATACGTTGCCTTCGGCCGGATAGCGTTGCCAGCGCATCTGCTCGAATGCATAGTCCTGCGCCAGTTCGTCACGCAGCGCCAGGCCGAACGCTGACATCGAATCGAAGCTGCGCACCGCCCCGGAAGGCGCGCACCAAAGCACTACCTCGCGCTCATCCCACTCGCCGCAAACCAGCATCAGGCACTGCAACTGATCATGCTGCAGCGAGGCGCTGATGAGCTGAGTCTGGACAAAATACACCGCTGGTTGGTCGTCACCGCCGTACAACACGCCACGGATGCACGCCTGCTCCTTTGCGTCCAGACCTTGCAGCGGAAGGCCACGCAGTAACGCGATCCTTAACAGCAACTGCAACCAGCTGTCGCGCGGGACACCACCTTTGTCATCGGCTCTCCAGTATTTGAGCTGAGCCTCGCAGAAATGCTCAGGAAGTTGCTGCACCAATTTGTTCAGCGCGGGCGACAAGCCTGACAACTGGCGGGTATCGAACTCACTATCCGAGCCAGGAAAACGATAGTCTTTGGTCAGGCCGAGGTTGTAATGGCGACCATCATCAAATGGCTCGAGGCTAAGCGGCTTCGAATCGAGCAAGGCGGCCAGCACCCGGTCCACCAAGGAGCCGGTGGTCCAGTAAGGACTGGAGGGGTCCGGGCTGTCCAGCATCAGTGGGTCCGCCGTTGCCAGGTCGGGAGTGACATTGGCCAGCCAGGGCAGTTCTGAGAGCAACAAGCGCAGCAATTGTTTACTGGCGACCTGCCGCAGCGTCGGGCGATCGCCGAACTGCCTGGCAACCACCTGTCTGAAATCGAATGTTGGAACCTGAGGATTGGTCATGCTGGGTGCCTCCACCGTGAAAAACGGTAGGCTGCGGCAAGAATGCCCGACACCCGCATTACATATTGCTTTATCAAGCGCTGGCGCAGTCCAGGGTCACCGTAGGCCGGCGCTTCGCTCGGCGCAGCCACCAGGCTGTCCGGCCGTTTGTTAGAGGTTGAACGGAATCACATCTTTGGCCTGTGCGTAGGTCAGGTTACCCCGGTAGATACTCAATACCTGCCCTTCGCTCGCCGCCTTCATTTGCTCGCGATACCCCATCTTGCGCTGGCTCCACAGCTTGAGATGGCCTTTGCCAAACGCCGTCGGCGCCGCCTGCGAGTCGGCAAAGTGGAAATGCGCGGCCCACAAGGGTTTAACCCGAGGCTCGTCGGGAGCATGCAACAGGCTGATCCGGTACTCGTCCAGATAGCCATCGGAGACCACCTGCCGAGGCCCGACATACTCCACGTCGAGCAGGCCCTGCTCGTGGAGAAAATTCAGCCCTCTGGAACCTGGATAGCGCGTCTTGGTGTACAGCTCTACCAAGCAGTCGCGGCGGGCCTGACGCAGTTGAATCAATGCATCGTCCATACGCGCCAGCAGCCCTTGCTCTGCGTCGGCATCGCTGAGCTGTTCACGCAGCGCATTCACTTCTTTGATCTGGCCGTCCAGTATCGACATGAGGCCCTTGTCGTCAGCATCCTTGGCAACCAGGTCTCTGGCCTGGGCGATGACGTTTTCGTTCTGTGCCAGTATTGCCTCGCCCAGTTCCCGGTTGTTGCTTTCGGAGTCTGGCGTCGAAGACCGAGGCTCCGATTCAGATTCGTCCAGGGCTACCACTTCAACCCAGTCGTCTCCCTGCTTATGGAAACGATGCAGCACCGTCTCGTTCAGAGCCCCTACAACTTCCAACACAGGCTGCCCGTCGACCACCGCTTCGCTGCCAATCACTATCTGACCGGCGCGGGTGTAGGCCACCTGTAGGCTCTTTTGTGGATAAACTGCACGGCGAGCGCCACGGGCCTGGCCGGCCGCCTGCTCGCGCATGGCCTCTACCAGCGCATCACCGGCTATGGTTTTCAGCTGCACCATCTGTTGCTTGTAGGCCTCAAGGCGCTGGACATCGATGAGCTTGCTGCCGATTCTCTTGATCCGTTCGGCGTTGAGAATCGCCGCAAGGTACTCGTCCCACGCGCTTTGCAGCACCTCGATACGTTCAGCAACAGGCAAGTCACAGAACATCAGCAGATTATGCGTCTGCGCGGCCACCCGCAAACGATGACCGGCGAGTGCATCGCGAAAGATCATGTAGTGTTGGGTGGACGCACCTTTGCGCCACTGCAGGGCCAGCTCGACCAGCCCCATGGCCTGAAAAAACCGGATGTTGACCGTAGTCGTCGTGCGATTACTGATAATGCCCGAGACGCTCAAGGTGGCATTGACATAAGGCACTTGCATGTCGATATCGGTTACAGCCAACAGACGATCCAGCTGGCTGGAGACATCGATGATCCTGGGCTGCTCTTCAAGCAACTTCTCCAACATCGTCCGGAACCTGGCATACAACTCGGCCTGTTTCTCTGGCGGTGCGACATTGAGCGCGTTGGTGAGTTGGTCATATTTCGTGAACCCACCCAAGGCCAGGAGCTCATCAATGAAGAACATGCCAAAGCTGATCAGGTTCTTGCGAACTTGGCCCAAGCGTATCCGTTGATCTCTCACGCTGCCGACGTGCGTCGAGGCGCTCAACTTGTCAAGCACATAGGTAATGTTGCGTTCGGCCTCGAGATAGTTAAGGAACAATCTCTCGTTCAAGGGCAGGCGCTGGTTGCGCAGCTTACTCGTCTGCTCTTGCAACTGCTGGAACTTAAGCTTGAACAACTCGGTAGCCTGCTCGAATTGCGCACGTTCGCCCGGCTCGGTGGGTGGCGCCTTCTGCAACCGTTCCTCGACTTTTTTTACCGGATCATGCAAACCGACAATCTGCTCACTCAACGCGTTGAATTCCTTCGTGGCTGCCTCCGCGGCCGAGATATGCCGCTCTATCTCGGCCTGAGCCTTGGCGATCGGTCCGTCCAGCTTCTTGCGCAATCGCTCGCGGGCCAGCTCGCCTGAGCGACCACTGCCACCACGCAAACGCGAATTATTGAGGTGCCAGATATCGCCGTCGCGCGTCAGGTATGGCCCAACCGCCCCGTTCGGACCAATGATACGAACCTCTGCGTCATCAAGGCTGACTCGATAGACGTCACCGCCCAGAGGCACGTAGAACTCATTCTCAACCCGTACCAGCCCAGCGGCCACGCCCTGCGTCTGCGGTTCGCGCCCCTCCAGCGAAACACTGGCCGCCAACGCTCGCATCTGGCCGCGCTGGGCACTTGACAGGCCGTTGAGCCCCCCAGCCCCACGCCAGGAAAAATCGAGGTGGGTATTGGCCAAGGCCTGCAAACTGTCGACCGAGGCGCTGGGCTCCCGCATTGCAGTGGAAATGTTCGCCAGCTCGACCCCATTACCTGAAGGTGGCCCCTCGAGCAGCGATGGCGGCAGGTCGCCAGAAACGGCCGGCACTGCCAGTTTCGGCGTCTGCAGGTGTATCAAAGCCAGCAAGGTGTTGTTCAACACATCGACCATCGCCTGGACTCTCTCGTCGAGATGCGGGCTGGCCAGTCCCTCCACATCGTTGATCAAGCTGCGCATGCCGATGTACAGCCAGGCAACCGAGGTGAGCGGCCCTGGTAACACCGGAAACACAACATTCAGCAGCTCCCAGGAAAATGCCGTGACCAGCCGCCAGCGCACCTCGCTGTTGCTCATGGCGCTGCGATCCGCCAGCTCCAGCAGCATCCGGCCCTTGGCTTCGAACATCTGCCGATCTACGTCCTGCGCCCAGAATTGCAGCGCCAACTGGACAGGCTGCGGTTTCTCCGGGAGTGTGTAAGGGTCGAGCAGCCATTGGGGCAGGTGCGGCTCCCGGAAGCCACCATTGCCGTAGACCGTGCGCTGAGCTTGCTCGATCCAGAGCAGCACGTTGTCCTGCAAAGCCCCCGGGCTGCTGATCGCATCCAGCAGTGCCTGAGCGCTGTCGTACTGAATCAGCGCCTTTTCGGTGTACAGCGGGCAGTACAACAGATGAACACCCAACTCGATGATTTCGATCACGTAGAAACCATGCGCCACGTCGACCCTCTCCGATGTCGGCGAGCGTTTGAACGCAAGCGGTGCAATCCGCACAGCGGCTGCCCCTTCCGCGCCGCTACGACAGAATTCCGCCAGGGCGCCATAGGCGAACTTGTCGAGCCGCTTGACCGCACGCGCCCGCGCGGCATCGAACATCAGGGTGATACGCCAGCGTATGGCGAATGCCGAAATGTGTTCGGCGCGGCTCGCCGAGCGATCGAGCATCGACTGAACATGCCGTGGATAACTGCCGCCGATATCGACTCGCTGCACCAGCTCACGGACGTAATCAATGGTCATCCACTTCATGATCAGCTGGTTTTCCCGGTGCGCGATGTGTGTCACCACCCCTCCTGCGGTGGCATCCAGGCGGCCGATCGCCAACTGCGTCAGGGTCAACGTCTTTTCACCGGTCTTCTGGCCGAAGCCCAGCCCGTGACCGTCACTGACAAAGGTCTCGACCGTGAGGATAAGGTCATCAGGAAAATAATTGGCGTCTACCGGGTGGTCATGCAGCATCGCTTCGCGCAGGCGCGTCGCCGCATAGGTGTGCAAGTCCGGCAGACCGTCCTGAATGCCCTGGGCTGGGCTGCGCTGTTGCAGTAGCGACAAGTCGAGCATGGCTTGGAGGTAGGCGGTCTGGCTATCCGTATCGGCTCGCGACAGGCCCTTGGGAAGCGCCAGGCCCAGCCCGCCGGTGCCATGGTCACTGAACTCGGCGAAGAATGATGCGGGGTCGCAGGCCAAATGGCAGTAGTGCTCCAGTTGGTCGACGCTGTCGATCGCACTCCAGCGCAGGCGGGCCACGCGCTCGAGCAAGATTTCCAGCAACGAGGCGCTGTACAGGGCGAAAGCGTCGCCCTCCACAGTCAGGCCCTGCCAGCTCAACTCATCAAACCGGTAACGTCCAGCCATCTGTATCTGCAACGCCGCGCCGAATGCAGCCTGGGCGTCGAAACTGCGGACCAGGCCTTCGGGAGAACACCAGAGTGTCAGTTCGCGAACTTCACTGGAGGCGGTAATCAGCAAGCCGGGCAACAGCTCATGGAACGTGTCTTCGCCCTCACGTAAGGCTACCCGCACCAGCTGCACATCAAGCCCGGTGCGGTTGCCCATCATCAGGTCACGCAGCAGCTTGCGTTGTTCGTCGTCCAGCGCTTCGTCTTTCAGGCCATCGAGCAGGTTGGCGCGCAACAACTGTTGCAACCACAGGTCCCGGTCGATAGTGCCGTCGCCGTTCCAATAGTCGATCTGCGCTTGCTGGAAGTGCCAAAGCAGCATTGGCAGCAACGCGTTGAGGCCATCGGTCAGGCGCGCGGGCTCGATCAAATCGCCCTCAGCAGTTTCGAGGCTCGATTCGATGGCGAAAAAGCGCCGGGGCGGGTTCAGGCCAAGGCGGTAGTCACCCGCTGGGGCGAGGTCCAGTGGTTTAGCGTCGAGCAGGGTCTGCAGCACCACATCCACCAGCGGCTGAGGGCGCCAGACGCCATCCGGCTGCAGGGACATCAGGTACAGCGGTGCAGCCGAGGTCATTTCAGGGCGATGCACGCCAACCAGAGGATAGTGCTCCAGGATCACCTTCATGATCTGTTCACCTGCGACCTGCCGGAATGTAGGACGGCTGGCGAACTGGGCGGCGACTGCGTGTTTGAGGTTGTGCGCGTGAGTGGCGGGCATGACCAGGACTCGTTGTGGAATGAACCACAAAGCGTCCTGGAAATGGTATCGAAACAGGTGCTACATATTGCTGCCGGCAGGCCGCGGCACCTGGCGGTACGGCGACCTGCCGGGCTGTCAGCTATAGACGCGGCCAAGCACCTGGCGATGGCTCTCGAACTGATCGAGCACATCACGCACGATCTGGTCTGGGGCAAAGCCCATCAGGTCGTACTCCTGACTGCCGTCATGCAGGTAGACCTCGGCGCGGTAGAAGCGCTGGCGCAGTTCAGGCTCACCCTCGACCGGCGCCTCGCTCGGCGCGGCCATATAGCCGTCAAGGCTCACTTCGTAGACGAACGGGTTGCCTTCTTCCATCATCACCCGCAAGCCCATCAGGTTGCGCGACTGGCCAACGCGGGTTTCCACCTCGAAGCCCTGCGTCTGCAGCTGTGCAGCGGCTTCTTTCAACGCCGGGCTGACCTGCTTGTCCATGAAGCGCTGCACCACGGCCTGGGTCGGCTGCAGTTCCAGCTGAGTCAGGCGCTCGCTAAAGCCGCGACGGCCACGGGCGGCCAGTTCGGCGCGTTCCTGCTCGATCACCACGTCCTGCTTCATGGCCTTGTAAAGGCCGAACATGAACAGCACCAGCACCACCGAGAACGGCAGGCCCGCCAGCACGACCATGGTCTGCATGGCTTCGAAGTTACCGGCAAACAGCAGGCCGATGGTCACCAGGGTGATCACCACAGACCAGAACACCACCATCCAGTGCGGGGCATCTTCGTCGACCTTGCCGCCTGTGCACGACAGGTTGGCCATCATCACTGCGCCGGAGTCGGCCGGCGTGAGGAACAGCACAAAACCGACGAACACTGCCACACCAATGACGATCTTGGCTGCCGGGAAGTATTCCAGCAGCTGGTAGATCGACATCGATGGCTGTTCCAGCGCAGTCTTGCCCAGCTCCACGGCGCCCTGGTTGATCACCAGGTCCAGTGCGGTGTTGCCGAAGATCGACAGCCAGGCCAGGGTGAAGCCCAGCGGGATCAGCAGCACGCCCATCACCAGTTGGCGCACGGTGCGGCCCTTGGAAATACGGGCAATGAACATGCCGACGAACGGGCCCCAGGAGATCCACCAGGCCCAGTAGAACACGGTCCACAGGCCCAGCCAGCGCTCCGACTTGCCGGCTTCGCCTTCATACACATAAAGGTCGAAGGTTTTCAGCACGATGCCGTTCAGGTAGTCGCCGACGTTCTGCACGAAGCCGTTGAGCAGGTGCAGGGTTTCGCCGCCCAGCAGTACGAAGATCAACAGGCCGCTGAACAGCATGATGTTCAGGTTGGACAGGCGGCGGATGCCGTTTTCCACACCCGATACCGCTGCCACGGTAGCCACGCCAGCCATCACCAGGATCACCACCAGCAGGTTGGTCTTGCTGTGGTCCATGCCGAACAGGTATTCCAGGCCGGACGACACCTGCATCGCGCCGATGCCCAGGTTGGTCACCAGGCCCAGCAGGGTGACGAACATGCCGAAGATGTCGACGGCGTTGCCGGCAGCGCCCTTGACCCAACGCTCGCCCACCAGCGGGTACAGCGCCGAACGCAGTGCCAGCGGCTGGTTGTGGCGGTAAGCGAAGTAACCCACGGCCAGGCCGACCAGGGCATAGATCGCCCAGCCGTGCAGCCCCCAGTGCAGGAAGGTCAGCTGCAGGCCCTGGCGCGCGGCCTCGAGGCTGGCAGGAGTGCCCTCCGGTGGGTTGAAGTAGTGGTCCAGGGGCTCGGAGGCGCCGAAGTACAGCAGCGAAATACCGATGCCGGACGAGAACAGCATACCGGCCCAGGCGCCGTAGCTGAAGTCAGGCTGGTCGTCCTTGCCACCCAGCTTGAGGCTGCCGTAGTCGGAGAAAGCCAGATAGACGACGAACAGCAGGTATCCGCAGATGACCAGCATGTAGTACCAGCCAAAGGTGCGCGTCAGCCACTTTTGGGCCACGCCCAGCACCTGGCCGGCGGTTTCGGGTACAGCGATCAGCAAGGCAGTCAGAACAAGGATCATCAGCGCGGAGGTGAAGAACACCACGCGGTTGACCCGTACCCTCTCGGCGGGGGGCTTGGTAAGTGAGGCAGAACTCATTGCACGAATGCTCCGGGCAGTGCGGCTGTGGAGGCTAATCAGTCTTTCCCGAGCAATTGGTGGAATATCCCCACTGCATCAGGTGTTATAAAAGAACCCTGGAAACCGTGATCCCGAATCGATACGTTGCCAAAAACAGACAGGTGGCCTGCTGAAAATGCCACGCCTCAACGGAGGTGCGCGCATTCGTCACAGGTCACCCCGCCCGCTCCAAGGGCCTGTCGCAGGGCCAATGGCCGTACGGCAGAATCTGCATTTCGCATCGCTCATGCCCGTCAACACCTTGTATTCCGGGGGTTACGCGATTTCCTGGGGTGTCAATCCGTGCCTTCTCGACCGCCTGAAAAACTGTCAATGGCACAAATTGTCGCAGAGCTTATTCTTTATTGATTGAACGTTCAATCAAAACAAAATAGACTGGCCTTCGCCGAGTCAGCCGCCTGTCGTCTGCTCGCAGGCCTGAGGAGATAGCAAGATGCCCAAGGTCGGTATGCAACCCATCCGGCGCCAGCAGTTGATCGAAGCCACATTGCAGGCGGTCGATCAGGTCGGACTGGGGGACGCCAGCATTGCGCTGATTGCCCGTTTGGCCGGTGTGTCGAACGGCATCATCAGTCACTACTTTCGGGACAAGAACGGCCTGATCGCAGCGACGATGGGTTACATCATGAGCATGCTCAACGAAGGCGTCAGAGCACGTCGCCAGGCCCTGAAAGACGACAGCCCGCGCGCTCACCTGAAAGTGATCATCGAGGGCAACTTCGATGCCAGCCAGGTAAACGGCCCGGCAATGAAAACCTGGTTGGCCTTCTGGGCTTCCAGCATGCACCAGCCCGATTTGCACAGGTTGCAGCGGATCAACGACCACCGCTTGTATTCCAACCTGTGCTGCCAGTTCCGCCGCGCCCTGCCGCTGTACCATGCGCGCAAGGCAGCCCGCGGCCTGGCAGCCCTGATCGACGGTTTGTGGCTGCGTGGCGCCCTGTCGGGTGATGCATTCGACACCGACCAGGCGATACGGATTGCTTACGAATACATGGATCTACAACTGGCCAAGCAGCACACCCTGGGCACAAACGACCAGGCTGCTGACCATGCGCGCACGGCACTTGCCAACCCGGCAGGAGCGTGACGCGCAGGCCAAACCACACACTGCACTTGCGAGGACACTATGGCCCGTTTCGGAACGCAAAAACTCTACATTGATGGCGCTTACGTCGACGCTGGCAGCGATGCCACTTTCGAGGCCATCAACCCGGCCACCGGCGAAGTCCTCGCCCACGTGCAACGTGCTACCGAGGCAGACGTCGAGAAAGCCGTCGAAAGCGCCGAGCGTGGCCAGAAAGTCTGGGCTGCGATGACTGCCATGCAGCGTTCGCGCATCCTGCGCCGCGCCGTCGACATCCTGCGCGAGCGCAACGACGAGCTGGCCATGCTGGAAACCCTTGACACCGGCAAGTCGTACTCCGAAACCCGCTACGTCGACATCGTCACCGGTGCCGACGTGCTGGAATACTATGCAGGCCTGGTACCGGCCATCGAAGGCGAGCAGATCCCGCTGCGCGAATCGTCCTTCGTCTACACCCGCCGCGAGCCGCTGGGCGTGACCGTGGGTATCGGTGCCTGGAACTACCCGATCCAGATCGCCCTGTGGAAATCTGCCCCGGCCCTGGCCGCTGGCAACGCGATGATCTTCAAACCGTCGGAAGTCACTTCGCTGACCACCCTGAAACTGGCCGAGATCTACACCGAAGCCGGCCTGCCAAACGGCGTGTTCAACGTTCTGACCGGCAGCGGCCGCGAAGTCGGCACCTGGCTGACCGAGCACCCGCGCATCGAAAAAGTGTCCTTCACCGGCGGCACCACCACCGGCAAGAAAGTCATGGCCAGCGCCTCCAGCTCTTCGCTGAAGGAAGTGACCATGGAGCTGGGCGGCAAGTCGCCACTGATCATCTGTGCCGACGCCGACCTGGACAAGGCTGCTGACATCGCCATGATGGCCAACTTCTACAGCTCGGGCCAGGTGTGCACCAACGGCACCCGCGTGTTCATCCCGGCTGAAATGAAGGCGGCCTTCGAAGCCAAGATCGCCGAGCGCGTTGCCCGCATCCGCGTTGGCAACCCGGAAGACGAAAACACCAACTTCGGCCCGCTGGTCAGCTTCCAGCACATGGAAAGCGTGCTGGGCTACATCGCCAAAGGCAAGGAAGAAGGTGCCCGCGTGCTGTGCGGCGGCGAGCGTCTGACTGCCGGTGACTTCGCCAAAGGTGCCTTCGTTGCCCCGACCGTGTTCACCGACTGCACCGACGACATGACCATCGTCAAGGAAGAGATCTTCGGCCCGGTGATGAGCATCCTCACCTACGAAACCGAAGAAGAAGTGATCCGCCGTGCCAACGACACCGACTACGGCCTGGCCGCCGGCGTCTGCACCAACGACATCACCCGCGCCCACCGCATCATCCACAAGCTCGAAGCCGGTATCTGCTGGATCAACGCCTGGGGTGAATCGCCGGCCGAAATGCCGGTAGGTGGCTACAAACAGTCGGGCGTCGGCCGTGAAAACGGCGTCAGCTCGCTGGCTCAATACACTCGCATCAAGTCGGTCCAGGTCGAGCTGGGCGGCTACAACTCGGTTTTCTGAACCCTGTCTAGCCCCGCCCGTGCCACCGCGCACGGGCGTTCCCGCTCCCCGATCACCGCCAACACGAGGGTACTTTCATGTCCCAAGAATTCGATTACATCATCGTCGGTGCCGGCTCGGCCGGTAACACCCTGGCTACCCGCCTGACCGAAGACGCCGGCGTCACCGTATTGCTGCTGGAAGCCGGTGGCCCCGACTACCGCTTCGACTTCCGCACCCAGATGCCAGCCGCCCTGGCCTTCCCGCTGCAAGGCCGCCGCTACAACTGGGCCTACGAGACCGACCCGGAACCTTACATGGACGGCCGCCGCATGGAATGTGGCCGTGGCAAGGGCCTGGGTGGCTCGTCGCTGATCAACGGCATGTGCTACATCCGCGGCAACGCCATGGACTTCGACGGCTGGGCAGAACTGCCAGGCCTGGAAGACTGGACCTACCTCGACTGCCTGCCGTACTTCCGCAAAGCCGAAACCCGTGATATCGGCCCTAACGACTACCACGGTGGTGACGGCCCGGTCAGTGTCGCCACGCCAAAGGCTGGCAACAACCCGCTGTTCCACGCCATGGTTGAAGCGGGTGTGCAGGCCGGTTACCCGCGTACCGAAGACCTCAACGGCTACCAACAGGAAGGCTTCGGCCCGATGGACCGTTCGGTGACCAAGAACGGCCGCCGCTCCAGCACCGCCCGTGGCTACCTGGATCAGGCCAAGAAACGCCCGAACCTGACCATCGTCACCCACGCCCTGACCGACCGCGTGCTGTTCGACGGCAAGCGCGCCGTAGGCGTAACCTACCTGGTCGGCGACAGCGAAGAACGCGTGGAAGCCCGCGCCCGCAAGGAAGTGATCGTCAGCTCTGGCGCCATCGCTTCGCCGCAGCTGCTGCAGCGCTCCGGCGTCGGCCCGCGCGCCTTGCTGGAAAGCCTCGACATCCCGGTTGTGCACGACCTTCCAGGCGTTGGTGAAAACCTTCAGGACCACCTGGAACTTTACCTGCAGTACGCCTGCACCCAGCCGGTATCGCTGTACCCATCGCTACTGTGGTGGAACCAGCCGGCCATCGGTGCCGAGTGGTTGTTCAATGGCACCGGCATCGGCGCCAGCAACCAGTTCGAGGCCGGTGGTTTCATTCGTACCCGCCCTGAGTTCAAGTGGCCGAACATCCAGTACCACTTCCTGCCGGTTGCGATTAACTACAACGGCTCAAATGGCGTGAAGGAACATGGCTTCCAGGCGCACATGGGCTCCATGCGCTCGCCTGCCCGTGGCCGCATCCAGGCCAAGTCGAAAGACCCGCGCCAGCACCCGAGCATCCTGTTCAACTACATGTCCACCGAGCAGGACTGGCAGGAATTCCGTGACGGCATTCGCCTGACCCGTGAAATCATGGCCCAGCCGGCGCTGGACCCGTACCGTGGCCGCGAAATCAGCCCGGGCGCCCACGTGCAAACCGACGAAGAACTGGACAAGTTCATCCGCGAGCACGCCGAAACCGCCTTCCACCCGTCTTGCTCGTGCAAGATGGGCACCGACGACATGGCAGTGGTCGATGGCGAAGGCCGCGTGCATGGCATGCAGGGCCTGCGCGTGGTCGACGCGTCGATCATGCCGCTGATCATCACCGGTAACCTCAATGCCACCACGATCATGATTGCCGAAAAGATTTCGGACAAGATCCGTGGTCGCAAGCCACTGCCACGCAGCACCGCCAAGTACTACGTGGCAGGGGATGCGCCAGTGAAAGGCAAGCCGATGCGTGAAGTGAAGCAAGGCTGAGGCCTTGATCAGGGGCCGCGCAGCGGCCCCTTTCACGTTTGCTCAGGCGGGCAGCGCAAAGAATGTGCGCATCAACGAGTCATCCTCGACGCCCAGTCGCCCCGCCAGTGCCTGGCGATCGAACAACTGTCCTGTGCGCATTTCACGCACGGCCTTCCCGCCTGGCGCCTGCGCCAGTGCCTTCAGGCACACCTCGGTAAAGCGATAATTGTGCCCTTGAACGGCCGTCACCTTTTCCACTTGCAGGTAGCGCCCGGGCATCATCAAAGACTCCGCTTCATCAGGTCGCCTTGAAAAGGGCCCGATGGGCGTCGCCTGCATGTCTTCGCCCGGTTCCAATACATACACCAACGCATTTTCATCAAAAGCCCCCCTGCCGCTGACCTGGGTCTGCGGGTCGTTGAAAACCTCCCAGAGGGCATAGGGGTTTTCCGTGAATGACGTGAAGTCGGTTGTCACCAGCACGTCACCCACTTCAATGGCACCCTCGCCAACTGCCTGAAAACCCGTGCCCCGGAGGCTGGAGGCAGCCCGATACAGCCTCACCTGATTACTGACGCCAATCTGCCCAAGTGCGCGGGCAAGGTTATGGCTGCGCTGGATATTCCCGGCGCGAGTGCCCTCCAGCGGCATACCCCGCCACAGGTTGTTGTAGCGCTCCGGCGAGCTGGTGTACTCGGCAATGGCGGGCGAACCAAACCCGAGCTCATCGCGGTAGACAGGGTAGGGCTCACCGAATGCATCCAGATACTCGCCATTGGGCCCCACGGCATCGAGATCAGCCCACGGAACCGCGCCCAACAGGGCTTCCTGGCGGGCCAGCGCCTGATCCGACACAGCCAGCAGGTCGTCTGCCGCCGGCGCCATGTAAAGCTCCCAATCGACCTTGGCAGCGGAGGCTTGCGCCTGACCAGTCACACGCGGGGGGACGTGGCCATCAGTGAACAGCTCGCTGGCACGCATCATGGCTATATCGAGCAGGATGAACAGGATATCCGTCAGTACTGACCACCATGCCGCCGTGCGCCAGGCCTGCTTGCCATTGATTGCCCGGTCCAGGTGCAGCGCCAGGCTTACGGTGCCCAGACCGAGCGATGCCAATATCACTGGCCAGCCAAGCGGCGCCATCGGCGCAATTATAAAACTCGCTGCTTGCAAGCCCGACAGCCAATCGGCCTTGCGCAACTGTGCGTTGGTGGTCAGCCGTTCGTGGGCGTCGCTGGTCAGATCATCCATGACCGAATCGCGCAGACGAACGAACAGGTCCCCTTCAATGGCCTGTCCTGAAAACGTGGTGTCGCCTCGCGACTGTGCGAGCAACTTGAAGTAATTGCGTAGACGCGGGCGTAGCGACTGCGCCAGTACCCCGTCCCCGACGAACAGCCTGACCAGCCGCTCTCGCCCCGCAGTCGTGATGGCCTGGTCAGCCATCCACATCTGGAACGCATGGCGATCGTCGAATACCTTCACCACAGCCTGCGCATCGGCAAGATAGAGGCACAACCTGCCAGCCTTCAGCTTGTGCAAGAACATCAGCTTGGCGCTGATACCGCCGATGACAAGAGCGTTCCATTGAGGTTGGGCATTCGCCTGCCTGGCCTGTCGCAGGCCTTGCACGGTGCTTGGCAGAGCGGCATCAGCGACCGTCACCGCCATCAGTTCCTGGCGCTCAGGCTGGCTCAGCGCAGATTGGCCCACAGCAGCAATGAAGCGGGCACGGGCCAGGACACAATAGTCTTCGCCATGCCGTGACCGAAACTTGCTCAGTGCCTCGGTATAGCGCCCCGCAAAATCCAACCGCCAGAACGCCTCCAGTACTTGCTGTGGGTCGAGCCGCACTTCGTTGCGCTCGTCATAGACTGTGTGGCTGGCATCCACCCGGTAGAAGCCACCATAAATACTCAACTCGTCAGCACTGGCCTGCTGCTGCGGGCTGAATCGCTGGATGACCAGTTCGGTAAGGCTCAAAGAGCGTCGTGGCGGTCCACTGTGGCGCCAGCCGGTGAAGCTCAACGAACTGCTGACCGCCGACTGGAACTCGTGCCAATAGAGCCCGTCCGGATCCAGCCAATACCCCAGTTGGCGGCGAAGCACATGGCCCGCCGCCTGGCGCGCCAGATTGTGCAAATCAGGAAATTGCCCGAGCAGGCGCTGGGCCACCTGGGCGAGAGAAATGGTTTCTTTGACATTCATGTCACTTGGCTGCCTGACAGTGGGCGAACCATTACAGCCGCACGCCGCAGCGACGATGCGGTATCGCTTTACAGCCTGCGTCAGCCTCAGGTTAGAATCGATTGGCACGCGACCTGCTAGCTTTTGCTGGAAAATGCGCTACCACGCCCCTTCCCCGCTGTCTCGGAGTACCTGCCTTTGGATGCAAGCACCATCAACAGCCTGTTCCTGATCGGCGCATTGCTGGTGGGTGCAAGTATCCTGGTCAGCTCGCTGTCATCGCGCCTGGGTATCCCTATTCTGGTCATCATCCTCGCCGTCGGCATGCTCGCCGGTGTCGATGGTGGCGGCATCATCTTCAACAATTACCCAACCGCCTACCTGGTGGGCAACCTGGCACTGGCCGTCATCCTGCTTGACGGTGGCCTGCGTACGCGGGTGGCAAGCTTCCGCGTGGCGCTGTGGCCGGCGCTGTCGCTGGCCACGGTCGGGGTGATGATCACCACCGCCCTCACCGGCCTGATCGCCGCTTGGCTGTTCAACCTGAGCCTGATCCAGGGCCTGCTGATCGGCGCCATCGTCGGCTCCACCGACGCCGCTGCAGTGTTCTCGCTGCTCGGCGGCAAAGGCCTGAACGAGCGGGTTTCCGCTACCCTCGAGATCGAGTCGGGCAGCAACGACCCGATGGCGGTGTTCCTCACTGTCACCTTGATCGACATGATCGCCAGCGGCGAGACCGGCCTGCACTGGAGCCTGCTGGGTCACTTGCTGCGTGAGTTCGGTATCGGCACGCTGCTGGGCCTGGGCGGCGGCTGGCTGATGCTGCAACTGGTAAACCGTATCAATCTGGCCGGCGGCCTGTACCCCATTCTGGTAGTGGCCGGCGGCCTGGTGATGTTCTCGCTGACCAACGCCCTGCATGGTAGCGGCTTCCTCGCTGTTTACCTGTGCGGCCTGGTGCTGGGCAACAAGCCGATCCGTAGCCGCCACGGCATCCTGCACATGCTCGACGGCATGGCCTGGCTGGCCCAGATCGGCATGTTCCTGGTGCTGGGGTTGCTGGTCACGCCGCACGACCTGCTGCCCATCGCCCTGCCGGCACTGGGCCTGGCGCTGTGGATGATCCTGGTGGCGCGGCCACTGTCGGTGGTCGCGGCCCTGTTGCCGTTCAAGGCTTTCCATGGCCGCGAAAAGGGCTTCATTTCGTGGGTCGGCCTGCGCGGCGCGGTACCGATCATTCTGGCGGTGTTCCCGCTGATGGCGGGCCTGCCAGACGCCCAGCTTTTCTTCAACCTGGCCTTCTTCATCGTGCTGGTATCGCTGCTGGTGCAAGGCACCAGCCTGCCGTGGGTGGCCAAGCTGCTGAAAGTGACGGTTCCGCCAGACCCGGCGCCGATCTCCCGCTCCGCCCTTGAGGTGCACATCACCAGCGAGTGGGAGATGTTCGTCTACCGCCTGGGCGCAGAAAAATGGTGCATCGGTGCCGCCCTGCGCGAACTGAAAATGCCCGAAGGCACGCGGATTGCCGCGCTGTTCCGTGGTGAGCAACTGCTGCACCCGTCGGGCAGCACCGTGCTGGAGGTTGGCGACATGCTTTGCGTGATCGGCCACGAACACAACCTGCCGGCCCTCGGCAAGTTGTTCAGCCAGGCGCCACAGCGTGGCCTGGACCTGCGTTTCTTCGGCGACTTCGTGCTCGAAGGCGATGCCGAACTGGGTGCGGTGGCAGCGTTGTATGGCCTGAAGCTCGATGGCCTCGACGCGAAAATGCCGCTGGCGCAGTTCATCCGACAGAAGGTCGGAGGCGCTCCAGTAGTAGGGGACCAGGTCGAATGGCATGGCACGATCTGGACCGTGGCAACCATGGACGGGAACAAGATCCAGAAAGTAGGCGTCAGATTCCCCGAAGGAACGCGACCCGGACCAGGATTGTTCCTCTAAACTTCGTTTCAGCCGGATCCACAAGTAGTCTGCCTATGTCCCTGCGCGTGTACCTTCGCACAGCCCTGCTCGGGTTGTGCCTGTCCCTTTCTTTTGCGGCTAGCGCGGCAGAAGCCCCGACCACCGCCAGTATCCAGAACAGCCTCGACAAGATCGCCGAGCGCAAGCTGCCCGAGGCAGACCAAAAGGCGCTGCAGCAGGTGCTCGAACAAACGTTGAGCCTGCTTGCTGCCAAGGAAGACAACGAAAAGAAACTGGCTGCACTCAAGCAGCAGCTGAGCAGTGCCCCCAAGGAGACCAGCGACAGCCAGAAGGAGTTGGCCAAGCTCAAGGAAACCAAGGCACAACCGGTGGCACAGCGCTACGCCAACCTCACCGTGCCGCAGCTTGAACAGATGCTCAGCGAACGCAACACGCTGCAGGGCGAGCTGCAAAAGGCGCTGTCTGAAGCCAACAGCCTGATCATCAACTCGCAAACCCGCCCCGAGCGCGCCCAGGCCGAAATCAGCAGCAGCCAGACCCGCACCCAGCAGATCAACAACATCCTCAAAACCGGCAAGGACGGTGGCAAAGCCATCAATGCCGACCAGCGCAACCAGCTCAACGCCGAGCTGGCCTCGCTCAACGCGCTGACCCTGCTGCGCCGCCAGGAACTGGCCGGCAACAGCCTGCTGCAAGACCTTGGCAATGCGCGTCACGACCTGCTGGTCGAGCGCGCTGCGCGCCTGGAGCAGGAAATCCAGGACCTGCAGACGCTGATCAACGCCAAACGCCTGGCCCAGTCCCAGGAAGCCGTCACCCAGCAGTCGATCGAGGCTCAGAAGGCCGGCGGCAGCAGCCTGCTGGCCACTGAAAGCGCGATCAACCTCAAGCTTTCCGACTACCTGCTCAAGAGCACCGACCGCCTTAACGAACTGACCCAGCAGAACCTGCGCACCAAGCAGCAGCTCGACAGCCTGACCCAGGCCGACCAGGCGCTTGACGAGCAGATCAACGTGCTCAAGGGAAGCCTGCTGCTGTCGAAGATTCTCTATAAACAGAAACAGACCCTGCCGCACCTGAAGGTCGACCGCGACCTGGCCGACCAGATCGCCGACACCCGCCTGTACCAGTTCGAAGTCAACCAGCAACGCGAGCAGATGAGCAGCCCGGTCACCTACGTCGACAAGCTGCTGGCGGCGCAACCGCAGGAAGATGTGACACCGCAGCTGCGCAAGGCCCTGCTGGAAGTGGCCATCACCCGCAGCGACCTGTTGGAGCGGCTGAACCGCGAACTGTCGGCGCTGCTCAACGAATCGATCACCCTGCAGCTCAACCAGAAGCAGCTGCTGGGCACCGCGCAGAGCCTGCGCACCACCCTCGACGAGCAAATGTTCTGGATCCCCAGCAACAAGCCACTGGACTGGGACTGGCTGCAATACGTGCCGGAGCGCCTGGCCGACCAGGTCGCCAACCTGCCGTGGGGCTCCAGCCTGAAAGAGCTGGCCGATGGCCTGAGCCAGCGCCCGTTGCTGTTCCTGCCGCTGCTGTTGGTGATCGGCGCGCTGTTGTGGCGGCGCAAATACCTTTACCAACGATTAGGCAAAGTTCACCAGGATATCGGCCACTTCCGCCGTGACAGCCAATGGCACACGCCCCAGGCAATCCTTATCAACATTCTGCTGGCGATGCCGGTCAGCCTTGGTCTGGCGCTGTGCAGCTACGCCCTGCAGATCGACGCCCGCGGGCAGAATGCCAACCTGGGCGCCGCACTCTGGCAGCTGGCCCAGGCCTGGCTGGTGTTCTACACCGCCTACCGTATCCTCGCTCCGGGTGGCGTGGCGGAAGTCCACTTCCGCTGGCACAAACCGCAGGTCGAGTTCCTGCGCGGCTGGGTTCGCCGCCTGGGCACCGTGGTGCTGGCACTGGTCGGTGTGGTGGCGGTGGCCGAGCACCAACCTTCGGCACTGGCAGACGACGTGTTGGGCATCGGCGTGGTGCTGACCTGCTATGCGCTGATGGCCTGGCTGCTCAGCCGCCTGCTGCTCAGCAGCCCGGCACACCGTGACACCTCGCTATTCCGCAGGGCAGTGGGGGTGGCATTCACCGCCCTGCCCATCGCCCTGTTCGTCGCCGTGTGCTTCGGCTACTACTACACCGCACTGAAGCTTACCGACCGACTCATCTACACCCTGTACCTGCTGCTGTTCTGGCTGGTGATCGAGGCTGCCTTCGTGCGCGGCCTGTCGGTAGCTGCACGACGCCTGGCCTACCAGCGTGCGTTGACCAAGCGTGCGGCAGCCAAGGAAGGGCTGGATGGCGAAGTCATCACCGAAGAGCCAACGCTGGATATCGAACAGGTGAACCAGCAGTCGCTGCGCCTGATCCGCCTGGCCCTGCTCGGCGGCTTCATCGCCGGCCTGTACTGGGTATGGGCAGACCTGATCTCGGTGTTCGCCTACCTCAACAATTTCGTCCTCTACGAATACACCAGCGGCACCGGCGCCGCCGCCAGCATGGTACCGATCAGCCTCGGCGACCTGCTCGGCGCGCTGGTGATCGTCGGCATTACCTTCGCCCTGGCCGGCAACTTGCCAGGCTTGCTGGAAGTACTGGTGCTGTCTCGCCTGAACCTGGCCCAGGGCAGTGCCTACGCCACCACCACGCTGTTGTCGTACACCATCGTCGGCATCGGCATCGTCAGCACCCTGTCGACCCTGGGGGTGAGCTGGGACAAGCTGCAATGGCTGGTGGCTGCGCTGTCAGTAGGGCTGGGCTTCGGCATGCAGGAAATCTTCGCCAACTTCATCTCCGGCATCATGATCCTGTTCGAGCGCCCGGTACGGATTGGCGACACCATCACCATCGGCAACCTGTCGGGCACGGTAAGCAAGATCCGCATCCGTGCCACCACCATCACCGACTTCGACCGCAAGGACATCATCGTCCCCAACAAGACCTTCATCACTGGCCAACTGATCAACTGGTCGCTGACCGACACGGTCACCCGGGTGACGCTGAAGCTGGGCATCGACTATGGCTCAGACCTCGACCTGGTGCGCGACCTGCTGCTCAAGGGCGCGCATGAGAACCCACGCGTGCTCAAGGATCCGGAACCGATCGTGTACTTCCTCAACTTCGGCGAGAGCTCGCTGGACCACGAACTGCGCATGCACGTGCGTGACCTGGGCGACCGCAACCCGACGCTGGACGAGATCAACCGCTACATCAACCGCGAGTTCAAGGCCCACAACATCAAGATCTCGGTACGCCAGGTAGAGGTGTTCCTGATGGATGCGAAGGGCAGCAAACAGCAATTGATTCCGATGGAGCAGCCGAAATCGGATGGCACTGCTTCGGCCTGAATAGGCTCGAATGCTTTATTGTGTGCAAGATGGCAGCGAGGGCTTCGCCCTCGTTCGCGGGTGAACCCGCTCCTACACAGGGACCGCACGGCTTTCAGGCGCTGCATGTTCTTTGTAGGGGCGGGTTACCCGCGAAGGGCCGCCAGCGGCCCCATTGGCACCGTTTCCAAGGAGCAGTCCCGTGAAAGCCCTCGACCAACTCACCTTCGACAACCGCTTCGCCCGCCTGGGCGATGCGTTCTCCACCCAGGTGCTGCCCGAGCCCATTGCAGACCCGCGCCTGGTGGTAGCGAGCGAGTCGGCCATGGCCTTGCTCGACCTCGACCCCGCCCAGGCCGAGCTGCCGGTGTTCGCCGAACTGTTCAGCGGCCACAAACTGTGGGAAGAGGCCGACCCTCGGGCGATGGTTTATTCCGGCCACCAGTTCGGCTCGTACAACCCGCGTCTGGGCGACGGCCGTGGCCTGCTGCTGGCCGAAGTGCTCAACGACGCAGGCGAACACTGGGACCTGCACCTCAAGGGCGCTGGCCAGACACCCTACTCCCGCATGGGTGACGGCCGCGCCGTGCTGCGCTCGTCGATCCGCGAGTTTCTCGCCTCCGAAGCCCTGCACGCCCTGGGTATCGCTACCAGCCGGGCACTGTGCGTAATCGGTTCCAGCACCCCGGTGTGGCGCGAAACCCGTGAAAGTGCGGCCATGCTGACGCGTCTGGCGCAGAGCCATGTGCGTTTCGGTCATTTCGAGTACTTCTACTACACCAAGCAGCCCGAGCAGCAGCGCGTGTTGATCGACCATGTGCTGGAACAGCACTATCCCGAATGCCGTGACGCCGAGCAGCCTTACCTGGCCATGTTCCGCACCATCGTCGAGCGCAATGCCGAACTGATCGCCCGCTGGCAGGCGTATGGCTTCTGCCACGGCGTGATGAACACCGACAATATGTCGATCCTCGGCATCACCTTCGATTTTGGCCCCTATGCGTTCCTGGATGACTTCGACGCCAACTTCATCTGCAACCACTCCGACGATCGTGGCCGCTACAGCTACGCCAACCAGGTGCCCATCGCCCACTGGAACCTCAGCGCGCTGGCCCAGGCACTGACCACCGTGATCGAAGTTGAGCCACTGAAGGAAGCGTTGGGCCTGTTCCTGCCGCTGTACCAGGCCCATTACCTGGACCTGATGCGCCGACGCCTGGGGCTGACCACTGCCGAAGATGATGACATGGCGCTGGTCGAGCGCCTGCTGCAGTGCATGCAACGCGGTGGCGTGGACTACAGCCTGTTCTTCCGCACACTGGGTGAGCAGCCGGTGGCCGAGGCGCTGAAGGTGGCGCGCGATGACTTTATCGACTTGGCCGGTTTCGATGCCTGGGGCGCAGACTACCTGGCCCGCTGTGGGCGTGAACCCGACAATGCTGAAGGCCGCCGTGAGCGGATGCATGCGGTAAACCCGCTGTACGTGTTGCGCAACTACCTGGCGCAGAAAGCCATCGAAGCGGCCGAGGCGGGGGACTACAGTGAAGTTCGACGGCTGCACCAAGTCCTGACCAGGCCTTTCGAGGAACAGCCCGGGATGCAGGCCTACGCCGAGCGACCGCCGGAGTGGGGCAAGCACCTGGAAATCAGCTGCTCTTCCTGATTAGCGCCGAATCCTGTGGGAGCGGGCTTGCCCGCGAAGCAGGCAACGTGATGGATTGCACCGGCTTCGCCGGTGTTCGCGGGCACGCCCGCTCCCACAAGGAAACCGTGAACCCAACACCGGAGATGAAATGACCGACCCACTGGTAATCCCCTGCCCCCACTGCAACGGCCTCAACCGCCTGCCCGCCGAGCGCCTGGGCGATGCGCCGAAATGCGGTCGCTGCAAACAGGACGTGCTGTTGAGCACCCCTTTCGAGCTCACCGAGGCCAGCTATGCCAGCCAGATCAAAGGCGACCTGCCGCTGCTGGTCGACATCTGGGCCGACTGGTGCGGCCCGTGCAAGTCATTCGCGCCCACCTTTGAAGAGGCCGCCCGGAAGCTTGCTGGCCGCTGCCGCCTGGCCAAGCTCGACAGCGAAGCCAACCGTAACCTCGCAGGGCAACTGGGCATACGCTCGATCCCCAGCCTGCTGCTGTTCAAGAACGGCCGTGAAGTCAGCCGCCAGGCCGGGGCGTTTCCACTCCAGTCCCTGCTGGAGTGGCTGCGTAACCACGGGATTTAAGCATTCTCCTCAAGCAGCGAATGCAACTCGACAAACTGCAGAGTCAGCTTGTGCCGCGGCTCCAGGTGAATCAGCGGCAGGCTGGCGTGGTGCGATTCGCGCATTTTCACCGAGCTGCCCAAGTACACCGGCAGCACCGGTAAACCTTCGGCCAGCAGCTCGTCGAGCATCTGCTGCGGCAGGCTGGCACGTGACTGGAACTGGTTCACAACGATGCCTTCGACCACCAGGTCTTCGTTGTGGTCTTCCTTGAGGTCTTCGATCTCGGCCAGCAGGCCATACAGGGCCTGGCGCGAAAAGCTGTCGCAGTCGAAGGGGATAAGCACACGATCGGCAGCGATCAGCGCAGAAACCGCATAGAAATTAAGCGCCGGCGGGGTATCGATGTAGATACGCTCGTAATCCTCATCCAGCTCGTCGAGCAACTTGCGCAGCTTGTTGATCTTGTGTTTTGCCTCCAGCTTTGGCTGCAGGTCGGCCAGCTCGGCAGTGGCGGTGACAACATGCAGGTTGTCGAACGGGGTTTCGTAGATATCGACCTTGTTCTTCTTGCTGAACGGCCCGCTGGAAAGGCTTTGCTTGAAGAAGTCGGCGATGCCCATGGGGATGTCCTCGCCGGTCAGGCCGGTGAGGTATTGGGTCGAGTTCGCCTGGGCATCCAGGTCTATCAACAAGGTCCGGTAGCCTTCATTGGCACTGACCGCCGCCAGGTTGCAGGCAATGCTCGACTTGCCCACGCCACCTTTCTGATTGAACACCACGCGCCGCATGATTGACCTCCGTGTATCAACGAATGCCCGAGTATGTGGCGGCAGTGGGGCAATGACCAGTGCCATTTGACCGGCATCACGCCTGACCGACCACCTGCCCTGTCAACAACTCGGCAAATGCCTTGGCCATCACCGAATGACCACGCTCGCGCTGCACCAGCCACACCGCCGTCATCGCCTCTTCATCGAGCAAGGTGCGGTACACCACCCCTTCTATGCGCATGCGCTGGAACGATGCCGGCAACACCGACACCCCCAGCCCCGCCGAGACCAGGCCGATGATGGTCATCGCTTCCCCTGCCTCTTGCGCAAAATGGGGGCTGAAACCCGCATGCCGCGCCAGGCTCAGCAATTGTGCATGCAAGCCGCTGCCATAACTGCGCGGGAAGAACACGAAGGGCTCAGGGGCCAACGCCGCCATGTAGACGCCTTGCTCAGTGCCCTCGGCCAGCGGATGCGAGGCATTGATCACCGCCACCAACGGTTCTCGGAACAACTCGGTGGCCACCAACCCCTCCGGCAGCGGCATCGGCCGCATCAACCCCACCTCGATGGACTCGTCGAATACCCCTTCGGCAACGTCACGGCTGCTCATTTCCTTGAGGTTCAGGTGCACCGCCGGAAAGCGCTGACGGAAGGCATGAATGGCCTTGGGGATTTTCGAGGTGAACGGGGCCGAGGAAGTGAAACCGATTTTCATCTCCCCCAGCTCGCCCAACTGCGCACGCCGGGCAACATCCGCAGCCTTCTCCACCTGCGCCAATACCTGGCGCGCTTCCTCGAGGAACAATCGACCGGCCTCGCTCAGTTCGACACGACGGTTGGTCCGATCGAACAACCGGGCCCCCAACTCCTGCTCCAGGGCCTGGATCTGCTGACTCAAGGGCGGCTGGGAAATACCCAGCTGCTGGGCGGCGCGGCCAAAGTGCAGCTCTTCGGCCACTGCAATGAAGTAACGCAGATGACGCAGTTCCATGATCCGCTCCAAACAAGTCGCCAAACATCTCAAATAGGTCGAACAATATATTGGATCTAATCGTTAGCCAGCTATATGCTTTTTTCATTGCGCCAGAGGTACCCGCCCGTGAAAACTGCAGTAGCCCCCCTCCTCCTTGAGCCAAAACCTGCCATCCTGACCGAAATGTGGATCGAAAAAGGCACACCCGCCTTCATGAAAACCGTGCTGGCCTTGTTCAGCGGCGGTTTCGCCACCTTCGCCCTGCTGTACTGCGTACAGCCGATGATGCCTCTGCTATCCAGGGAGTTTGCCATCAACGCGGCGCAGAGCAGCCTGGTGCTGTCGGTGTCCACCGCCATGCTGGCGTTCGGCCTGCTGATCACCGGCCCCATTTCTGACCGCATCGGACGCAAGCCCGTGATGGTGTTCGCGCTGGTCTGCGCCGCCCTGTCCACCTTGGCCAGCGCAGTGATGCCCAGCTGGGAGCTGGTACTGGCCACCCGCGCATTGGTCGGCCTGTCGCTGAGCGGCCTGGCGGCAGTGGCGATGACCTACCTGAGCGAAGAGATCCACCCGCAACACATTGGCCTGGCCATGGGCCTGTACATCGGCGGCAACGCGATTGGCGGCATGAGCGGGCGGCTCATCACGGGCGTACTGATCGACTTCGTCAGCTGGCACACGGCGATGCTGACCATCGGCGGCCTGGCCCTGGTGGCCGCGCTGGTGTTCTGGAAGGTGCTGCCGGAATCACGCAATTTCCGCGCACAGACGATGAACCCACGCAGCCTGCTGGACGGTTTTGTCATGCACTTCAAAGATGCAGGCCTGCCCTGGCTGTTCCTTGAAGCCTTCCTGCTGATGGGCGCCTTCGTCACGCTGTTCAACTACATCGGCTACCGCCTGCTGGCCGAGCCCTACCACATGAATCAGGCACTGGTCGGCTTGCTGTCGGTGGTTTACCTGTCGGGCATCTACAGTTCGGCACAGGTCGGCGCCCTGGCGGACAAGCTGGGACGGCGCAAGGTGTTCTGGGCCAGTATCGTGGTAATGGCGGTTGGCTTGCTGATGACGCTGGCCAGTCCACTGGTGATGGTGATCGTGGGCATGCTGGTGTTCACCTTCGGCTTCTTTGGTGCGCACTCGGTGGCCAGCAGCTGGATCGGCCGCCGGGCGCTGAAGGCCAAGGGGCAGGCGTCGTCGCTGTACCTGTTCTGCTACTACGCCGGCTCCAGCGTGGCCGGTACGGCGGGCGGGGTGTTCTGGCACCAGTGGGGCTGGAACGGGATCGGGCTGTTCATTGGCAGCTTGCTGGCGGTGGCATTGCTGGTGGCGTTACACCTGAGCAAGTTACCACCCAAAAAGGTGTGATGCATTCGTGGGCACGCCCGCACCCACAATCTGTGGGGGCGGGCGTGCCCACGAAGAGGCCATCAGATCAGTTGATGATCTCGACAATATCCACATCCACTTCCCGGCTCATCAGGTGCTTTTCCACCTCACCGGTCAGCTTCACCTTGGTCTTGTCGTTGAACGGCGTCGGCGGCAAGTCCTCATCGTCGATCTCAACAGTGATGGTGCCGGTGTTGTCCTTGAACTCGTACTTGTCGTCGTTGTTGATCTTCTTGGTCACGAAGCCCTGCAGCACAACCGGGGTGTCATCGGCGGCGTCGTTCGCGGCGGCAACCGTGGTTACCGACTGTGCGCCAGGGCCGGTGTAGCCAGCGGCAAATGCGCCAGTGCTGAACAATGGGGCGAGGATGAGGGCGAGATGACGGATTTTCATGAGGATCGGGTCCTGTTTCGGTTTCGATGGGGCCAGATTAACGACGATCGCTGAATTAAAACTTAATGCAAAATAAAAAGCCCGGCACATGGCCGGGCTTTTGGTTTCCGCATGTCACCTCACTGGTGATACTGCGCCGACAGCTCGTGCACGGCGCTGATGAACACGCCGGCATGCTCCGGGTCGACTTCCGGGGTAATGCCATGGCCAAGGTTGAACACATGGCCAGTGCCGTGGCCATAGCTGGCCAGGATGCGCGCCACTTCCTTGCGAATGGCCTCGGGCTTGGCGTAAAGCACGGTCGGATCCATGTTGCCTTGCAAGGCTACTTTGTCACCCACGCGGCGGCGGGCGTCGCCGATCTCGCAGGTCCAGTCCAGGCCCAGTGCGTCGGCACCTGCGTCGGCGATGCTTTCCAGCCACAAACCACCATTCTTGGTGAACAGGATCACCGGCACCTTGCGCCCCTCGTGCTCGCGGATCAGGCCGCTGACGATCTTGCGCATGTAGGCCAGTGAGAACTCCTGGTAGGCCGCCGCCGACAGGTTGCCGCCCCAGGTGTCGAAGATCTGCACGGCCTGGGCCCCGGCAAGGATCTGGCCGTTAAGGTAGCTGGTGACCGACTGGGCCAGCTTGTCCAGCAGCAGGTGCAGGGCTTGCGGGTTGTCGTAGGCCATGGCCTTGGTCTTGCGGAAGTCCTTCGACGAGCCGCCTTCGACCATGTAGGTGGCCAGGGTCCACGGGCTGCCGGAGAAGCCGATCAACGGCACACGGCCATTGAGCTCACGGCGAATGGTGCTGACCGCGTCCATCACGTAACCGAGGTCTTTCTGTGGGTCCGGGACTGGCAGCGCTTCGATGTCGGCGGGGGTGCTGATGACCTTCTTGAAACGCGGACCTTCACCGGTTTCGAAGTACAGGCCCAGGCCCATGGCATCAGGAATGGTAAGGATGTCCGAGAACAGGATCGCTGCGTCCAGCGGGTAGCGGTCCAGCGGCTGCAGGGTGACCTCGCAGGCGAACTGCGGGTTCATGCACAGGCTCATGAAGTCACCGGCCTTGGCGCGGCTGGCGCGGTACTCCGGCAGGTAGCGGCCGGCCTGGCGCATCATCCACACCGGGGTAACGTCTACGGGTTGCTTGAGCAGTGCACGCAGGAAACGATCGTTCTTCAGGGCAGTCATGTCGGCATCCGGAAAAATAGTGCGGGCATTTTCTCAGACACCAGCGCAAAAGGCACGGCCATGGCCATGTGTTTTGTCTATTGGATGCCACAGATCAAGCATTTTTGTATACAAAAGCTTCGCGGGCATACCTGCCCCCACGGGTTCTGCGCTTAACCCTGCGGGAGCGGGCACGCCCGCGAACAGGTCGAACGTCAGACTTCGAGGTAGTCCAGGATACCCTCGGCAGCCGTACGCCCTTCGAAGATCGCAGTCACCACCAGGTCCGAACCGCGCACCATGTCGCCACCAGCAAACACTTTCGGGTTGCTGGTCTGGTGCTTGAACTTGCCCTTCTCCGGGGCAACCACACGGCCCTGGCTGTCCAGCTGAATGCCATGCTGTTCAAACCACGGCGCAGGGCTCGGGCGGAAGCCGAAGGCGATTACCACGGCGTCTGCCGGCAGGATCTCTTCGGAGCCCGGGATTGGCTCAGGGCTGCGGCGGCCACGGGCATCAGGCTCGCCCAGGCGGGTCTCGACCACTTTGACGCCTTCGACCTTGTCCTCACCCACAATGGCAATGGGCTGGCGGTTGTAGAGGAACTTCACGCCCTCTTCCTTGGCGTTCTTCACCTCTTTGCGCGAACCCGGCATGTTGGCTTCGTCACGACGATAAGCACAGGTCACCGCCTTGGCACCCTGACGGATCGAGGTACGGTTGCAGTCCATCGCGGTGTCACCACCGCCCAGCACCACCACTTTCTTGCCCTGCATGTCGACGAAGTCTTCCGGCGACTTCTCGAAACCCAGGTTGCGGTTGACGTTGGCGATCAGGAAGTCCAGTGCGTCATGCACGCCCGGCAGGTCTTCACCCGGGAAGCCGCCTTTCATGTAGGTGTAGGTACCCATGCCCATGAACACCGCGTCGTACTCGGCGAGCAGCTGTTCCATGGTCACGTCCTTGCCCACCTCGGTGTTCAGGCGGAACTCGATGCCCATGCCGGTGAACACTTCACGGCGGTTGCTGAGCACGGTCTTTTCCAGCTTGAACTCGGGGATACCGAAGGTCAGCAGGCCACCGATCTCAGGGTTTTTGTCGAACACCACCGGGGTTACCCCGGCGCGCACCAGCACGTCGGCGCAGCCCAGGCCCGCCGGGCCGGCGCCGATGATGGCAACGCGCTTGCCGGTTGGCTTGACCTTGGACATGTCCGGACGCCAGCCCATGGCGAAGGCGGTGTCGGTGATGTACTTCTCCACCGAGCCGATGGTCACCGCGCCAAAACCGTCGTTCAGGGTGCAGGCACCCTCGCACAGGCGGTCTTGCGGGCAAACACGGCCGCATACTTCCGGCAGGGTGTTGGTCTGGTGCGACAGTTCCGCCGCAGCCAGGATGTTGCCTTCGGAGACCAGCTTCAACCAGTTGGGGATGAAGTTGTGTACAGGGCACTTCCACTCGCAATAGGGGTTACCGCAGCCCAGGCAGCGGTGCGCCTGCTCCACGGACTGCTGCGGCTTGAACGGTTCGTAGATTTCCACGAACTCTTTCTTGCGCTGGCGCAGCAGCTTTTTTTTCGGGTCCTTTCGGCCCACTTCGATGAACTGGAAGTCGTTATTCAGACGTTCAGCCATTTTTCAAAACCTCTTTACAGCAGCTGCAAGCTACACGCTGCAAGCCGCAAGACGATCACTTAAGCCGGGCAAACCTCGTACTGCCATTACCTGCAGCTCGAGGCTTGCCACTTGCAGCTGTTTTTACTGCGGGTTGGCACGGGTGCTGGACAACAGCTGCTTCAGGTTGGCTGCCTTCGGCTTGACCAGCCAGAAGCGCCGCACGTAGTCGTCCAGGTTCTCCGAGAGCTCACGCCCCCACTCGCTGCCGGTCTCATCCACATACTCGGCAAGGACACGCGCCAGGTGGCTACGGTAGGCCTCCATCGCTTCGCCACTGATACGCTGGATTTCCACCAGCTCGTGGTTGAGCTTGTCGACGAAGCTGTTGTCCATGTCGAGCACGTAGGCAAAGCCGCCAGTCATGCCAGAACCGAAGTTGTAACCGGTCTTGCCCAGAACGCAGACAAAGCCGCCGGTCATGTATTCACAGCAGTGATCGCCAGTGCCCTCAACAACAGCATGGGCGCCGGAGTTACGTACAGCGAAGCGCTCGCCCGCAGTGCCTGCGGCAAACAGCTTGCCGCCAGTGGCACCGTACAGGCAGGTGTTGCCGACGATGGCGCTGTGCTGGGTTTCGAACGGGCTGCCGGCTGGCGGCACGATGGTGATCTTGCCACCGGTCATGCCTTTGCCGACGTAATCGTTGGCGTCGCCTTCCAGGTGCAGGTTCAGGCCACCGGCGTTCCACACACCAAAGCTCTGGCCCGCAGTCCCCTTGAAGCGGAAGGTGATCGGCGCCGCGGCCATGCCCTGGTTGCCGTGCAGGCGGGCGATTTCGCCCGACACACGCGCACCAATGGAGCGGTCGCAGTTGCAGATGTCGAGGCTGAACTCGCCACCCGCCTGGTCGCGGATGGCCGGCATGGCCATATCAACCATCTTCTCGGCCAACTCGCCCAGGTCAAACGGCGGGTTCTTGTCGACTTCGCAGAACTGCGGTTTGTCCGCAGGAATGTGCGAGCTGCCCAGCAGCGGCGACAGGTCCAGGTATTGCTGGCGTTCGGTGTCACCTGGCAGTACTTCGAGCAGGTCGGTACGGCCGATCAACTCGCCAAGGCTGCGCACACCCAGCTTGGCCAACCACTCGCGGGTTTCTTCGGCGACAAAGGTGAAGAAGTTGATCACCATGTCGACGGTGCCGATGTAGTGGTCCTTGCGCAGCTTGTCGTTCTGGGTGGCCACGCCGGTGGCGCAGTTGTTCAGGTGGCAGATGCGCAGGTACTTGCAGCCCAGGGCAATCATTGGCGCGGTACCAAAGCCGAAGCTTTCGGCGCCGAGGATGGCCGCCTTGATCACGTCCAGGCCGGTTTTCAGGCCGCCGTCGGTCTGCACCCGTACCTTGCCACGCAGGTCGTTGCCGCGCAGGGTCTGGTGGGTTTCCGCAAGGCCCAGCTCCCAAGGGGCGCCGGCGTATTTGATCGAGGTCAGCGGCGAAGCACCGGTACCACCGTCGTAACCGGAGATGGTGATCAGGTCGGCATAGGCCTTGGCCACACCCGCGGCGATGGTGCCCACGCCTGCTTCGGCTACCAACTTGACCGATACCAGCGCCTGTGGGTTGACCTGCTTGAGGTCGTAGATCAGCTGGGCCAGATCTTCGATCGAGTAGATGTCATGGTGGGGCGGTGGCGAGATCAGGGTCACGCCCGGTACCGCATAACGCAGCTTGGCGATCAGGCCGTTGACCTTTCCGCCCGGCAACTGGCCGCCCTCACCCGGCTTGGCGCCCTGGGCAACCTTGATCTGCAGCACTTCGGCGTTGACCAGATACTCCGGGGTCACACCAAAACGGCCGGTGGCCACCTGCTTGATCTTCGAGCTCTTGATGGTGCCATAGCGCGACGGGTCTTCGCCGCCTTCACCAGAGTTGGAGCGTGCGCCCAGGCGGTTCATGGCCTCGGCCAGCGCTTCGTGGGCTTCCGGCGACAGTGCACCCAGCGAGATACCCGCCGAGTCGAAACGCTTGAGAATCGCCTCCAGCGGCTCGATCTGCTCCAGCGCCAGCGGCTGGTCGGCCACTTTCACCTTGAGCAAGTCACGAATCATCGACACCGGGCGCTGGTCCACCAGCGTGGTGTATTCCTTGAACTTGGCGTAGTCGCCCTGCTGCACGGCGGCTTGCAGGGTGTTGACCACGTCCGGGTTGTAGGCGTGGTATTCGCCGCCGTGGACGAACTTCAGCAGGCCACCTTGCTGGATCGGCTTGCGAGCGCTCCAGGCTTCGGCCGCCAGCAGCTTCTGGTCGTTCTCCAGGTCTTCGAAGCGCGCACCCTTGATGCGGCTGGACACGCCCTTGAAGCTCAGGCCGACCACTTCCTCGGCCAGGCCGATGGCTTCGAACAGCTGTGCACCGCGGTACGAGGCGATGGTGGAGATACCCATCTTGGACAGGATCTTCAGCAGGCCCTTGGAGATACCTTTGCGGTAGTACTTGAACACTTCGTCCAAGTCACCCAGCACTTCGCCGGTACGGATCAGGTCAGCCAGTACTTCATACGCCAGGTACGGGTAAACGGCCGAGGCACCGAAGCCCAGCAGCACGGCGAAGTGATGCGGATCACGGGCGGTAGCGGTTTCCACCAGGATGTTGCTGTCGCAACGCAGGCCTTGTTCGGTCAGGCGGTGGTGCACTGCACCAACGGCCAGCGAAGCGTGCACCGGCAGCTTGCCCGGGGCGATATAACGGTCGCTCAGCACCAGCTGGGTCTTGCCCCCACGCACAGCTTCTTCGGCCTGGTCGGCAATGTTGCGGATGGCCGCTTCCAGGCCAACGCCCTGCTCATAGTTGAGGTCGATCAGCTGGCGGTCGAAGCCTTCGCGCTCCAGGTTCATCAGCGAACGCCACTTGGCGGGCGAGATGACAGGCGAGCTGAGGATTACCCGCGAAGCGTGCTCCGGGGACTCCTGAAAGATGTTGCGCTCGGCACCCAGGCAGATTTCCAGCGACATCACGATCGCTTCGCGCAGCGGGTCGATCGGCGGGTTGGTCACCTGAGCGAACTGCTGGCGGAAGAAGTCGTACGGCGAACGCACGCGTTGCGACAGCACAGCCATCGGCGTGTCGTCACCCATCGAGCCAACGGCTTCCTGGCCCTGCTCACCCAACGGGCGCAGTACCTGATCACGCTCTTCGAAGGTGACCTGGAACATCTTCATGTATTGCTTGAGCTGGTCAGCGTCGTAGCTGGCCACACCCTGGTCGTCGGTCAGCGTCGCCTGGATACGCGTAGCGTGCTGGCGCAACCAGCGCTTGTACGGGTGCCGCGACTTCAGGCGGTTGTCGATGGCGTCGGTGTCGAGAATCTGGCCGGTTTCGGTGTCCACGGCAAGGATCTGGCCCGGGCCGACACGGCCCTTGGCCAGCACTTCCTCAGGCTGATAGCCCCATACGCCGATTTCCGAGGCGATGGTGATGTAACCATTGGTGGTGGTCACCCAGCGCGCCGGGCGCAGACCGTTACGGTCGAGCAGGCACACCGCGTGGCGGCCTTCGGTCATGACGATACCGGCCGGGCCATCCCACGGCTCCATGTGCATGGAGTTGTATTCGTAGAAGGCGCGCAGGTCGGCGTCCATGGTCTCGACGTTCTGCCACGCTGGCGGTACCAGCATGCGCACGCCGCGGAACAGGTCGATGCCACCGGTGACCATCAGTTCCAGCATGTTGTCCATGCTGGACGAGTCGGAACCGACGCGGTTGACCAGCGGGCCGAGCTCTTCGAGGTCCGGGATCTGGTCATTGGCGAACTTGGTGCGACGAGCCACGGCCCAGTTGCGGTTACCGGTGATCGTGTTGATCTCGCCGTTGTGGGCGAGGAAGCGGAACGGCTGCGCCAGCGGCCATTTCGGCAGGGTGTTGGTGGAGAAGCGCTGGTGGAACACGCAGATCGCGGTTTGCAGGCGCTCATCACCCAGGTCTGGATAAAACGCCGCGAGATCGCGCGGCATCATCAGGCCTTTGTAGATGATGGTCTTGTGCGAGAAGCTGCAGATGTAGTGGTCGGCGTCGTGGGCGTTGGCCACCGACGAACGACGACGGGCACTGAACAGCTTGATGGCGAATTCCTGGTCGCTCAGGCCTTCACCGCCAATGAACACCTGCTCGATCTGCGGCAGGCGCTCCAGGGCCAGGCGGCCGAGGACGCTGGTGTCGATCGGCACCTTGCGCCAGCCGACCAGTTTCAGGCCGGCGGCGAGGATCTCGCGGTCCATGTTGGCGCGGGCAGCTTCGGCTTTGACCGGGTCCTGGTTGAAGAACACCATGCCGACGGCGTACTGCTTGGGCAGCTCGACAGCGAAGTGCTCCTGGGCCATGGCACGCAGGAATTGATCGGGCTTCTGCATGAGCAGACCGCAACCGTCACCGGTCTTGCCGTCGGCATTGATGCCGCCGCGGTGGGTCATGCACGTCAGCGCCTGCATGGCAGTTTGCAGAAGGTGGTGGCTCGGCTCACCCGTCATATGGGCGATCAGGCCAAAACCACAGTTGTCCTTGAATTCTTCGGGATGGTACAGACCTGTTTTCATAGACACATTCTCACCAGGTTCACCTCTCAACGGAGGTAAATCTCTTTTTTAACAACCACTTACCATCCACGCCGATCAAACGCCAGCTTTTTTGCGGTGGTCATGGAAAACCATTGTTGCACAGCGACAGCGACGCCCACAAATTTTCATGTCTCATACCTGAAAATTTATGTCGCAATTTTGAATGTTTTTGCGCCATGCGCCGTGATAGCGGCTTGGCTCGAGTCTGAAGCGTTTCAGCCATGACTGCAACTAGGGGCTTGTGGCCGGCAGTCCGGGACAGAAAAGCCTGCCGCGCTCGGGCGCAGCAGGCTAGTCGAAAGCTAGAATTCGCTTAGCTACTGGGCGGCGGGGTGATGCCGCCCGGAAGGTATCAGCGGGCCGTGGCCAGCTCTTGTTGGACGCTGCCGACGGTACGTGGCCAAGGTTTACCAGCCTGGACCTTCGCTGGCAAGTTCTTGATTGCCGCAACCGCTGCGTCGCGGTTGGCGAAACTGCCGTAAGTCACGACGTACAAGGGCTTGCCCTGCAGGTTTTTCTTGAAGTAGCGATAGTCGCCACCCTGGGCCTTGACGTAAGCCTGGGCCGACGCCTCGGAGCTGGTACCAAGGATCTGCACCACATAATTGCCCGGCTTCTGTCCGGCATACCAGCCACTGTTGCCAGCGCCAGCGGCGGCTGGTTTTTCGGCAGCTTTGGCAGCCGGCTTGGCCACGGCGACCTGGGTCGGCGCCGGTGCTGGCTTGGCCGGCGCAACCGGCTTGGCGGGCTGGGTTGCAACAGGCTTCGGTGCAGGCGCAACCGACTGCACGGGCTGGGCAGGCGCAGGCGCCGGGCCAGCCGGCACACCTTGGGGCGGCGCGATGGTAGTTACGGTCGGTGGCGGGTTGCCAGGCTGCAGCGCGGTGTCGACAGCCGGGCCTCCCTCTTCACCCTCGCCCATGCCTGCGGCCTGGGCCAGCGGCTCGCGCATCACCGGCTGCGACTGGCCAACCAATGGCAGCGGCATTGGCTGGGACGAGCCAGAGAACTCGATGGCAGCACCCTGCTTGCCGTCACCCAGCGGCAACTGGGCCTGGGCGGCCGGCGCTTCGGCAGGGGCCTTGTCGCCTTTCTTGGGCATCAATACCGCGGCCGCAACGGCAACCACGACCACAGCGGACAGCGCGAGCACATGTTTTTTAGGCATCTTGAACCCCATGGTTGGTCGCTTGGCCGTCGAGCGGCTGGCGATCATGGCTTCGATCAAAGTGTCACGGGCGACCTGATTGATGTTGCCAGGCCAGCCGTCGGAGTTTTCATGGATATCGGCGATCTGTTCACGGCTGAACACCTCGATGCCCCGACCAGCCCCTTCCAGGCGCTGTTCCAGGTACTCGCGGGTTTCTTCTTCACTGTAGGGGGCAAGCTCGATGATGTGGAAACGTTCTTCCTCGACATTGAGCTCATCCAGCCCGGCAATCAGCGATGGCTCACCGAACAGAAACACGTGCGGACGCCCTTCAGGTACTCCCGCCGCCAATTCCAGCAACGCTTGGAGTGCCGACTCGTCGAGTTGTTCCGCATCGTCCACCAGCAAATACACTTCCTGCCCGGTCAGTGCCAGCTGCACCACTTTCGACAGGATCGCCTGCACCTCGGGCTGGGCCACACCCAGCTCCTGCGCAACCTGCGCGAGCATACTGGAGGCATCGCTGGCGCTGCGGGCCGACACCACCACACTTTGCACAGTCTGCTTGTTGGTGCTGGCCACCAGGGCCTGGCGCAGTAGCGACTTGCCGCTGCCCAACGGGCCGCTGACCACCAGCATCAACTGGCTATAGCGCGCCAGGTGGTGCAGTTGGCCAAGCACCGGTTTGCGCTGGGCCGGGAAGAACTTGAAGCCAGGTACGCGGGGCGCGAACGGATCATGGCTCAACTGGTAATGGTCGAGAAAGGCCTCATCGGCATGCAAACTTGTCATTGCGCTGTCACAACCTCAAAGCTGGGCCACGATCGCGCGGTAATCCGCCGACAGCGTGGCCTGAAGAATCTCTTTCGAATAGTCGTCGGTCACCACGGCCTCGCCCATCTGGCGCAGCAGCACCAGACGCAAACGACCGTCGAGCACCTTCTTGTCGACCGCCATGTGCTCCATGAAATGCGCCGGGGTCATTTCCTGTGGTGGCACCACCGGCAAACCTGCGTCCTGCAACAGGCGGATTCCACGATCACGCTCAGCCTGGTCGATCCAGCCAAGGCGCATGGACATTTCCAGGGCCATCACTGTGCCCGCCGCGACAGCCTCGCCGTGCAGCCACACGCCATAGCCCATATGGGTTTCGATAGCATGCCCGAAGGTATGCCCCAGGTTCAGCGTGGCCCGTACGCCCGACTCGCGCTCGTCAGCACCCACCACTGCGGCCTTGGCCGCGCAAGAGCGGCGGATGGCCTCGGTCAGTGCTGCCGAATCGAGGGCACGCAGTGCCTGCATATTGTCTTCGAGCCAGGCGAGGAACGGCTTGTCGCAAATCAGGCCGTACTTGATCACTTCGGCCAGGCCTGCAGACAGCTCTCGCGCTGGCAGGGTCTTGAGGCTGGTGGTATCGATCAGCACCGCATTGGGCTGATAGAACGCACCGACCATGTTCTTGCCCAGCGGATGATTGATGCCGGTCTTGCCCCCCACGGAAGAGTCGACCTGGGACAACAGGGTAGTCGGCACCTGGATGAAGTCGACGCCGCGCTGGTAGCAGGCAGCTGCGAAACCAGCCATGTCACCAATCACGCCACCACCCAGAGCGACCACAGTAGTACGACGATCATGGCGGGCTGTCAGCAGGCCATCGAAGATCAGCTGCAATGTTTCCCAGTTCTTGTGGGCTTCACCATCGGGCAACACCACTGGCAGTACCGAGTAGGCACCGAGGGTCTTGCTCAGGCGTTCGAGATACAGCGGCGCTACGGTCTCGTTGGAAACGATGGCAACCTGCCGACCCGCAATGTGCGGCGCCAGCAGCTCAGGCTGGTCCAGCAGGCCTTCGCCAATGTAGATCGGGTAGCTACGCTCGCCCAGGTCGACCTTTAGTGTCTGCATGTATCCCCACAATGTACTTGGGCGCGGCGCCATCCGGCGACCTGCGCGGTAACGTTGAGCCTCGCCTCGGCGCTGGAGGCCGAGAATAGTCCCGGGTTAACGGGGCGGCAACTGCTGCAAGCGCTCGAGAATATCGATCACCACCATGCGTGGTGGCCGCTCGTCGGTTTCAACAACCAGGTCGGCGATCTCGCGGTAGAGCGGGTCGCGGGTTTCCAGCAAGGTGCGCAAGGTCGCCTCGGGATTGGCCGTGCGCAGCAGCGGGCGATTGCGGTCGCGCGCGGTGCGACCGACTTGCTGCTCGACCGAAGCATGCAGGTAGATCACCCGGCCACCCTGATGCAACGCCTGTCGGTTGGCTTCGCGCATCACCGCGCCACCGCCGGTAGCCAGGACCACACCGTCGAGCGCGCACAGCTCGGCGATCATCGCTTGCTCGCGATCACGGAAACCCGGCTCGCCTTCCTTGTCGAAAATCCACGGGATGTTTGCGCCGCATCGCAGTTCGATTTCCTTGTCGGAATCCTTGAACAGCAGGCGCAGCTCTTTGGCCAACAGGCGTCCGATGGTGCTTTTACCAGCGCCCATGGGCCCCACAAGTATCAAATTTCGCACAGAATCAACGACTCACAGCAATCGCCTGGTCACTCATGATACGCGGAGTCAGGAAGACCAGCAGCTCGGATTTTTTCTCTTGTAATGCATCGCGTCGAAACAGCCGCCCAACATACGGCAGATCGCCGAAAAATGGCACCTTGTCGACCACATTGTTTTGCGAAGTCGAGTAGACGCCACCGATCACGATCGTTTCGCCGTCAGCCACGCGCACCTTGGCATTGACCTCGTTCTTGCGGATCGGCGGTACGTTGTTCAAGGCATTGACGTAATCCGGCTCGTCCTTGGTCACCCTGACGGTCATGATCACCTTGTTGTCCGGGGTGATCTGTGGCGTTACTTCCAGCGACAGCGAGGCTTCGCGAAACGATACCGAGGTAGCGCCGCTTTGGCTCGTTTCCTGGTAAGGCACCTCGGTACCCTTGAGTATCCTCGCCGTTTCCTTGTCGGCCGTGACCACCTTGGGCTGCGAAATGATCTCGCCGTTGCCGCTTTTTTCCATGGCACTGAGCTCCAGGTCCAGCAACACGTCACCGCGCAACAAACCCAGGCCGATACTGCTGCCGGCACGCTCCAGACCGAGGTCGACGAACAGCTCCTTGCCGGGCCGCAGTTTCTCGCCGTACAGCGGCCCACCCCAGCGTACCCCCAGGCTTTTCTCATAATCGACGTTGGCTTCGACGATACGCGCCTCGATCGCTACCTGACGCACCGGCACATCCAACTGCGCCACCAGCTGGCGCATCTCGGCCAGGCGGTCAGCGGGCAGATACACCACCAACGTATTGGTGCGCTCATCGACACTCAAGCTAGCCGGAGGGATGCCGTCACCCTCCAGGCCCGCCAGCAGCAACTGCGCAAGATCGGCGGCCTTGGCGTGGTGAATGGGCAGCAGCTCTCGACGCAATGGCTGCAGGTGCGCCTCCAGCGCCTGACTCACCCGGGCGTCTGCCGATTGCGCGGCAAACTCGGCTGCAGGTGCCACCAACAGCACATTGCCCTCCTGGCGCCGGGACAGGCCCTTGCTGCGCAGCACCAGGTCAAGCGCCTGATCCCACGGCACGTCCTGCAAACGCAAAGTGACACTGCCTTTTACTGCATCACTGGCGACCAGGTTGACGCCAGCGTAGTCAGCCAGCACCTGCAGCACCGCACGCACCTCAACATCCTGGAAGTTCAGCGACAGGGGTTCACCCTGGTAAGGCGTCGCCGAAGCCAGCGGTATCGACAGCAGGGTTGCCAACAGGTAGTTCATCCACGTTTTCATTCGGGTCCGAGGCCTCCTTGCCCAGGCGCTTGGTGAGGGTGATGAACGCCGTGCGCTCGTGCCATACCCCCGCCATGAACAGCCGTTCACGCACTTCGACCTGATGTTGGTCTACATGCATCACTACCCCCTGATCACGCCCTACCCGGTCGCCCGGGCGTACGCGATAGAGCTTGCCAGCCGCCATCAGCAGTGCCTCGTGTGCCGCCCCGCGCGCCAGGCTGCCGACCATTTCCAGCTGCGCCAACGGCACGCCGACCAGCCCGGCGCTGGCTGCTCGCGCCGCAGCGGGCGCAAACGGGTCCACTTCAGGCGCAGCCATTGCGGCCCTTGCCGGCAGGTGCGCCAGTATTGCAGGTGCCTTCATGGGCGTAGCCGCGTGATAGGCATCAACCCGCAACTGCAGGCGCAACAGTCCAGGCTGGCGATCAACGTTTGCCAGGCTCATGTCACCGCTGCGCAGAATCCGCGCCTGCCCTAACCAGTCGTCCAGCCACAGCCGCAAGGCCGGATAACGCCCCACCACTTGCACCACCAGCGGTACCTTGCTGAATCCGGCCTGTTGCTCACCCTCCTCTACATCGAGGCGTTCGACAAGCAAGCCATGTGCATGCCCCGACACTGCCAGCCGTTCAAGCAGGTCGCTCATGCTCTCCCCGGCGGCCAGATACCAGTGCGCCTCTTGCAACCGCTGCTCGGCAATCAACACTAAAGCCTTCAGCCGCTCCAGTTCGGCCAACTGCACTGCATTGGCTGCCTGCAGCTGGTTCAACTCGACATGCCTGGCATCCTCCCGCGCCTGCTGTTGTAACAGGGCAGGCAGGCGCATCGCGCAGCCCAGGCTAAACAGCACCACAGCTACCAGCGCTGGCGCCAACCGTCGGAAGCGGCCTGAGCCCTCGACCATCGCCAGCCAAGCGAGCATCTGCGCTGTACTCACGACCAGAACGCCGCAACGCGAGCGGTGAGCAGAAACTCATCGCCGTCCGGCAGGCTCTTGATGCGCTTGAGCTCCAGATCGAGCAAAACGTTCGAGCGGTTCAAGTCGCGCATGAACTGCGCCACCACAGCACCGGAGGCAGCCAACCCTGTCACCTGCAAGCGGCCACTATCAAGGCTCAGGCCGATTAGCTGCACACCTTCAGGCAGCGCTCCTTCAAGGTCGGCGAAGACACCGGCCAATACACCCTGATGGGCGCGCAGGCCCTCCAGGGCCACCGCACGGGCAAGTAGGGCTTCATGCTGTGCACGCACTTCGGCCAGTGGCTGCAACTGCTCATCCTGTATATCAAGGGTCGCTTGGCGCTGGGTATTGGCCAGCACCTGCTGCTGCCCGCGTTGGCGGGCCAGCTGATCGACCAGCATCACGGCGCACAAAGCCAATAGTGCGCCAGCAATCAACTGGCCTCGAAAACGCCGCAGCGCCGCCTGACGCTGCCGTTCGCGCCAGGGCAGAAGGTTCAGCCGCATCATGGGCGCAGCCCTCCCAAGGCCAAGGCGCAGGCCAGGAGCATCGCCCCATCAACATGTTCCAGCCCTGCCAGCCCAGGCAGGTAGGTACACGGCACATTCAGCCGGCTGCCAAGGGCTTGTAGCCAGCCCGAATTGATCGATAAGCTGCTGGCAACCCACAACCCCGCAGGCAGGCTCTGCCCGACCAGTAAAGCCTAGAGACGCTCTGGCCATTGTCCGTTCATGTCCGGGCCAGTCGACTGCAGCTCACAGCGCTGGTAAGCCCTGCCCGGCTGCCAGTCATGAAGGGTTACGCTGCGGGTTTCGACACGCAGCAGTGCTGCTCCCTCAAGGCCACCCTGTGGCAACATGCGGCGCAAGGCAATGTTGTCGACCTCGACGGCTTCCAACTGCAAGCCTGCCTCCTCGACGACGGCTTCGAGTGACGCCAGCGCACTCTGCCGACAGGCAGCAACCATTACCTCGGAGCAACCCGGCTGGTCATGGGAAGCCCCCATGACCTGAAAATCCAAGGCCAGGTCTTCCAGCGGAAACGGAAACAGCCGCTCTGCATCGGCAAGCAGCTGTGCCTCCAACTGCGCCCCACCCTGCTCCACCGGCATATGGCACAACTTGCAGATAACCTGACTGGCCGGCAGTGCCAGCGCTACCCGGCGTTGCCTGAGGCCGCTGCGCCGGTAAGCCCGCTGCAGCGCAGCCACCACCACCCCAGGCGCCTCAGCCCAGTCATCGGCCAGCGGCGCCTGAAACAGCTCTTGTGCCGACCCCATCACACGACAGCGTCGATTGCGCTGCTGCAGTTGCATTATCCGAACGGCGTCGGGCGTAATTTCCACCCCCACGAGTGAACCGGCATCCTTGCCGAAGCGTCCAAACATCGCGACTCCTTTGCTGTCTGTTGCAGCTGCCAAGCGCAGCCACCTGTCGCAACCCCGCGGCAACACTGGGCCAGGGCTACCCATCGAGTCGACGAGTAGCCTGGCCGGTCACCCGGAAAGGCGAAAAATGCTTATAATGCCCAGCGTTTTTTGGTCCACCGGACCTGCGTGCAATCCACTCCCAACCTGGACACCGAAAAGCCTTGATACGTCTGCTGAAGTTCTTCTGGTGGTCTTCCGTCGCAGTCATCTGCGCGCTCGTACTCGGTGTGAGCGGTGCGTTTCTGTATCTTAGTCCCAGCCTGCCCTCGGTCGAGTCCCTCAGAAGCATCCAGTTGCAGATCCCCCTCAGGGTGTACAGCAGCGATGGCAAGCTGATTGCCGAATTCGGCGAAATGCGCCGCTCGCCGATCCGCTTCGCGGAAATTCCCCCACAATTCATTCAGGCGCTGCTGTCAGCAGAGGACGACAATTTCCTCAACCACTACGGTGTCGACCCCAGCAGCCTGATGCGCGCAGCAACCCAGCTGGTGAAAACCGGTCATATCCAGACCGGCGGCAGCACCATCACCATGCAGGTGGCGAAGAACTTCTTTCTCACCAGCGAGCGCAGCTTCTCACGCAAGACCAACGAGATCCTGCTGGCCCTGCAGATCGAGCGTGAGCTGACCAAGGACGAAATCCTCGAGCTGTACGTGAACAAGATCTACCTGGGCAACCGGGCCTACGGTATCGATGCAGCTGCGCAGGTGTACTACGGCAAGTCCATCCGTGACGTGAGCCTGGCGCAGATGGCGATGATCGCCGGCCTGCCCAAGGCACCGTCGCGCTTCAACCCGCTGGCCAACCCGGTGCGCGCCAAAGAGCGCCGCGACTGGATCCTCGGGCGCATGTACAAGCTGGGCAAGATCGACCAGGCCAGCTACGAGGCCGCTCTGGCCGAGCCGCTCAACGCCAGCTATCACGTGCCGACGCCTGAGGTGAATGCCCCGTACATTGCCGAAATGGCCCGCGCGGAAATGGTCGGCCGCTACGGCAGCGACGCCTACACCGAAGGCTTCCGCGTCACGACCACCGTGCCTAGCGACATGCAGGAAATGGCCAACAAGGCCGTCCTCAAGGGCCTCTCCGATTACGATGAGCGCCACGGCTACCGTGGCCCTGAAGCACGCTTCCCGGGCCGCACCCAGGCAGCGTGGCTGCAGGAGCTGGGCAAGCAACGCACCCTTGGCGGCCTGGAGCCAGCCATTGTCACCCAGGTGGAACACACCGGCCTCAAGGTGCTGACCCGTGACGGCCAAGAGGCGCAGGTTGCCTGGGACACCATGAAATGGGCGCGCCCGTTCATCAACAACAACGCCCAGGGCCGTTCGCCGCAGTCGCCGGCCGACGTGGCCCAGGTCGGTGACCTGGTGCGCCTGCAACGCCTTGACGATGGCACATTGAAGTTCAGCCAGGTGCCCGTTGCGCAGAGCGCCCTGGTCACCCTCGACCCGAACAGCGGCGCCATCCGCGCCCTGGTCGGCGGTTTCTCGTTCGAGCAGAGCAACTACAACCGCGCCGTGCAGGCCAAGCGCCAACCGGGCTCAAGTTTCAAACCATTCATCTACAGCGCCGCGCTGGACAGCGGCTACACCGCTTCCAGCCTGGTCAACGATGCGCCGATCGTGTTCGTTGACGAGTCAGTGGATAAAGTGTGGCGACCGAAGAACGATACCAACACCTTCCTCGGCCCTATCCGCATGCGTGAGGCGCTGTACAAGTCACGTAACCTGGTGTCGATCCGCCTGCTGCAAGCCATGGGCGTGGACCGCACCATCGACTACATCGCCAAGTTCGGCTTCAACAAACAGGACCTGCCGCGCAACCTGTCGCTGGCCCTGGGCACCGCCACCCTGACCCCGATGGAAATCGCCACCGGCTGGAGCACCTTTGCCAACGGTGGGTACAAGATCACCCCGTACCTGATCGACCGCATCGAGAGCCGCAGCGGCGAGACACTGTTCACCGCCAACCCGGCCCGCGTACCGCAAGGTGCCGAAGACCAGGCGGGCCTGGCCGCACCCGAGCAGCCAATCAGCACTGCGGCCATGCCAGGCGAGGCACCTTCTGCCTTCAGCCAGGTGGCCGCGGCATCGCAAGCGCCGGCAGTGGCTGAACAAATCATCGACGGGCGTACCACCTACATTCTCACCAGCATGCTGCAGGACGTGATCAAGCGCGGCACCGGCCGCCGGGCGCTGGCCTTGGGCCGCACCGACCTGGCGGGCAAGACGGGTACGACCAACGAATCCAAGGACGCCTGGTTCTCCGGTTACAACGCCGATTACGTAACGACCGTTTGGGTCGGCTTCGATCAGCCGGAAACCCTCGGCCGCCGCGAATATGGTGGGACCGCGGCACTGCCGATCTGGATAAGTTTCATGGGCGCAGCGCTCAAGGACAAGCCTGCGCATGCCCCGGCAGAGCCGGAAGGCATTCTCAGCTTGCGCGTCGACCCGGTCAGTGGGCGCGCAGCATCGCCGAGCACACCAAATGCCTACTTCGAGCTGTTCAAAGCCGAAGACTCGCCGCCGTCGGTGAACGAACTGGGCAATGGCGCGGTACCGGGCAGCCCGCTGCCAGCCGATGAAGCGACACCGATGGACCTGTTTTAAGGCAGGGCGCCTGACTCAGGTTTTGCGTGGGCGCGTGAATCGAGCGCCGCGCGGGCGGCGCTCGATCTGATAGGCGCCACAAGCGCCCTGACGAACACCTTGCAGCCCTGACACATTCCCAAGCCCCAACAAAAAGCCCCGGCTCATGCGAGCCGGGGCTTTTTATGTCGCTTGTGGCAATCAGCCGTTGAACACTTCATCCACGCTGGTCAGCGGGTAGTGCTTCGGATAAGGCAGGGTAGCCACGCCGGATTCGATGGCAGCCTTGGCCACAGCATCGGAAACGACGGTGATCAAGCGTGCATCCAGCGGCTTCGGAATGATGTACTCACGGCCGAACTCCAGGCCTTCAACACCATAGGCTTCGCAAACTTCCTTAGGCACTGGCAGCTTGGCCAGGTCTTTCAGGGCGATAGCGGCAGCGATCTTCATTTCTTCGTTGATACGCTTGGCGCGAACGTCCAGAGCACCACGGAAGATGAACGGGAAGCCCAGTACGTTGTTGACCTGGTTCGGGTAGTCGGAACGACCAGTAGCCATGATCACGTCGTTGCGAGTGGCATGCGCCAGCTCTGGCGAGATTTCCGGGTCCGGGTTCGAGCAAGCGAACACGATCGGGTTGGCAGCCATCGACTTCAGGCCTTCCGGGCTCAGCAGGTTCGGGCCAGACAGACCTACGAATACGTCGGCACCGTCAAGGGCGTCGGCCAGGGTGCGCTTGTCGGTCGCGTGGGCGAACTGCGCCTTGTACTGGTTCAGGTCGTCACGGCCAGCGTGGATCACGCCACTACGGTCGATCATGAAGATGTTCTCGACCTTCGCACCCATGCTTACCAGCAGCTTCATGCAGGAAATGGCAGCAGCGCCGGCGCCCAGGCAGACGATCTTGGCGTCTTCCAGTTTCTTGCCAGCGATTTCCAGGGCGTTGATCATGCCGGCGGCAGTCACGATGGCAGTACCGTGCTGGTCATCGTGGAACACCGGGATGTCGCACTGTTCGATCAGGGTACGTTCGATCTCAAAGCACTCAGGAGCCTTGATGTCTTCAAGGTTGATGCCACCGAAGGTGATCGAAATGCGGCGAACGGTGTCGATGAACGCTTGCGGGCTTTCCGATTCGACTTCGATGTCGAACACATCGATACCGGCGAAACGCTTGAACAGAACACCCTTGCCTTCCATGACCGGCTTGGAAGCCAGTGGGCCGAGGTCACCCAGACCGAGGATGGCAGTGCCATCGGAAATCACCGCAACCAGGTTGCCTTTGCCGGTGTATTTGTAAGCCAGCTCTGGATCACGGCCAATTTCGCGCACCGGCTCTGCAACACCTGGGCTGTAGGCCAGGGCGAGGTCACGGGCGGTGGCAGTGGGCTTGGAGAGTTCAACGCTCAGTTTCCCCGGACGAGGTTGAGCGTGATATTCGAGAGCGGCGGTTTTCAGGTCTGACATGGTGGGCATTCCGCTATTTACTGTTCTGACGGACCGCCGAGGATACGCAAAGAGCCGAGGAGCCACAAGACTGGCCGGTCACTTGTGTCAAGGCCTTTAGCCTACGACTTTACGCTACAACCCACGGGGCATACGAGCAACAGTGTGTACAATCTAGTAGCGAAATGTCTACATCTTTTAGCCTGAAATGCGCTCCAACATGCTCGGGTCGGTCAATGGCAACACCCAGCGTCGCTGCCCGGGCTTGAGGCCACCCCTGCGGGAACGATCCAGCACCCAGCCGCGCGCTTCGACTTGGCGTCCCTTGAGGTTATCGAAGAAGCTGGCGGGGAAGTTGCGCTGCAGACGAGCGGGAACCTGCAGCACCAGGGTACTGCCCAGTGGCAGCCAGACCCCACCACGATTTCGCTCGATACCTTCGATACGACCACGCACAACAGCGAAACCTGACTGCCTGACATTGCCTGCAGCCACTACGGGCGAATGCCGCCACAGGCCAACGCCAGCCTGGCGCGCAGCTTGTTCGGCACGCTGCTGGCAACCGCTGAGACGTACATTAGGGGCAATAGCCACGCGGTAGCCCAAGCCCTCGCTAAGCAATTGCGCTTCCAGATTGTCGCCATTGCGGCTGTAGATGTGCGCCAGTGTGCGACCGTACTTGTCTTTACCTTCAATACCAGGCACCAGCCCGACGCGATCATCATTGGCCTTGACCAAGGCCTGCAATCGCCGCCTGGCAGCTTCGGCATAGGGCTCACTGGTACGTCCCTTGCGACCCATTTCCGGGGCATTGATACCGATCAGCCGCACACTGCGGCCATCGACCAGACGCAAAGTGTCGCCATCAACCACCTGTCGTACCGCTACCCATTGGGGCTTATCCGGCAGTGGGCAGAACGCCAGGACCGGGAAATGCCAGATAACGCCCACAAAAAAGGCGCCCACAAGGGACGCCTTCTTCAGCAACAATGCGAAACCCGAAGGATTCGCCATGCGCATGATTACTTCTTGGCACCGAACATGCCGAAGCGATCGGCGAACTTCTGTACGCGACCACCGGTGTCCAGAACTTTCTGCTTACCGGTGTAGAACGGGTGGCACAGGTTGCAAACGTCGATCGACAGGACGTTGCCCAGGGTCGAACGAGTTTCGAACTTGTTACCGCAGCTGCAGGTGACTGCAACTACTTCGTAGTTCGGGTGGATACCTTCTTTCATGGTCACTTCCTCGAGCTGCGTGCCGCCACCCAACACCAATTGTTGAATACCGCACGTAATTAGGCGGCGAATAATACCAGAGCACACCGTCAGCGCAAGATGTCGCTTGCACCGACCGTCGTCTGCTAGGCTCGCCAGTCCTTGTAACGCCCTCCGAGACTTTCCGCGTGTCCGACGTCATCCTGCGCCTTGCCCTGCCCTCTCCGCTGCGGCGCCTGTTCGACTACAAGGCGCCGGCGAGCATGGCGCGCCTGACCTTGACCCCTGGCATGCGCATCCGCGTGCCCTTTGGCCGCCGCGAAATGATCGGCGTGCTGATAGAAGTGTGCACGCAGAGCGAAGTGCCCGCCGACAAACTGAAGCCTGCCAGCGCCCTGCTCGACCCGGTGTCCCCCATCCCCGCATCGCTGTTCAAGCTGTGCCTGTGGACCGCCCAGTACTACCAGCACAGCCTGGGCGATACCCTGAGCTGGGCGCTGCCCACGCTACTGCGCCAGGGCGAAGCCGCCGAAATGCGCCAGGAACGCTTCTGGCACATAGCCCCTGGCGCCCGCCTGGAAGACCCGCGCATCGCCCGCGCGCCGCGCCAGCGCGACGCACTCAAGACCCTGGCTCAGCACCCGCACGGCGTGGCCCACAGCCTGCTGGCCAAACTCAACCTGAACAAGGACAGCCTCGACCTGCTGCTGGCCAAGGACCTGGTACAGATCGAGACGCGCCGCCACTTGCCGGCACTACGTCATGAGCACTGGCTGGCACAGCCGGAACTGCCGCTCAACGAAGAGCAACGCGAAGCCTTCGACGCCGTGTGCGAGGGTTTTGGCGGTTTCGGCGCGTTCTTGCTGGCCGGCGTCACCGGCAGTGGCAAGACCGAGGTCTACCTGCAACTGATCCGCGAAACCCTGGAAGCCGGCAAGCAGGCGCTGGTGCTGATCCCGGAGATCAACCTCGGCCCGCAAACCCTGGCCCGCTTCGAGCAACGCTTCAACGCGCGCATTGCCTTGCTGCACTCTGCGGTGAACGACCGCGAACGCCTGGATGCCTGGCTGGCGGCACGGGACGGCGAGGCCGATATCATCATCGGCACCCGCTCGGCATTGTTCACGCCGATGAAAAACCCCGGCCTGATCATCATCGACGAAGAGCACGACGGCTCCTATAAACAGCAGGAAGGCCTGCGGTACCACGCCCGCGACCTGGCGCTGGTCCGCGCTCACCAGGAGAACATCCCGATCCTGCTCGGCTCCGCCACACCGTCGCTGGAAACCCTGCATAACGCCCTGACCGGCCGCTACCGCCTGCTGCGTATGAACCAACGCGCCGGAGGGGCACGCCCGCCGCGCATGCTGCGCCTTGATGTGAAGAGCCTGCCACTGGACAGCGGCATCAGCGGCCCGCTGCAGCAGGCTATCCGACAGACCCTGGAGGCTGGCCAACAAGTGCTGGTGTTCCTCAACCGCCGCGGCTTTGCCCCAACCTTGCTGTGCCACGATTGCGGCTGGTTGTCCGAATGCCCACGCTGCGATGCGCGCATGACCGTGCACCAGCGCTCCGGCGTGCTGCGCTGCCACCACTGTGGCTATGACGAACGCCTGCCGCACCAGTGCCCGCAATGCAACCACGTCGACCTGCGCCCGGTCGGTGCCGGTACCGAGCGCGCCGAAGAGCGCCTGAAGGTGCTGTTCCCGGATTACCCGATCCTGCGCGTGGACCGCGACAGCACGGCGCGCAAGGACGCCATGCACAACCTGTTCAGCACTATCCAGCGCGGCCAGCCGAGCATCCTCGTCGGCACCCAGATGCTCGCCAAGGGCCACCACTTCCCGCGGGTGACCCTGGTGGCCATCCTTGATGCCGATGGCGGGCTGTTTTCCGGCGACTTCCGCGCCAGCGAACGCATGGCACAACTTATCGTACAGGTGGCCGGGCGGGCCGGGCGGGCCGAAGAGCCCGGCAAGGTCATCATTCAGACCCATCTGGCCGACCACCCACTGCTGGTCCAGCTAACCGAGCAAGGCTACTTCGCCTTCGCCGAACAGGCCCTGGACGAACGCCGAGCCGCCGGGCTGCCGCCCTACTCGCATCTGGCCTTGCTGCGTGCCGAAGCACACAAGCCGGGGCAGGCCGAAGGTTTCCTCGACGAAGCCTGTGCCGCCGCCGAGCGCCTGGTGGCCGAACAGCACCTGCCGGGCATCGAACTGCTGGGCCCGGTACCGGCGCCCATGGAGCGCCGCGCCGGACGATTCCGCGCACAATTGTTGATACAGGCCAATACCCGGGCGCCGTTGCATCGACTGATCAGCGCCTGGTTGCTAGTGTTGGAACAGTTGCCGAGCGGGCGCCAGGTGCGCTGGTCGCTGGATGTCGACCCGGTAGACCTGTATTGATCTACAAGCTGCGAGTGACCAGCCGTAAGCAAGCGCCGGGCGGGTGCGATGCCGCTTTTTCTTGCCGCTTGTGGCCCCCAGCTTGCCGCCCAAAGGTTGGCAACCTGCTCCCGGCAACGGATAATGCCCAGTTTTTCCACCTGCGCATCCAGGCGCTCACCGCGCTTGCGGTCGAAAAGAGATCCCCATGAAAGACACCATTCGCCAGCTGATCCAGCAAGCCCTCACCCAACTCGTCACCGACGGTGTGCTGCCTGAAGGGCTGTCGCCGGCGATCCAGGTGGAAAACGCCCGGGACAAGACCCACGGCGACTTCGCCAGCAACATCGCCATGATGCTGGCCAAGCCGGCCGGCATGAAGCCGCGCGACCTCGCCGAAAAACTGATCAACGCCCTGCCGGCCAGCGCCGACATCAGCAAGGTGGAGATTGCAGGCCCCGGCTTCCTTAACTTCTTCCAGAACACCGACGCCCTGGCCAACCGCCTGGATGCCGCCCTGGCCGACGCCCACCTGGGTGCACGCAAAGCCGGCCCGGCGCAAAAGGTGGTGATCGACATGTCGGCACCCAACCTGGCCAAGGAAATGCACGTCGGCCACCTGCGCTCGACCATCATCGGCGACAGCGTTGCGCGCGTGCTGGAGTTCCTGGGCGACAACGTCATCCGCCAGAACCACGTCGGCGACTGGGGTACCCAGTTCGGCATGCTGATGGCCTACCTGCAGGAAAACCCGATCACCAGCGACGAGCTGTCGGACCTGGAAAACTTCTACCGCGCGGCGAAGAAACGCTTCGATGAATCGGAGGAGTTCGCCACTCGCGCCCGCGGCCTGGTGGTCAAGCTGCAAGCCGGTGACCCCGAGTGCCTGGCCCTTTGGACACGCTTCAAGGACATCTCGCTGTCACACTGCCAGAAGACCTACGAGCTGCTCAACGTCAAGCTGACCATGGCCGACGTGATGGGCGAAAGTGCCTACAACGACGACTTGGCCAACGTGGTGGCCGACCTCAAGGCCAAGGGCCTGCTGGTCGAAGACCAGGGCGCCCAATGCGTGTTCCTCGACGAGTTCAAGAACAGCGAAGGCGACCCCCTGCCGGTAATCGTGCAGAAGGCTGACGGCGGCTATCTGTACGCCACCACCGACCTGGCTGCCGTGCGTTACCGCAGCAACGTGTTGAAGGCTGACCGCGCTCTTTACTTTGTCGACCAGCGCCAGGCCCTGCACTTCAATCAGGTGTTCGAAGTGGCCCGCCGCGCTGGCTTCGTCGGCCACCCGATGCAAATGGAGCACATGGGCTTCGGCACCATGAACGGCGCCGACGGCCGCCCGTTCAAGACCCGTGACGGCGGCACCGTGAAGCTGATCGACCTGCTCACCGAGGCCAAGGAGCGCGCCTACGCGCTGGTCAAGGAAAAGAACCCGAGCCTGGCAGACGACGAACTGCGCCACATCGGCGAGGTGGTGGGCATTGGCGCGGTGAAATACGCCGACCTGTCCAAGCACCGCACCAGCGACTACAGCTTCAACTTCGAGCTGATGCTCAACTTCGAAGGCAACACCGCGCCTTACCTGCTGTACGCTTACACCCGCGTAGCCGGCGTGTTCCGCAAGCTGGGCAAAGGCTTTGACGAAGTCGACGGCAAAATCGTGCTGCAAGCTGCCCACGAGCAGGACTTGGCCGCGCGCCTGGCGCAGTTTGGCGAAATCCTCAACAACGTCGCCGAAAAAGGCACGCCGCACGTGCTGTGCAGCTACCTGTACGACTTGGCCGGCCTGTTCTCCAGCTTCTACGAGAACTGCCCGATCCTCGCCGCCGAAACCCCTTCGCAGCAGCAGAGCCGGCTGCGCCTGGCCGCCCTGACTGGCCGCACCCTCAAACAAGGTCTGGAACTGCTCGGCCTGGAAACCCTGGAGCGCATGTAAGTTGGCTGCCAAGAAAAAACCTGCCCCGAAACGCGGCGCCAGCCGCCAGACGGCACCGGCCAAACAGCCGATCCCCGGCTGGGTATGGCTGGCGGTCGGCCTGACCGTAGGCGCGTTCATCGTGTTCCTGATGAAGCTCGAACCCGGTGGCGATGACATCAAGCGCACCAAGCCCGAGCAGGAGAAGCCGGCGAAAGCGGCCGAAGCCGGCAAGCCCGCGCAAGCTACTGCGCAACAGCCGGTGAAGCCGAAGTATGACTTCTACACCCTGCTGCCGGAGTCTGAGGTGATCGTGCCGCCGGAAGCCGTACCGGAGAAAACCCCACCGGTGCCGGCCCAGCCGGTAACCCCGGTGACACCAGCAGAAGCGGCGAAAATCGACACGGCAAGGGCCCAGGCAGCGTTGCTCGGCCAGACCCCGCCACCGCCACCACCCGTGATCAAGCCGGCGGCGACCACGCAGTACTTCCTTCAGGCCGGCTCGTTCCGCAAGCAGGCCGATGCCGACAAGGTACGGGCACAGATCATCCTGCTGGGTCAGTCTGTGAAAGTGGAGTCAGGCACGGTCAAGGAAGAAACCTGGTACCGCGTGCTGGTCGGGCCGTTCAGCAACCGCGAGCAGTTGACCGGGGCACAGAAGCAGCTGGCTGGGGCCGGGTTCAGCAACCTGTTGCTGCAACAGCGGCAGACCCGTCAGTAACGAAGAAGGCCTTGCCGCAGCGGTGCGACAAGGCCTTCTTTACATGGACAGCATTACCCGTTAAGGGGCTGTAAAGCAGCCCCACTACCGTCAACCCCGCCCCGCATTCCTTTCGGACACCTGGCTGTTCAGCGTCCAGAAGTCATACAGCACCCCCACCAGGAACAATCCGCCGGTAAAGAAGTAGATGATCGCGGTGATCCACTTGCCCTGATACAGCCGGTGCAGGCCAAACACCCCCAGGAAGGTCAGCAGAATCCAGGCGATGTTGTAGTCGATACGCCCCGATTGAAACCTCAGGTCGGCTTCACGGTCCATGGACGGGATCAGGAACAGGTCGATCAACCAACCAATGCCCAGCAAGCCCAAGGTGAAGAACCAGATGGTCCCGGTAATCGGCCTGCCGTAATAGAAACGATGGGAACCGGTGAAGCCGAAAATCCACAGCAGGTAGCCAATGGTTTTGCTGTGGGTGTCGTGAAAGGGCGCCCCCTGTTGATAACTGTTCATTCATAGCCCCTGTGGGTTATCCGAAAATTTTCTAAGAAAAAATGTGACTTTCTCGTCGCAAGCCGACATACGGCACCTGGGCAATCGACCAACGGATCAATAACTGATCAAAAAGCTGTTATAAAGTTGCGCGCCCAACACATAACTATTCATAAGAGCTTCATCTATGCCGCCTTTGATCAAGACATGGCTGACCCTCTGCCTATTATTGCCCCTGGCCGCCCACGCCACCAATCGTGAGCAACGTCTTCCCAATGGTTTCACCGGCTACACGACCAACGCCTCGGTGAAACGCGCACCAGTCAAACAGACTGCGCTACGCGCCCGCCCAAGCAATACCGCCATCAGCCGCGGTGCGAATGTCGCCGCCATGTCGCCAAAGCAAAGCAGCGATGTGCTCAGCCGTGCGGTAAATGTGCTCGGTACTCCTTATGTTTGGGGCGGCAGCAGCCCGAAAAAAGGCTTTGACTGCAGCGGGCTGGTCAAATACGCCTTCAACGACGTCGCCGACGTCGACCTGCCGCGCACCTCCAATGCCATGGCCCAGGGCCACGGAGTGAAGGTGGCCAAGGGTGACCTGAAGCCTGGCGACCTGATCTTCTTCAACATCAAGAGCCGTCGGGTCAATCACGTAGCCATCTACCTGGGTAACGACCGCTTCATCCACGCTCCACGCCGTGGCAAGCGGGTGAGTATCGACACCTTGAGCAAGCCTTACTGGCAGAAGCACTACGTGGTGGCCAAGCGGGTGCTGCCGAAAGAGCAGCAGCTGAGTCTGGCCAAGCGTTAATCTGATCGGCGCTATCCGGTACCGGCCCCTTCGCGCACGCCCGCTCCCACAGGTACCGCGTCGCTCTCGCGGGCAGCGTGGCAGCGGGCGCGCCCGCGAAAGGGCCTTTGCAGGTACTACAAGCCTTTGATCAGCCCTCGCTCCCTCAGCCTCCGCAACGCCCCCTCCATCGTCCGCATCCCCTCCGCTGCCCCGCCCTGCATCACCGAAGACAACTGCGCCAACCGCCCCTCCCGAACCAGGTTACGCACCGCCGGCGTCGCCACCAGCACTTCCCGCGCAGCCACCCGCCCACCCCCCACGCGCCTGACCAGCACCTGCGTGACCACCAGGCGCAGCGACTCGGCCAGCATCGCCCGCACCAACGGCTTTTCCTCGGCAGCAAAAACCTCCACCAACCTGTCGATGCAGCTGGTCGCCGAACGCGCGTGCACGGTTGCCAGCACCAGGTGCCCGGTTTCGGCCGCGCGCAGGGCCAGGCGAATGGTTTCCAGGTCGCGCAACTCGCCGATCATGATCACGTCCGGGTCCTGGCGCAGCGCACTGCGCAGCCCCTGAGCAAAGCCGCGACTATGGCGCCCCATCTCACGCTGGTTGACCAGGCTGCGCTGGCTGGCATGGATGACTTCGACAGGGTCCTCCAGGGTAATGATGTGCAGTGCCCGCTCGCGGTTCAGCTGGTCGAGCAGCGTTGCCAGGGTACTGGACTTGCCACTGCCGGTCGGCCCGCCCACGAGGATCAAACCATCTCGGCATTGCGCAACAGATTGAAACACATCCACAAGGTCCAGCTCACTCACCGTCGCAATGCGCCCCGGAATCAACCGAAAGGTAACCGACGGGCCATTCAACTGGCGAAACAGGTTCAGCCGAAAGCGCCCAAGCGCCGGCAATTCCAGCGCAAGGTCCATTTCATCGTCTTGGGCCCACTGCCGGCGCTGGTCGTCATCCAGCACGCTCGCCATGCCCTCGATCAAGGCCCCCTGGCTCAAGGGCGGCAAGCCCATACGCTGCAACTCGCCATCCAGGCGCAGCATCGGAATCTGGCCCGTCGCCAGGTGCAGGTCTGAAGCCCCCGCATCCACAGCTCGGGCCAACAGGTCGGTCACATCCATGAGACTCCCCAAAGGCCTTCAAGCAGGTAGAATGCCGCAGACCCTACAGCTGCCGGCATCGATCCATGTCCACCCTAGCAGACAACCTTTCCGCGATTTCCGCCCGTATCGCCAGTGCTGCCCAGGCAGTCGGGCGTGATCCGGCCAGCGTCCAGTTGCTGGCCGTGAGCAAGACCAAGCCCGCCAGCGCTATCCGCGAGATCCATGCCGCCGGTGTGCACGACTTCGGGGAGAATTACCTACAGGAAGCACTGACAAAGCAGCAGGCCCTCAGCGACTTGCCCTTGATCTGGCACTTCATCGGCCCCATTCAGTCGAACAAGACCAAAGCCATCGCCGAGCATTTCGACTGGGTGCATTCCGTGGACCGCCTGAAAATTGCCCAACGTCTGTCGGAACAACGCCCTGCCGGGCTGGCGCCGCTGAACATCTGCCTGCAGGTGAACGTCAGCGGCGAAGACAGTAAATCCGGCTGCACCCCGGCCGACCTACCCGCGTTGGCCAAAGCCGTAGCCGCACTGCCCAACCTGCGCCTGCGCGGGCTGATGGCAATCCCGGAACCCACCGAAGACCGCGCCACCCAGGAGGCCGCCTTCGCCAGCCTGCGCAAGTTGCAGGAAGGCCTGGGGTTTGGCCTGGACACCCTGTCCATGGGCATGAGCCACGACCTGGAAGCGGCCATCGCCCAGGGCGCGACGTGGGTACGAATTGGCACGGCCCTGTTCGGAGCCCGCGACTACGGCAACACCTGATTCCATGCTTCACTCACTCTTTTCCACAAGGACCTGACATGAGCAAGACACGTATTGCCTTTATCGGCGCCGGCAACATGGCCGCCAGCCTGATCGGTGGTCTGCGTGCCCAGGGCCTGGACGCCTCGCAGATCCGCGCCAGCGACCCGGGCGCCGAGACCCGCAGTCGCATCCAGGCCGAGCACGGCATTGAAGCCTTCGAGGACAACGCCCAGGCCATCGATGGCGCTGACGTCATCGTGCTGGCGGTCAAGCCACAAGTCATGAAAACCGTATGTCAGGCACTGCAACCCAACCTGCAGGATGGCCAACTGATCGTTTCAATCGCCGCCGGCATCACGTGCGCCAGCCTGCAAAGCTGGGTGGGCGCTCGCCCGGTGGTGCGCTGCATGCCCAACACCCCGGCATTGCTGCGCCAAGGCGTAAGCGGCCTGTACGCCACCGCTGAAGTGTCCGGCGAACAGCGTCAGCAGGCCGAACAACTGCTGTCGGCCGTGGGCACCGCCCTGTGGCTGGAGCAGGAACAGCAATTGGACGCCGTGACAGCTGTGTCCGGCAGTGGCCCGGCGTACTTCTTCCTGCTGATCGAGGCCATGACCGCAGCAGGCGAAAAACTCGGCCTGCCACGTGAAACGGCCTCCCAACTGACCTTGCAGACGGCCCTGGGCGCCGCACACATGGCAGTTGCAAGCGATGTCGATGCCGCCGAACTGCGCCGCCGCGTCACTTCGCCCGCCGGCACCACGGAAGCGGCGATCAAGTCGTTCCAGGCCAGCGGCTTCGAAGCCATCGTCGAGCAGGCGCTGCAGGCTGCAGCCACGCGCTCTGCCGAGCTGGCCGAACAACTGGGCAAATAAGGAGCCTTAGATGAATGCACTGTCAGGCGCCGCGATTTTCGTGGTGCAAACCCTGGTCAGCCTTTACCTGGTAATCGTCCTGCTGCGCTTCGTGCTGCAACTGGTCAAGGCCAACTTCTACAACCCGCTGTGCCAGTTCGCCGTTCGTGCCACCCAACCGCTGCTCAAGCCGATCCGCCGGATCATCCCTAGCGTTGGCGGGCTGGATACCTCGTCGCTACTGCTGGCGGTGGTCATCCAGGCCTTGCTGATGGGCTTCGTGCTGATGGTCACCTACGGTACCTTCGGCGACGTCCTGCACCTGCTGATGTGGGCGATCATCGGCATCACCTCGCTGTTCCTGAAGATTTTCTGGGTGGCGATGATCGTCATGGTGATCGTTTCCTGGGTTGCACCCAACAGCCACAACCCGGCGGCCGAACTGGCCTACCAGATCAGCGAGCCAGTGCTGGCGCCGTTCCGCCGCCTGGTGCCAAATCTCGGTGGCATGGACATCTCGCCGATCTTCGCCTTCCTTGCGATCCAGGTGGTCCAGTCGTTTGTCATGCCCCCGCTGGCCGCCTACGCTGGCATGCCTCAAGAGCTGTGGCGAATGATCTGAGGCTCGCCAGAGCCAGCGTACCCCCAGTCGCAAGCCTTTGCTTGCCGCTGGGGGTAGCGCTCTTTAGACTTACGCCTCCGTCAAGCGTGAGCAGGGTCGATGTCAACTGTCTTTCCCGAAGATTCCGTCGGTCTGGTAGTACCGCAAACCGCCCGGTTCGATGAACCGCTGGCACTGGCCTGTGGCCGTTCACTGGCCAGTTACGAACTGGTCTACGAGACCTATGGCACCCTGAACGCCAGCGCGAGCAACGCCGTGCTGATCTGCCATGCCCTGTCCGGCCACCACCATGCCGCTGGCTACCATGCCGCCACCGACCGCAAGCCGGGCTGGTGGGACAGCTGCATCGGCCCCGGCAAGCCGATCGATACCAACCGCTTCTTCGTGGTCAGCCTGAACAACCTCGGCGGCTGCAACGGCAGCACCGGCCCCAGCAGCGTCAACCCTGCCACCGGCAAACCGTATGGCGCCGACTTCCCTGTACTGACCGTAGAGGACTGGGTACACAGCCAGGTGCGCCTGGGCGAGCGCCTGGGCATCCAGCAATGGGCCGCTGTCGTCGGCGGCAGCCTTGGCGGCATGCAGGCACTGCAATGGACCATCAGCTACCCCGAGCGTGTGCGTCATTGCGTCGACATTGCCTCGGCGCCCAAGCTGTCGGCGCAGAACATCGCCTTCAACGAGGTGGCGCGCCAGGCCATTCTCACCGACCCTGAGTTCCATGGCGGCTCGTTCCAGGACCAGGGCGTGATCCCCAAGCGCGGCCTGATGCTGGCACGCATGGTCGGCCACATTACCTATCTGTCCGATGATTCGATGGGTGAAAAATTCGGCCGAGAGCTGAAAAGCGACAAGCTCAACTACGACTTCCACAGCGTCGAGTTCCAGGTCGAAAGCTACCTGCGCTATCAGGGCGAGGAGTTTTCCGGCCGTTTCGACGCCAACACCTACCTGCTGATGACCAAGGCACTGGACTATTTCGACCCGGCCGCCACGCACGGTGGTGATCTGGCCGCCACCCTGGCCCACGTCAAGGCAGACTACTGCATCATGTCGTTCACCACCGACTGGCGCTTCTCTCCGGCCCGTTCGCGCGAGATCGTCGATGCGCTGATGGCCGCGCGCAAGAACGTCTGCTACCTGGAGATCGATTCGCCCTACGGGCACGATGCCTTCCTGATCCCCACACCTCGCTACATGCAGAGTTTCTCGAACTACATGAACCGCATTGCCATCTGAGGACAGCATGAGAGCCGATCTGGAAATCATCCACGACTGGATCCCCGCCGGCAGCCGGGTACTCGACCTGGGCTGCGGTAGCGGCGAACTGCTGGCCTCGCTGCGTGACCGCAAACAGGTCACCGGCTATGGCCTGGAAATCGACGCCGACAATATCGCCGCCTGCGTGGCCAAGGGCGTCAACGTCATCGAACAAGACCTGGACAAAGGCCTGGGCAACTTCGCCAGCAACAGCTTCGACGTGGTGATCATGACCCAAGCCCTGCAGGCCGTGGAATACCCCGACCGCATCCTCGACGAAATGCTGCGAGTGGGCCGTCAGTGCATCATCACCTTCCCCAACTTCGGCCACTGGCGCTGCCGCTGGTACCTGGCGACCAAAGGCCGCATGCCGGTATCGGACTTCATGCCGTATACCTGGTACAACACGCCGAACATCCACTTCTGCACCTTCGCCGACTTCGAAGAACTTGTGCATGAACGCCGAGCCAAGGTACTCGACCGCCTGGCGGTCGACCACTTGCACCGCAACGGGTGGGGTGGCCGGCTATGGCCTAATCTTCTAGGTGAGATCGGCATCTACCGCGTCAGCAGTCCGGGCCTGCAAGAGCACCAGCTCGCGGTCTGACGCCCACCGGAGGAATCGCCCCATGCGTCGCCTAGCCCTGTTCCTGATCAGCCTGTGCCTGGCCCTGCCAGTACTGGCTGCCGATGCCGCACGCCCCGAGCGCAAGGAGGTATTTGGCGACGTGACGGTGCACTACAGCGCATTCACCTCGAGCATGCTCACACCCGAGGTGGCCGCGGCCACCGGCCTGGTTCGCAGCAAGAACCAGGGCGTGCTCAACATTACCGTCCTCAAGGCCAGCAAACCTGCCACGGCGGTGATCAGCGGCACGATCAAGGACCTGACCGGGCGCAGCAGCCCGCTGTCGTTCAAGCAGATTACCGAACAGGGCGCGGTGTACTACATCGCCCAGTTCAAGATCGACCAGCCAGAAACCGTCACCTTCGACCTCAACATCGAAACCGGCGGCATCAGCAACTCTCTCCGCTTCAACCAGGAAGTGTTCCCAGGCGAATGATGAATTTCCAGCAACTCGTATTGGCCAGCCACAACGCCGGCAAACTCAAGGAACTCCAGGCCATGCTCGGCCATTCCGTGCAGCTGCACTCGATTGGTGAGTTCAGCCAGGTGGAGCCGGAAGAAACCGGCCTGTCGTTCGTCGAGAACGCCATCCTCAAGGCGCGCAATGCCGCCCGCATTTCCGGCCTGCCGGCCTTGGCCGATGACTCTGGCCTGGCGGTGGACTTCCTCGGCGGCGCGCCGGGCATCTACTCGGCGCGCTATGCCGATGGCAAAGGTGACGCGGCAAACAACGCCAAGCTGCTCGAGGCCTTGAAAGACGTGCCTGAAGCTGAGCGCAGTGCACAGTTCGTCTGCGTTCTGGCGCTGGTGCGCCACGCCGACGACCCGTTGCCGATCCTGTGCGAAGGCCTGTGGCACGGGCGCATCCTGTTCGAGGCCAGCGGCGACCAGGGCTTTGGCTACGACCCGCTGTTCTGGGTACCGGAGCGCAACTGCTCCAGCGCCGATCTAGCCCCAGCAGACAAGAACCAGCTCAGCCACCGCGCCCGTGCCATGGCCCTGCTGCGCAAACGTCTGGGCCTGGCATGATCGAAATGCTGTCGCCCCCCGGCGCGGCAGGCTTTAGCAGCCTGCCGCCGCTGGCGCTGTACATCCACATTCCGTGGTGCGTACGCAAATGCCCTTATTGCGACTTCAACTCCCACGCTGCCGGGCCTGAGCTACCGGAAGATGCCTACGTCACAGCCCTGCTCGACGACCTCGACCAGGAACTGGCTGCCGTACAAGGCCGCCCGATCAGCTCGATCTTCTTCGGTGGCGGTACGCCAAGCCTGTTCAGTGCCAGCGCCCTTGGCCGTCTACTGCGTGGCGTAGAGCAACGTATTCCGTTTGCGCCAGACATCGAAATTACCCTGGAAGCCAACCCGGGCACCTTCGAGCAGGACAAGTTCAAGGCCTACCGGCAGACCGGCATCAATCGTCTTTCTATCGGTGTGCAGAGCTTCCAGCCAGCCAAGCTGGAGGCACTGGGGCGCATCCACAATGGCGACGAAGCGGTTCGAGCCGCCGGCATGGCGCGCGCGGCCGGTTTCGACAATTTCAACATGGACCTGATGCACGGCCTGCCCGACCAGTCGCTGGACGACGCGCTGGGTGACCTGCGCCAGGCCATCGATCTGGGGCCGACCCACCTGTCGTGGTATCAGCTGACCGTGGAACCGAACACGGTGTTCTGGAACCAGCCGCCAGAGCTGCCCGAAGACGACATCCTCTGGGATATTCAGGAAGCCGGCCAAGCGCTGATGGCCGAGCACGGCTACCGCCAGTACGAGGTATCGGCCTACGCCCAGGCAGGCCGCGCCGCCCAGCACAACCTCAACTACTGGCGCTTCGGCGACTTCATCGGCATTGGTGCCGGCGCCCACGGCAAGCTCACCTTCGCCGACGGGCGCATTCTGCGTACCTGGAAGACCCGCCTGCCCAAGGACTACCTGAACCTGGCCAAGCCGTTCAGGGCCGGCGAGAAGCTGCTGCCAGTCGATGAACTGCCGTTCGAGTTCCTGATGAACGCCCTGCGCCTGACCGATGGCGTGGAAGCCGAACTGTTCACCCAGCGCACCGGCTTACCACTGTCACAGCTGCAGGAAGCACGCCGTGCCGCCGAACAAAAAGGCCTTTTGCAGGTCGAACCGGATCGACTGGTGGCCACCCCAAGGGGCCAGTTGTTCCTCAATGACCTGCTGCAGTATTTCTTGACCTAAGGATGACCCATGGATCTGGTACTTGATCTGCTCGCGACGGTTTCCCGCTGGAGCCGCAGCAACCTGTCGGAGATTTCACTGGCCTTGGTAGGCTGCCTGCTGGTGCTGTTCGGCACCGATGTCAAAGCCTGGGCCGAGCAACGCCTGGGCGGCCTCGCCGGCGCCCTGCGCGTGCCGTTCATGGCGCTGATGGTGATGATCGGCAGCGGTGCTGCGCTGATCTATGCCACGCCATGGGTGGTGAAAGGCCTGAGCCAGTTCAACAACTATGCGCTGGCACCTGTGTTGCTGGTGGTGCTGGTGTTGATTGGCGTGGTGGCGGATCGCCGCGGCTGAGCTAATGGCCCCTGGGTCAACTGTCTTGCTCAACATTTGAAAGACCTGCGCAGCCGCCTGTAGGAGCGGGTTTACCCGCGAAGAGGCCGGCCCTGCTGGCCAATTTCCACCCGCCCTTCACCGTTGCCGCCGCCACCGTATTCGCGGGTAAACCCGCTCCTACACAGATTGGTGATGGACACACATCGGTGGTTGGACACAGCCCNGAAAGACCTGCGCAGCCGCCTGTAGGAGCGGGTTTACCCGCGAAGAGGCCGGCCCTGCTGGCCAATTTCCACCCGCCCTTCACCGTTGCCGCCGCCACCGTATTCGCGGGTAAACCCGCTCCTACACAGATTGGTGATGGACACACATCGGTGGTTGGACACAGCCCACTGTAGGAGCGGGTTTACCCGCGAAAGGGCCGGCCCTGCTGGCCAATTTCCACCAGCCATTCACTGTTGCTGCCGCCACCGTATTCGCGGGTAAACCCGCTCCTACACAGATTGGTGGTGGACACACATCGGTGGTTGGACACAGCCCACTGTAGGAGCGGGTTTACCCGCGAAAGGGCCGGCCCTGCTGGCCAGTTTCCACCCGCCATGCACTGTTGCTGCCGCCACCGTATTCGCGGGTAAACCCGCTCCTACACAGATTGGTGGTGGACACATCTCGGGGGTTGGACACAGACCGCTGTAGGAGCGGGTTCACCCGCGAATGGGCCGGCCCTGATGGCCAATCTCCACCCGCCGCTCACCATCGCAGCCGCCCGCGAACACCGGCAAAGCCGGTGCCATCCACCGCGTTGGTTTCTTCGCGGGCATGCCCTAGGTGTTGTGTATTACCGAAAAAAAACCGCCCTTCTCAAGGCGGTTATTTTCGCCTGCATTCCTGCAGGCATCAGCACATCGAAAAGCCGTATCAGCCGCTCAATCCGTCTTCTCGAACTTCAGGTCCCACACCCCATGTCCCAGCCGCTCACCGCGGCGTTCGAACTTGGTGATCGGGCGCTCTTCGGGGCGCGGCACATAGGTGCCGTCTGCCGCACGGTTGCGATAGCCAGGAGCTGCGCTCATCACTTCCAGCATGTACTCGGCATACGGCTCCCAATCGGTGGCCATGTGGAACACACCACCGGGCTTGAGCTTGCGACGTACCAGCTCGGCGAACTCCAGCTGGACAATGCGGCGCTTGTGATGACGCGCCTTGTGCCAAGGGTCTGGGAAGAACAGCATCAACCGATCGAGACTGTTATCCGCCACGCAGCGGTTCAGCACTTCGATGGCATCGCAGTCATACACCCGCAGGTTTTTCAGCCCCTGGGTCAGCACGCCATTGAGCAGCGCGCCAACACCCGGGCGGTGCACTTCCACACCGATGAAGTCCTGCTCAGGGGCGGCGGCCGCCATTTCCAACAGGGAATGGCCCATGCCGAAACCGATCTCCAAGGTGCGCGGGGCCGAACGGCCGAACACCTGGTCGTAGTCCACCGGGCTGTCAGCCAGTGGCAGGATGTACAGCGGGCCGCCTTGATCCAGGCCGCGTTGCTGGCCTTCGGTCATGCGCCCGGCACGCATCACGAAGCTCTTGATGCGGCGGTGTGGGCGGGCTTCGCCGTCGGGGGTGATCGGCGTATCGTGCGATTCAGTCATCAGTTGCTCTTACTTGATCAGACCATCCAGCGGCGAGGAGGCGCTGGCATAGAGTTTCTTCGGCATACGACCGGCCAGGTAGGCCATGCGACCCGCAACAATGGCGTGCTTCATGGCCTCAGCCATCAGCACCGGCTGCTGGGCGTGGGCGATGGCCGAGTTCATCAGCACTGCCTCACAGCCCATTTCCATGGCGATGGTGGCGTCGGATGCGGTACCCACGCCAGCATCGACCAGCACCGGCACCTTGGATTCTTCCAGGATGATCTGCAGGTTGTAGGGGTTGCAGATACCCAGGCCGGTACCAATCAGGCCAGCCAGCGGCATGACCGCGATGCAGCCGACTTCGGCCAGCTGACGGGCGATGATCGGGTCGTCGCTGGTGTAGACCATGACGTCGAAACCTTCCTTGACCAGCACTTCGGCTGCCTTGAGGGTTTCGATCACGTTGGGGAACAGGGTTTTCTGGTCGGCCAGCACTTCCAGCTTCACCAGCGTCCGGGACTCGTGCGATTTGCGCCCATCGAGCAGTTCGCGGGCCAGACGGCAAGTGCGTACCGCTTCCACCGCGTCAAAGCAGCCTGCAGTGTTCGGCAGGATGGTGTACTTGTCGGGCGACAGTACGTCGAGCAGGTTCGGCTCGCCCGCATTCTGGCCAAGGTTGGTGCGGCGCACAGCGACAGTGACGATTTCGGCACCCGAGGCCTCGGTGGCCAGGCGGGTTTCTTCCATGTCACGGTACTTGCCGGTACCGACCAGCAGGCGCGACTGGAAAGTACGCCCGGCCAGGGTGAAGGGCTTGTCGCTACGAACGTTGCTCATCGTTGTTCCTCGGGAAAAGGTTGCAGGGCTTGCTTGTGAACCGCCGGGCTGCTGTCAGCCGCCACCGATGGCGTGGACCACTTCGACCTGGTCGCCGTCATTCAGCAGCGTGCTGTCGTGCTGGCTGCGCGGCACGATATCCAGGTTCAGTTCCACTGCAACACGGCGCCCGGTCAGTTCCAGGCGCGCCAGCAGGGCTGCAACGCTTTCGCCGGCAGGCAGTTCGTAAGGTTCACCGTTCAATTTAATGCGCATGCGCACGGCCACCATTGTTCTTTGGGGCCAGCATTCTAGCGCCGAACCGCCCTGCAACCCAAGGGCGGTGCGCGCCATTAGTCGTGATTGTGGACCACTCGGTCAGCCCAGCCGCCAGGCTGCCAGGCCCAGGCACAGCCAGCCGACAAGGAAGCACAAGCCGCCAATCGGGGTGATGATGCCAAGCTTGCCAAGGCCACTGAGGGTCAGCAGGTACAGGCTGCCGGAGAACAGCACGATGCCCAACGCAAACAGGCCGCCAGCCCACCCGACCAGGCGCCCGGGCAGGTGCGCCGAGAGCACCGCAACGCCGAGAATGGCCAAGGCATGGACCAGTTGGTAAGTCACGCCGGTGTGGAAGATCGCCAGGTAGTCAGCCGTCAGCCGGTTTTTCAGGCCATGAGCGGCGAAGGCGCCCAGGGCGACACCGGTAAAGCCGAAAAAGGCGGCAAGCATCAGGAAGCTGCGAAGCATGGGACGACTCCTTGTATCGGGTCTGTATAATGGCCCCTTCCACCCTTAGGGCCAAGCCATCGACATGCTGTCAACGCTTATCCGTCGCCTCTCCCGCGCCCTGCTCTGGTTCGTTGCCGGCAGCATCGTGCTGGTGCTGGTGTTCCGCTGGGTACCACCGCCCGGCACGGCGCTGATGGTCGAGCGCACGGTACAGTCTTGGGTGAATGGTGAACCGATCGACCTGCAGCGCGACTGGGAGCCATGGGAGAACATCTCCGATGAGCTCAAGGTTGCAGTCATTGCTGGCGAGGACCAGAAGTTCGCCAACCACTGGGGCTTCGACCTCCCGGCCATTCAGGCGGCGCTGGCCCACAACGAGCGCGGTGGCAACATTCGCGGCGCCAGCACCCTGACCCAACAAGTGGCCAAGAACCTGTTTCTGTGGTCAGGCCGCAGCTGGTTTCGCAAGGGGCTGGAGGCCTGGTTCACCGCACTGATTGAGCTGTTTTGGTCGAAAGAGCGGATTCTCGAGGTCTATTTGAACAGCGCCGAGTGGGGCAAGGGCGTGTTTGGTGCCCAGGCAGCGGCGCGTTATCACTTTGGTGTCGACGCCAGCAGGCTCAGCCGCCAGCAGGCGGCGCAGCTGGCTGCGGTGCTGCCTAGCCCCATCAAATGGAGTGCCAGCCGACCGAGTGCCTACGTGGCCAGCCGGGCCGGCTGGATTCGCCGGCAGATGAGCCAGTTGGGTGGGCCCAGCTACCTGATGCAGCTGGACTCCTCCAGAAAGCTTTGAATGCAGGCCCGGCCCTTTCGCGGGTAAACCCGCTCCTACGGGCAACCGCGTGCCCGGCCTCCTCGCGGGCAAACCCGCGCCTACGGGCAACCGCATCCCCGGCCTCCTCGCGGGCAAACCCGCGCCTACGGGCAACCGCATCCCCTGTAGGAGCGGGTTTACCCGCGAATTGGCCGGCAAAGCCAGCACAAATAAAAAAGCCGCTCACCCCATCAGGGCCAGCGGCTTTTCCTTACAACCCAGACTCGATCAGGCAGCGATCAGTGCCTTGACCTTGTTCATCGCATTCTTCTCCAGCTGGCGAATACGCTCAGCCGATACGCTGTACTTGTCTGCCAGTTCATGCAGCGTGGCCTTCTCCTCCGCCAGCCAACGCTGGTAGAGAATGTCGCGGCTACGCTCGTCCAGGCCCTGCAGCGCTTCGTGCAGGTTGCTGGTGGAGTTGTCACTCCAGTCGGCATCCTCCAGTTGCACCGCCGGATCGTAACGGTGGTCTTCCAGGTAATGCGCAGGCGACTGGAAGGCGCTGTCGTCGTCAGCTTCCGCTGCCGGGTCGAAGGCCATGTCCTGGCCGCTGAGGCGGCTTTCCATCTCGCGCACTTCGCGCGGCTCGACGCCAAGGCTTTCCGCCACGCGATGCACTTCGTCGTTGTTCAGCCACGCCAGGCGCTTCTTCTGACTACGCAGGTTGAAGAACAGCTTGCGCTGAGCCTTGGTGGTAGCCACTTTGACGATGCGCCAGTTGCGCAGAATGAACTCGTGGATCTCTGCCTTGATCCAGTGCACGGCGAACGACACCAGGCGCACACCCATTTCAGGGTTGAAGCGCTTGACGGCCTTCATCAGGCCGACATTGCCTTCCTGGATCAGGTCAGCCTGGGCCAACCCGTAGCCGGCATAACTACGGGCGATATGTACAACGAAACGCAGGTGGGCCATCACCATCTGACGAGCGGCCTCGACATCCTGCTGATAATAGAGACGCTCGCCCAGATCACGCTCCTGCTCGACCGTCAGCAGCGGGATGCTGTTGACCGTGTGCACATAGGCTTCCAGGTTTGCACCGGGTACCAGGGCATAGGCAGGTTGCAACGATGTGGTCATTCAAGAACCTCCGACTTACAAAACTCGCACCTTGTGGGCGCTGCCAACATTGACCTGGAACGACGGTACAAGTTCCGCAGTGAAGAAAATGTCAATGCTGGCACGTAAAAACTATCGCGGCGCCAGCTCGTTCAAGTGGCGGGCGACTGCAATCCATGCACCGATATACCCCAACAACACTGCTCCGATCAAGAGCGACAGACCATCGGAAGCCGGAACGCCGCCCAGGGCGAAGTCACTGCCATACAGCCCGGAAAGCCCTACCACCGCCTCGTTCAGCCAGTTCAGGCCAAACGCCAGGATGCCCCACGCCAGCAGGCCTGCACCCAGGCCATACAGGGCGCCCATGTACAGGAACGGCCGGCGCACGTAGGCGTCGGTGCCGCCGACCAGCTTGATCACTTCGATCTCGATACGACGGTTTTCAATGTGTAGACGAATTGTGTTACCGATTACTAACAGCAGGGCAGAAATCAGCATCACGGCCAGGCCGAAGACGAAGCGGTCACCCAGCTTGAGGATGGCTGCCAGGCGCTCGACCCAGACCAGGTCCAGTTGCGCCACGTCCACCCGCGGCAACTCCGCCAGGCGCTGACGCAAGGCGTCCAGGGCCGGCTTGTCGACCTCGGTCGGGGTTACCACCACCACACCCGGCAGTGGGTTGTCTGGCAGTTCGCGCAAGGCCTCGCCCAGGCCGGACTGCTGCTGGAACTCCTCCAGGGCCTGCTCGCGGCTGACATACTGGGCGTCCGCCACGCCAGGCATGCCCTTGATCTCGTCGCGCAGCGCTTCGCCATCGCGGCTGCCGGCATCAAGCTTGAGGTACAGCGAAATCTGCGCAGCGCGCTGCCACGAACCGCCAAGCTGCTCGACGTTCTTCAGCAACAAGGACAGGCCCATCGGCATGCTCAGCGCCACGGCCATGACCAGGCAAGTGAAGAAGCTGCCGATCGGCTGCTTGCCCAGGCGGCGCAGGCTGTCGGCCAAGCTGGCACGGTGGCTTTCCAGCCAGGCATGCAGCAGGGTGCTGAAGTCCGGGCCATCATCGTCTTCACCGCGTTTTTTCTTCGCAGGTTGCGGATCGGCCGGTTTCGGTGCAACCCGCTCGGAAACCTTCGGCGTACGTGTTGTGTTCATTGCCCGGCCTCCCCATCGCCGATCAAGCGGCCGCGTTGCAAGGTCAGCATGCGATGGCGCATGCGCGCGATCAGCGCCAGGTCGTGGCTGGCGATCAATACCGTCGTGCCCAGGCGGTTGATGTCCTCGAACACACCCATGATCTCTGCAGCCAGGCGCGGGTCGAGGTTACCGGTGGGCTCGTCAGCCAGCAGCAGAGCCGGCTGGTGAACGATGGCGCGGGCGATACCCACCCGCTGCTGCTGCCCGGTGGACAGGTCAGCCGGGAACAGCTCGCCTTTGTCGGACAGCGATACACGCTCCAAGGCCGAGTCCACGCGCTTGGCGATCTCGACCTTGGACAGGCCGAGAATCTGCAGCGGCAAAGCAATGTTGTTGAACACCGTGCGGTCGAACAACAGCTGGTGGTTCTGGAACACCACGCCGATCTGCCGGCGCAGGAACGGGATTTGCGCATTGCTGATCTGGCCCAGGTCCTGCCCTGCCAGCATCAGCTTGCCGCTGGTCGGGCGCTCCATGGCCAGCAACAGGCGCAGCAAGGTGCTCTTGCCAGCGCCCGAGTGGCCGGTGACGAACAGGAATTCGCCCCGGCGCGCCCGGAAACTCAGCTCATGCAAACCCACATGACCGTTGGGATAGCGCTTGGCAACCTGCTCGAATCGGATCATGGTCAATCTCGCTCGGCGAACAGAGCCTTGACGAACGGCTCGGCTTCGAAGGTACGCAGGTCGTCGATGCCTTCACCGACGCCGATGAAACGGATCGGGATGTTGAACTGCTTGGCCAGGGCGAAGATCACCCCGCCCTTGGCAGTGCCGTCCAGCTTGGTCAGGGCCAGGCCGGTCAGCTCGACGCTCTGGTTGAAGTACTTGGCCTGACTGATGGCGTTCTGGCCGGTGCCGGCGTCAAGCACCAGCAGCACCTCGTGCGGCGCCTCAGCGTCGAGCTTGCCGATGACCCGGCGGACCTTCTTCAGCTCTTCCATCAGGTTGTCTTTGGTGTGCAGGCGGCCGGCAGTGTCGGCGATCAGCACGTCGACGCCACGGGCCTTGGCGGCCTGCACGGCATCGAAGATTACCGAAGCAGAGTCGGCACCCGTGTGCTGGGCGATCACCGGAATCTGGTTACGCTCACCCCACACCTGCAACTGCTCGACCGCGGCTGCGCGGAAGGTATCACCGGCAGCCAGCATGACCTTCTTGCCTTCCAGTTGCAGCTTTTTCGCCAGCTTGCCAATGGTGGTGGTCTTGCCGGCGCCGTTCACGCCAACCACAAGGATCACATAGGGTTTGTTCTGGGCCTGTACGTTCAGCGGCTGCTCGACCGGGCGCAGCAGCGCAGCCAGTTCTTCCTGCAACGATTTGTACAGGGCATCGGCATCGGCCAACTGCTTGCGCGCGACCTTCTGGGTCAGGTTCTGGACAATGGCCGAGGTAGCTTCCACACCCACGTCGGCAGTCAGCAGGCGCGTCTCGATTTCGTCGAGCAGGTCGTCGTCGATGACCTTCTTGCCGAGGAACAGGCTGGCCATGCCCTCGCCGATGCTGGCACTGGTCTTGGACAGGCCTTGCTTGAGGCGCGCGAAGAAGCCGGGCTTGGCCTGTTCGACGGGTGCCGCAACAGGCGCCGCCGGGGCTGGTACCGCGCGTTCCGGGATTGCGGGCGGTGCTTTCGGCTCCAGGTCCGGCACCAGGGCCACGGGCTCTTCGGCAACCGGCAGCACCAGGTTGCTGACCGGCGTGGCGGCCTCTACAGGGGCAGACTCGACAGGGGCCGCCTGCAAGGGCATGGACGCAACCGGCTGCGGTGCAGGTGCCACCAGCGGCTGGGATGCGACCGGCTCTGGCTCAGGAGCCTGCAACGGCTGGGACGCAACCGGCTCAGGAACGGGGGCCTCGACTACCGCGGGCCGGGGGGGTGCGGCGACCGGCTGCGGCTCAGCCAGCTGTGGGGCCGCAGGGGCCTGAACGGGTTCGGGGGCCTGTGGCGCTTCGGCGGCAGACCCCTCGACCGGAGCGGCTGCAGACTGCTCGACAGCGGGGGGTTCATGCGCTGGCACGCCCGCTCCCGCAGGTGGCTGCGGCTTCTTGCGAAACCAGCTGAACAGGCCTTTCTTCTCACCAGCCTCGGCCGGCGCTTTTTTGTCGTCGTTGGAACCAAACATGGAAGACGGCTATCTCAGGGTAGCGATAGGCCAGCTATGGCCAATCGGGAATTCTCTCTACGCAGAACAGACTATCTTGAAGCCGGCTGGTTCATGCGCAACGTTTTGACTTAGTGTCCTGTGGGCCAGAACGGCGACAGGCATGGTCGCCAGGCAACCGGATCAGTATCCTAGCACCTCCTGGCCCGCCGACGCTAAACCCAGCGGGCCGCCGAACAGGTTAAACACCGTATGAACGCTCTAGCCCGCCGCGCCGCTGGCCTGTTGCTCGGCACGCTCTGCCTGCCGCTCGCGGCCTTTGCCGCCGATGTGCAACCCACCCACGAATTCATCCTCGACAATGGCCTGAAGGTCGTTGTCCGCGAAGACCATCGCGCCCCGGTGGTGGTCTCGCAGATCTGGTACAAGGTCGGCTCCAGCTACGAGACCCCGGGCCAGACCGGCTTGTCCCATGCGCTGGAACACATGATGTTCAAGGGCAGCGCCAAGGTCGGCCCCGGCGAGGCCTCGCGCATTCTGCGTGACCTCGGCGCCGATGAAAACGCCTTCACCAGCGACGACTACACCGCCTATTACCAAGTGCTGGCCCGCGACCGCCTGCCGGTAGCCCTGGAACTGGAGGCCGACCGCCTTGCCAGCCTGCGCCTGCCTGCCGACGAGTTCAGCCGCGAAATCGAGGTCATCAAGGAAGAACGCCGCCTGCGCACCGACGACCAGCCCAATGCCAAGGCATTCGAGCTGTTCCGCGCCATGGCCTACCCGGCCAGCGGCTACCACACGCCGACCATTGGCTGGATGGCCGACCTGGAGCGCATGAAGGTCGAGGAACTGCGCCATTGGTACGAGTCCTGGTACGCCCCCAACAACGCCACTCTGGTGGTGGTCGGTGATGTCACCGCCGACGAGGTCAAGGGCCTGGCGCAGAAGTATTTCGGTAATATACCCAAACGCGCCGTACCGCCAGCCAAGCTGCCTCTGGAACTGGCCGAACCAGGTTGGCGCCAGTTGACCCTGCACGTACGAACCCAGCTGCCAAGCCTGATCTACGGCTTCAACGTGCCCGGCCTGCCCACCGCCAAGGACCCTCGGACGGTGCACGCCCTGCGCCTGATTTCGGCACTGCTCGACGGCGGCTACAGCGCCCGCATGCCGGCCCGCCTGGAGCGTGGCCAGGAACTGGTGGCCGGCGCGTCGTCCAGCTACAACGCCTTCACCCGCGGCGACAGCCTGTTCCTGATCTCGGCGACACCGAATGTGCAGAAGCAGAAAACCCTCGCCGACGTCGAGAAGGGCATCTGGCAGCTGCTTGAAGAACTCAAGAGCACACCGCCCAGCGCCGAAGAGCTGGAACGCGTACGCGCCCAGGTCATCGCCGGCCTGGTCTACGACCGCGACTCCATCAGCAGCCAGGCCACTACCATCGGCCAGCTGGAAACCGTCGGCCTGTCATGGAAGCTGATCGACAGCGAACTGGACGAGCTCAAGCGCGTCACCCCGCAGGACATCCAGAACGCCGCGCGCACCTACTTCACCCGCGAACGCCTGAGCGTTGCCCATGTACTGCCCGAGGAGTCCGCCCATGAGTGATCGCCGCGCACCACGCCCAACCCTGCTGGCCACGGGCATTCGTGCCCTGGCGCTGGCGGCAGTGCTGGCCGCTCCGGCCATGGCCGATAACGCTGCCAAGGCCGACAGCAGCGCGGCCCGCCCGGCCAACACCTTGCAGTCGCTGGCCGAACTGAATGGCAAGGCCCCCAGCCGGCGTCAGTTGAACATTCAGCACTGGAACACCGCCGAAGGTGCCCGGGTGCTGTTCGTCGAGGCCCGCGAACTGCCCATGTTCGACCTGCGTGTCACCTTCGCCGCCGGCAGCAGCCAGGACGGCGGCACGCCAGGCCTGGCCGCTCTGACCAACGCCATGCTCAACGAGGGCGTGGCCGGCAAGGACGTCACCGCCATCGCCGAAGGCTTCGAAGGCCTGGGCGCAGACTTTGGCAACGGTTCCTACCGCGACATGGCCGTCGCATCGCTGCGCAGCCTCAGTACCAAGGACAAGCGCGAACCGGCCCTCAAACTGTTTACAGAGGTGGCGGGCAAGCCTACATTCCCCGAGGATGCCCTCAAGCGCATCAAGAACCAGATGCTGGCTGGCTTCGAATATGAGAAGCAAAACCCCGGCAAGATCGCCGGCAAGGCCCTTTTCGGCAAGCTCTATGGCGACCACCCCTACGCCCACCCAAGCGACGGCACCGCAGAGAGCATTTCGGGCATTAGCCTCGCCCAACTGCGCGCGTTCCACGCGAAGGCCTATACCGGCGGCAATGCGGTAATCGCCCTGGTCGGCGACCTCAGCCGTTCAGAGGCCGAAGCCATCGCCGCACAGGTGTCTGCCGGCCTGCCCAAGGGCCCTGCGCTGGCCGCACCGGCCCAACCCGCAGACGCCAAGGCCGGCCTGACCCACATCGACTTCCCGTCCAAGCAGACCCACCTGATGCTGGCCGAACTGGGGATCGACCGCCAGGACCCGGACTGGCCAGCCCTGTCGCTGGGCAACCAGATCCTTGGTGGTGGCGCCTTCGGTACCCGGCTGATGAGCGAGGTGCGAGAGAAGCGTGGCCTGACCTACGGCGTTTACTCGGTATTCAGCCCGATGCAGGTACGCGGCCCGTTCATGATCAACCTGCAAACCCGTGCCGAGCTCAGCGAAGGTACGCTCAAGCTGGTGCAAGGCATTCTCGCCGACTACCTGAAGACGGGCCCTACCCAACAGGAACTGGACGATGCCAAGCGCGAGCTGGCCGGCAGCTTCCCGCTGTCCAATGCCAGTAATGCCAGCATCGTCGGCCAACTGGGCGCAATCGGCTTCTACAACTTGCCGCTGACCTGGCTAGAGGACTTCATGCAACAGTCCCAGGCCCTTACCGTCGAACAGGTCAAGGCAGCCATGAACAAACACCTGTCAGCCGATAAACTGGTGATCGTCACCGTTGGCCCGAAAGTGCCACAAAAACCGCTGCCAGCACCCACTGACAAGCCCTCCGAGCAACCGCTCGGGGTACCGGAGCACTAATGCCAAGATCCACCCCTCCCGCCCGCCCGCAGGCGGGCCCAAGCAAGGGCCAGGGCCACCTGCGCATCATCGCCGGCGAGTGGCGCAGCCGCCGCCTGGCGGTGCCGGAAGGCGAAGGCCTGCGGCCAACGCCTGACCGCGTACGGGAAACCGTATTCAACTGGCTGGCACCCTACATCGAGGGCGCCCGCGTGCTGGACGCCTTCACCGGCAGCGGTGCCTTGGTGCTCGAAGCCCTGTCCCGTGGGGCCGAGGATGCCGTGGCGCTGGACAGCAACCCTGCGGCCATCGCCAACCTGAAGAACAACCTCGAAATCCTGCGCTGTCCTCGCGGGCAAATTCTGCAAACCGACGCCCTGCGCTACTTGCAAGCCCCGGCCAAGCAGCAGTTCGATGTCGTGTTCCTCGACCCGCCGTTCCACCAGGACCTGCTGGCCAACACCTGCAACATGCTGGAGCAGCATCAGTGGTTGAGCGAGCAGGCATGGGTCTACACAGAAAGCGAAGCGGCACCCTCGACCTTGCAGCTGCCAGGCAACTGGCGCCTGCACCGTGAAAAAAAGACTGGCCAGGTGCACTACGCACTTTGGCAGCGGGCCTGACCACATAACCCGGGGCTGGCGTATTTAGTTACCGCCAACCGGCCTGGGGCATGGCTGAAGCTTCTCCTTCTATTCTTGCAGGAGCGCGTCAACCATGCCCCGAAACCCTTCCCCGCCTGCGCCCACCAGCGCAGTAAGCGCTTTTACACTGGCCAATGGCTTGCGTGTGTACCTTCGTGAAGACAGGCGCGCGCCACTGGTCAGTGCGCAACTGTGGTATCACGTCGGCTCCAGCTACGAGCCTGAAGGCCACACCGGCCTTTCTCACGCACTGGAGCATCTGCTGTTCGAAGGCAGCAGCAAGTTGGCCGGCGGCCAGTACTCCGCGCTCATGGCCCGCCTTGGTGGCAATCCGAATGCATTCACTGCCCAAGAAGCCACGGTCTTCCCGCTTACATTACCCAGCAATCGCCTGGAGATCGCGTTGGAAGCCATGGCCGACGTGATGGCAAGCGCTACCCTCGACAGCGCACCCTTCGCTCGCGAACTGGCAGTGGTCATGGCCGAGCGACGTGAGAATATCGATAACACCCCTCTCGCGCTGGCCCTGGAGCATCACCAGCTACTGGCCTATGGCAACAGCCGCTACGGCACGCCAGTGATCGGTCACAAAGCGGACCTTGGCCACATGACGCTGGCTGCAGCACGTACCTGGTACCAAAGCTGGTATCACCCTAACAACGCCACGCTTGCGGTAGCCGGCGACATTGCCTTGCCACAACTGCAAACCCTGGTAACCCGGCACTTTTCAGCGATCCCCGCCAATCGCCTGCCGCTGCGACAAACCCACAAAGCCCCGCCAGGTCTTTTACGGCGCTACCAGACCCTGCGCTTGCAAGGCCTGTACACGGGCGTGATCCTCAGTTTCAACCTCCCCAGCCAATGTACCGCCAAGTCTGATGAGCAAGCTTATGCACTGAGGCTGCTACCCGACATCCTGGCCGACGGCCAAGCCAGCACCTTGCAACGCAGGTTGGTGTTGGAGGAACCGCTACTGCGGGGGATCCGGTCAGATTATGAGCCTTGGCAACGGGGCGACAGCCTGCTGACCCTCTACACGTTCTGCAGCCCACACGTTACGCCAGAAGAAGCAGCCGAAAGGCTGATGCTGGAAATCAATGCGTTCCGCCACTCCGCCCCCTCCAAAGAAGGCCTTCAACGCGCCAAAGCGCGGCTGCTGGCCAGGCGACTGTTCGAAATGGACGATATCGGCAAACAGGCAGAAACCATTGGCAAGCAGGCCAGCTGCGGCCTGGACCCCGTGACGCTGGACGATGAACGGCAGGCCATCAACGCCGTGACAGCCGAACAAGTTGGCCAGGCTGCCCTGGACTTCCTCACCGAAGACCGAGCCGCTATCACTTTCATGCACACCAAGGAGAGCGCTGATGAGTGACACTATTGCGCAGCCCCAGCATACGGCCGATGGCGATAATATTTTTGGCGGCCTGATCTCGGCCCAGGGGCTGGACCTGAACCAGCTCACGCCCCATCAGACACATGTGCAAGCCTGGACAACAGCAACAGGCGCAGGTGTGAAGTTCGTCGAAGCACGTGGGTTACCTATCGTCGATGTGGTATTGCGGTTCAAGGCCGGCACAAGCCAAGCCCCCCTGCAATCCGGCCTGGCAGCCCTGACGCTGCATATGCTCGACGAAGGCAGCCAGCTTTACACCGCCGCCCAGCAAGCCGAGCGCATGGAGCGACTGGGCGTGATCATGGACAAACAGGTCCGCCTGGAGCACGCGACATTGAGCCTGCGCAGCCTGAGCAGCAAGGCTTTGCTTGATCCTGCCTTGGCGCTTTTCATCGATCTTGCCGCACGCCCTGCCTTTCCAGCCCTTGCATTGGAGACGGTAAAGCGCCAGCTGTTGCAGTCCAATGCATCACGAGAACGGCGCCCCGACATCAGGGCCCGGAGCGAAGTTTTCCGCCATTTGTTCAAGGGGCACCCCTACGGCAACCCTTGGGGTAGCACAGCCGAGGGTATGGCAACTGTCACCCCTGAGGACTTGCGGGCATTCCACCAGCGTGCTTATTCCGCCAGCAACCTGGAAATGGTGTTGGTCGGGGACCTCTCCCTTGCTGATGCACAAGACATTGCCCAGCAAATAAGCCAGGCCCTGCCCCAAGGCTGGTCCGCCGTAAAGCTGCCTGCCGTGCCGGCAGCAGCCAGTGCAACTGTGAACATCGAGCAGGATGGTGCCAGCAGTGCATTGGTGTTGGCAGTGCCCATGAACGTACCCGCCAATGACCCGGAGTATCCAGCGCTGGTGTTGGCTAGCGAGGTATTGGGGGCAGACCTCGAATCCCGCCTGATGGTGGAAATGCGCCAACGCCGTGGGCTGACCTACGGTATCTACAGTCGAGTGTCGCCCATGAGTGCCGGTGGCCTGTTGACCATCTCGTGGGAAATCGCCCCTGCGTACGTGCAAGGCTCGCAGGCTTTGGTAGAGGAGCTGCTGCGCGACTTCATCGACCAAGGCCCGACCCAGGCCGAGCTGGACCTGGCGCGCAATCGTCTGGCCGGGCAACAGCTACGCGGGATAGCGCAAAACAAGAGCCTGGCAGCGTTGCTCGCGCAGATCACCCATCAAAACCAGCCCGCGGACTATTTGAACACCTACATCGAGCGCATCGGCAGGCTGACCCCAGCGGACCTTCGCGCTGTCATGCAGCGCCGGCTCGACCTGGACCAGAAGGTGCTGGTCAGTGTCGGCCCTCAAGCCGAGCAGCAAGCGTTGCCGGCCCTCTACCAATAGCGCAGGTACTGTGGCGCTGTTTCATGGCACTCTAGGCAGGCACAACATGAGTCGCCCAGCATGCCCACTACCAGCGCCACGTTCCACCCAGCCTTCGGCCTGTCCAACCCCCATCTGCAAACGCTGTGGGGGCCATTGTGGCGCAAGCTGCCGGACCTGCCACGTAGCCGCGAACGCTTGTGGCTGGCCGACGGTGACTTCATCGACCTGGACTGGCACGGCCCGCACCAGCCGAATGTGCCATTGGTGCTGGTGCTGCACGGGCTGACCGGTTCGTCCCATTCGCCGTACGTCAAAGGCCTGCAGCAAAGTTTGCACGCACGCGGTTGGGCCAGTGTGGCAGCGAACTGGCGCGGCTGCTCGGGCGAGCCCAATCTCCTGCCCCGCAGCTACCATTCCGGCGCCAGCGAGGACCTGGCCGAAATTGTCAGCCACCTGCGCGCCCAGCGCCCACTGGCGCCGCTGTACGCGGTGGGTTACTCGCTGGGGGGGAACGTTCTGCTGAAATACCTGGGCGAGAGCGGGGTCGCCAGCCAGCTGGAGGCGGCGGTCGCAGTATCGGTGCCGTTTCGCCTGGACCACTGTGCCGACCGTATTGGCCGAGGTTTCTCCAAGGTTTACCAAGCGCACTTCATGCGCGAAATGCTGGCGTATGTACAGCTCAAGCAGCAGCACTTTCACGCCAACGGCCAACATGACCGGCTGGCGACGCTGCAGCGCTTGGGGCCACTGACCAAGTTGCGCACATTCTGGGACTTCGACGGTAGGGTTACCGCCCCCCTGAACGGGTTTCGCGACGTGCACGACTACTATCGTCGCTCATCGAGCCATTTCTTCTTGGGCCAGAATCGCACGCCGACGCTGATCATCCATTCCAGCGATGACCCGTTCGTGTCCTGCCACAGCTTGCCCACAGCCCGTGAACTGGCATCGCAAACCCGCTTCGAACTGCATAGCCGTGGCGGGCATGTGGGCTTTGTGGACGGCAGTCTGCGCAATCCGGGGTATTACCTGGAGCGCCGGATTCCGCAGTGGCTGGTCGAGGGTACCTAGCCCGAGCTGGATCTATTCGCCCGTAGCCACGCCGTGCGCGGGATTGTTGATCCACTCACTCCACGACCCGGCATACAGCTTGCCTAGCGGGTAGCCTGCCAGCGCCAAGGCAAACAGGTTATGGCAAGCCGTCACCCCGGATCCGCAGTAAGACACCAACTGCTCCGGCGCCCGCCCGGCAAGCATTTCGGCAAAGCGCTGCCTGAGTTGGTCCGAAGGCAAGAAGCGCCCATCAGCGCCTAAGTTGTCGGTAAACGCTGCGCACTGGGCACCGGGAATATGCCCCGCCACCGGGTCGATCGGCTCCACTTCACCGCGAAAACGTGGCAAGGCACGCGCATCGATCAAAGTCAGGTCTGTGCTACCAAGGCGCTTGCCCAGATGGTCGGCATCGATCAGCAGCTTCGCGTCAGGTTCACCACTGAAAGTGCCCTCACGTTTGGGCGGTGGGTCCAGGCTCAACGGCAGGTGCGCCGCGTGCCAAGCCTTCAGGCCACCGTCGAGAATCGCCACACCGCTGCGCTTGCCCAGCCAGACCAGTAGCCACCAGGCGCGGGCGGCAAAGGCGCCGGGGCCGTCGTCGTACAGCACCACCTCGCTGTCGTTGTTCAGGCCCCACTCTCGCAGGCGCTCGACCAGCTGCTGCGGATCGGGCAATGGGTGGCGCCCGGTGCGCCCCTTGCTCACCGGCCCGCTGAGATCCCGGTCCAGGTCGGCAAAATGCGCCCCCTCAATATGCCCCTGGGCATAGCTGCGCTGGCCATAGTCCACATCCTCGAGGGCAAAGCGGCAGTCGAGGATCACCAACTTGGGCGAGCCCAGACGCTCGGCCAACTGCTGCGGGGTGATCAATTGCGCAAGGGACATGACAATCTCCTGATCTATGGCACAAGAGCCCTGGGCTAGTGCTCCAGAGCCTGGTTGAACGGTACATGGAATTCCTGACACAGCGCGTCCACGGCAGGACGGGCATTGTCGGTGACGAAACCGAGCTCCAGCACCAGCACCTGATAGACGCCGCGCTTGAAGGCTTCTTCACCCAAGTGCGCGGAATGTTCACGCGTGGTGCTAAGAAAACGTACCCATGATGTCAGCACGATCCAGGCATTGATGGTCAGCGATTCGATCTGCGCCGGCACCATGGCCAGGATCCCTGCCTCGACGAAGCCGCGGTAGATCGCCTGGCCCTGGCGCAGGCAGCGTTCGGAAAAACGCCGGTAACGGGCGGCCAGTTCGGCGTCGCTGTCCAGCAGATGCTCCAGGTCACGGTGCAGGAAGCGGTAGTTCCACATAGCCGCCAGCAAGGCCTTGAGGTAGAAGCGTTTGTCTTCCACGGTTGCCGCGCGGCCCTGCGGCGGGCGCAGAAAGCTGTCCACCAGCGCTTCGTACTGGCTGAACAACAGGGCAATGATCGCCTGCTTGTTGGGGAAGTGGTAATACAGGTTGCCGGGCGAGATTTCCATGTGCGCGGCAATGTGGTTGGTACTGACGCTGCGTTCGCCCTGCTGGTTGAACAGCTCCAGGCTGTTCTGCACGATGCGCTCTCGGGTCTTCATGCGCGGGGCCATGCTCAGCTCCCAGTCTGCAGGCTTTCATCAAAGGTTTATCTTACGGCGTATTACAGATGGAATGCACCGTTGAGCGGCATGGAAAAATTCGCACCATGGTACAAATTAGAGTATAGGCTCTAGGCAACCCCGGCCCGGACTCGACACCACCATGAACTCGCCCAGTGCCTTGCCCCCTGTGCAATTCGACCTCGACCTCGCGACGACGTTCGCGGCCCAGCGCCTGGCCTTTGCCGGTAACCCGCTGCCACCAGCGGCGCAGCGGCGGCAGTGGCTGAAAAGCCTGCGTGAAGCCTTGCTGAGCAGCCAGGCAGAACTGATCGAAGCCATCAGCCAGGATTTTACCGGGCGCAGCGCGGACGAGACCTTGCTGGCCGAACTGCTACCGTCGGTGCAAGGCCTGCGCCACGCCGAAAAGCACTTGCAACGCTGGATGCGCACACGCCGACGCCGCGTCGGCCTGGCGTTCCAGCCGGCCAGCGCACAGGTGCGCTATCAACCCTTGGGCGTGGTCGGCATCATCGTGCCGTGGAACTACCCGTTGTTCCTCGCCATCGGCCCGTTGACCTGCGCCCTGGCCGCCGGCAACCGGGTCATGCTCAAGCTTAGCGAGGCCACGCCCGCGACTGGCCTGGCCCTGCAGCAACTGCTCGAGCGTGTGTTCCCCACAGACCTGGTCAACGTTGTGCTCGGTGAGGTCGAGGTGGGCCAGGCCTTCGCCCGCCTGCCCTTCGACCACCTGCTGTTCACCGGTGCCACCAGCGTGGGCCGCCAGGTGATGCAGGCTGCCGCACACAACCTGACCCCGGTCACCCTGGAGCTGGGTGGCAAATCCCCCGCTATTGTTTCTGACGACGTGCCGCTGGACAGCGCCGCCGAGCGCATCGCCTTCGGCAAGACCCTCAACGCCGGCCAGACCTGCGTCGCCCCCGACTACGTACTGGTGCCACGCGAACGGCTGCCCGCCTTCAGCGACGCCTACCAGCGCGCCGTGCACCGACTGTACCCGCGCATCGCCCACAACCCCGACTACACCGCCATCATCAACCCGCGCCAGTTGCAGCGCTTGCAGCACCTGCTGGATGATGCCCGCGCCAAAGGCGCGCAAGTACTCGACTTGTACCCAGGCGAAGCCCCTCAGGGCCGGCGCCTGCCGCCACACTTGCTGCTGGACGTAAACGACAGCATGCAGGTGATGCAAGACGAAATCTTCGGCCCACTATTGCCGTTAGTGCCTTATGACAGCCTCGACCAGGCCTTGGCCTACATCAATCAGCGCCCACGCCCACTGGCGCTGTACTTCTTTGGCTATGACCGCCACACCCAGGAGCATGTGCTGCGTCACACCCACTCCGGCGGTGTGTGCCTGAACGACACCTTGCTGCATGTTGCCCAGGATGATCTGCCCTTCGGCGGCATCGGGCCTTCAGGCATGGGCCACTACCATGGTCATGACGGTTTCCTCACCTTCAGCAAGGCCAAGGCGGTACTTGCCAAGCAACGCTTCAACGCCGCACGGCTGATCTACCCGCCTTATGGCAAAGCCTTGCAACGCCTGGTCTACAAATTATTCATCCGCTGAGGGCCGCGCCATGCACCGCCGCGACCTGCTGCGCTTCAGCCTCGGCGCCAGTGCTTTTCTGGCGGGTGCCAGCCTGGTGGGGTGCAGCGTGCAAACCGCCGCAACCGGCTATCAGGTACTTCGTGACGACGACCTGCCCCTGCTGCGTGCGCTGATCCCGGTGGTCCTGGCCGGTACACAGGCCACCGATGCGCCGGTGTTGCGCAGCCTCGACAACAAGCTGGCGGCGTTGTCGCCGGAAATGCTCAAGCTCACCCGGCAATTGTTCGACGTGCTCAGCCTGCCGCTGACTCGCGGCCCGCTGACCGGCGTCTGGGGCAGCTGGGGCCAAGCTGGCGCCACGCAGGTCACGGCGTTCCTGCAACGCTGGCAGGACAGCTCGCTGAACCTGCTACGCATGGGGCACGCCTCGTTGCTGCAACTGCTGCAAATGGCCTGGTACGAACGCCCCGAATCCTGGGCAGACTGCGGTTACCCGGGCCCACCGAAAATCTGAAAACAACAAGAGCATCGCCAATGCCTGTCCCCGACCCGTTTCGCCAAGGCCTCGAACGCGGCTGGATCACCCACGACGCCTCTCGCCTGGAGCACGACCTGTTTCTGGAGGCCGACATTGCCGTGATCGGCAGTGGTGCCGGCGGCGCCACCAGTGCGCAGATGCTCAGCGCTGCCGGTTTCAAGGTACTGCTGATCGAAGAAGGCCCCCTGAAGACCAGCAGCGATTTCCACCTGCTGGAGAGCGAAGCCTACGCCAGCCTTTACCAGGAAGGGCTGGGGCGCATGAGCAAGGATGGCGCCATTACCATCCTGCAGGGCCGCGCCGTGGGCGGCACCACGCTGGTGAACTGGACCTCGAGCTTTCGTACTCCACCGCAAACCCTGGCGCACTGGGCCTCGGTCCATGGCGTGAACGGTTTGGGCGAGGATGAACTGCGCCCCTGGTTCGAGCGCATGGAGCAGGAACTGGGCATCAGCCCTTGGGCCTTGCCGCCGAATGCCAACAACGATGTGCTGCGCCGGGGCTGCGAACAGCTGGGTTACCGCTGGGGGGTGATCCCGCGCAATGTGCGCGGCTGCTGGAACCTGGGCTACTGCGGCATGGGCTGCCCTGTGAATGCCAAGCAATCGATGCTGGTGACCCGTATACCTGCCACCCTCGAGCAAGGCGGCGAACTGCTGTACCTGGCGCGGGCCGAGCGCTTCACCCACAACGGCGAACGCATTCAGAGCCTGACATGCCAGGCCCTGGACGCCCAGGGCATACACCCTACCGGCAGGCAGGTCGGCGTGCGGGCACGCCATTACCTCCTGGCCGGTGGCGGTATCAACAGCCCGGCCCTGCTGCTGCGCTCTGCCGCGCCCGACCCGTATGGTCGCTTGGGCAAGCGAACCTTCCTGCACCTGGTCAACTTCAGTGCGGCACGCTTCAGCGAGCGTATCGACCCCTACCATGGCGCCCCGCAATCGATCTACAGCGATCACTTTCAGTGGCAAGGCGGCGTAGACGGCCCGGCTGGCTACAAGCTGGAAGTACCGCCGCTGCATCCGGCCCTGGCCAGCACCCTGCTGGGCGGGCTCGGCCACGAAAGTGCCCAGCGCATGGCCGAGCTGCCCCATACCCATGTGATGCTGGCACTGCTACGCGATGGTTTTCACCCCGAAAGCCAGGGCGGGACCGTGGAACTGCGCGGCGATGGTTCACCCGTGCTCGATTACCCGGTCACCGACTACCTGCGGGATGGCCTGCGGCGCGCCTACCGCAGCATGGCGCAAATACAGTTCGCTGCTGGCGCCACCCAGGTAACCCCGGTGCACAGCGACGCCAGCGCCGCCTCTAGCCTGGAACAGGCCCTGACCATGATCGACAAACTGCGTCTGGAGCCCTTCCGCACGCGCTTGGGCAGCGCCCATGTAATGGGCGGCTGTGCCCTCGGCGAAGACCCGCGCCACGCGGTGTGCGACAGCCTGGGCCGCCATCACCAGCTGGAAAACCTGTCGATTCACGACGGTTCACTGTTCCCCACCAGCATCGGCGCCAACCCGCAATTGTCGGTGTATGCCATCAGCGCCAGGCTCAGCGAAGCACTGGTCAGCCGCCTGGCACACAGCGCATGACAACGAACATGGCCCCTGTCTATAGTGCCATCAGTCGGCCGCATGACTTGGCCGGGGCGCCGTCGCTGCGCTACCATCCGACTCCCCAACGCACTCCAGCCAGGATGACGCGATGAACCGAGTGTTGTACCCGGGTACTTTCGACCCCATTACCAAAGGCCATGGCGATCTGGTCGAGCGCGCTTCGCGGCTATTCGACCACGTGATCATCGCGGTGGCGGCCAGCCCCAAGAAAAACCCTTTGTTCCCCCTGGAACAACGGGTTGAGCTCGCCCGTGAGGTCACCAAGCACCTGCCCAATGTCGAAGTCATCGGCTTCTCTTCCCTGTTGGCGCATTTCGCCAAGGAACAGGGCGCCAACGTCTTCCTGCGTGGCCTGCGTGCGGTGTCCGACTTCGAGTACGAGTTCCAGCTGGCGAACATGAACCGGCAACTGGCCCCCGATGTCGAGAGCCTGTTCCTGACGCCGTCGGAGCGTTATTCGTTCATTTCCTCGACCCTGGTCCGGGAGATTGCTGCGCTGGGCGGTGATATCAGCAAGTTCGTCCACCCGGTGGTGGCCGACGCACTGACTGAACGCTTCAAGAAGCAAGCCTGACGCCTGATTGTCGCGCCCGCGTGCACTGCGGGCGCGAATGCGGCACAATTGTGCCCATTGCGTTGAACATGCCCGGGCTGTGAGCCCCGGCCGGAGTCCCCATGTCCCTGATCATCACCGACGATTGCATCAATTGCGACGTCTGCGAACCCGAGTGCCCGAACGAGGCTATCTCCCAAGGCGAAGAGATCTACGTGATCGACCCTAACCTGTGCACCCAGTGCGTAGGCCATTACGACGAGCCGCAGTGCCAGCAGGTGTGCCCGGTCGACTGCATCCCGCTGGATGAAGCGCACCCGGAAACCGAAGAACAGCTGATGGCCAAGTATCGCCGGATCACTGGCAAGGGCTGATCACTGCCCTTCGCTGCACGCTCCCTGTGGGAGCGGGCATGCCCGCGAACACCGGCGCAGCCGGTGCCATTCATCGCGTCGCCTGCTTCGCGGGCTTGCCCGCTCCCACAGTTACCGCGCCAACGTTCAGGTTTTGCTTCAACAGGTTTGCAGCGAACGTTTTATCGTTGGCAGCGCGGGCAGTACACGCTCGCCCTCTGCCCCAGCTTCACTTCGCGCAACTCAGTGCCGCATACCTTGCACGGCTGCCCGCCACGCCCGTACACAAACAGTTCCTGCTGGAAGTACCCTGGCTGCCCATCGCCACCGATGAAGTCACGCAAGGTGGTACCACCCTGCTCGATCGCCGCCGCCAGCACCCGTTTGATCTCGATCGCCAGTTTCAAGTAGCGCGCCCGGGAAATCCCGCCCGCCTCCCGGCGTGGGTCGATACCGGCGGCAAACAGCGCCTCGGTGGCGTAGATGTTGCCCACCCCTACCACCACCGCGTTGTCCATGATGAACGGCTTGACCGCCATCGACCGCCCGCGGGACAGCTGGAACAGCCGTTCACCATCGAACAGGTCGGTCAGCGGCTCAGGCCCCAGGCGCAGCAGTAGCTCATGGTTCAGAGGATCCAGGCTCCACAGCATGGCACCAAAGCGGCGTGGGTCGGTGTAGCGCAGCATCAGCCCGGACTCCAGCTCGATGTCGACATGCTCATGCTTGGCCGCCGGCAAGCCCAGCTCGACCAGCCGCAGGTTGCCCGACATGCCCAAATGGCTGATCAGCGTCCCCACTTCGGCATTGATCAACAGGTACTTGGCGCGTCGCTCCACGCTGACGATGCGCTGCCCTGACAGGCGCACATCAAGGTCTTCCGGAATCGGCCAGCGCAGGCGTCGGTCGCGTACCACTACACGGCTGACGCGCTGGCCTTCCAGGTGTGGCGCAATACCGCGCCGGGTGGTTTCTACTTCTGGCAATTCCGGCATGTGTCAGTGTCCGCCCAACTCGCGAATATTCTGCTTGAGGTTTTCGAAATCGTATTCCGACAAGCCAATGTAATCGAGCACCAAAGGGCCGACCGCATTCCATTCGTGGTCCACCGACTGGTTGCCCAGCACCCGGTAGGACGCGCAGATATGCTCGGCCATCTTCAGCACCGCCAGCAGGTTTTTCAGCTGGCTCTGGGTATTGCGCGAGGTATCGTCGCGGAACACGGCCAAGGCATTGTGGTGGTTGGCGATGGCCGCAGTGAGGTGCTCGGGCAAGCGCCAGGATTTGGCTGTGAAGTAGCCGACCACTGAATGGTTGGTGTTGAACGTGCGGTTTTCGGTATCGACCACGCGTGTTTCTTCGTCGGCCTTGGCGTATGCCTCTTCCAGCACGTCCATGTAATCGGGGAAGCGCTTGAGCATCAACGGCACGCCACAGTCATGGAAGAGGCCAAGGGTATAGGCCTCGTCCGCCGCCTGTATGCCGGTACGCTTGGCCAGTGTCAGGCAGGTCATCGCGACGTCCTGGGCGGTATCCCAGAAGCGGTTGAGGGTAACGATGGTCTCGTCACTCATCTCGCCCTTGATCGACTGGGCGTTGATCAGGTTGATGATCGAACGGCTCCCCAGCAGGTTCACCGCACGCTGGATCGAACCGATCTTGTTCGACAAGCCGAAGTGCGGAGAGTTGACCAGCTTGAGCAAGGCACCAGAGAGGCCCGGGTCCTGGGAAATCAGCTTGGCGATGGTTTCCAGGTCTGGGTCAGGCATGTACTGCTCGAACTGCAGATCGACCATGATCTGCGGTTGAGGCGGGATGGTGATGCCTTGCAAGGCTTGCTGGATCTGTTCGGCGCTGAGTTCTTGGGACATACGTGCACACTCGTTTAGGACGCGGCATTTTAACCCTCTAAGCGCTCCCAGTTACCACACCTCTAAAGGCGAAAGCACAGCAGACACGCTATAATCCCGCTCTTTTTCCCGGAGCGACGTCATGTCCCTGCCCAGCCTTCGCCTCAAAGCCAATGCCGACCGCCGCCTGCGCGCCGGCCACCTGTGGGTCTACAGCAACGAAGTCGATGTCAGCGCGACCCCTTTGCAAGGCTTCCAGGCGGGTCAGCAGGCCATTCTCGAGGCAGCCAACGGCAAGCCGCTGGGCATCGTCGCACTGAGCCCGAACAACCTGATCTGCGCCCGCCTGCTGTCACGCGACATCAAGCTGCCGCTGGACAAGTCGCTGCTGGTACACCGCCTGAACGTCGCCCTGTCGCTGCGCGAGCGCCTGTTCGACCAGCCGTGCTACCGCCTGGTCTACGGTGACTCCGACCTGCTCCCTGGCCTGGTGGTCGACCGCTTCTTCGATATCCTCGTGGTGCAGCTGGCCTCGGCCACCATGGAAGCGCACAAGGATGATGTGATCGCCGCACTGGTGCAGGTGCTCAAGCCCAGCGGCATCCTGTTCAAGAACGATTCGGCCGCGCGCGACGCCGAAGGCCTGCAGCGCTATGTCGAGACCGTCTACGGCGAAGTGCCGGACTGGGTGCCGCTGGAAGAGAACGGCGTCAAGTTCGAAGCCCCGGTGCGCGAAGGCCAGAAGACGGGCTGGTTCTACGACCACCGCATGAACCGCGCCCGCCTGGCACCGTACGTGAAGGGCAAGCGTGTACTCGACCTGTTCAGCTACATCGGTGGCTGGGGCGTGCAGGCCGGTGCCTTCGGCGCCAGCGAAGTGTTTTGCGTCGATGCCTCGGGCTTTGCCCTGGACGGCGTGGAGCGTAACGCTGCACTGAACGGCATCAGCGAGAAGCTGACCTGCATCGAAGGCGACGTGTTCGAAGCCCTGCGCGAGCTCAAGGCGGCCGAAGAACGCTTCGACGTGATCATTGCCGACCCACCTGCCTTCATCAAGCGCAAGAAGGACCTGAAAAACGGCGAAGCGGCCTACCGCCGCCTGAACGAACAGGCCATGCGCATGTTGAACAAAGACGGCATCCTCGTCAGCGCCTCGTGCTCGATGCACCTGCCCGAGGACGACCTGAACAACATCCTGCTGACCAGTGCCCGCCACCTGGACCGCAACATGCAGCTGCTTGAGCGAGGCGGTCAGGGCCCGGATCACCCGGTACACCCGGCCATCGCCGAAACCCGCTACATCAAAAGCATCACCTGCCGGTTACTGCCAAACAGCTGATATCTGCCAAAAAGGGCCGCCCAGCGGCCCTTTCCTGCCGCAATCCCCCCGCCAACCATCCACATCTGCATTCCCTCACCGCGCCAGCGGTGTAGAATCGGCCTATTCATCGCCAGTCATCCCCGGCGGGTTTATGAGCTCTGGTCAAGCACGCGGCGATCCCGCGCAGTCTTGGCCCCATCCGTGCCAGTGGCAACCGGCCTGCGGCGCAAAGGACAAGAGAAGCTCACTCCCCTATTTGTGACCTGATTAAGCCGCCAGGAGTGTTTCATGCCTGATTATCGTTCCAAGACTTCCACCCAAGGCCGCAACATGGCCGGCGCCCGTGCCCTGTGGCGCGCCACCGGGATGAAGGACGAAGACTTCAAGAAACCGATCATCGCCATCGCCAACTCGTTCACCCAGTTCGTCCCGGGCCATGTGCACCTGAAGGACCTGGGCCAGCTGGTGGCCCGCGAAATCGAACGCGCCGGTGGCGTGGCCAAGGAATTCAACACCATCGCGGTCGATGACGGCATCGCCATGGGCCACGACGGCATGCTGTACTCGCTGCCAAGCCGCGAAATCATTGCCGACGCCGTGGAATACATGGTCAATGCGCACTGCGCCGACGCTATCGTCTGTATCTCCAACTGCGACAAGATCACCCCCGGCATGCTGATGGCCGCCCTGCGCCTGAACATCCCGGTGATCTTCGTTTCCGGCGGCCCGATGGAAGCCGGCAAGACCAAGCTGGCCAGCCACGGCCTGGACCTGGTCGATGCCATGGTCATCGCGGCCGACTCCACGGCCTCCGACGAGAAAGTCGCCGAATACGAGCGCAGCGCCTGCCCGACCTGCGGTTCGTGCTCCGGCATGTTCACCGCCAACTCGATGAACTGCCTGACCGAAGCCCTGGGCCTGGCCCTGCCGGGCAACGGTTCGACCCTGGCCACCCACTCCGACCGCGAGCAGCTGTTCCTCACGGCCGGCCGCACCATCGTCGAGCTATGCAAGCGCTACTACGGCGAGAATGACGAGTCGGTACTGCCTCGCAGCATCGCCAACTTCAAAGCGTTCGAAAACGCCATGATGCTGGACATCGCCATGGGCGGTTCGACCAACACCATCCTGCACCTGCTGGCCGCAGCACAGGAAGGCGAAGTGGCGTTCGACCTGCGCGACATCGACCGCCTGTCACGCAAAGTGCCGCAGCTGTGCAAAGTGGCGCCGAACATCCAGAAGTACCACATGGAAGACGTCCACCGCGCCGGCGGCATCTTCAGCATCCTCGGTTCGCTGGCCCGTGGCGGCCTGCTGCACACCGACCTGCCGACCGTGCACAGCCGCAGCATGGAAGAAGCCATCGCCAAATGGGACATCACCCAGACCGATGACGAAGCCGTGCACACCTTCTTCAAGGCTGGCCCTGCCGGTATCCCGACCCAGACCGCATTCAGCCAGTCGACCCGTTGGGAAACCCTCGACGACGACCGTGAAAACGGCTGTATCCGCAGCTTTGAACACGCCTACTCGCAAGAGGGCGGCCTGGCCGTGCTGTACGGCAACATCGCACTGGATGGCTGCGTGGTCAAAACCGCCGGTGTCGACGAATCGATCCACGTGTTCGAGGGCACCGCGAAGATCTTCGAAAGCCAGGACAGCGCCGTGCGCGGCATCCTCGCCGACGAGGTGAAAGCCGGCGACATCGTGATCATCCGCTACGAAGGCCCGAAAGGCGGCCCGGGCATGCAAGAAATGCTCTACCCGACCTCGTACCTCAAGTCCAAAGGCCTGGGCAAGGCCTGCGCCCTGCTCACCGACGGTCGCTTCTCGGGCGGTACCTCGGGCCTGTCGATCGGCCACGCCTCGCCAGAGGCCGCGGCGGGCGGCGCCATAGGCCTGGTGCGCGACGGCGACAAGGTACTGATCGACATCCCTAACCGCTCGATCAACCTGCTGGTCAGCGATGAAGAGCTGGCGGAACGCCGTGTCGAGCAGGACAAGAAGGGCTGGAAGCCAGCCGAGGTCCGTCCACGCAAGGTGACCACGGCGCTCAAGGCCTATGCCCTGCTGGCCACCAGTGCCGACAAGGGTGCGGTGCGTAACAAGGCAATGCTCGAAGGGCTGTAAGGGCTTTTCTGGCATTGGCACAACCGGCGTCTCGTACGCCGGTTTTTTTTGCCTGTGGATAAAGGCCGGATCAAAGCTCTCCCTTCGCGACACATTGGCGTAATTGCGCCAGCAGCAGGGCAGCCGAGCGCTTCGGTGTCGCCGCCGACGTCAGCACGAACTGCGCTTGAGGCAAGGCTGGCAACGTCGACACCTCCACCAGGCCGGCAGCCAGAGCAGACGATCGCGTGACAGGCGTTACCCCAAGCCCGCCACTTACGGCGGTCATCAGCCCGCCGACACTTGGGCTCTGGCAAACGATGCGCCATTGCCGCCCGGCGCGTACCAAGGCCTCGATAGCTGCGGCCCGATAAGGGCATTGATCAGAAAATACCGCCAAGGGCACAGGCGTGGTGACCTCATCGCTGCCCAGCGCAATCGGCCCTCTCGCCCACACCAATGGCTCGGACCAAAGCACCTCGCCCCGTTCTTCATCGCTGCAGCGGCTGCCCAATACGATATCCAGCCCACCCGAGTGGACGAGCGAGAGCAACTCCCCAGTCAGGCCGACGGTCAGGGACACCTCTGCATCGGGATGTGCCACCGAAAAACGACGCATGCAGTCGATGATCGGGGCTTTCACCATTTCCTCGCTCAACCCCACGTACACCGTGCCTGACACCCGCCGCCCTGCTCCAAGGCTTGCGCGGGCATCATCGTGCAACGCCAGGATGGTGCGGGCATAGCCTGCCAACCGAGCGCCTGCGGGTGTCAGGCTGACCGAACGGGTCGTACGCTCCAGCAATTTTTGTCCAGCTTCGCGTTCAAGCCGCCGAATATGAGCGCTGATCGCCGACTGCGTAAGGTGCAGCCTGTGCGCAGCGCGGGTGAAACCACCGGTGTCGGCAACGGCAATCAAGCTCCGCAAAAGCACAGTATCGAACACAGACTCATCACCTATCTCACTCAATCTCCCGAGCATACGTCATTTCTATAATGAATCGCCCTGAATCAGACTGTGCGCCGAACGCCTGGGCGGTGAAGCGTCAGGCAAGGCTCATCAACACTACCTGGGAGAAGCCCCGTGGTTGAACGTATCTTGTATGTCTGCGCCTCACCCAGAGGAGAGCGGTCCGTTTCCGCTCAGATTACCGACGCATTCCTGGCGGCATTGGCCGAGCGCAAAGCGGTGGAAATCGACCACCTGAATCCTTGGGAATGCGACCTGCCTGAAGTAGATGGCGCCTTGCTCGCGGCGAAGTACGCAGGGCTTGGCGATGCCCCGCTGTCAACCGCACAGGCCGCTGCATGGGATCGGATCAAGACCCTCGCTCAACGGTTCCACCGGGCGGATACCTTGGTGTTCAGCGTACCGCTGTGGAATTTCGGCATTCCGTACAAGCTCAAGCACCTGATCGACGCAATTTCGCACAAAGACGTGCTGTTCACCTTCGATGAACACGGGTTGAACGGCATGCTTGGCGGGCGTCGAGCGGTTGCCATCTACACCCGTGGTTTGGGGTACGGGCCCACCTCACAGACACCCGACCAGTTTTTTGGCCTGGAAAAAACCTTCATCGACACATGGTTTCGCTTCGTTGGGATTAACCAGGCGCACAGTGTAGTGGTCGAACAGACCCTAGGCCCTGAGGGCGCCAGGATCCGTGAACGTGCCATTGAACAAGTGACCCTGTTGGCGCAAAACATTGACCAGAAAGCCGCCCAGCCCCTCATTGTGGGCCGCGATGGTTGATATTCCCGTTACTGAATCTGCTCCGGCGTGACAATCACCCAGTTCTTGTCCGCCGTCACCGGCAACCCTTCCTTGGCCTGCGCCGCCGCATTTTTGGCAATCATCCCGTTGAGCTGGTCCATGTACTTGGCCTTGCGGTTTATCCACAGGTGGATACCGCCTTTGCCCACATCCACCCCGTGGAACTGCATGTAGCCATCGCTGGTCGGCGTGTCGCCGCCCACCAGCACCGGTTTCTTCCATTCGTCGATGTAGGTAAGGATCGCCGCCTGCTTGCCCGCCATCCAGGTGGCCGGGGTCCACAGGTAAGGGGTCAGCTCCAGGCCCTCGTTAGCCTTGGCATCGTAGTGCCCGGCGCTGATCTGCTTGCGCGCAGTGGTCAGCTGTCCGCTGGCGCGGTCCTTGAGCAGCAGGCTCACGCCAATCACGTTCTGGGGCTTCACGTTGTAACCATACTTGGGGTCCGAGGCGACCATGCGTACCAGCTCTTCGGAGGCCGCCGAAATCACATAGACGTCGATGCCGTTCTCCATCAGCTTGTTGTACAGCTCGGCCTGGCCCTTGAAGACCTTGGGCGGCTGAACCTCGATGGCCTTGACCTGGTCGCCTTCGTAATAGGTGCTGGGGATCGGCTTGGTCGAAGCCATCAGCTCATCCACCTGCACCTTCAGCTCCTGCAAGGTAAAGCCGGAGAACACCTGGGCTACCCACGGGTAGCAGACCATGTCATCGATCTCACACAGCCGGTAGTAGTAACTGAACAGGCTTTCCTTGTGCTCGGCAGTGTCCTTGAACGGCATCAGCTTCAACGAAGGGTCGAGCTTGTCGCGGCTTAGCAGGCCCTTGTTTTCCATGAACGGAAGCAAGGCTTCTTCCAGGTCATAGCGGTAACTGGTGTTGTCCATGTCGAACACCGCGTAGTTACCCTTGTTGGCATTGGCGGCGATCATGCTGTCGAGCTGTTTGGCCGCGTCAGCAGGCCAGTGTTTGAGCTCCGTGGCGAAGGTTTCGATACTGAACAGCAGGGACAGGCCAATGGCGGCGGCTTTCGCAGCGACTTTCATGTACGAATCTCCTGAAATGACCCAGAAACGCTAGTGCAACAATTCCTACTGCAAGCCCCCGATAACGACCTCCAGGCAGCCGAAAACGCCTTGTTCATTGCAATCTGCGACATCCCGTTATTCCATAAACGACTATGTAAATTCCATTTGGGTATAAATTCGTTTGTTTTCAGGCTGTTAGCATTTCCGTTCGCAATCGCTCACAGAGGCGATGCCACTTATGCTTTTTTCTGCTGGAGCTTCAATGAACCTGCCGCTGTCACTCAACCTGCTGGCGTTCCTGGCCCTGTTGCTGGGTCTGGCACAAACCCGCCGCACCGACTGGAGCCTGGCCAAGAAGGTACTGCTTGGCCTGGTGCTGGGCGTGGTCTTCGGCCTTGTGCTGCACACGATCTATGGCGCTGGCCACCCCGTGCTCAAGGCAACCATCGCCTGGCTCGATCTGGTCGGCAACGGCTATGTCGGCCTGCTGCAGATGATCGTCATGCCGCTGATCTTCGCCTCGATTCTCAGTGCCGTGGCACGTTTGCACACTGCCTCTTCGCTGGGCCGCATCAGCGTGCTGAGCATTGGCACCCTGCTGCTGACCACGGCCATTGCCGCCCTGATCGGCATTGTGTTGACCAACCTGTTCGGCCTCAGCGCCGAGGGCCTGGTGGCCGGCGTCCAGGAAAGCGCACGCATGCAGGTTATCCACAGTGACTACGCGGGCAAGGTTGCCGACCTCAACATCCCGCAACTGCTGCTGTCGTTCATCCCCAGCAACCCGGTAGGCGACCTGGCGCGGGCCAAGCCGACCTCAATCATCAGCGTGGTGATCTTTGCGGTGTTCCTCGGTCTGGCCGCGCTGCAGCTGATCAAGGACGACGCCGAGAAGGGCGAGCGCGCCCTGTCCGCCATCGATACCCTGCAGGCCTGGGTGATGCGCCTGGTGCGGGTCGTGATGAAGCTGACCCCCTATGGCGTGCTGGCGTTGATGACAAAAGTAGTGGCCAGCTCCAACACGGAGGACATCCTCAAGCTGGGCAGCTTCGTGGTGGTGTCGTACCTGGGCCTGGGGTTGATGTTCGTGGTGCATGGCATCATCCTCGCCGCCACCGGTGTGAGCCCGCTGCGCTTCTTCCGCAAGGTGTGGCCGGTGCTGACCTTCGCCTTCACCAGCCGTTCCAGCGCCGCCAGCATTCCGCTGAACATCGAGGCACAAACCCGACGTCTGGGCGTGCCGCAATCGATCGCCAGCTTCAGCGCATCGTTCGGCACCACCATTGGCCAGAACGGCTGCGCCGGGCTCTATCCTGCCATGCTGGCGGTGATGGTCGCGCCAGCGGTAGGCATCGACACCTTCGACCCGCTGTGGATCGCCACCCTGGTGGCCATCGTCACGCTGAGCTCTGCAGGGGTTGCCGGCGTGGGCGGCGGTGCCACCTTTGCCGCGCTGATCGTGCTGCCAGCCATGGGCTTGCCGGTGGAACTGGTGGCGTTGCTGATTTCGGTGGAGCCGCTGATCGACATGGGCCGTACGGCGTTGAACGTGAACGGTTCGATGACGGCGGGCGTTGTCACCAGCCAGCTGTTGAAAGAGACTGACAAGGAAGTGCTGGCCGGTGATGAACATGCCGAGCTGAGCCACACCTGACAGATCGCCGGGGCGCATTGCGCCCCTTTCGCGACAAGGCCGCTCGTGTCTTGCTCAAAACCTAAACCCCCTGCGGTCCCGTGTAGGAGCGGGTTCACCCGCGAAGGGCTGCAAAGCAGCCCCAACAATCTCTGCCCCCCTGCGGCCCCCGTAGGAGCGGGTTCACCCGCGAAGGGCTGCAGAGCAGCCCCCAACAATCTCAACCCTTATCCCAAACCTCGAAGTGATACACCGGCTTACCTTCCTCAGCCTGTACCTCGCTAGAAGTCAGCCTCCACTGCCCTTCATCAAACGCCGGGAACCACGCATCCCCCTCTGGCGCCAACTCAACCCGCGTCAGGTACATGCGACTGACCAGCCCCTTCTCCAGCGCCTGCCCATACAGCTGCGCGCCACCAATCAGCATCAGCTCACCGACGCCCTGCCCGCGCGCCCACTGCTCGGCCCGCACCAACGCCTCTTCAAGCGAGGCGAACACCTCGGCACCCGCCAGTTCAAGCCCCGGCTGGCGGCTGACCACGATGTTCAGCCGCCCAGGCAGCGGCCGCCCCAGCGAGTCCCAGGTCTTGCGCCCCATGATGATCGGCTTGCCCAGGGTGGTGGCCTTGAAGTATTTGAAGTCCCCCGGCAAATGCCAGGGCATGGAGTTGTCGATGCCGATCACGCGGTTCTCGGCATAAGCCGCGATCAGGCTGAGGGGGAGTGATGTATTCATGCCGGCGAGGATAGCACCGGGCGTGTGGGTTATGCTTCTGCCTTGACCTGTGCAATGGAAGACCTTGTGACTGCACCCACGCCACTGGACAAGCGCTGGCTCACCGAAGCGGTACGCCTGCGCGAAGAACATGCCGGCCCGCTGGAAGACCAGGAAGCGAACCGCCACGCCCGCCAGCTAGGTGGCGACCTGGCCACGCGCATCGAAACACGTGCGCTGTTCCTGGCCGAGCGCGATGACATGACCGGCGCCCTGCGCCATTGGAAGCAGGGCGCGCGTCTGGCGCTGCTCGCCCTGCTGCTGCTGGCCGTGCTCAGTGGCGCAGGCCTGGGGCTGGCCGCCCTCGGTGACGGGCAGCGCCCGGTGAATGTGTTCTGGGCGCTGGGCAGCCTGCTCGGGCTGAACCTGCTGATGCTGCTGGGCTGGGCCATGGGTTTTGCCCTGAGCGGCGAGCATGGCGCAGGGTTGGGCCGCTTGTGGCTATGGCTAAGCGAACGCTTTGCCCGCGATGCCAAGGCCGCGCACCTGGCGCCAGCGCTGCTGGTGCTGCTGCAACGTCAACGCCTCAACCGGTGGCTGCTCGGCCTGTTGGTACACGGTCTGTGGCTGCTGGCGATGTTCACCGCGCTGGGCATGCTGCTGGCCTTGCTGGCGACCCGACGCTATGGCTTTGTCTGGGAAACCACCTTGCTCGCCGCCGAGCCGTTCATTCACCTGACCCAAGCACTGGGCGCCCTGCCCTCGTTGCTAGGCTTCGCCGTGCCCGACGAAGCCATGATCCGCGCCAGCGGCGACAGCCTGCCGGCCCTGGACATGGCACGCCAGGCCTGGGCCAGCTGGCTGCTCGGCGTGGTACTGGTATACGGCCTGCTGCCCCGCCTGCTGCTGGCCGGGCTATGCCTGTGGCGCTGGCGCCAGGGCCGTGAACGCCTGACGCTGGACCTGGGCCTGCCCGGCTACGCGCAACTGCGCGAGGCACTGATGCCGCGCAGCGAGCGCATCGGCGTGCAGGATGCTGCCCCGCAAGCCTTGCCACAGTTTGCCGCCGGGCAGCTGGAAAGCGGCAGCAGCGGTGCCCTGCTGGTCGGCCTGGAGCTGGACGACCAGCGCCCCTGGCCACCCGCCCTGCCCAAAAGCGTGACCGATGCCGGCGTACTCGACAGCCGCGAATCACGCAACCGGCTGTTGGAGCAGCTCAGCCGCTTCCCGCCGGCACGCCTGGCCATCGCCTGCGACCCACGCCGTTCGCCTGACCGCGGCAGCCTGGCGCTGCTCGCCGAACTGGCGCGCAATGCCGGCGCAACCCGTATCTGGCTGCTGCAGGCTGCACCGGGCCAGCCCCTCGATGCCGAGCGCCTGGGCGATTGGCACGAAGCTCTTGACCGCCTTGGCCTGCAACATGCCGACACCTCACCGCTGACCTGGCTGGAGCATGGCCATGACTGAGCCACTGAAACTGGCCGTGGTCGGCCATACCAATGTTGGCAAAACCTCGCTACTGCGCACCCTGACCCGCGACGTCGGTTTTGGCGAAGTGTCCCACCGCCCCAGCACCACCCGCCATGTGGAAGGTGCGCGGCTGTCTGTGGACGGTGAACCCTTGCTGGAGCTGTACGACACGCCCGGCCTGGAAGATGCCATCGCCCTGCTCGACTACCTTGAACGTCTGGAACGCCCGGGCGAGCGCCTGGACGGCCCGGCCCGCCTGGAGCGCTTTCTGCAGGGCAGCGAAGCGCGCCAACGCTTCGAACAGGAGGCCAAGGTATTGCGCCAACTGCTGGCCAGTAATGCCGGGCTGTATGTGATCGATGCGCGCGAGCCGGTGCTTGCCAAGTACCGCGACGAACTGGAAGTACTGGCCAACTGCGGCAAGCCGTTGCTGCCGGTGCTCAACTTCGTCGCCAGCAGCCAGCACCGCGAGCCTGAATGGCGTGAAGCCCTTGCCCGGCTTGGGCTTCACGCATTGGTGCGGTTCGACAGCGTGGCCCCGCCAGAGGATGGCGAGCGCCGTTTGTACGAAAGCCTGGCGCTGCTGCTGGAAAACGCCCGCCCGGCGCTGCAACGGCTGATCGACGACCAGCAGGCACAGCGTTTGGCACGCCGGCACAGCGGCAAGCGCCTGATTGCCGAGCTGCTGCTCGATTGCGCTGCATGCCGGCGCAGTGTCGAGGCCGAACCAGCGGCAGAAGCTCGGGCCATTGAGGCGCTGCGCCAGGACATACGCCAACGAGAACAACGCTGCGTCGAAGCCCTGCTCAAGCTGTATGCCTTCCGCCGTGAGGACGCCCACGCCAGCGACCTGCCATTGCTGGACGGCCGCTGGGGCGATGATTTGTTCAATCCAGAGACGTTGAAACTGTTGGGCGTGCGCCTGGGCAGCGGCGTGGCGGCGGGGGCGGCAGCGGGGGCCGGGGTCGATTTGCTGGTTGGTGGCCTTACCCTCGGCGCGGCGGCGCTGGCCGGGGCGATTGCCGGCGGTGCGCTGCAGACGGCGCGCAACTATGGCTCACGGTTGATGGGCAAGCTCAAGGGCAAGCGCGAGCTGACCGTGGACGACACGGTATTGCGTCTGCTGGCCTTGCGTCAGCAGCAGTTGATGGTGGCGCTGGATAACCGCGGGCATGCGGCGCAGGACAGCATCAGGCTGGGTGAGCTGGATGAAAAGGCCTGGCGCGAGGGCAAGTTGCCGGAGGCGCTGGTCAAGGCGCGGGCGCACCCGCAATGGTCCACCCTGAATCCCGGGGCGAAGCTGAATCAGGCTGAGCGGCAGGAACAGCTGGAGGCGCTGGTTTCACAGATTTGAGCCAGCAGGCCCGGCCCTTTCGCGGGTGAACCCGCTCCTACAACGGCCTGTGCCCCCCCCGATGTGTGTCCACCACCGTGGTAGGAACGGGTTTACCCGCGAATACGGTGGCGGCGGCAACGGTGAACGGCTGGTGGAGATTGGCCAGCAGGGCCGGCCTCTTCGCGGGTAAACCCGCTCCTACACGGCGGCCTGTGTCCAGCCCCCGATGTGTGTCCACCACCAATCTGTGTAGGAGCGGGTTTACCCGCGAATACGGTGGCGGCGGCAACGGTGAACGGCGGGTGGAGATTGGCCAGCAGGACCGGCCCTTTCGCGGGTGAACCCGCTCCTACGACGGGCTGTATTCCACTGTCCCCGTGTAGGAGCGGGTTTACCCGCGAAGAGGCCAGCCCTGCAACAGTGAAGCGTTACTGCTGGGCCACCTTCTCCGACTTGCCGTCATAGCGCTTGCGCCATTCGGCCAGAATCTGGTCGCGGTTTTTCGAGGCCCAGGCAAAGTCGTTCTTGATCAACCGCTGCTCATAATCCGCCGGTAGCTCGGTCTGCGGCTTGGCGATGCCCGGCGCGGCCAGTACGGCGAAGTTTTCCTTGTACAGTTCCATGGCCGCCGGGCTGGCGGAGAAATCGGCCAGGCGCTTGGCTGCATCCGCCTTGGGCGAGCCTTTGATCACTGCGGTTGCCTCGATCTCCCAGCCCAAGCCCTCCTTTGGCAGCACGATGTCCAGCGGCGCGCCTTGGCGCTTGAGCTGAACGGCCGGGTATTCGAACGAAATACCGATCGGAAACTCGCCCGCCGCCGCCAGCTTGCACGGTTTGGAGCCGGAATGAACGTACTGGCCGATGTTCTGGTGCAGCGCATCCATGTAGGCCCAGCCCTGCGGCTCGCCAAAGGTCTGCAACCAGGCACTGACATCCAGGAAGCCGGTGCCGGACGAGGCCGGGTTGGGCATGACGATCTTGCCTTTGTACTCAGGCTTGGTCAGGTCCTGCCAGCTCACCGGTTTGCTCAGGCCCTGTTTCTCGGCCTCGATGGTGTTGAAGCAAATGGTGGCGGCCCACACGTCCATGCCGACCCAGGCTGGCGGGTTGGCGGCGTCGCGATAATTGCCGGAGATCTTGCCCAGGTCCTTTGGCGCATAGGCTTCGAGCATGCCGTTCTGGTCGAGGATGGCCAGACTCGATGCCGCCAGCCCCCACACAGCGTCGGCTTGCGGGCGCTCTTTCTCCGCCAGCAGCTTGGCGGTGATGATACCGGTGGAATCACGCACCCACTTGATCTCGATATCCGGGTTGGCTTTCTCGAAGGCCTGCTTGTAGGTTTTCAGTTGCTCGGCTTCCAGGGCGGTGTAGACCGTCAGTTGGGTATCGGCGGCCGAAGCCTGCAGGCTGAACACGGCGGAAACGGCAACGGCAAGTGCAAGGTGCTTGTGCATGGGTAGGTTCCTTACAGGTCAGACGGTCGCGGCGCGTTGGCGCCAGGCTTGGGAGCGGCGCAGCAGGCCGCGCGAGGCTGCAGCCAGCAACAGTGAAGCGCCGGCACTGGTCAGCAGGATCAAGGTGGACATGGCGGCGGCACCGCCAACGTTGCCGGCGTCGTCCATGTTCAGCACGGCAACGGCAGCCAGGATGGTGTCGGGGCTGTACAGAAAGATCGCTGCCGACACGGTGGTCATCGCCGATACGAACAGGTAGCGGATGATGTCCAGCAGTGCCGGCAGGCAGATCGGCACGGTCACCCGCACGAAGTGCCTGTACAACGGCGCCTTCAGCGACAGCGCGGCGGCCTCGAACTCGCCGTCGAGTTGGCGCAGGGCAGTGGTCGCGGTCATCTGCGCGGTGGTCAGGTAATGGGCAATGGTGCACACCACCAGCAACCCCATGCCGCCGTACAGCACATGCAGCGGGTTGCCGTTCAGGTTGAAGAAGAATACGTAGCCCAGGCCCAGTACCAGGCCCGGCACGGCCATGGGGATGAAGCTGAGCAGGCGCAGCGCATGGTTGAGCAGACGTTGGCCTTGGGTCTTCTCCATAAGGTAAGCACCGGTGAAGATCACGATGCTGCCGATCAGCGCGGTGCCAATGGCCATGGTCACGCTATTGCGGTAGGCCAGCCAGCCGCCACCGGCAGTGTCTTCGAACATGTAGTGGCGCAGCGACAACGACAGGTTGTAGGGCCAGAAAGTGACCAGCGAGGAGTACACCGCCATACCGATCACCACCAGCAACGCCGCGCACACCAGCAGCACAATGGTCAGGAAGCAGGCATCGCGGCCGCGTGACGGCTTGGGTTCGAACACCTGGGCACGGCCGCCCATGGCCTCGCCCTGGCGTCTACGCAGCCAGGCGTCGACGGTAAAGCTGAACAGGGCCGGCAACAGCAGCACCATGCCGATCAGCGCGCCACGGCCGAACTGTTGCTGGCCCACCACCGCCTTGTAGGCTTCCAGCGCCAGCACTTGATAGTCGCCCCCCACCACGACCGGTACACCGAAGTCTGTGATAGTCAGCGTAAATACCAGGCAAAACGCCGCGAACACCGCCTGGCGCGAGGCCGGCCAGGTGATGCTGGTGAACGCACGCCACGAGCCTGCCCCCATACTGTGGGCCGCATCGAAGAGGCGAGCATCGGCCAGTGACAGTGCCGACAGCAGAATCATCAGCGCATGCGGGAAGGTATAGATGGCCTCGCCCAGCACGATGCCCCAGAAACCGTAGATATTGTCGCTGAACAACCCGCGCAGCAGGCCCTGGTTGCCAAACAGGTAGACCAGGGCGATGGCCGGCAGCATCGACGGCGCCAGTAACGGCAGCAGCGAAATCCCCCGCCACAGGCCCTTGACCGGGATCAGCGTGCGTTGCAGGGCATAAGCGAACAGATAGGCCAGTGGTACCACAATGGCCGCGACGGTGAAGGCCACCGACAGACTGTTGCCCAGCAACCAGTGGAAGTTGTCGCTGGCGAACAGCTCACGGGCCGCCAGCAGGCCACCACCCTGGCCCGCTTCACCGCTGAAACCACGCCAGAAGATCGCCAGCAACGGCATCAGCACGGCCAGCACCAACAGGATCAGCAGCAGGCTCTTGCCACCGACGACGAACAGCCGGTCACCCAGGGCGAAGCCAGCACGCGGCGCGGCCTTGGCCTGGCTCAATGGCAGGGACATTGGCGCGGCCATCTCAGGCAAACACCTGCAGGCTCTGCGGCGGCAACGCCACCCAGATGTCCTGCGAACCCAGGCGCGGCATGGCCTCGGGGGCCAGCTCGGCCAGCAGGGCATGGCCTGGCAGGGCCTTGAGTTCAAAGCTCATGCGGCAGCGGTTACCGAGGAAGGTGATTTCGCGGACCATGGCCGGGAACAGGTTTTCTTCGTGTACCACCGGGTTGACCGTGATCGCCTCCGGGCGGCAGAACAGCCGGCCACTGCTGGCCTGGGCTGAACCCGGCGCCAGGCGCATGTTCATGTCGCCGACCTGGGCATGGCTGTCGCTGCTGCGCTGGAACGGCAGCCAGTTGCCCTGGCCGACGAACTCGGCCACGAACGGCGTGGCCGGGTGGTCGTATATTTCCTGCGGGGTGGCGTACTGCTCGACTTGGCCGTTGTTCATCACCGCGATGCGGTCGGCCATCAACATGGCCTCGTCCTGGTTGTGGGTAACCATCAACGTGGTGATGCCCAGTTGGCGCTGCAGCTGACGCAGTTCGGTGCACAAGTGCTCGCGCACCCGGGCGTCCAGCGCCGACATCGGTTCATCGAGCAGCAGCAGCGATGGCGACGGTGCCAGCGCGCGGGCCAGGGCCACACGTTGCTGCTGGCCACCGGAGAGCTGGCCTGGGTACTTCTTCTCGCTACCCGACAGGCCTACCAGTTCGAGCATTTCGGCCACCCGCTGGCGGGCCTGCTCCCGACCACTGCCCGACAGGCCATAGGCGATATTGGCTTCGACGGTAAGGTTGGGAAACAGCGCGTAGGACTGGAACAGGATGCCGTAGTCCCGCGCCTGGGGGGATAGATCGGAGATATCGCGTTCGCCGATGTACAGCGTACCGCGATCCTGGCGCTCCAGGCCGGCAATGCAACGCAGCAGCGTGGTCTTGCCACAGCCGGATGGGCCGAGCAGGCACACCAGTTCGCCCGCAGCGATGTCCAGCGAGACATCGTTGAGCGCCGTAAAGGCACCGAAGCACTTGTGGATGTTGCGCACTTTAATCTGTGCGCCGGGGGTGGTGTGGTTCATGGCATGGCCTCATCGAAGAGATGGGGCCATGCTAGGCAGGCTGTGCGAAGGTTCTGTGGCTTAAAGGCAAAAGCCGATGATAGTGGTATAGGTAGATTTAGTAGTGGCCTGTACCGGCCTCTTCGCGGGTAAACCCGTTCCTACAACGGCATGCATGTTCGCGGAAAATACAGGCACGCGGGTACGCTGAAATGTAGGAGCGGGTTTACCCGCGAAGAAGCCAGCAGAAATCTAGAACTGCGAACCGGCCACTTCCTGCGCCACCCCCAGGAATGCCGCCGGCAACCTGGCCTGGCGCCGTTCCTTCAGGCAATACAGGTACTCGTGCATCACCGGCGCATTTTCCAGCGCCAGCACCCGGAGTTCGGGATTGTGCGGCACCTCATGGCGGGCAATCACGCTGATGCCGATATTGCGCAGCACCGCTTCGCGGATCGACTCGCGGCTACCGATTTCCATCATGGCGCTGGCCTTGACCCCGGCCTCCTGCATCATCTGCTCGGTCAGCTTGCGTGTGGTCGAGCCCTTCTCGCGCATCAGCAGGCAATGCCCCGACACCACCTCGATCGACACCGTCTGGCGATGGGCCAGCGGGTGGTTGCGGTGCACCGCCACCACCAAAGGATCAGTACCCAGTATCCGCCGCACCAACCGTGCGTCCTCCACCCATTGCGACGACGCGGCAATGTCCACCCGGTAATCCTCGAGCATTTCCAGCACTTGCTGCGAGTTGCCGATCTCCACCGCCACTTCAACCCGCGGCAAACGTTCGCGATAGATCTTGACCAGGTCGAGAATGTAGTAAGGCGCAGTGGCCGCAATGCGCAGGCTGCCCTGGGCCTGACCACTGTTGCGCAGCTCGAACTCGATGTCGGCTTCCTGCTGCAGCAGCGCCTTGACCATCGGCAGCAGGCGTAAGCCCTCCTCGCTCAACACCAGGCGCCGCCCGCCGCGGTAGAACAGCTCCACGGCGTACTGGCCTTCCAGGCTGCGGATCTGCGTGGTCACCGTGGGCTGGCTGAGGCCAAGCTTCTTCGCCGCCTGGGTAATGCTGCCCAGACGGGCCACCATGTAGAAGGCCTTCAGCTCGGAACTCAGCATGTACGTCCTCTATTTGCGCAAAAGGCGCAAGCCGTTGAACACCACCAGCAAGCTCACGCCCATGTCAGCGAACACCGCCATCCACATCGTGGCCATGCCGGCGAAGGTGATCGCCAGAAATATCGCCTTGATGCCCAACGCCAGCACGATGTTCTGCATAAGGATCGCCGCACTTTGGCGCGACAGCCTGACGAAGGCCGGGATTTTGCGCAAGTCATCATCCATCAGCGCCACATCGGCCGTCTCGATGGCGGTGTCGGTGCCGGCAGCAGCCATGGCAAAACCGATTTCGGCGCGGGCCAGCGCCGGGGCGTCGTTGATGCCGTCACCGACCATGCCCACCCGATGGCCTTGGGCGTACAACGTCTCAATGGTTCTCAGCTTGTCGGCCGGCAACAGGTTGCCCTCGGCGCGGTCGATCCCCACCACGGCGGCAATGGCCTGCGCAGTATGCGGATTGTCACCGGTCAGCATGACAGTCTTGATACCCAGCTGATGCAATTCGGCAATCGCCTGACGGCTGCTGTCCTTGACCGTGTCGGCCACAGCGAACAGTGCCAGTGGCCCGGAGCGGTCAAGCAGCAGGACCACGGTCTTGCCCTGGCGCTCCAGCGCATCCAGTTGGGCCTCCAGCGCTGGTGAACACAGCCCCAGCTCCTCGACCAGGCGATGGTTGCCCAAGTGGTAGACCTCACCGGCGATGACACCACGCACGCCACGCCCGGCCAGCGCAACGAAGTCACTGACCTCGCTCAAGGCCAGGCCTTGCTGCTTGCCGAACTCGGCAATAGCGCGGGACACCGGGTGGTCCGAACGCTCGCCCAGGCTGGCCGCCAAGGCTTGTGCGCGGTCTTCGAACAGCGGCGTCAGCACCTTGGCGTCGGTCTGCACCGGCTTGCCATGGGTGATGGTGCCGGTCTTGTCCAGGGCCAGGAAATCCAGGTGGCGGCCACCCTCCAGATACACGCCACCCTTGATCAGGATGCCTTTGCGCGCAGCGGCGGCCAGGCCACTGACGATGGTCACCGGGGTCGAGATCACCAGCGCGCATGGGCAGGCCACCACCAGCAGCACCAAGGCGCGGTAAATCCAATCGAACCAGGCGCCAGCCATGAACAGCGGTGGTATCAGCGCCACGGCCAGGGCAATGGCGAACACCACCGGGGTGTAGATACGTGAGAAACGGTCGACGAAGCGTTGGGTAGGCGCCCGCGCGCCCTGCGCTTCCTCCACGGCCTTGATGATCCGCGCCAGGGTCGACTGCCCGGCAGCGGCGGTGACGCGAAACTCCAGCGCCCCCGCCTGGTTGATGGTGCCAGCGAACAGCTTGTCGCCCACCCCCTTCTCCACAGGCAGGCTTTCGCCGGTAATCGGTGCCTGATCGACGCTGGATTGCCCGCTGGTCACTTCACCGTCCAGGCCGATACGCTCACCGGGGCGCACCCGCACCAGTGCGCCGACGGCCACCTCACGCACGTCCAGCTCGCGCCACTGGCCATCGGCCTGCTGTACGGTGGCCATGTCCGGGGTCAGTTGCATCAACCCGCCAATGGCATTGCGCGCACGGTCCAGCGAACGCGCTTCGATCAGTTCGGCAACGGTGAACAGCACCATCACCATAGCCGCTTCCGGCCACTGGCCGATCAGTACCGCACCCGTCACAGCGATACTCATCAGCGCATTGATGTTGAGGTTACGGTTTTTCAGGGCAATCCAGCCCTTCTTGTAGGTACCCAGGCCGCAACCGAGGATCGCTGCCAGTGCCAGGCCCGCCACCATCCATTCCGGGGCGAGTGCAGCAAAGTGCACGATTTCGGCGGCGATTGCGGCAACACCCGACAATGCCAGTGGCCACCAGCGGGCCTTGGCCGGTTGTGGCACGCTGACGCTGCCGTCGTCCTGGGCGGCAATCGGCTCGGCCTTCATGCCCAGGCTGTCGATAGCCCGCTCGATATCGGCGGTGCCGTCCAAGGTGTGGCGCACGCCAAGTACGCGGTTGATCAGGTTGAATTCCAGCTGTTCGATACCGGCCAGCTTGCTCAGTTTGTCCTGAATCAGGGTCTGCTCGGTGGGGCAGTCCATGGCATCGATGCGGAAACGACTGAGTTGTGCCTGGGCACTGGCCGTTTCGCTCAGTTGCACCAGCGGCGGCACGGCTTTGGCGCCGCAGCAGGTGTGAGCGTGGGCAGCATGGCCATGGTCGTCATCGCCATGATCGTGATCGTGATCGTGCGGATGCTTGTGTTCGTGGCTGACAGGCTGGTTCATGGGGTCATCCTTAAATTGAGCCTGTTGCCAAGTGAACACCCTGTAGCCACTATAGGGTCAAGCCACTTGCTGGAGATTTCGTGATGAAGATCGGAGAACTGGCCAAAGCCACCGACTGCGCGGTGGAAACCATCCGCTACTACGAGCGTGAAAACCTGCTGCCAGAGCCGGCGCGCAGCGAGGGCAACTACCGGCTGTACACCCAGGCCCATGTGGAGCGGCTGACCTTCATCCGCAACTGCCGCACGCTGGACATGACCCTGGACGAAATTCGCAGCCTGCTACGCCTGCGCGACAGCCCCGCCGACGCGTGCGGCAGCGTCAATGCGCTGATCGACGAGCATATCGAGCATGTTCAGGCGCGGATCGATGGCTTGGTGGCATTGCAGGAGCAACTGGTGGAGCTGCGGCGGCGCTGCAACGCGCAGGGGAGTGAATGCGCGATCTTGCAGCAACTGGAGACAAACGGGGCGGTATCGGTGCCGGATACCGAGCATTCGCATGTGGGGAGAAGTCACGGGCATTGAGCCAAAAGCTTCGCGGGTGAACCCGCTCCCACAGGGACCGCGCACGACTTAGGCCTGTGCAGTACCCTGTAGGAGCGGGTTCACCCGCGAAGAGGCCAGTTCAAACAATGAAGATCTATCAGACCGCCATCGGCGCTGTCATCGGCGCATGGTGCTCATAGCCCTCCAGCCAGAAATCACTCGGCTCGATCTTCTCCAGCCACTCCGGCTCGTATTTGCCAGTCTCGGCAAACGACGGCACACGGTCGCTGATGACCAGCTTCGGCGCCTCCAGCGGCTCGCGCTTGAGCTGCTCGTTGAGCATGTCCAGGTGATTTTCATACACATGGGCATCACCGATGAAGTAGGTGAACCAGCGCGGTGTATAGCCGGTCAGGCGGCCGAACAGCGACAGCAGCGCCGCGCCTTCGGTCAGGTTGAACGGCGTGCCCAGCCCCAGGTCGTTGGAGCGGATGTAGAGGGTCAGGGAAATTTCCCTGGTCTCGACATTCGGGTGGAACTGGTACAGCAAGTGACACGGTGGCAGTGCCATTTCGTCCAGTTGCGCGCAGTTCCAGCCGTGGAACAGGATGCGGCGGCTACCCGGGTCGTTGGCGATGGTGTCCAGGCACTGACGCACCTGGTCGATCGCCTTGTACAGGATGACGAACGCGACGCCGTCCTCTTCGTCCTGGGCTATACGGCGGAAGCCGGCTTGCTCGGCCATTTCGATGGCCGCCGGGTTGCTCAGCGGGATGCGCTTGTAGCCCGGCCACTGGCGCCATTGCACGCCATAGATCTCGCCCAGGTCGTCATGGCCCTGACGGAACGGGTTGGCCAGCCACTGGGCGTTTTCGTTGGCGTTCTGGTCCCAGACCTTGCAGCCAAGCTCACGGAACTCACCGGCGTTCTTCACGCCACGCAGGAAACCAACCATTTCACCGATCGCCGACTTGAACGCCAGCTTGCGCGTGGTAATGGCCGGAAAGCCCTTCTGCAGGTCGAAACGCAGCATTGCGCCCGGCAGGCTGATGGTGCGGATGCCGGTGCGGTTTCCCTGCAACGTGCCGTTATCAATGACGTCGCGGACCAGGTCCAGATACTGTTTCATGGCTTACCTGTAGCAAAAACGGCAGGGGGATCGCCCCTGCCGTGGGATTAATCAGGCGGGTTTCGCCGTGGGCTTGCGATTATAAGCCCACCAGATCAGACCGAGGCCAGCCAGGATCATCGGCACACAGAGAATCTGACCCATGGTCAGCCAGCCCCAGGCGATGTAACCCAGCTGGGCATCCGGCACCCGCACGAATTCGACGATGAAGCGGAAGATACCGTAGAACAGCGCGAACATGCCTGACACCGCCATGGTCGGCCGTGGCTTGCGCGAGAACAGCCACAGGATGACGAACAGCGCCACGCCCTCAAGGGCGAACTGGTAGAGCTGCGACGGGTGGCGCGGCAACTGGGCCGGGTCGCTGAACGGCGGGAAGATCATCGCCCATGGCACGTCGGTGGGTTTGCCCCACAGCTCGGCGTTGATGAAGTTGCCGATACGCCCGGCACCCAGGCCGATCGGGACCAGTGGGGCGACGAAGTCCATCAGCTCGAAGAACGACTTGTTGTTGCGCTTGCCGAACCACAAGGCCGCCAGCATCACGCCGATGAAGCCGCCGTGGAACGACATACCGCCCTTCCAAACCTCGAAGATCAGCGTCGGGTTGGCCAGGTAGGCGTGCAGGTCGTAGAACAGCACATAGCCCAGGCGACCGCCGACAATCACCCCCATCGACAGCCAGAACACCAGGTCGGAAAGTTTCTCGCGGTTCCAGGTGGGGTCGAAACGGTTCAGACGGCGCGAGGCCAGCAGCCAGGCACCGCCGATGCCGATCAGGTACATCAGGCCGTACCAATGGATTTTCAGCGGCCCGATGGCCAGGGCCACGGGGTCTATCTGCGGGTAAGGCAGCATGGAACTTCCTCTCGATTCAAATCAAAAAGCTGAGGCCAACACAGAACAGCAGGGCTGCGAACAGGCGTTTCAACAAACGGGGCGACAGCTTGTGCGCCAGGCGCGCGCCGAAGCGGGCGAAGAACATGCTGGTCACGGCAATGCCGACCAACGCGGGCAGGTACACGTAACCCAGGCTGTGGGGCGGCAGGTGCGCCTCGTGCCAACCCAGCAGCATGAAGCTAAGGGCACTGGCTACAGCAATCGGCAGGCCACAGGCCGATGACGTGGCCACTGCCTGCTGCATGGGCAGGCTACGCCAGGTGAGGAACGGCACCGTCAGTGAACCACCGCCAATGCCGAAAATGGCCGAGGCCCAGCCAATCACGCCACCTGCACCGATCAGCCCAGGTTTGCCGGGGACGCCACGGCTGGCCTTGGGTTTGAGGTCAAGGGCCATCTGCGCGGCGATGACCAGGGCGAACACACCGATGATCTTTTGCAGCAGTGGGCCCTGGATCAGAGAAGCGGTCTTGGCACCGACACCGGCCCCCAGGAGGATGCCGAAGGTCATCCAGACGAAGATCGGCCATTGCACCGCGCGCTTGCGGTGGTGCTCCCGCACGGCGTTGATCGAGGTGAAGACGATGGTGGCCAGTGACGTGCCTACGGCCAGGTGGGTCAGGACCGAAGCGTCAAAACCCTGCAGGGTAAAGCTGAACACCAGCACCGGCACGATGATGATGCCGCCGCCCACGCCGAACAGCCCGGCCAGCACACCGGCACAGGCGCCCAACAACAGATAGAGCACGAATTCCATTCGGCATCCCCTAGAAATCAATCCGGCATGGTAACGGAAGCCGGGCTCGGGGCTCTAGTGAACTCTGTGTCAGGATGGATCCGCATCGTTCCTGTGGGTACAGTGACCAAAAAACACAGAGGCCAACCTATGTGCCTGATCGTATTTGCCTGGCGGCCGGGGCACGCCCTGCCGCTGATCGTGGCGGCCAACCGCGACGAATTCTATGCCCGCCCCACGCAGCCCCTGGCGGCCTGGGAGGATGCACCTGGGGTGCATGCCGGGCGCGACCTGGAGGCAGGCGGTACCTGGCTGGGCGTAGGCCCACAGGGGCGCTTTGCCGCGTTGACCAACATCCGCGACCCGGGCCAGGCGCCGGGGCCTCGCTCGCGGGGTGAGCTGGTGGCGGCGTTTCTGCAAGGCGAGCTAGGGGTCGAGGCTTACCTGGACCAGGTGGCCAGCCGTAGCGGGCAGTACTCGGGGTTCAACTTGCTGGTGGGTGATGGGCAGCGACTGGGTTATCTGCATGCCCGTGAGGCCGCGCCGCGTCTGCTGAAGGCTGGGGTTTACGGGCTTTCGAACGCCGGGCTGGATACACCGTGGCCGAAGCTGGTGAAGGCACGTGACGGGCTGGAAAACCTGCTGGACACGCCGGAGCCGCACAGGCTGCTGGCTTTACTCGCGGATAACGAACCCGCGGCTGATGGTGATCTACCAGAGACAGGCGTGGGGTTAGCGACCGAAAAGTTGCTGTCGAGCGTATTCATCGCCAGCCAGAATTACGGGACCCGGGCGAGCACAGTGCTGATTGTGGATGATCAGGGGCGAAGGCGGCTGGTTGAGCGCAGTTTCGGACCTTTTGGCGGGCATTTGGGGGAAATTGAGTTGTTGGTCTGAGCATTTGGTGTTGTCTGTTCGGGCCTCTTCGCGGGTAAACCCGCTCCTACACCGATCCATGTACACCGATCCATTTACACCGATCCATGTACACCGATCCATTTACACCGATCCACGTACGCCGATCCATGTAGGAGCGGGTTCACCCGCGAAGAGGCCGGCACAGGCAGCATCACCCTCACAGGGTTTTATTAGCCCCAGGCCCAATCATCCGCGCCAACCCAAGGTTCTTCAGGGCCAGTTGCAGCGAGCTGTGGATAACCTGCGGGTTGTCATGACTCAAGGCCTCGGCCAGCAGTTCCTTGGCCTTGCCCATATTGATCTGGCGCAGCATCCACTTCACCTTCGGCAGGTTGGTGGCGTTCATCGACAGGCTGTCGAAGCCCATAGCCATCAACAGGACCGCCGCCGCCGGGTCACCGGCCATCTCGCCGCAGATGCTCACCGGCTTGCCTTCGCCATGGGCGTCGCGCACCACCGTGTTCAACGCCTGCAATACCGCCGGGTGCAGGTAATCGTACAGGTCGGCGACCCGCGGGTTGTTGCGGTCCACCGCCAGCAGGTACTGGGTCAGGTCGTTGGAGCCTACCGACAGGAAGTCCACCTGCCGCGCCAGCTCCTTGGTCTGGTACACCGCCGCCGGAATTTCCACCATCACACCCACTGGCGGCATCGGTACGTCGGTACCTTCGTCACGCACTTCACCCCAGGCGCGGTGGATCAGGTGCAGCGCCTCTTCCAGTTCGTGAATGCCGGAAATCATCGGCAGCAGGATGCGCAGGTTGTTCAGTCCCTCGCTGGCCTTGAGCATGGCGCGGGTCTGTACCAGGAAGATTTCCGGGTGGTCGAGGGTGACGCGGATGCCGCGCCAGCCGAGGAACGGGTTTTCTTCCTTGATGGGGAAGTACGACAGTGACTTGTCACCACCGATGTCGAGGGTACGCATGGTTACCGGCAGCGGGTGGAAGGCCGCCAGCTGCTCACGGTAGATGGCCAGCTGCTCTTTCTCACTGGGGAAGCGCTGGTTGATCATGAACGGCACTTCAGTGCGGTACAGGCCTACCCCTTCGGCACCGCGCTGCTGGGCACGGGCCACGTCAGCGAGCAGGCCGGTGTTGACCCACAGGGGCATGCGATGACCGTCGGGGGTGACGCACGGAAGTTCGCGCAGTGCATCCAGCCCTTGGGCCAGCTGGCGTTCCTCCTCGACCACTTCGCTGTACTGCTTGCGCAGCACTTCACTGGGGTTGGTGAACACCTCGCCCTTGTAGCCGTCGACGATCAGTTCAATACCGTCGACCTTGGAGTATGGCAGGTCGACCAGGCCCATCACCGTGGGGATACCCATGGCCCGCGCGAGAATGGCGACGTGGGAGTTGCCCGAGCCGAGTACCGAGACCAGGCCGACCAGCTTGCCTTCCGGCACTTCACCGAGCATGGCCGGTGTCAGTTCCTCACTGACCAGGATGGTGTTGTCGGCATACACCAGCGACTGCGAGCGCGCTTCCTGCAGGTAGGCCAAAAGGCGGCGCCCCAGGTCCTTGACGTCGGAGGCACGCTCACGCAGGTAGTCGTCGTCCATCAGCTCGAAGCGGTTGACGTGCTCACCAACCACCTGGCGCAGGGCGCCCTGGGCCCACTGGCCGGTCTTGATGACCTCGGTCACCTCACCGCCCAGGGCTGCGTCTTCAAGCATCATCAGATAGACATCGAACAGCGCACGCTCTTCCGGGCGCAGCTGGGTGGCCAGTTTGGCCGACAGCTTGCGCATGTCGTCGCGCACACCTTCCAGGGCGTTCTGGAACAACTTGAGTTCGGCGTCGATGTCATCGACGGTCTTGTCCGGGACCACTTCCAGGTCGGCCGGCGGCAACATCACCACCGCACGCCCCACCGCGGCACCAGGCGAACCTGGCACACCCACGAAGCGCGCTTCCTGAATACCTTTGCCCTGACGGCCCAGGCCACGGATCGAGCCGGTAGCCTCGGCGTGGGCGATAACCCCGGCAAGCTGGGCGCTCATGGTGACCAGGAAGGCTTCCTCGCCCTCGTCGAACTGGCGGCGCTCCTTTTGCTGGATGACCAGTACCCCGACCACACGGCGGTGGTGGATGATCGGCGCACCCAGGAAGGAGGCGAATTTCTCTTCGCCGGTTTCGGCAAAGTAGCGGTAACGCGGGTGGTCGGCGGCGTTTTCCAGGTTCAGCGGCTCTTCCCGGGTACCGACCAGGCCAACCAGGCCTTCGTTGGGGGCCATGCTGACCTTGCCGATGGAGCGCTTGTTCAGGCCTTCGGTAGCCATCAGCACGAAGCGGTTGGTTTCCGGGTCGAGCAGGTAGACCGAGCAGACCTGGCTGCCCATGGCTTCCTTGACGCGCAAGACAATGATCCCCAACGCCGACTTGAGATCTTTGGCGGAGTTTACTTCCTGGACGATCTTGCGCAGCGTATTGAGCATGGCTCGGGGTCGAACTCCGTCGTCAGTCGCGCGTCAACAGACGCGGTGCTAGCTCTTTCAGGGCGCGCCGGTACACCTCGCGCTTGAATGTCACAACCTGGCCCAGCGGATACCAATAGCTCACCCAGCGCCAGCCGTCGAATTCCGGCTTGCCGGTCAGGTCCATCCGCACCCGTTGTTCGTTGCTCACCAGGCGCAGCAGGAACCACTTCTGCTTCTGGCCGATGCACAGCGGCTGGCTGTGGGTACGTACCAATCGCTGGGGTAAACGATAACGCAACCAGCCACGGGTGCAGGCAAGAATTTCCACATCGTCGCGTTCAAGGCCAACTTCTTCGTTCAGCTCGCGGTACAGGGCATCTTCCGGCGTCTCGTCAGGGTTGATACCACCCTGGGGGAATTGCCAGGCATCCTGGTTGATCCGTCGAGCCCATAGCACCTGCCCGGCATCATTCGTGAGAATGATCCCGACATTGGGGCGAAAACCATCCGGGTCGATCACGGCAGCAACCTCGCAAACGCATGTCAACGCATTGTTCCACAAAGCTTGCGAGCGCAGCAACGCGCCCGCCAAGCTTATGTGCAGCTGCGTGAAAACTACGTATTCTGCGGGCCTACCCTGTGGCTGATGCGAGTGACCGCGATGCGCCTGGCTTTATTCGACCTGGACAATACCCTCCTCGGTGGCGACAGCGACCATGCCTGGGGTGACTATCTTTGCGAGCGCGGCATTCTCGACCCGGTCGCCTACAAGCAACGCAACGACAGCTTCTACCAGGATTACCTCAACGGCACCCTGGACCTGCAGGCCTACCTGGCCTTTTCCATGGAAATCCTGGCGGCAACACCCATGCCCCAGCTCGACGAATGGCACCGCGACTTCATGCGCGACTGCATCGAGCCCATCGTCCTGCCCAAGGCCCTCGCCTTGCTGCAGCAGCACCGCGAGGCGGGTGACCAACTGGTGATCATCACCGCCACCAACCGCTTCGTCACCGCACCGATCGCTCGGCGCCTGGGGGTGCGGGTGTTGCTGGCAACCGAATGCGAGGTGCGCGACGGCCGCTACACCGGGCGTAGTACTGATATACCGTGTTTCCGTGAAGGCAAAGTGACGCGGCTGGAGCGCTGGATGCTGGAGAACGGCTTTGATCTTGAGGACAGCTACTTCTATAGCGACTCGATGAATGACCTGCCGTTGTTGCAGCGGGTGACGCATGCAGTGGCAGTGGACCCGGCCCCGGACCTGCGGGCCGAGGCGGATAAGCGTGGGTGGCCGGTGATCTCGCTGCGGGATTGAAGCTTCCTGTGCCGCCTTTTCGCGCCCCTACAAGGACCGCGCCGCCCGTTGTAGGAGCGGGTTCACCCGCGAATAGGCCGGCACAATCAGCACAAGGCTGTCAGACCGGCTTGGCCCCCATCAGCCCGGCAATGGACAGGAAGCAAACCCCACTGAATACCGCCAGCGCCAGGGTAAACCGCAACCCTACCACCTCGGCCTTGCGCAGCCGGTTCAGCCGCACCAGCAGCCACCACACGGCAAACGCGCCAAATGTATAGATGACACTGGATGCCAACACCCAGGTCTGCCCCAGTGGCCAGCCCACCAGGTGTACCAGCCACCAGCCGGTGAGCGGCATGCTCACCAGGCACAGCCCCATCACCAGCCAGACGAACACCAACGGCCGGCGCAGCAGCTTGGCGTAGGCTTCGGCATCGCCCTGACGGCGGGCGCGCCAGGTCCAGATCGCCAGGCCCAGGGCGCCCAGAAGCAGCAGCGCGGTGGCGATGATGTGCAGGGTCTTGAGCGTGGTCAGGTGTTCCATGTCTCGGTCGTCCTTAAACGGGCATTTTGCGGTCGCTTCTTCGCGGGCTTACCCGCTCCTGCCAAGGTATCTCAGGCCTTTAGGCCTGCGCAGTACCTGTGGGAGCGGGCAAGCCCGCGAAAGGGCCATCAGCCCTAGCTTAGCCGCTCAGCCCAGGAACAGTTTGTAGGCCGGGTTTTCGGTCTCGTCCCAGTACGGGTAACCGATCTTGGCCAGCGCTGCCGGCACCAGGTGACGTTCGTCCTCTGGCACCTGCAGCCCCGCCACCACGCGCCCGTCAGCCGCGCCATGGTTGCGGTAGTGGAACATCGAGATGTTCCAGCGCCCGCCCAGCTTGTTGAGGAAGTTGAACAGCGCCCCTGGCCGCTCGGGGAATTCGAAGCGCAGCACCATTTCATCGCTGGCACCGGCCGAGTGGCCGCCGACCATATGACGAATATGCAGCTTGGCCAGTTCGTTGTCGGTCAGATCGGTAACCGGGAAGCCCTGCTCGGTCAGTTGCTGCACCAGCGCAGCGCGCGGGTCGTTTTCCGGGTGGGTCTGCACCCCAACGAAGATATGCGCTTCGTCAGAGGTGTGCTTGCGGTAGTTGAACTCGGTGATCTGACGTTTGCCGATAGCCTCGCAGAAGGCCTTGAAGCTACCCGGGCGCTCAGGGATGGTCACGGCGATGATCGCTTCGCGCTTCTCACCCAGCTCGGCACGCTCGGCCACATGGCGCAGGCGATCGAAATTGACGTTGGCACCGGAGTCGATGGCCACCAGGGTCTGGCCGCTGACGCCGTATAGCTCGACGTACTTCTTGATGCCCGCCACCCGCAGAGCGCCAGCAGGCTCGGTGATCGAGCGGGTATCGTCGTAGATATCCTTGATTGCTGCGCAGATTTCATCGGTACTGACAGTGACGACTTCGTCCACATGGTGGCGGCAGATATCGAAGGTGTGCTGGCCAATCTGCGCCACCGCCACGCCATCGGCGAACAGCCCGACCTGCGGCAGCACCACACGCTCACCGGCAGCCATGGCCGCCTGCAGGCAGTTGGAATCGTCCGGCTCGACACCGATCACCTTGATTTCCGGGCGCAGGTACTTCACGTAGGCAGCAATGCCGGCGATCAGGCCGCCACCGCCCACCGGCACGAAGATCGCATCCAGCCGGCCAGGGTGTTGGCGCAGGATTTCCATGGCGACGGTGCCCTGCCCGGCGATGGTGTGCGGATCGTCGTAAGGGTGAACGTAGACGAGGCCCTTTTCCTCGACCAGTTTCAGCGAATAGGCCAGTGCCTCAGGGAACGAGTCGCCATGCAGCACCACCTTGCCGCCGCGCGAGCGCACGCCTTCGACCTTGATCTCCGGGGTGGTCTTGGGCATCACGATGGTGGCCTTGATGCCCATTTCACGCGCGGCCAGGGCCAGGCCTTGGGCGTGGTTGCCGGCAGAGGCGGTCACCACCCCGCGGGCCAGTTCTTCCGGGCTCAGCTGGGCCAGCTTGTTATACGCGCCGCGGATCTTGAACGAGAATACTGGCTGCAGGTCTTCGCGCTTGAGCAGAATTTGGTTGCCCAGGCGCTTGCTCAGCTGCCCGGCGCTCTGCAACGGGGTTTCGACGGCAACGTCATAGACGCGCGAGGTGAGGATCTTCTTGACGTACTGTTCGAGCATCGGGAAAGCATCACTGGGCCGCGGGACGAGGGCTGGGAGTCTACCCCAGCGCTACGTCGGGCGACCACAGCAAAGCCGTGCGAGCCGTTATACTAGGCATCTTTGAAACCGCCCTGCCCCTTCCGGAGCCCGCATGACCCAGGACCAACTCAAACAGGCCGTCGCCCAGGCCGCTGTCGACTTCATTCTGCCCAAGCTGGATGAAAAGAGCGTCGTAGGCGTCGGTACCGGTTCGACCGCCAACTTCTTCATCGATGCCCTGGCTCAACACAAGACCGCGTTCGACGGCGCAGTCGCCAGCTCCGAAGCTACCGCCCAGCGCCTGAAGGGCCATGGCATCCCGGTCTACGAACTGAACAGCGTCAGCGAGCTTGAGTTTTACGTGGACGGTGCTGACGAGAGCGACGCACACCTGCACCTGATCAAGGGCGGCGGCGCAGCCCTGACCCGCGAAAAAATCGTCGCGGCCGTGGCCAAGACCTTCATCTGCATCGCCGACGGCAGCAAGCTGGTGCCGGTACTGGGGGCCTTCCCGCTGCCGGTCGAAGTGATCCCCATGGCCCGCAGCCACGTGGCGCGTCAGCTGGTGAAGCTGGGTGGCGACCCGGTGTACCGAGAAGGCGTGGTCACCGACAACGGCAACGTGATCCTGGATGTGTACAACCTGCAGATCACCAACCCGGTGGAGCTGGAAGCGCAGATCAACGCCATCGTCGGCGTGGTGACCAACGGCCTGTTCGCGGCGCGGCCGGCGGATCTGCTGCTGCTGGGTACCGCTGAAGGCGTTAAGAGCCTCAAGGCCGAGTAAAACCCTTCGCGGGTAAACCCGCTCCTACAAGGTACCCCACCGGCCTGGAACCGTGGCGATCCCTGTAGGAGCGGGTTTACCCGCGAATAGGCCCTGACAGGCGATCAATCAACCGGCTGCTTGAACACATAGAACAGGTTCGGCTCACTGACCAGGTAAATGGTCCCCGCGTCATCCATCGCAATCCCCTCCGCCTGCGGCACCGTCGCCTGCAACCCCTGGAAGCCCTTGCGCAACGACAAGGTACTCAGCGGCTGGCCCTGTACATCCAGCTCCAGCACCAACCGCGACTCGTCCGACAACGCCAGCAAATGCCCACTGCGTTCATCGAACTGCAAGCTCGACAAATCCCGCACAAACAACCGTGAATCGCGCTTGCGGTCCTGTACCACATGCACGGCGTAGGGCTTTTCCGGATTGTCATGCGGGAAGCCATGCACCTCATAGATAAGCATCGGGTCACGCTCTTTCGCCACGAACAGGCGCTTGCCCGCCGAATCGTAGGCCAAGCCCTCGAAGCCTTTGTTGCCATTGAGACCAATACCCAATGTCAGCTGTTCGGCATCACCGGCATCAAGAAACATCGTGTCGTTTTCCAGCCGTACGCGAATCAGCCGTTGCTGACGCTCGTCGGTGATCACATAGCTGTTTGGCCCAACGTACTCCACAGCCTCCGGGTCGCCGAAGCCAGTCAGCGGCACACGGCGCAGGATACGGCCATCCAGCGACAGCTCGATCAGCTCCGAACGGGCGTTGGTGACCGTGAAGAGGCTTTTGCGGTCGGGGTCGTAGGTCAGCGCCGAGATGTCATCATCCAGCCCTTCGATCGGTTGCGCCTCCAGCACCACCCGGTAGCGATCCAGGCCAATGCTGCGCTCAACAGGCTGCCACCAGGTCTTGAGATTGAACCAGCCACGCTCGAACAGGCGAAACTCCTGCCCGGCCCAGCCAAGCAGGAGCAGACCAAGGGCAGCCAGAACAAGGAACAGGCGAACAAAACGACGCATAGGGACAGACTCGACACAAGGATGGCGAATCTAATCATGAATGGCTGAAGCAAAGCTTAATGCAAGCGTCAGGCAATTCTGATGATGCTGTCAGTTCTTTTTGAATCGATAGAAAAGCGCCGGCTCGCTGACCATGTACAAGGTGCCCTTGTCGTCCATGGCCACCCCTTCAGCCCGCGGAATGGTGCCTTCAAGCCCGTTGAAGCCGCCCAGCAGCGTCATGAAGCTGACTTGCTGGCCCTGCTCGTCCAGCTCCAGCAGCATGTTGGAGTCGGCCGAAAGCACCAGCAAGTGGCCAGTACGCGGGTCGACACCCAGCGCAGACAGGTTGCGCAAGTCGAGTTCATCGCTAGGCAACGGCTGCTTCTCACCCTTGAGCGGGCTGCGGCCATCGGTGTTCCAGGTGTACAGCTTGGGCGGGCGCTCCTCGCCAATGATCAGGCGCTGGCGCAGCGGGTCCCAGGCGATGGCCTCGAAGCCCTTGTTGCTCTTGGCCGAAGGGCCCAGGTCGTGGCTCGGGAAGTCGTCGTGATTCAGTGCAGTGGTCTGCGCGTCCACCTTGACCACGGTCAGATCGTGCAGGCGCTCGTCGGTGATGGCCAGGTTGCCGTCTTCGAGCACCGCGACGCCTTCGGGGTTGTTCCAGCCGTTGAGCGGGATCTTGCGCAGTACATCGCCCTCCAGGCTCAGCTCGACCAGGAACGGGTTCTTGCCCATGACCGCGAACAGGGTGCGGGTTTGCGGGTTGAAGGCCACATCCGAGGCTTCATCATCGTCCATGCCCGGCAGCGGCTTGGCGTCGATGTCCACCTGGTAATCCGGCAGCCACACGCTATCGCTGCGCGCGGTGGTGCTTTCGAAGCTTTCTTTTACCCACAGTGCACCGCGGTCATCCCAGTGCATGGCCACGGCCACGCCATAGCCGATCACCGCCGCCACTGCCAGGCCGAAGGGCCAGCGCAGGTAGAAGCGACGCTTGGGGGTTACCGGGGCGCTGGAGGGGAATGGCATGCGGTGATCCTGGGGAAATGGGCGTAGGTGCGCGCATTATCCGGATTAGGTGTGAAAAATCGGTAAACAGGGCCGGCCTCTTCGCCGGTAAACCCGCGCCCAAGGTGCTGCACAGTATTCAAGGCCTGTGCAATCCCTGCAGGAACGCGTCTACCCGCAAAGAAGGCGACGCGGTTTCGAGTTAAAGCACCCGGCTTTCGAAGCGGCTCACACCCGGCAGTTCCAGCACCAGTTCGTCACCGACATTGAACGGCCCAACACCCGCCGGGGTACCGGTGAGGATCACATCCCCCGCTTGTAGCGAGAAATGCGCTGCCATGTACTGAATCATCGGCACGATCGGGTTCAGCATCATCGCGCTGTTACCATCCTGGCGCACTTCGCCGTTCACGGTCAGGCGCACCGGGATGTCTGTCACGTCCTCGAAGCTGGCGGCCGAGACGAACGGTGGCAGCACGCAAGCGCCGTCAAAGCACTTGGCCAGCTCCCAGGGCAGGCCCTTTTCCTTCAGTTTGGCCTGCACGTCGCGCAGGGTCAGGTCCAGCGCCGGTGCGTAACCGGAAATGGCGTCCAGCACCTCTTCCTCGCTCGGGTGGGTCGACAGCGGCTTGCCCAGCAGCACGGCAATTTCAACCTCATAGTGCACCGACCCACGCTCGGCCGGGATCTTGAAGCCACCTTCGGCCGGCACCACGCAGCTGCCTGGCTTGATGAACAGCAGCGGCTCGGTGGGGATCGGGTTGTCCAGTTCCTTGGCATGCTCGGCATAGTTACGGCCGATGCACACCACCTTGCCCAAGGGGAAGTGAATGCGCGTGCCGTCTACGTACTGGTGCTGGTAACTCATGGCCGACTCCTTCTGGATACTGCTTTTTATTCAGGTGCGAAGATCTTACCCGGATTCATGATGCCGTTAGGGTCGAACACGGCCTTTATTGCCTTCATGCAGGCGATTTCTTCGGGGGAGCGGCTGTAGCCCAGGTAGTCACGCTTGGTCATGCCCACGCCATGCTCGGCAGAAATCGACCCGTTGTAACGCTCGACGATCTCGAACACCCACTTGTTGACCTTGGCACACGAAGCGAAGAAGTCGTCCTTGCTCATATGCTCAGGCTTGAGGATGTTCAGGTGCAGGTTGCCGTCACCAATATGGCCGTACCACACCACTTCATAGTCCGGGTAATGCGCTGAGACGATGGCGTCGATGTCGCGCAGGAACGCAGGCACTTTCGAGACGGTGACGGAAATGTCGTTCTTGTACGGTGTCCAGTGCGAGATGGTTTCCGACAGGTACTCGCGCAGCTTCCACAGGTTTTTCAGCTGGGTTTCGCTCTGGCTCATCACCCCATCCAGCACCCAACCCTGCTCGACGCAATGCTCGAAGGTAGCCAATGCTTCGTTGGCCACGTCTTCAGTGCTGGCCTCGAACTCCAGCAGCGCATAGAACGGGCAATCCGTCGCGAAGGGCGCAGGCACATCGCCGCGGGCGAGGATCTTGGCCAACCCCTTGTCGGAGAAGAACTCGAAAGCGGTCAGGTCCAGTTTGCCCTGGAAGGCGTGCAGCACCGGCATGATCGAGTCGAAGTCCGGTGTGCCCAGCACCATGGCGGTGAGGTTGCGCGGTGCGCGGTCCAGGCGCATGGTGGCCTCGACAACGAAGCCCAACGTGCCCTCGGCACCGATGAACAGCTGGCGCAGGTCGTAGCCGGTGGCGTTCTTGATCAGGTCTTTGTTCAGCTCCAGCAACTCGCCCTTGCCGGTGATCACTTTCAGTCCGGCCACCCAATTGCGGGTCATACCGTAACGAATCACCTTGATCCCGCCGGCATTGGTACCGATATTGCCGCCAATCTGGCTGGAACCGCTGGAAGCGAAGTCCACCGGGTAATAAAGGCCTTGCTCTTCGGCGTAGGTTTGCAGCTGGCGGGTGACGACCCCTGGCTGGCAAACCACAGTACGGTCGAAAGCATTGAAGCCAAGGATCTGGTTCATGTAGTCGAAGGCGACGACAACCTCGCCATTGGCCGCCACGGCGCCGGCAGAAAGCCCGGTGCGCCCGCCAGAGGGCACCAGCGCCACCTTGTGCGCATTGGCCCAGTGCACAATGGCTTGCACCTGTTCTACCGTTTTGGGAAAGACGATGGCGCTGGGCGCAGGCGGGTAATGCTTGGTCCAGTCCTTGCCATACGCTTCGAGGGAAACCGGGTCAGTCAGGACCTTGCCAGGGTCGACAAGGGTCATCAGTTCTTCAATAACAGCGGGATGGGTCATCGCTGGAACTCTCGACTTATTCATGGTCACCCTGAGCACTCTTCACCTGTCGGGATAAGCTCAGATTGTGTCGCGTATGCTAGCATAGCCCTCCCGCTGTTCATGCTAAGGCTGCCCTCGCGCCTGGCATCACCCCTCGCCAATTTATCTCCGGGATACAGGTTTACGCAGATGAGCAAGACTTCTCTCGACAAGAGCAAGATCCGGTTCCTTCTTCTTGAAGGTGTGCACCAGAACGCGGTCGATACCCTCAAGGCCGCCGGCTACACCAACATCGAATACCTCACTGGTTCGTTGCCGGAAGCCGAGCTGAAGGAAAAGATCGCCGATGCCCACTTCATCGGCATCCGTTCGCGTACCCAGCTCACCGAAGAGATCTTCGACTGCGCCAAGAAACTGGTCGCTGTTGGCTGCTTCTGCATCGGTACCAACCAGGTTGACCTGGAAGCTGCCCGCGAGCGCGGTATCGCCGTGTTCAACGCGCCATACTCCAACACCCGCTCGGTCGCCGAGCTGGTACTGGCCGAAGCCATCCTGCTGCTGCGCGGCATCCCTGAGAAGAACGCCTCCTGCCACCGTGGCGGCTGGATCAAGAGCGCGGCCAACTCGTTCGAAATCCGCGGCAAGAAACTGGGCATCGTCGGCTACGGCTCGATTGGTACCCAGCTTTCGGTACTGGCTGAGAACATGGGCATGCAGGTGTACTTCTTCGACCCGCTGACCAAGCTGCCACTGGGCAACGCCGTGCAGGTCACCAGCCTGAACGAGCTGCTGGGCCTGGCTGACATCGTCTCGCTGCACGTGCCTGAGCTGCCATCCACCCAGTGGATGATCGGCGAGAAGGAAATCCGCTCGATGAAGAAGGGCGCGATCCTGATCAACGCCGCCCGTGGCACCGTGGTCGAGCTGGACCACCTGGCCGCTGCCATCAAGGACAAGCACCTGATCGGCGCCGCCATCGACGTGTTCCCGGTCGAGCCACGCTCCAACGACGAAGAGTTCGAAAGCCCGCTGCGCGGCCTCGACAACGTGATCCTGACGCCGCACATTGGTGGTTCCACCGCCGAAGCCCAGGCCAACATCGGCCTGGAAGTGGCCGAGAAACTGGTCAAGTACAGCGACAACGGTACTTCGGTGTCCTCGGTCAACTTCCCGGAAGTGGCCCTGCCAGCACACCCAGGCAAACACCGTCTGCTGCACATTCACGAAAACATCCCGGGCGTGCTCAGCGAGATCAACAAGGTCTTCGCTGAGAACGGTATCAACATCTCCGGTCAGTTCCTGCAGACCAACGAGAAAGTCGGTTACGTGGTAATCGACGTTGACGCCGAGTACTCGGACCTGGCGCAGGAAAAACTGCAACAGGTCAAAGGCACCATCCGTTCGCGCGTCCTGTTCTAAGGTCGCTGGCGGTATGAAAAAGGGAGGCCCTGGTGGCCTCCCTTTTTTATTTCACTTCAACCGTGATCTTCTTCGACTCGACGCTAGGCTTGAACGGCACATGATACTGGTCACCCAGAATCAGTTGCAGGGTGTGCTTGCCCGGGGTCAGGGTAATGCTGGTTTCGGTCTGTGCCTTGCCGAAGTGCAGTACTTGCGGCCCCGCCGGCAGTGCGACGCCGGCCTCTGGCATCAGGCTGGTAGGCAGCGGCATGTCAGCAACCGGCTCTTTGTCGACATCCACCAGCAGGTGGTGGTGCCCGGTGTGAGGGGTTTGATCGCCCGCAGGCTTGAGGCCCATACCCTCGATACCGAACTTGACGGTGAAGGTCTTGTCGACCGTGGCACCATCGGCGGGGGAAACGATGAAGACCTTCGCCTCCTTGGGCGGCTCCTGGCTCTTCAGGGCGTCTGCAGCACTGGCGAACACCGACGCCCCCATCAGCAGACCGGCAACGGCAGCACGCGAAAATAGGCTGTTCATTCACTTCTCCTGTGGTTCACTTATTGACCGCAGCCTGTCATCCAAAAGCGGCGGTAGTTCACCTTAGTTGAAATAACCGCCAAGGTGTTCACATTGCCTGACAGAAATATTTCCGTCAGGGTTAAACAATGCCGAGGCTTGAAGGTCATAGGCTGCGCTCGATCACGGCGAGGAAGAAAGCCGTGGCGATCGATTTCAAACTGCTAAAAGAAAAGGGGCATACATGCGTTCGACCATAGGGGTACTGCTGGCAGTACTGATCAGTCCATTGGCTCAGGCGGAGCTGATCGACGAAATCGCCGACCGGGGCGAACTGCGCATTGCCGTACAGGCCGAGAACTCGCCATACGCCTTCAAACAAGACGACCACCTGACAGGTTTCGACATCGAATTTGGCCAGGCCCTGGCCAAGGAACTGGACTTGCGCGCCGAGTTCGTCGAGGCCCCGGCGACCGAAGTGCTGGCGGGTGTCGAGAGTGGCAAGTACGACATCGCATTCGCTCCGTCGAGTGAATCGCTCACAGGCGACGGCCCGCTCGATGTGAGCCTGCCGATTGGCGAGAAGAAGCTGGTGATCCCGTTTCAGAAGGACAACCCGGCTTTTGAAAGTGCCGTAAACAATGCGTTGCAGCGTTTGAAAGACAGTGGCCGGACTGCCGAGCTTGAGCAGAAGTGGTTCAAGGGTGTGCAGGAGACTGCTGCGCAGTGAGGTCTTCTTTGCAACCTGTACCGGCCTCTTCGCGGGTAAACCCGCTCCTACAGGCCTTGGGTACAGTGCGGTCCCTGTAGGAGCGGGTTCACCCGCGAAAGGGCCGGTACAGGTTCAAACAGATATATCAGCCAAAGCCCGCTGCGCCTGGTCCAGTTCCAGCTCGCTGAACACCTGCACCCCCGCCCGCCGCAGCAGCGCCGTGGTTACCCCTTCCCCCGCCACTTTCACACCACTGAAGGTGCCGTCATAGGTCAACCGGTTGCCACACGAAGGGCTGCCAGACTTCAGCACCGCCACGCGGATGCCATGCCGGCGCACCAGCTCCAGCGCCAGCCGCGCCCCGGCCAGAAACTCGGCACTGACATCTTCGCCCGTCACTGTCAGCACCTGCGTGTCGCCATCGAGCACTGCGCTACCCTGCCCGCCCGGTATCTCCGCTGGCGGCCGCGGTGTCGGCAAGCCGCCTGCTACCTCGGGGCACAACGGCACCACGCGCCCTTCGGCCTGCCACTGCTGCAACAAATCGGGATGGCCGCTGGCCCGGCCGTCATAGCGAACTGGCTGCCCCAACAGGCAGGCGCTCACCAGCACCTTGGGCCTATCAGAACGGGTCATTGCCACGCCGCCTGAACCAGCCGGTCAATGACAGCCGCTCACGCCCGGCCGGCAGTACTTCGTGAGGCACTTCGCCCGACAGGAATACCACCAGGCAACCGGCCACTGGCTCGACATCGTGCTCGACACCGTTGGCCAGGAACATGCGCAACTGGCCACCGTCATGCGGTTGCCAGCCTTCATTGAGGTAAAGCACCGCCGAGACCATGCGCCGGTCATCGTCGCGGAAGCGGTCCAGGTGCCGGCGATAGAACGCCCCCGATGGATACAGGGCAAAGTGGCATTCAAAGTCTTCCAGGCCCAGGAAAAGGCCTTGGTTGATTGCCAGGCGCAGCTGATCCATGGCCGCCAGGTACTGGTCGCAGGCCTCGGCCTGCCCCGGGTCGACCCACTGGATCTGGTCACCGCGAATGGTTTCGCGCACCTCCTGGGCAGCTCCCCGCCCAACCCCTGCGGGGTTGAGTTCGCCTTCGGCATCACGGCGCCGGCACTCGGCTGCAAGTGCGCGCACCAGGTCGGCAGGCAGAAATTGCGCCTGCTGGGACCAGCCATGGGTGGCCAGATCGTCGACGACGGCCGCAAGCATCGGGTGTTCAGGGGATATGTGCATGGCGCGCATCATATCCATTCGCCCTGTCGCCGCACAGCGCCACTTGGCCGAGAAACACGCGGATATCTCGACAAACCGGCGCCGGGCCAAGGACAATAGCCACCTGCCGACAGGAGTCCTGAATGCGCCGTCTGTTTTCCCTGATTCTGCTGATGATCTGCACCATGCCTGTCTGGGCAGACAACCTGAATCAACTGTACAAGGCTGCCGGCTGGCCCGACCAGCGCGCCCACTTCAACGATGCCCTGACCGCTGCCCAGGAGCGCTACCGCAACAGTTTGCCACCCGCCGTGTACCAGGCGCTGGTCAACAACAGCAACCAGCGCTTCCAGGCCCAGGCGGTGGACCGTCGCGCCCAGGCAAAGCTGCGCGCCACCCTGGCCGACCCGGCACCAGCCCTGGCCTTCTTCCAGTCGCCGCTGGGGCGCAAAGTGGTGGCGGCCGAGCTCAAGGCCACCCGCAAGGACGAACTGGCCAAGAACGCCAAAGGCCTGCCCAAGATCCAGGCCAGCGACGATCGTCTGCTGATCATCGGCCACCTGGCCCAAGCCCTGCCTGCGCGGGAAGCCGGCGCCGAAGTCAGCCTTGCCATTGCCGGTGTAGCCGCCGACAGCCTCAGCTCGATGATCCCCGGCCTGTTCAGCGGCGGCCAGGCCCAGAGCCTGCTGGATGGCCAGCGCCAGCGGTTGATGGGGCAGATTGGCGAAGACCTGAACAACACCCTGTTGTACGTCTACCGCGACCTGTCCGATGCCGAGCTGGAAGCGTTCGCCACCTTTGCCGAGTCGCCCGAGGGCAAGGCTTACTACCAGGCGGCCCTGGCCGCTGTACGTGCCGGCCTGGCGGTTGGCCAGAGCACCAACGACCTGAAGTGATCAGCCCAGGCGCTGGTCGATGAAGTCGAAGTAGCGCTGGCGGATGCCCGGCAACTCGTTGGCCAGGTGGTGACGGGCTTCGGGCAGCATCAGGATCTGTGGCTCGGCAAACTTGGCCTTGAGCACTTCGAGGTTGTGGGGCCAGTCCACCGTGCCATCCGCCTCCCCCTGCACGATCAATGGCCGACGCGCACTACGCGGCGCAGCCTCGATGCGTTTGACCCAGGCAATCAGTGCGCCCACCCAGGCCGTTGGCAGGCGACGCGGTTGCAGCGGGTCGGCCTCCAGGAACGGCAGGAAGGCCGGGTCGTTGGTGTTCTCACTGAAGCGCCGTTCGATGCCATTGACGAAGTGGCGCAGCACGCAATAACTGAACTTCGACCAACGCCAGGAACTTGGCCGCACCAGCGGGGCCAGCAGGATGACCTGGCCATCGACGGGGCTGCGTGCGCCCTGGTGCAGCAGATGGTCCACGGCAATCGCCCCCCCCGTGCTCTGCCCACAAAGATGCCACGGGTGCGGCAGTTGCAGCGTGTGCGCCTGTTCGAACAAGGCCTCCAGCACCTGCTGGTACACCGCAAAGTCATTGATGCTGGCCCGCTCGCCGCTGGACAGGCCGTGGCCGGGCAGGTCGCAACTGATCACCGCAAAACCTTGCTTGAGTGCCCACGCAATCACATGCTGGTAGAGGCCCATGTGGTCGTAATAGCCGTGCAGCAGGAACAACGTCGCGCTGGGCTGGTCGGGTAGCCAGGCCTGCCCGACCAGGTCGAACCCCGCCGCCTGGAAGCCGCCCAGCCAGCTGTGTGCCGGCAGGTCCAGGCCATAGAAGCGCTGGTAGTCCTGCGCTTGTGCCGACAGTGGCTGGCGAGTGGTGAACGGCGCCAGGCTTGTGCGCAGGCGGTCGGGGTGAAAGGCAGGGGGCATCGGGTACATCCACATTGATGCAAGTATTGATCTGGAATCTTCAGCTCTGGCCGGCGCCATGGCAAGCTTGCTCACCTCGAACAACCAGCATCGAACTAATTGTGGGAGCGGCCTTGTGTCGCGAAAGGGCCGCAAAGCGGCCCCAGCGATCTATGCATGATGCCGAGACCTGGGGCCGCTGCGCGGCCCTTTCGCGACGCAAGGCCGCTCCCACGGGGATCGCGCCAGCTTTTAGAAATTGAGCAAGACAGTTGCTTCCACAAGGGCCACCGACTCTTCATGAATAGCCGAATCATCAAACCGCTGTGCACGGTCATCGCCTTGTTGGTCGGCGCCGTAATCCTCTGGCAGGCCTACAGCGCCTTTCAGGCTCGCTACCTGCGCCCGTTCGACAACCAGGCCACGCTGTTCGACGGCAGCCAGTTACAGCTACCTGCCGAGCTGGCCGGTACTGGCCCGATCCGCGTGGTGCATTTCTGGGACCCGGCCTGCCCATGCAACGTCGGCAACCAACAGCACCTGGGCGACCTTATCAGCCAGTTTGCAGGCCACGACGTTACCTTCCACGTGCTGCAAAAGCCCGGCAGCCACGGCCAGCTACCGGCCAATATCGGCAGCTTGCAACCCATCACCCACCTGCCCGGCAGCGAGCACCTGCCTGCCTCTCCGGCCGTGGCCATCTGGGACCGGCAAGGCAACCTGGCCTACTTCGGCCCCTACAGCGAAGGTGCGGTGTGCAACGCCAGCAACAGTTTCGTGGAGCCTATCATCAAGGCCTTGCTTGAAGGCCGTCCGGTGCAGGCAACCAATACCTTGGCAATAGGGTGCTACTGCCCTTGGTAGATAGTGGGTACCCCATAGATATCTACAGCTTCGACCCATGGGAGGATTTTTACCGTAGCGACATACAGATCAATGGAGAAACTGTATGTCACCACAAGGCTTCACCGAGCTGCCCGATAGCCATGTCCACGGCACGCGCCCGATCTTCGTCCCTGGCGTTTTCTGGGGCCACAACCGCATACCTTATCAGCTGGTATCCAGCTTCCGTCCAGGCAGCCTCGTCATCGATCTGATTCCACAGATCGAAAACGACAAGCGGCAGGTCAAGCAAGCCCATGAGCAGCGCCAGGCCGCACTTGACCAGGATCTCGACCAGGCCATTCTCGCTCAAGCCGGCTCGCTGGCCGGCCTGAGCGAAGTCCAGGCAATCGAGCGAAGAATCGCGGCGATCAGCCAGCTTCAGACGCAGCTTGGGCCACGCCTGGAAGCTGCCCGCCAACAAGCCAACAGCTTCTATGGCAAAGCCCCGGAGCATCGCTCCTTTCAGGAGTTCCTGGCTGTCACCCGCGCCCCCAACGGGCCAGCAGATCCACGCACCGCGTGGCTCGCATCCTACCGGGCCGCGTTCGAGGCCAAGTTGCTAGAGCAGCAAAGCAGCGAGTTGATACAGCGCCAGCATCGACTTCGAAGTGCGTTGTCCGCAGCCAGATTAAAAGAAAGTAACAACCGGAAGATCGATCAAACGCTCTATCAGACCGAGCAAGCACTGGTCCGCATCCTTGCTGCCAGCCATGAGTTCCAAATAGCGCGCAGTGCACTGCAGGACTTGCTCACTGCCTTCACCCGCCACCTGCATGAGGACATTGCCGAGGAAGCGGCACTGGAGCACAGCCGCGAACTGGTACAGAAACCTCCGGCCTGCTCAGGGCGCGAGCGCGGCTGGTGCAGGCCTACTCTACCTGGGGCAGGCTTCATAGCCTGTTAGAGGTCGAAGCTCACCGCATCGATTTCGCCCTGCGAGTCATAGCAGTTGGCACCTCTGCAGATCGACGGCCAGAGTTGCTCGCCCTGCAAGCTCAGGTGCAAGCTCAAGCAGCCGAGCATGCAAGTACGTCATCTACCGATGCAACGACTGCCAGGCAGCTGCGAGACCAGGCGGACATCGCCCTGCAAGCGGCTTTCGACGAGCAGGCAGTACTCGCGGCGCTCTCGGGTCACACACCCAGCAATACCCCGATTACCTTCAACGCCTGGACTGCAAGCACTCGCCACCCGGTGATATTGAGTTCCTCGCGCGGTGGCACGGCCGAATTCGAACTGATCTGGGAGAGCCTCGCCGAGTCAATTGGCAAGACTGCACAGCGCCTGCTGACGGGCGCTGCACTGACGGCCATTCGGTATGCGTCACTGATGCTCTACGCCACGCGCCTGGGCGATGGCGAGCGCATGGGCGTCACCGTCCCGCTGGCCATGATGACGCCCGGTGCGGACCTGACCCTGGAGGCAAACCGCAAGGTCGGCCAGAACCTTGAGCTGCCGCTGCGGATGAACGCCGTCCCGCAAGGCAACCAGACCGAGCTGTACCTGGCAGCCACTGATGGCAGCGGCGTGCTGCGTGACGTACGTGTGCGCCAGGCTCAGTGGGATGCCACTCACGGCGCCTATCGCTTTACCGCGGAAGGCCCGGGTGGTGCCACGCTGCTTTGGCACCCCGCAACGCCGCCCTCGACCTTGGGCCAGTACGACGACGAGAGGGGCACCTACATCCCGGGCGCGACCATTGTCGAGGACCTGCAGACGCACCTGCCGGGCAACATCATCGCTCCTCCGGAACCGGATATCCGCACATTCCCCGGGTTGCCCGACCTGCACATTGATGACTACGTCATCGTCTTCCCGGCAGACTCGGGACTGGCGCCGATCTATGTGATGCTGCGCAACCCACGGAATTTGCCGGGGGTTGCCAGTGGAAACGGTCAACTCACACAGGACAAATTCCTGGAGGATGCATTCTCACAGCATGGGGCGGCGCCTATTCCTTCGCGCATTGCGCAGAGACTCACAGGACGGCGATTTACCAGCTTTGATAAGCTTCGGGAGGCATTGTGGATTGAAGTAGCCGCAGACCCGGAGCTTAGGCAGTACTTCACATTAAGTAACCGGCTCAGAATGGCCGAAGGTATCGCGCCCCGTGTTCCCGCCCAAGAGCGCGTGGGAAAACGAGCGACATTCGAGCTGCACCATGTTGAAGAGATAGCCAAAGGCGGCGCTGTCTATGACTTGGACAATATTGTTGTAATGACACCCCGCCGACATATCGACCACCACAACAAGAGGGGAAGCGAATGATCAGCAAGAATCATATCGAAGACTTCACAGAGAGCGAGTTTCTGGCCTTTGTAGGCGAATTTTTTGAAAATCGCTCAGGCTTGAAGGGGGCAGCCCTTGGACAACACTTGGACGACTTGGCACTCAAATTTGAAGAAATCATCGAGAATCCCCTAGGATCTGATCTCATTTACTATCCAGGTGATGATGCCGATGACTCTCCCCAAGGCGTCGTCAACCGCGTAAAAGCCTGGCGCGCCGCCAACGGCAAACCCGGCTTCAAACCCGCCTGACCTAAGCCCTGCGGCCAACACCGCAGGGCTTTTCATATCACCCTCGCACCCGCGCCGGGTTACCCACCACCGTCGCGCCCGCGGGCACATCCCGGGTCACCACACTGCCGGCGCCGACGATGGCATTATCACCGATGGTCACCCCCGGCAGGATAATCGCCGCGCCACCAATCCACACGTTGTTGCCGATGGTCACCGGCCGCCCGCTCTCCAGCCCGCTGCGCCGCACTTCAGGATCGAGCGGATGGTCGGCGGTATAGATCTGCACGTTGGGACCGATCTGGCAGTCGTCGCCGATACGCACCGGCACCACGTCGAGGATCACGCAGTTGAAGTTCATAAAAGTATTACGACCAACGCTGATGTTGTAGCCGTAGTCGCAATAGAACGGCGGGCGAATCACCGCGCCTTCGCCAACCTGGCCAAAGTGCTCCACAAGCAGCCCGTGGCGTGCGTCGTTGAGCAGTTCGACACTGTTGTTGTAGCGGTGCATCCAGTGCTTGTTGGCGATCTGCTCGGCCTGCAGTTCAGGGCAGCCAGCGTGGTAGAGCTGGCCAGTGAGCATTTTGTGTTTTTCGCTGAGGGACATGGAAACTCCTTCCTGGGGCTATGCTCTGTTCGCGAATCCGCCGATGATCGGACCACATTTTTCGTTTGAATGCACAAGGAGTCTGAATGAAGCGCAGCCTGACCCTGCTGGCGGTGGTAGTCACCGTGGCCGCTGGCGCCTCCGGGTACTGGTACGTTCAGGGCAAGCTGCCGCAGCGCGAGGGCGAAGTCGCCGTTACCGGCCTGCAAGCGCCGGTCAGCGTGCGCTACGACGCACGCGGCGTGCCTCACCTGCAGGCACAGAGCGAGCCGGACCTTTACCGCGCACTGGGCTACGTGCATGCCCAGGACCGATTGTTCCAGATGGAGATCATGCGCCGCCTGGCCCGTGGCGAGCTGGCCGAAGTGCTCGGCGACAAGCTGCTGCCCACCGACACCCTGTTCCGTAGCCTGCGCATACGCGAGCAGGCCGCGCTGATGGCCAAGCGGCAGGATCCGCAGGCGCCGGCATGGCAGGCCCTGCAAGCCTACCTCGACGGGGTCAACAGTTGGCAGGCCAGCCACCCCAAGCCCACGGAATTCGACCTGCTCGGCATCACCCCGCGACCGTTCACCGCCGAGGACACGCTGAGCATCGCCGGCTACCTGGCCTACAGTTTTGCCGCCGCGTTCCGCACCGAGCCTGCTCTGACCTACATCCGCGACCAGCTAGGGCCTGACTACCTGAAAATATTCGACCTTGGCTGGCAACCCGAGGGCGCTCTGGGCACGCCACTGGCCGCTGCCGACTGGCAAAGCCTGGAAACACTTGCGCGCTTAAGCGATGAGGCGCTGGGCGATGCCGGCATCCCGCAGTTCGAAGGCAGCAACGCCTGGGCGGTCGCGGGTAGCCGCACCCGCAGCGGCAAACCCTTGCTGGCCGGCGACCCGCACATCAGTTTTGCCGTACCCGCCGTCTGGTACGAGGCCGAACTTTCGGCGCCCGGCTTCAACCTGTATGGCTACTTCCAGGCGCTGAACCCGTTCGCAATGCTGGGGCACAACCGTGACTTCGGCTGGAGCCTGACCATGTTCCAGAACGACGACGTCGACCTGATCGCAGAAAAGACCAACCCTGCCAACGCTGACCAGGTCATGGTCGATGGCCAGTGGCGCACACTGGAAAAGACCGAGCAGCAGATTGCAATCAAAGGCGAGCAACCGGTCACCATCAACCTGCGCCGCTCACCCCACGGGCCAATCGTCAACGAAGTCCTCGGCGCCACGGCAGGGGCCACACCGATTGCCATGTGGTGGGCGTTCCTCGAAACCGAGAACCCGATCCTCGAAGGCTTCTACCAGCTCAATCGCGCCGACACCCTGGGCAAGATGCGCGAAGCGGCTGCCAAGGTGCAGGCGCCGGGGCTGAACTTCGTCTGGGCCAATGCCCGTGGCGATATCGGCTGGTGGGCGGCGGCGAAACTGCCGATTCGCCCGGACGGTGTGAACCCGGCGTTCATCCTCGACGGCGCCAGCAGCCAGGCCGACAAACCCGGCTTTTACCCCTTCAGCGTCAACCCGCAACAGGAGAATCCGGCCAGCGGTTATATCGTCTCGGCCAACTACCAGCCACCCGCAGTGGTGCCGATACCCGGCTACTACAACCTCGCCGACCGCGGCCGCCAGCTTGATCGCCAGCTGGCCAACCCGGAGGTGAAATGGGACATGCAGAACAGCCAGGCACTGCAACTCGATACGGCCAGCGATTACGGCCCGCGCACCTTGGCACCGCTGCTAGCGACGTTGCGTCAGATCGCCCAGGGTGACGAGGAAAAGGAACTGGTCGAGCAGCTGGCTGCCTGGCGCGGCGACTATCCACTGGACTCAACCAGCGCCACGCTGTTCAACCAGTTCCTTTACGAGCTGGCCTATGCCGCGTTGCATGACGAATTGGGCGATACCTGGTTCCCGGTGCTGATCAGCACCCGTGCCATCGATGCCGCGCTGCCGCGCCTTGCCGCCGATGCCGAGTCGCCCTGGTGGAACACCCGCGGCGCCAACCAGCGCACTGACCGCAGCTCGATCGTGCGCGAAGCCTGGCAGAAGAGCCTTGGCCACTTGCGCGACACCCTCGGCAAGGACCCAGCCAGCTGGCAATGGGGCAAGGCCCATACCCTGACCCACAACCATCCGCTTGGGGTGAAAAAGCCGCTGAACCTGCTGTTCAACGTTGGGCCGTTTGCCGCACCGGGTACTCATGAAGTACCGAACAACCTTTCGGCGAAGATCGGCCCGGCGCCATGGCCGGTGACGTACGGGCCGTCGACGCGGCGGCTGATCGACTTTGTCGATGCCGGGCAGGCGCTGACCAGCAACCCGGTTGGGCAGAGTGGCGTGCCGTATGACCGCCATTACGCGGACCAGGCCCAAGGGTATGTGCAGGGGCAGTATCAGAAGGCACAGATGGGGGTAATACCGGCGCAGAGTACCTTGCGATTGGTGCCAGGGCCGTAAGGGGCTGCCTTGCTCAAAACCCAAAAGTTTGCGCGAGCACTGTGGGGCTTTAGCCGCGAACACCGGCGCAGCCGGTGCCATGCACCGCGTTGGATTCTTCGCGGGTAAACCCGCTCCCACAGGGATCGCGCCAGCTTTCAGAGATCCCAGCAATGAAAACGCCGACACAAAGGTGTCGGCGTTGGGTCATGCAAGGTGAAGCAAGCGCATCAGAACGCCGGCAGCACCGCACCCTGGTACTTCTTGGCAATGAATTCCTTCACTTCAGGGCTGGTCAGGGCCTTGGCCAGTTTCTGGATGGCCTCACTGTCCTTGTTGTCCGGGCGGGCCACCAGGAAGTTCACGTAGGGCGAGTCGGCACCTTCGATCACCAGTGCATCTTTAGCCGGGTTCAGGCCAGCTTCCAGGGCATAGTTGGTGTTGATCATGTCCAGGTCGACCTGGTCCAGCACACGGGGCAGCATGGCCGACTCAAGCTCGCGGAACTTAAGCTTCTTCGGGTTCTCGGCGATGTCCTTGGGGGTGGCCAGGGCATTCTTTGGGTCTTTCAGGGTAATCAGGCCGGCCTTCTGCAGCAGCAGCAGCGCGCGGCCGCTGTTGCTGCCCTCGTTAGGGATGGCAACGGTTGCGCCTTCTTTCAGCTCGCTCAGGGCCTTGACCTTCTTCGAGTAGCCACCGAAGGGCTCTACGTGCACACCCACCACGGTTTCCAGGTGGGTGCCCTTACCTTCGTTGAAGTTCTGCAGGTACGGCAGGGTCTGGAAGTAGTTGGCGTCCAGACGCTTCTGGTCCACCTGCACGTTCGGCTGCACGTAATCGGTGAAGACCTTGATCTGAAGGTCCACGCCTTCTTTTGCCAGGGTCGGCTTGATCAATTCGAGAATTTCGGCGTGCGGTACCGGGGTAGCGGCAACCACCAGTTTCTCGGCAGCAGCGGCCAGGCCGGAGAACGACAGGGCAGCAGCCAGGGCAGTGGTCAGCAGGGTCTTCTTCATGGTGGTCCTTGTTCTGAATCTGGGCCATCGACGATGGCGAATCGGGTGCCCAACCGGTTCATCAGTGGGCGTGAGGCGGACGATACCCAGATTTTTTATTCCGCAACAATATCTTTTACTTAGTTGCTTATTCCAAAAACAGAATGGCATCAGCCTCTTTACCCAAGAGCGATGTCTAACGCGCGGGGTCAGGCAGGTCGAGGTCTTCTGGCAGGATCTCTTCGCCGTCATTGACCAGCAAGGCAAAGTGGATGACGTTCTCCAGTTCGCGGGTATTGCCGGGCCAGAAATGCCCCTCCAGAACCCGCTGCGCCGCCTCGCTCACCAAGGGCACAGGCCGCTGCAGGCGCACGCTGTAGATGCCCGCGAAGTACTCGGCCAGCGGCAGGATATCGCCCGGCCGCTCGCGCAGCGGCGGCAGCTCCAGCGCCCCCTCGCGCAAATACTGGTACAGGCGCTCGTTGAAGCGCCCTGCACGCACCACACGGGCCAGGTCGATGCTGGTGGCGGCTACCAGACGCACATCCACCGGCTGGGGCTGCTGCGCGCCCACCCGAGTGACCTCGCGGTTTTCCAGGGCCGCCAGCAGCTTGCCCTGGATCGCCAGTGGCAAGTCGGCAATCTCGTCCAGGTACAAGGTGCCGCCGCTGGCCGAACCGAACCAGCCGGCGCGGCTGCTGGCCGTACCGCCATGGCTGCCGGCGCTATAGCCAAACAGCTCGGCATCGGCGTAGGTGGGGCTGATGGCCGCGCAGTTGACGGACACGAACAACCCTCCACGGTCGCTGGTACGGTGGATCTGCCGGGCCAGCAGCTCCTTGCCGGTGCCGGTTTCGCCACGGATCAGCACCGGCAAAGGTTGTGGCGCCAGGCGCTCAAGGTCCTCGCGCAGCTGCTGCGAGCGCGGGTCGATGAACACCAGCGCCTTGGCACGAATGCTAAGCGGGCTCTTGTCCAGCTCGGGGAAGGTCAGCAGCGGCTGGCCGAACGGGTTTTGAAACGTCATGACGAACTCCCGCCCCAGGCCCGTAATGGCCAGGCGTCAGGCAAAGGGTGAACAGTAAGGGCGATCAGGCGCGGCGCAGTGCGCGCTGCTCGATCCGGCTCTGCAAGCGATACAGGTAGGCGAAGCCTTGTTCCCAGCGCTCATGCCCGGACTTGACGTTGATGTGCCCGGCATTGCTCAGCAAACCCGCTTCGGCGCCCCATGCCTGGGCCAGGTACAGCGCCCGTGGCACGTTCACGGCCGGGTCGTTGTCCGAGCTGACGACCTGGCTAGGGAATGGCAGCACCTCGGTAGGGATCGGCGCAAAGTTGCGCAGCACGGGTGCGCAAGTGGGCCGTTCGACATCTGCCGGCGCCACCAGCAGTGCACCACGCACCTGCCGCAGCAAGGCCGGGCTAGCCTGCGCTGCCCAATGGGCGACAGTGATGCAACCGAGGCTGTGGGCAATCAGGATCACCGGCGAGCGCTCGGCGGCAATCGCCTGCTCCAGCGCGTGCACCCAGTCCTGCCGCTGCGGGGTGAGCCAGTCTCGCTGTTCGACCCGTGCACTGTTGGGCAGGGTGCGCTGCCAGTGACTCTGCCAATGGTTGTCTGGCGATCCTTGCCAACCCGGCACAATCAGGTAGCGAATCGACTCATTGCGCATGGGGACGCCTCCAGTAAGTTTGCGTGCTTGGAGACAAGTATAGGGAGGGCGAAATATTCGTAAAGGAATAAGAAGATATTTATTAATATCCATAGGGAATAACAAGTACGCTACCGCCACACGCTTGTAAAAGGCTGTAAAGCTGCCCTGTCAAACGTTCAGGCAAGAAAAACCCGGGACCATGCCCGGGCTCTCTTTTCCTTGTGCGACTCAGATATCCGCCACCTTCTGCCAAACCTTCGGTCGGAAGAACAACGTCTCTCCCCGCGCCAACCCGGTCAGGCTGTCATGGTCTTTCACCACCTCGGCCTCGATCAGCTCGCTCTGCCCTTCCACCTTCAAGGTCACCCGCGTGGTCGCGCCCAACGGCCGAATGTCGCGCACCTCGGCCGCATGGTGCCCTTCGGTCTCGTGCCGCGACAGCGACACCTCGTGCGGGCGAAACAGCACGTGATGCCCTTCGCTCAAGGCCAGGCGGTTGGAGTCACCAAGGAAGTGGTAGACGAAATCGTTGGCCGGCTGATCGTACACCTCACCCGGCGAGCCGATCTGCTCGATCACGCCCTTGTTCATCACCACGATGCGGTCGGCTACTTCCATGGCTTCTTCCTGGTCGTGGGTAACGAACACCGACGTCAGGTTGATATCCTCGTGCAGCCGCGCCAGCCAGCGACGCAGCTCCTTGCGCACCTTGGCATCCAGCGCACCGAATGGCTCGTCCAGCAGCAGCACCTTCGGCTCCACCGCCAGGGCGCGGGCCAGGGCGATACGCTGACGCTGGCCACCGGAAAGCTGCTCTGGGTAGCGGTCGGACAGCCAGTCCAGTTGCACCATGTTCAGCAGCTCATGCACCTTCTCGGCAATCTTGCTCTCGCTCGGGCGCTCGCCCTTGGGCTTCATGCGCAGGCCGAAGGCAACGTTGTCGAACACGCTCATGTGGCGGAATAGCGCGTAGTGCTGGAACACGAACCCGACATTACGGTCACGCACATCATGGCCGGAAACGTCCTCGCCATGGAACACGATGTTGCCCTGGTCCGGGGTTTCCAGGCCGGCAATGATGCGCAGCAGGGTGGTCTTGCCGCAGCCGGACGGGCCGAGCAAAGCCACCAGCTCGCCGCTGTTGATGTCCAGGTTGATAGCGTTCAGGGCCTGGAAGCTGTTGAAGCGCTTGCTGACGTTACGAACTTCGATCGACATGAATCATTCCTCCGCGGCGCTGTGGCGCAGGCGGTTAATACGGTTCTCGCTCCACTGCTTGAGCAGCAGGATGAAGAGCGCCAGGATCAGCAACAGGCTGGCCACGCTGAAGGCCGCGACGTGGTTGTACTCGTTGTAGAGGATCTCCACATGCAGCGGCAAGGTGTTGGTCACGCCACGGATGTGGCCCGACACCACCGACACCGCGCCGAACTCGCCCATGGCCCGCGCGGTACACAGCACCACGCCGTAAATCAGGCCCCATTTGATGTTCGGCAGGGTCACGTGCCAGAACATCTGCCAGCCGTTGGCACCGAGCAGCCGTGCAGCCTCCTCCTCTTGCGTGCCTTGCTCCTGCATCAGCGGGATCAGCTCACGGGCCACGAACGGCACGGTAACGAAAATGGTCGCCAGGACAATGCCCGGCAGGGCGAACACGATCTGGATATCGTGGTCCTGCAGCCACGGCCCGAGCAGGCCTTGCGCGCCAAACATCAGCACGTAGACCAGGCCGGCGATCACGGGGGACACCGAGAACGGCAGGTCGATCAGGGTGACCAGGATGCTCTTGCCACGGAAGGTGTACTTGCTGACGCACCAGGCGGCGCTTACGCCAAATACCAGGTTGAGCGGCACCGAGATAACCACGGCGAGCAGGGTCAGCTTCAGCGCCGACAACGCATCGGGTTCGAATATCGCCTCGAAGAAGGTGCCAAAACCGTTCTTCAGCGCCTGCGATACCACGATCACCAGCGGCAGCAGCAGGAACAGGGCGAACACCAGCCAGCCAAGGCCGATCAGGATACGCCGTGACGTGGCGCTGCCACGGCGGGCGGCGTTGGCTGCGGCACTTGCACTCAGGGATGAACTGGACATGCCGGCCTCCTTCAAGGGGTTTCGATGCGGCGCTGCAGCAGGTTGATCAGCAGCAGCAGGATGAAGGAAACCACCAGCATCAACACGCCGATGGCGGTCGCGCCGGTGTAGTCGTACTGGTCGAGCTTGACCATGATCAGCAGCGGCAGGATCTCGGTCTTCATCGGCATGTTGCCGGCAATGAAGATCACCGAACCATACTCGCCCACGCCACGGGCGAAGGCCAGGGCAAAGCCGGTGAGCCATGCCGGCAGCAGGGCCGGCGCCAGGATGTGGCGGAACACCTGCAGTGGCTTGGCGCCCAGGCAGGCTGCGGCCTCCTCCACTTCGCGCGGGATGTCGGCCAGTACCGGCTGCACCGTGCGCACCACGAACGGCAGGGTCACGAAGGTCAGTGCCAGGGTGATGCCCAGCGGGGTGTAGGCGATCTTGAAGCCCAGGTCGGTGGCGAACTGGCCGACCCAGCCCTGCGGCGCGTACAGGGCAGTCAGGGCGATACCGGCAACCGCGGTGGGCAAGGCGAACGGCAGGTCGATCATCGCATCGATGATCTTGCGCCCGGGGAAGGTGTAACGCACCAGCACCCAGGCCAGCAGGGTACCGATCACACCGTTGATGATGGCGGCGAACAGGGCGGTGCCGAAGCTCAGCTTGAGCGCAGCGATCACCCGCGGCGCACTGATGATGGTCCAGAACTGCTCGAAGGTCAGCTGCGAGGCATGGATGAACATGGCCGCCAGCGGTATCAGCACGATCAGGCTGAGGTACACCAAGGTGTAGCCCAGCGTCAGCCCGAAGCCGGGTATGACGGGGGAGATACGACGCGACATAAATATCCCTGGTTGAACGCACTCAGCCCGGAAACAATCCCGGGCCGGTGCAAGCTTTTGAATCCTGGGGCTGCTTGGCAGCCCATTCGCGACACAAGGCCGCTCCCACAGGGGATCATGGTTCCTTGTGGGAGCGGCCTTGTGCCGCGAATGGCCCGCAACGCGGCCCCGATTTCCTTTGGCCCTTACTGTGCCTGATAGATCTGGTCGAACACACCGCCATCATTGAAGAATTTCGGTTGTGCAGTCTTCCACCCACCAAAGTCCTTGTCGATGGTCACCAGGTCCAGTTTCGGGAACTGCTTGCCAAACTCCGCAGCGACTTTCTCGTCACGCGGGCGGTAGAAGTTCTCGGCGGCAATCTTCTGCCCGGCCGGGCTGTACAGGTGCTTGAGGTATTCGGTGGCAATCTCGGTATTGCCCTTCTTCTCGGCGTTCTTGTCGACCACGGCCACTGGCGGCTCGGCCAGGATCGACAGCGACGGCACGACGATGTCGAACTTGTCGGCACCACCGTCTTCCTTCAGGGCCAGGAAGGCTTCGTTTTCCCAGGCCAGCAACACGTCGCCCTGGCCATTGTTGACGAAGGTGATGGTCGAACCACGGGCGCCGGTATCCAGCACCGGTACATGCTTGAACAGCTCCTGCACATAGGCCTTGGCCTTCTCTTCGCTACCGCCGGCCTTCAGGCCGTACGCCCACGCTGCGAGGAAGTTCCAGCGTGCACCGCCGGAGGTTTTCGGGTTCGGAGTGATGACCGACACGTCCTTCTTGATCAGGTCGCCCCAGTCCTTGATGCCTTTCGGGTTGCCCTTGCGCACCAGGAACACGATGGTCGAGGTGTACGGGGTGCTGGCGTCAGGCAGGCGGGTCTGCCAGTTCTCGGGCAGGTTCTTGCCAAGCTTGGCCACTTCGTCGATGTCACCGGCCAGGGCCAGGGTCACCACGTCGGCGCGCAGGCCGTCGATCACCGCACGGGCCTGCTTGCCCGACCCCCCATGGGATTGCTGGATTTTCACCTTGTCACCCGGGTGGGCCTGTTGCCAGTGTTTGATGAACTCGGCGTTGTACTGCTGGTACAGCTCACGGGTCGGGTCGTAGGACACGTTGAGCAGTTCGTAGTCCTTGGCGATGGCGGAACCGGCAAAAACAGCACTGGCCAGGGCGGCGAGCGCATAACGGCGGATGGACATGGTGAAGCTCCCGATTGGCATTTTTTCTAGTTTTGGATGTTGTGGCGCCGATCAGCCGGGCTTGTTGCCGGGCTGTTGCAGGCGGAACTTCTCCTTGCGCTCGATCTGTACCACCTGAGCGTTGTGCACGGTGATCTCCACCGCACCGAACCGCAGGTCGCGCAAGGCGCTCTGGATTTCACGCAAGATGGTGGCTTCGTCCTGACCGTCGATGCTACGCAGAGATGCACTCATGCTCGTTCTCCTTGGAGTGAGGGCGCCGGGCAGAGGTTTGAAGGGGGTTTGCGCCTGGCTTGAGGGCAATAGTAGTGAGGCGGGATTATTCTTAAAAATACTGTTTAAGAATTTTTATATAACCTTTTTTTAAAAGCACACGCCCCCTTGTAGGAGCGGGTTTACCCGCGAATACGGTGGTCGATGCACCATCGCACTCGCGGGTAAACCCGCTCCTACAAGGGGCCATACAGGCCTTCAGGAGTGTTTCTGCGGCTCGCGGATCTTGTACCAGGCCACGTACAGCGCCGGCAGGAACAGCAGCGTCAGCAAGGTCGCCACGATGATCCCGCCAATCATGGCGTAGGCCATGGGGCCCCAGAACACCTCGCGTGCAATCGGGATCATGCCCAGGCTCGCCGCCGCCGCAGTCAGCAGGATCGGCCGGCGCCGGTGGTTGGTAGCCTCCACCACCGCATCCCACGGCGACAAGCCCTGGGCTTCGAACTCGTCTATCTGGGTCACCAGAATCACCGAGTTACGAATGATGATGCCCGCCAGCGCGAGGATGCCGAGGATCGCCACGAAGCCCATCGGCGTACCCGTAGGCACCAGCGCCAGCACCACGCCGATCAGCCCCAGCGGCGCCACGCTGACCACCAGAAACAGCTTCTGCACGCTGTGCAGCTGGATCATCAGGAAGGTCGCCATCAGGAACAGCATCAGCGGGATAACCTTGCGGATCGGCCCTTGTGCCTTGGCACTCTCCTCCACCGTACCGCCGGTAGCCACTTCGAAGCCTACCGGCAACTTGCTGGCGAATTCGTCGATATTCGGCTTCAGCTGGGCCACCAGGTCCGTGGGCTGGATCTCGCCATTGACCGAGGCCTTGATGGTGATGGTCGGCTTGCGGTCGCGGCGCCACACCAGCGGCTGTTCCAGTTCGTAGCGCACGGTGGCGAACGACAGCAGTGGGATCGACGTGCCGTTAGGGGTAAGAATTTGCAGGTTCTGCAGGGTATCAGGTGAGCCACGCTCGCTGTCTTCGGCGCGCGCGACCACATCGACCAGATAGATGTTGTCGTTGACCTGGGTGATCTGCACGCCACTGACGATGCTGTTCATCACATTGGCAACATCTTCGGACGACAGCCCCAGCTGGCGTGCCTTGTCCTGGGCAATTTCCACGCGCAGCACCTTACCCGGCTCGTTCCAGTCGTAGATCATCTCGCCGATGTTCTCGTTCTGGTCGAGCAAGGTGGCCAGCTCGATGGCGTGTTTGCGTACCTCGTCGATGTTGGCACCGCTGACCCGATACTGAATCGGCCGGCCCACAGGCGGGCCCATCTCCAGCGATTGCACGTTGGTGCCGACGCCGACGAACTCTTCGTGCAGGATCTTCTGCAGGCGGTCCATCATGGCCTGACGCTCTTCGAAGCCCTTGCTGACAATCACCAACTGCGCGTAGTAAGGGTTCTGCAACTGCTGATCGAGAGGCAGGTAGAAGCGGATCGCGCCCTGGCCGATGTAGGTACTCCAGTGCACCAGGTCCGGATCGTCCTTGATCCGTGCCTCGAAGCGGTCGACCACCTTGCGCGTCTCCTCGATCGAGGCGTTCTGCGGCAGGTTGAGGTCGACGAGAATTTCCGGGCGGTCCGAGGACGGGAAAAACTGGTTCTGCACAAAACGCATGCAGAAGATCGACAGGGCAAACAGCACCACGGTGCCGATGATGGTCAACCAGCGGTTGCGCATGCACCACAGCAACCCGCCTTCAAATGCCCGCCCGACCCGGCCAGGCTCAGCCTCGTGAGCCTTGAGCTTGTCGCCTTTGAGAATATGCACGCCAAGCACCGGCGCGAAGAACACAGCCACCACCCACGACACGATCAGGGCCACGGCAATCACCGCGAACAGGGTGAAGGTGTATTCACCCGCAGAGCTGGCGTTGAGGCCGATAGGCACGAACCCGGCCACGGTCACCAAGGTGCCGGTAAGCATGGGGAAGGCTGTGGAGGTGTAGGCGAACGTCGCCGCCTGCTCCTTGCTTTCACCCATTTCCAGCCGCGTGACCATCACCTCCACGGTAATCATCGCATCGTCCACCAGCAGGCCAAGTGCAATGATCAGCGCACCCAGCGAAATCCGCTGCATGGTGATGCCGCTGTACTCCATGAACACGAACACCATGGCCAGCACCAGCGGGATCGAGCAGGCCACCACCAGTCCGGCGCGCACGCCAAGACTGACGAAACTCACGGCCAGCACGATCACCACCGCCTCGAACAACGCGCTGGTGAAACCGCCGACCGCCTCCTTGACCACCACCGCCTGGTCGGAAACGGTGTGTACTCCGACACCTACCGGTAAGTCCTGGACCACCTGGTCCATGCGCTTTTTCAACGCCGCACCGAACACCTGGATATTGCCGCCGGCCTTCATGCCGATGGCGAGGCCAATGGCTGTCTGGCCGTTGTAACGGAACATTGGCGAAGGCGGGTCGACGTAGCCGCGCTCGATGTCGGCGATATCGGCCAGGCGGAAGAAGCGGTCGTTGATCCTCAAGTTGACGGTTTGCAGGTCTTTTTCCGAGGCAAACTGCCCGGACGTACGCACCGAGATGCGCTCCGGGCCGGCCTCGATCATGCCGGCCGGCGTCACCGCGTTCTGCGCTTGAAGTGCCTGCATCACCTGGCGCTGGTCAATGCCCAGGGCAGCCAGCTTGCGGGTGGAGAAGTTCAGGTACAGCACTTCGTCCTGGGTGCCGACCAGCTCGATCTTGCCGATGTTGGGTACATCGCGGACCTCGGCCCGTGCCTGTTCCACGTAGTCCCGCAGTTGGCGCAGCGTCAGGCCGTCGGCGGTAAAGGCATAGATCGAGCCGAATACATCACCGAATTCGTCGTTGAAGCCCGGCCCCTGGATACCGGCGGGAAATTCGCCACGAATGTCCTGGATCTTCTTGCGCACCTGGTACCAGATATCCGGGATGTCCTTGGCCTTGGTGGTGTCGCGCAGGTACACGTAGACCGTGGATTCACCGGGGCGGGTATAGCTTTTGGTGTAGTCGAGGGAGTCGAGTTCTTCGAGCTTCTTCTCGATGCGGTCGGTAACCTGGTACAGGGTTTCGTCCTGGGTCGCACCGGGCCAGCGGGTTTGGATGACCATGGTCTTGATGGTGAACGACGGGTCTTCCTCGCGGCCCAGGTTGAAGTAGGAAAAAATCCCCATCAACAGGCTAACGAACATCAGGTACCAGACGAACGATTGATGCTTGAGTGCCCAGTCGGACAGGTTGAAGCTTCCTTTCATTGCGCATCCTCGTCGAAGGTGACCTTCTGGCCAGGCTTGAGGCTGTTGACGCCGGCGGTGACCACGCGCTCACCGGGCTGCACACCAGAGCTCAGCACGATGCTGTCAGCGGTGCGGTCGATCAGCGCCACGTCACGGGTGGCCACGGTCTTGTTCTGCGTATCGATCACCCACACCTGGGTCTTGCCGTCGCGCTCGAGCAAGGCACTCAAGGGCAGTTCGCTGCGCGGGGACACTGCCGAGCTAAGGGTCACACTGATTGCGGTGCCGAGATGGAAGGCCGCCGGTGTGCTGGCCAGGGTCAGGCGAGCGCGGCGGGTACGGGTGGTGGCATCGGCCTGGGGCTCCAGCTCGCGCAGGCTGGCCGTGGTGTTGATGGTCGGGTCCAGTTGCGAGGCAACGGTGAAGGTCAGGCCTTTGCTCAACTGCTCGGCCAGGCCGATCGGCAGGTCGATTACCGCTTCCTTCACGTCCGGCCGGGCCAGGGTCACCACGGCTTGCCCGGCGGTAACGGTTTGCCCGGCTTCGGCCTGCCACGCGGTAATCACGGCAGCGTGGTCGGTACGCAGGGTGCTGTAGTCGAGCTGGTCACGGGCCTGGCTGACGGCAGAGCGCGCCTGCTCCAGTGCCGCGCTGGTGGTTTTCAGGTTGGTCTGGGCGATATCCAGCTGTGCCTGAGCGCCTACCCCACGGTCATACAACTGCTGCTGGCGACGGGCATCGGCCTGGGCGTTGATCCACTGTGCCTGCACCTTGGCCAGATCGCCTTCGGCGGCGCGCAGCTGGTTCTGCTGGTCGGTCGGGTCCAGGGTGGCCAAGGTGTCGCCCGGTTTGACCTGGGCGCCCACGTCCAGCCAGCGCCGGGCAATGCGCCCGGAAACCCGAAAGCCCAAGGTGCTCTCGAAGCGCGCCTGGATACTGCCGGCGAAGCGGCCCAGCTGCGACTGCACCTGAGGTTCGACCTTGACCGACAGCACTGGCCGGATCGGCTCTGGTGCCTCTTCCTCGCTACTGCAACCGACCAGCAGCACACCGGCCGACAGCATCAGCAGCAGACGCTTCATAGCTCACCCCCTGGGGCCTTGGCGTCGACCTTCTGCACCTGCATGCCGGGGTGCAGCAACTGGCCACCGTTGACCACCACGGTCTCGCCGCCTTTCAGGCCGCTGGCGACCACGATCTTGCCGGTGAGGTAACGGCGGATTTCGACTTTGCGCAGTTCCACCTTGTCGCCCTCGCCCACCACCCATACAGCAGGCTCATGCAAGGCCTTGGTCAGCGCCGACCATGGCAGCTCGACACTGGGCCGGCCCTGGGCGTTGGTGGTGGCAGTAACCGGTGCCCCCAATTGCATCCCGGGCGGCACGTCCTTGAGCCCCACCTTGACCTGCACGGTGCCGCTTTGCGCCGACACGGTGGGGGTGATTTCACGTACGAAGCCATGGGCCTGGACCTTGGGATCGTCCAGCAGGCTCACGACTACCCCGGCATCGCTGGGCGGTGCCACCAGCAGCGACTCGTAGACGTTGAACACGGCATCGCGGTCGCCATCGACGGCCAGGCTGAAGATCGGCATGGTCGCCTGAACCACCTGGCCAACCTCGGCCTGGCGCTCGGTGACTACCCCGGCGGCCTCGGAGACCAGTGCGGTGTAGCTGAGTTGCTCGCTGGCATTGGCCAGTTGCGCCTGGGCGGCCTTGAGTGCGCTCTGGTTGCTGCGCAGCGCGGCTTCGGCAGCATCGTATTCGCTCTGGCTGGTGTAGCCCTTGGGCAGCAGTTTTTGCTGGCGCACGAAGGCCGCGCTGGTCTGGGTGACCCGCGCCTGCGCGGCAAATACCTCGGCCTTGGCCGAGTCGACATTGTTCTGCAGGTCTTTCGGGTCGAGCCGGGCGAGCACCTGGTTGGCCTTGACGTGATCACCCACGTCGACGCTACGCGAAATGATCTTGCCGCCGACGCGGAATGACAAATCGGTCTGCACCCGCGCCTGCACGTCACCGGTCAAAGTGACCCTGGCAGCGAAATCGGTGGGTTGTACCTGCTGCACACCCACCCGAGGCAGTGTCTCGGGGACCTCTTCCTTGCTACAGCCGGTGAGCATGTACAACAGCCCCAGGCAGACGACCGACAGCGGACGCATCAACGCCATGCTGGCTCCTTGCTTGTGCACAAATGATTTGTGGGATGCGACTGTGAGCGTAGTTCAGGGTTCGATAAACATCACTGGCGGGGATCATCCCGACATTTTCACAGCCGGTGCGAACCTCGCACAAATGAATCGTGGGATGCGAGGGAAAGCGTAGATCAGTGTTCATTGAACGTCATTGACCTGCATGCTTTTAGCTGCATCCAAGCAGCAGGAAAAGCGCAGCTAACTCACAAAAGCACTCGCTGAGACCTGATATTTCTAATAGTTGCCAAACGGCCAGAAAAGTAGATAGTCAACCTGGAAAGGAGGACCTAAAAATGGCGAAGCTAAGCAACACCAATCGAAACCATACATTTACCCCCTACGGGCACTCAAAGACGCCCTGTAACCCTACCAACTCTTTACAGTTTCACGGCGAACTTCTACACAGCACAGTGGGCTTATACTTTCTTGGTCTTGGCGCCCGAACATACAACCCCAGAATTTTTCGTTTCCACTCCAGCGATAGCTTGAGTCCTTTTTCGCTTGGCGGTATAAACTCATATACCTATTGCTTTAATGACCCCATAAACCTATCCGACCCAACAGGCCGCTCACCCCTACTACCCCGCTCCAAGACAATAACAATCGATACAAACTGGACATTGAAATCCAGGCCTGATTATGTACAAAAACAGTTTCGCTGGGGAAACTCGAGCGCTAAAATTTTCAATTCAGATGAGAGCCCTGCTACGCTATCAGCTACGCCAGCATCCAAACAACAACTCCATGAATCTTCAGATAGCATACCACCCTCACGACGAGCTCCCGAATTCATTAACGTAGCCCCTCAAGCAATCGCTAGGCTTCCTGACAGCACTCGCATTTATTTAAAAAGTTATATTCGCACTGCAAATCAGCACAATGACTTCAAAGCTCAGAACGTTCGGCACCTTCCTCCAGATTCGCCAATAGTGAAGGATTTCATTCAAAATTTCGGTGAAGCCAGGCGCCTACGCACTGCCTTGAAAGAAATCGTCCATTCCACTCTCGATGAATTTGAACATGAATTGCTGTCTGCCGTTCTTCGCGTCAGGCTGTGAAGCGTACTCAAAGATAGCCCTGCGGCTAAAGGAAAGTAGTATCTCGTCGCCAGTACTCGCAACGCAGCGACGTGAGTTCATGAAAGTCGTACACCTTCAGGGCCTCTTCGCGGGCACGCCCGCTCCCACAGAGAGAGCGCACTATTTGAGACTTGCGCGGTACCTGTGTGAGCGGGCGAGTCCACGAAGAGGCCTCCACAGCCATGTATCAGTATCTGCCATATCCAGAAACCATCAGTCATCTGCCATCCCCGCTCCAACCGCTACCTTTCACAGGGAGGTTCACATTCAAGGAAGATCAAAATGCCGTTAGCCGAATCCCACCGACTGCGCCGTGGGCGCTTCTCCGAGCCCGGCAGGCTCTACATGCTGACCACCATCACGCATCAACGCAAACCACTGTTCCGCGACTTCCACCATGCCCGTCTGGTGGTCAAACACCTTCGGCTCTCAGATGACATTCAGGACTGCCAATCGTTGGCCTGGGTAGTGATGCCGGACCATCTGCATTGGCTAATTGAGCTGAAAGAAGTGACATTGGGAACGTTGATGCGCAAGTTCAAATCACGCACAGCGATTGCCTTGCGCAAGGCCGGTGTCGGGCACAAGCCGATATGGCAATCGGGTTACCAGGACCATGCGCTGCGGCGGGAAGAGTGTGTGGTTCATGTAGCCCGGTACATTGTTGCCAATCCCTTGAGGGCCGGATTGGTCAGAAGTATCAGGGACTATCCACATTGGGATGCGGTATGGCTTTGAATCGGTGCAGGAGCCTTCGCGGGCATGCCCGCTCCCACAGGGCTCACCACAACCCTGAAAGCTATGACACCCCTACCCCACACGGCTCACCACAACCCTGAAAGCTCTGATACCCCTACCCCACAGAGCTCAGCACAACCCTGAAGATCGTGATGCACCTACCCCACAGGGCTCAGCACAACCCTGAAGGCTGTGAGGTCCCTGTGGGAGCGGGCGTGCCCGCGAAAGGGCCCGGTCAGGCCGACGCAGCCACCTGCGACGGGCGCTTGACCTGCGGCTGCGAAGCGTTGGCTGCAGCACCCTCTTCGATCGCCTGCTGAATCGCCTTGCGACGACGCTCTTCGGCCTGGCGGCTGAAGTACCAGACGAAGAAGGTCACCAGCGATACCGACAGCAAGATCAGGCTGGCCACGGCGTTGATCTCAGGCTTCACGCCCAGACGAACCGCCGAGAACACTTCCATCGGCAAGGTGGTCGAGCCAGGCCCGGAGACGAAGCTGGCCAATACCAGGTCGTCCAGCGACAGGGCGAACGACATCATGCCGCCCGCCGCCAGCGATGGCGCGATCATCGGGATGGTGATCAGGAAGAACACCTTCCACGGCTTGGCACCCAGGTCCATCGCCGCTTCCTCGATCGACAGGTCCAGCTCACGCAGGCGTGCCGACACCACCACCGCCACATACGCCGCACAGAACGTTGTATGGGCGATCCAGATGGTGACGATACCCCGCTCCTGCGGCCAGCCGATCATCTGCGCCATGGCCACGAACAGCAGCAACAGCGACAGACCGGTGATCACTTCGGGCATCACCAGCGGCGCTGTGACCAGGCCACCAAACAGCGTGCGGCCCTTGAAGCGGGTGACGCGGGTCAGCACGAAGGCCGCCAGGGTACCCAGCGCCACCGCTGCCACCGCCGTGTAGCAAGCGATTTCCAGCGAGCGCATCACCGACCCCATCAGCTGGGAGTTGTCGAGCAGGCCGACGTACCATTTGATCGACCAGCCGCCCCACACCGTCACCAGCTTGGAGGCGTTGAACGAGTAGATCACCAGGATCAGCATCGGCAGGTAGATGAACAGCAAGCCGAGCACCAGCATCAGCTTGGAGAAACTGAAGCGTTTCATGCGCGGCCCTCCATCTCTTTGGCCTGGCTACGGTTGAACAGCAGGATCGGCACGATCAGGATCGCCAGCATCACCACCGCCAGGGCGGATGCCACCGGCCAGTCACGGTTGTTGAAGAACTCCTGCCACAGCACTTTACCGATCATCAGGGTTTCCGGGCCGCCGAGCAGTTCCGGGATCACGAACTCGCCCACCACGGGGATGAACACCAGCATGCAGCCGGCGATGATGCCGTTTTTCGACAACGGTACCGTGATCTTCCAGAAGCTGTTGAAGGTGCTCGAACCCAGGTCGGAGGCAGCTTCGAGCAGGCTCGGATCATGCTTCACCAGGTTGGCGAACAGCGGCAGGATCATGAACGGCAGGTACGAATAGACCACGCCGATATACACCGCCAGGTTGGTGTTGAGGATCTGCAACGGCTGGTCGATCAACCCGGTCCACAGGAGGAAACCGTTGAGCAGGCCGTTGTTGCTGAGGATACCCATCCAGGCATAGACGCGGATCAGGATCGCGGTCCAGGTTGGCATCATGATCAGCAACAGCAGGACCGTCTGGGTCTCCTTCTTGGCGTTGGCAATGGCGTAGGCCATCGGGAAGCCGATCAGCAGGCACAGCAGGGTGCTGAAGAACGCCATCTTCAACGAACCCAGGTAGGCCGAGAGGTACAGCTCATCCTCGGTCAACAGCCCGTAGTTGGCCAGGTTGAGGACCAGCTGGATCTTGTCTTCGACGTAGGTGTAGATCTCGGTATACGGCGGGATTGCCACGTCAGCTTCGGCAAAACTGATCTTCAGGACGATGAAGAACGGCAGCATGAAGAACAGGAACAGCCAGATGAACGGCACGCCGATCACCAGGTGCCGCCCCTCCGGGACCAGACGCTGGAAGGCTCGCTTGAGCTTGCGCAGTTTCATGACCGCAGTACCACGCCGCTGTCGTCTTCCCACCATACGTACACTTCATCGCCCCAGGTAGGACGGGTACCTTGGCGCTCGGCGTTGGCGACGAACGACTGGACGACCTTGCCGCTCGGCAGCTCCACATAGAACACCGAGTGGCCGCCCAGGTAGGCGATGTCGTGGATCTTGCCGCGCGACCAGTTGTGCTCGCAGGTTGGCTGCTGGGTGGTGACCAGCATCTTTTCCGGGCGCAGGGCGTAGGTGATGTGCTTGTCTTCCACCGAGGTGGTGATGCCGTGGCCCACGTAGATCTTGCGCTCCAGCTCCGGGCTGGCAATGATCGCGTAGCCTTCGGCGTCGTCGACCACGTCACCTTCGAACAGGTTGACGTTACCGATGAACTCGCACACCAGGCGGCTGGTAGGTGTCTCGTAGATGTCCACTGGCGAGCCGATCTGGGCGATCCAGCCCAGGTGCATGATGGCGATGCGCTGGGCCATGGTCATGGCCTCTTCCTGGTCGTGGGTCACCATCACGCAGGTTACACCCACGCGCTCGATGATCTCGACCAGCTCCAACTGCATCTGCGAACGCAGTTTCTTGTCCAGTGCACCCATCGGCTCGTCGAGCAGCAGCAGTTTGGGGCGCTTGGCCAGCGAGCGGGCCAACGCCACACGCTGACGCTGGCCGCCCGACAACTGGTGCGGCTTGCGCTTGGCGTACTGGGTCATGTGCACCAGCTTGAGCATCTCGGCCACGCGGGCATCGATCTCTGCCTTGGGCATCTTGTCCTGCTGCAGGCCGAAGGCGATGTTCTGCGCCACGGTCATGTGCGGGAACAGTGCGTAGGACTGGAACATCATGTTGATCGGCCGCTCGTAGGGCGGCATGTCGGTGATGTCGACGCCATCAAGGAAGATCCGCCCTTCGGACGGGCGCTCGAAGCCGGCCAGCATGCGCAGCAAGGTGGACTTGCCAGAACCGGAGCCGCCCAGCAGGGCGAAGATCTCGCCCTTGCGGATTTCCAGGGACACATCGTCCACGGCTACCGTTTCGTCGAACTTTTTCGTGACCCGGTCGATCTTGACCAGCACCTGCTTGGGTTGCTGGCCACCCTCGAGGGCTTTTTTATAGGCACCGGAGGCAACTGCCATGAGTGAAACTCCCAACAAGATTTTTGTGCCCGCGTGGCCTGTTCTACTGTGCCGTCGCGGGTCTGGATTTTTACTTGCCCGACTTGACCTTGGTCCAGCTGCGGGTCATCAGCCGTTGCACCTTGGGTGGCAACTCTGAGTTCACGAACATCTTGTCCAGCACTTCCTGCGGTGGGTAAACCGCGGCGTCAGTCCTTACGGCCTGGTCCATCAGGGCGCCAGCCTTGGGGTTCGGGTTGGCGTAACCGACGTAATCACTGACCTGGGCGATAACCTCAGGTTTCAGCAAATAGTTGATGAAGGCATGCGCCTCTTTGACGTTCTTGGCGTCCTTGGGGATCGCCAGCACGTCGAACCAGAGGTTGCCGCCTTCCTTGGGAATGGCGTAGGCCAGGTTCACACCCTTCTTCGCTTCTTCAGCGCGGGCCTTGGCCTGGAACACATCACCCGAGAAACCTGCCGCGACGCAGATGTCGCCATTGGCCAGGTCGGTGATGTACTTGGACGAGTGGAAGTAGGTCACGTACGGGCGCACCGCCAGCAGCTTCTGCTCGGCCTTGGCGTAATCCTTGGGGTCGGTGCTGTTGGGGTTGAGGCCCATGTAGTTGAGCACCGCTGGCAGCATTTCGTCCGCCGAGTCGAGGAAAGCCACACCGCACTTGGAGAGCTTCTTCATGTTTTCGGGTTCGAACAGCACGGCCCAGGAGTCGATGGTGTCCACGCCCAGCGCGGCCTTGACCTTGTCGACGTTGTAACCGATGCCGTTGGTACCCCACAGGTAAGGCACCGCGTACTGGTTGCCCGGGTCGTTCTTTTCCAGGCGCTTCATCAACGCCGGGTCGAGGTTGGAATAGTTGGGCAGCAGGTTCTTGTCGAGCTTCTGGAAGGCGCCCGCCTTGATCTGCTTGCCGAGGAAATGGTTGGACGGCACCACCACGTCATAGCCGGTGTTGCCGGCCAGTAGCTTGCCTTCCAGGGTTTCGTTGGAGTCGAACACGTCTTGCACAGGCTTGATGCCCGTAGCTTTCTCGAAATCCGCGAGTGTGGTCGGGCCGATGTAGTCGGACCAGTTATAGAAGTGCACCGTCGGCGCCGCTTGGACGCTGCATGCCAGCGTCAGGCCCGCGCCGGCCATCAAGGCCTTGCGGAATACAGAAATAGACAAGTGGGGGTCCTCACAATCAGTGCCTGGGTAGCGACAATGCTGCCGCACACGCAAAACCGGCGCGCAACTTAACTTCGCAGCTTCGATGCCGCAATCATCAATTACCTTTCAATGGCTCTGGGCCGAAAAACGCGGCCCAGAGCTGTCGCATCGGGCTTACTTGCCCGACTTGATCTTCGTCCAGCTGCGGGTGATCACTCGCTGCACAGAAGCGTCAGGCGCAGCGATCGCGTACAGCTGCTTCTTCACTTCGGCAGGCGGGTAGATGCTTGGGTCGCTGGTGATGTCTTTGTCCACGAACGGGGTGGCAGCAGCGTTACCGTTCGGGAAGCGCACGGCGTTGGTGATTTCAGCCATGATTTCCGGCTGCATCAGGAAGTTCATGAACTGGTAGGCAGCGTCTTTATGTTCGGCATCTTTCGGGATGGCGACCATGTCGTAGAAAGTACCGGCACCTTCCTTCGGAATGACGTAGTCCACTTTGACCTTGTCGCCCGCTTCATGGGCACGGGCCTTGGACTGCTCCAGGTCACCCGAGTAACCGACGGCTACACAGATGTTGCCGTTGGCCATGTCGCCAATGTACTTGGACGAGTGGAAGTAGGTGATCGAAGGACGGATCTTGAGGAACAGGTCCTCGGCGGCCTTCAGGTCTTCTTTCTTGGTGCTGTCGGTCGGCTTGCCGAGGTAGTGCAGCGCAGCCGGGAGCATTTCGGTCGGGGCGTCGAGGAAGCTCACGCCGCAGCTCTTGAGCTTGGCGATGTTCTCAGGCTTGAACACCACGTCCCACGAATCGATCTTGTCCACGCCCAGCGCAGCCTTGACCTTCTCCGGGTTGTAGCCAATGCCGATCGAGCCCCACATATAAGGGAAGGCATGCTTGTTGTCCTTGTCGCTGGCATCGCCAACGGCCTTGAGCAGGTCGGGGTCGAGGTTCTTCCAGTTTGGCAGCTTGGAACGGTCCAGCTCTTCGTACACGCCCGCCTTGATCTGCTTGGCCAGGAAATTGTTCGAAGGCACGACGATGTCATAGCCCGACTTGCCTGCCAGCAGCTTGGCTTCCAGGGTTTCGTTGCTGTCGAAGACGTCGTACTTGACCTTGATCCCCGTCTGCTTTTCGAACTTGGCGATGGTGTCCGGAGCGATGTAGTCCGACCAGTTATAGACGTTCAACACTTTGTCTTCAGCCTGAACAGCGGAGGCCATGGCACCCATCAGGGCGGCGGCCAGCAACGTCTTGCCCATTTTATTCATGCGTAATGCTCCAGAATTTTTATTTAGCAACTGTCCAGCAGCCAGAACCCACGGTGCAGAGCGCGCGGCGACTGAAACAGTCGCTAGTCTGGCAAGTTACAAGGCCCTGTATCAAGGAAAGCAGGGCCATGTAACGACTTAATGTCACAACGCTAGCCTAGCAAACGCTTATCGAATCGCCTCAAGGGTCAGGTCCAGGCACTTGCGCGCCTTTTCCACCAGTTCGTCGATCTCCGCATGGCTGATTACCAGCGGCGGCGCGATGATCATGGTGTCACCCACCGCACGCATGATCAGGCCGTTCTCGAAGCAGAAGGTGCGACAGATCATGCCAACGCCCTTGCCCTCGTAACGGCTGCGGGTGGCCTTGTCCTTGACCAGCTCGATCGCACCCAGCATGCCCAGGCCGCGCACTTCACCCACCAGTGGATGGTCTTGCAGCTCGCGCAAACGCTTTTGCAAATACGGTGCCGCTTCCGTGCGCGCCTTCTCGACAATTTTCTCGTCACGCAGAATGCGCAGGTTTTCCAGGCCCACCGCGGCCGCCACCGGGTGGCCGGAGTAGGTGAAACCGTGGTTGAAGTCGCCGCCTTCGCTGATCACCTTGGCCACGGTGTCACGCACGATCACACCGCCCATGGGGATGTAACCGGAGGTCAGGCCTTTCGCGATGGTCATCAGGTCGGGCTTGAGGTCGTAGTAATCAGAGCCAAACCACTCGCCGGTACGGCCGAAGCCGCAGATCACCTCGTCGGCGACGAACAGAATGTCGTACCTGGCGAGGATCTCCTTCACCTTCGGCCAGTAGGTTTCCGGCGGGATGATCACACCGCCAGCGCCCTGGATCGGCTCGGCGATGAAGGCAGCGACGTTGTCCTCGCCGACTTCAAGGATCTTCTTCTCCAACTGCTCGGCGGCCCAGACACCGAATTCGTCAGGGGTCATGTCGCCACCCTCGCCGAACCAGTACGGCTGAGGGATGTGGACGATGCCCGGGATCGGCAGGCCACCCTGCTCGTGCATGCCGCTCATGCCGCCCAGGCATGCACCGGCGAAGGTGGAGCCGTGGTAACCGTTGATGCGGCCGATGATGGTCTGCTTGTGCGGTTTTCCCTTCAGCGCCCAGTAGTGACGCACCATGCGCAGTACAGTGTCGTTGCCTTCGGAGCCGGAGCCGGTGAAGAACACATGGGTCATACCTTTCGGCGCCACGTCGGTGATCGCCTTGGCCAGCTCGAGCGCAGGCGGGTGAGCGGTCTGGAAGAACAGGTTGTAGTACGGCAGCTCACGCATCTGTTTCTCTGCCGCCTGCACCAGCTCCTCACGGCCGTAGCCGACCGCCACGCACCACAGACCGGCCATGCCGTCGAGGATCTTGTGCCCCTCGCTATCCCACAAATGCACACCCTGGGCCTTGGTGATGATGCGCGGCCCCTTCTCCTTCAGCTGCTTGTAGTCACTGAAAGGTGCGAGGTGATGCTCCCCGCTCAGGGTTTGCCATTCACGGGTTTGCGGGTTGTTGACGCTCATGTGCTTCTCCGTTATTGGACCGCCGCGCTTCTGCGGCACCAGGGTTGATCAGACAGCGAACAGCAGGAACTCACGCTCCCAGGAACTGATGACGCGCTTGAAGTTTTCATGCTCGGCGCGCTTGGTAGCGACATACCCGGTGATGAATTTCTTGCCCAGGTACTGCACCAGCGCACGGCTGTTTTCCATGCGCTCCAAGGCGTCTTCGATGGTCAGGGGCAGGCGCAGGTTGCGGCGTTCGTAACCACGGCCCTGCACTGGCGCGCTGGCCTCAATGCCTTCGACCATGCCGATGTAGCCACACAGCAGGCTGGCGGCGATGGCCAGGTATGGGTTGGCGTCGGCGCCCGGCAGGCGGTTTTCGACGCGCCGGCTTTGTGGGCCGGCATCCGGTACACGCAGGCCGACGGTGCGGTTTTCTTCGCCCCACTCCACGTTTACCGGCGCCGAGGTGTCGGGCAGGAAGCGGCGGAACGAGTTGACGTTGGGCGCGAACAGCGGCAGCGCCTCGGGGATGAACTTCTGCAGGCCGCCAATGTGGTTGAGGAACAGCTCACTCATGCTGCCGTCTTCATTGCTGAAGATGTTCTTGCCGGTGGCCACGTCGACCACACTCTGGTGCAGGTGCATGGCACTGCCCGGCTCGCCGGTCATCGGTTTGGCCATGAAGGTGGCAGCCACGTTGTGTTTGAGCGCCGCCTCGCGCATGGTGCGCTTGAACACCAGGATCTGGTCGGCCAGGTGCAGGGCGTCGCCGTGACGGAAGTTGATTTCCATCTGCGCCGTGCCGTCTTCGTGGATCAGCGTGTCGAGGTCCAGTTGCTGCAGCTCGCACCAGTCGTAGACGTCTTCGAAAAGCGGGTCGAATTCGTTGGCAGCTTCGATCGAGAACGACTGACGGCCGGTTTCCGGGCGACCGGAACGGCCTACCGGGGGCTGCAGCGGGAAGTCCGGGTCTTCGCTGCGCTTGGTCAGGTAGAACTCCATCTCCGGTGCGACGATCGGCTGCCAGCCCTTGTCAGCATATAGCTTGAGCACTTTCTTCAGCACGTTGCGCGGCGACAGTTCGACCGGGTTGCCCTTCTTGTCGTAGGTGTCGTGGATGACTTGTGCGGTCGGCTCGATGGCCCACGGCACGAGGAACACGGCGTTCTCGTCAGGGCGGCAGATCATGTCGATGTCTGCAGGGTCGAGCAGTTCGTAATAGATGTCGTCGTCGACGTAATCGCCGGTCACGGTCTGCAGCAGCACGCTCTCGGGCAGCCGCATGCCTTTTTCAGCGATGAATTTGTTGGTTGGCGAAATCTTGCCGCGCGTGATGCCGGTCAGGTCGCTGATCATGCATTCGACTTCGGTGATCTTGTGCTCTTTCAACCAATCGGTGAGCTGGTCGAGGTTGTTACTCATAAATACCTCAGGAGGTAAGGTGGTCCGCGACTTGATTCTGGATGGAGTCGATTGCTAAAGCAAAAACCCACGCGCAGAGCCACAGTGGATACACTGAAATCAGCTGTGTCCGTAATGAGTTCAAAAGGCAGGAAGGCGAAGCGAAAGGCGGCAAGCCGCTGCGAGGACCGGTCCGGGAACGCGAAACGTCAATTATTGCGGCCAGGGCGACCACGCCATAGACGAAGCTTGCAAAAACGACGGATGTACCCGATGGCACTGCGCAGGCAATGCTTTCAGGTCGCGGCAAGCGGACCATGTGACCCTCGTATTATTGTGTTCTGGGTTGAAACCGAGCTTAGCCTTGTTCATTTTTTTACACAACACCTCCGTAAAAAATAAAACACGGCGCACCGGAGATAGCCCTTTACGCGGGAAATAGCGGATAATGGATTGCCCCGATATGCAGCAAATCTGCCGTAGATGTGCCATTTCAGGGCATCATGGGGTTGGCTTGACATCAGTATCTCTTTTCGATTGACTGGTCTTGCAAGCCCCCCTTGATTGATATTTTTAACAACAAAGGTGTTGCATCATGTCGGTACCCCCGCGTGCCGTTCAGCTTAACGAAGCGAACGCGTTCCTTAAGGAACATCCTGAGGTTCTCTACGTTGACCTTCTGATTGCAGATATGAATGGTGTGGTGCGTGGCAAGCGCATAGAGCGCACCAGCCTCCACAAGGTTTACGAGAAAGGCATCAACCTGCCGGCCTCCCTCTTTGCCCTGGACATCAACGGTTCCACCGTCGAAAGCACCGGGCTGGGCCTGGACATCGGCGATGCTGACCGCATCTGCTATCCAATCCCCGACACGCTCTGTAATGAGCCGTGGCAAAAACGCCCTACCGCCCAGCTGCTGATGACCATGCACGAGCTGGAAGGCGAGCCGTTCTTCGCCGACCCGCGTGAAGTGCTGCGCCAAGTGGTGAGCAAGTTCACCGATATGGGCCTGACCATCTGCGCCGCATTCGAGCTGGAGTTCTACCTGATCGATCAGGAGAACGTGAATGGCCGCCCGCAGCCGCCGCGCTCGCCAATTTCGGGCAAACGCCCACAGTCAACCCAGGTGTACCTGATCGACGACCTCGACGAGTATGCCGACTGCCTGCAGGACATCCTCGAAGGCGCGAAAGAACAAGGCATCCCGGCCGACGCCATCGTCAAGGAAAGCGCCCCGGCGCAATTCGAAGTCAACCTGCACCACGTGGCGGACCCGCTCAAGGCCTGCGACTACGCGGTACTGCTCAAGCGGTTGATCAAGAACATCGCCTACGACCATGAAATGGACACCACCTTCATGGCCAAGCCCTACCCGGGCCAGGCAGGCAACGGCCTGCACGTGCACATTTCCGTGCTGGACAAAGATGGCAACAACATCTTCACCAGCGAGGATCCCGAGCAGAACGCCGCGCTACGTCACGCTGTCGGCGGTGTGCTCGAGACCCTGCCCGCGTCCATGGCATTCCTTTGCCCGAACGTCAACTCTTACCGCCGCTTTGGCGCGCAGTTCTACGTGCCGAACGCGCCAAGCTGGGGCCTGGACAACCGCACCGTAGCGCTGCGCGTACCGACCGGCTCGGCCGATGCAGTGCGCATCGAGCACCGCGTCGCCGGTGCCGACGCCAACCCGTACCTGATGATGGCTGCTGTACTGGCTGGCGTGCACCATGGCCTGACCAACAAGATCGAGCCAGGCGCGCCGATCGAAGGCAACTCGTACGAGCAGCTGGAGCAGAGCCTGCCGAACAACCTGCGCGATGCCCTGCGCGAGCTGGACGACAGCGAGATCCTCAACAAGTACATCGATCCGAAGTACATCGACATCTTTGTCGCGTGCAAGGAAAGCGAGCTGGAAGAGTTCGAGCACTCGATCTCCGACCTCGAGTACAACTGGTACCTGCATACCGTGTAAACGAAAACGCCGCCCCTCAAGGGCGGCGTTTTTGTTTAAGACCGGTGTCGCCCTCTTCGCGGGCTCGCCCGCTCCCACAGGGTAATTTCGAGGGCTGAAGCCTGTGGCTTACCTGTGGGAGCGGGCGTGCCCGCGAAGAGGGCGGCCCAGGCTTACAGGGGCTTCTCGAAAATCTTCGAATTGCGCTGGTAGTTGTACAGCGAAGCCCGCGCCGCCGGCAGGCGCTCCACACCACTCGGCGCAAAGCCGCGCTCGCGGAACCAGTGCGCAGTGCGCGTAGTCAGCACGAACAAAGTACTCAAGCCCATCTGCCGTGCCCGACTCTCGATGCGTTCCAGCAGCTCATCGCCACGCCCGCCATGGCGGTACTCCGGGTTCACCGCCAGGCAAGCCAGCTCCCCGGCTTCGGAATCGGCAATCGGGTACAGCGCCGCACAGGCGATGATCATGCCCTCGCGCTCGACCACGCTGAACTGCTCGATCTCTCGCTCCAGCACTTCGCGCGAACGGCGCACCAGGATGCCCTGCTCTTCCAGCGGGCTGATCAACTCCAGCAGGCCACCGACGTCCTCAATGGTCGCCTCGCGCACCACTTCGAACTGCTCCTGCGACACCAGCGTACCGCCACCGCCCCGGGTGAACAGCTCGGTGAGCAGCGCGCCGTCCTCGGCATAGCTGACGATATGGCTGCGCGCCACACCGCCTTTGCAAGCCTCGGCCGCAGCATCCAGCAGTTCGCCTTGGTAATCGCTGCCTAGACGCTGCAAATGCGGAGCAACCTGCTGCGGGCGCAGTTCACGCACCAGCCTACCGTCAGCGTCCAACAGGCCCGGCTCGGCGCCGAACAGCAGCAACTTGTCGGCGCCCAGTTCGATGGCCGCACGGGTAGCCACGTCTTCGCAGGCCAGGTTGAAGATTTCCCCGGTAGGCGAGTAGCCCAAGGGCGACAACAGCACGATGGAGCGCTCGTCGAGGAGGCGGCTGATGCCCTTGCGGTCGACCCGCCGCACTTCGCCAGTGTGGTGGTAGTCCACGCCTTCGAGCACGCCGATCGGCCGCGCGGTGACCAGGTTGCCGGAGGCCACGCGCAGGCGCGAGCCCTGCATCGGCGAAGCGGCGATGTCCATCGACAGCCGCGCTTCAATGGCCAGGCGCAGGGCGCCGACGGCATCGATCACGCAATCCAGGGTAGCCGCATCAGTAATACGCATGCCCCGGTGATAGTGCGGGGTCAGGCCGCGATCGGCCAGCCGGCTTTCGATCTGCGGGCGCGAGCCATGCACCAGCACCAGCCGCACGCCCAGACTGTGCAGCAGCACCAGGTCGTGGACGATGTTGCCGAAATTAGGGTGTTCCACCCCATCGCCAGGGAGCATGACCACGAAGGTGCAGTCGCGATGGGCATTGATATAGGGGGATGCATGACGCAGCCAGTTGACGTAATCGGGCATGACAGGGCCTGTGGATAAGTGGACGGAGAACGGCGATGCAGGGGGCGTTCAGGATCATCGTCGGAACAGGCTTGCGGTCACGCGCGGTCTCCTCTAGGCAGGAACGAATCAGTTCGATTGACGTTTAGTGCAGGCAATAGTGCCGGATCAGGTCACGCAATAGACGCACGGTAGGCTCGATTCGTGACATTTCAAGGTATTCGCCGGGCTGGTGGGCGCAGGCGATGTCGCCAGGGCCCAGCACGATGGTCTGGCAGCCCAGTTGCTGAAGATAAGGTGCTTCGGTGCCGAACGCCACCGCTTCAGCGCGATGGCCGGTCAGGCGCTCCGCGACCTGTACCAGTTCGACATCGGCAGCCTGCTCGAACGGCGGCACCTCCGGGAACAGCGGCGCATAGTCGATGCGCACCTCATGGCGCTCGGCCACGGGTACCAGCTTTTCGCGAATGGCCGCGCGCAGCTGGTCCACGTCCATGCCCGGCAGCGGCCGCAGGTCGAACTCCAGGGCGCACTGGCCGCAGATACGGTTGGGGTTGTCGCCGCCATGGATGCAGCCGAAGTTCATGGTCGGGGTCGGCACGGTGAATTGCGGGTTGCTATAGGTTTGTTGCCACTGCTGGCGCAGGCCCATCAGCTCGCCCATGACCGCATGCATGGCCTCCATGGCGCTGCGGCCCAGGCTTGGGTCCGACGAATGGCCGCTGCGACCGAGGATGTCGATACGGTCCATGAGGATGCCCTTGTGCATGCGGATCGGCCGCAGCCCGGTAGGCTCACCGATTATCGCTGCACGGCCCAGTGGCTGGCCGGCCTCGGCCAGGGCACGGGCGCCGGACATGGAGCTTTCCTCGTCGCAGGTGGCAAGGATCAGCAGCGGCTCCTTGAAGTCGTGCTCCAGCAGGGGGATGACCGCTTCGATGACCAGGGCAAAGAAGCCCTTCATGTCGCAGCTGCCCAGGCCGACCCAACGGCCATCGGTCTCGGTCAGCTTCAGCGGGTCGCTGGCCCACAGTTGCTCGTCATAGGGCACGGTATCGCTGTGCCCGGCCAGCACCAGCCCTCCCGGGCCGGTGCCACGACTGGCCAGCAGGTTGAACTTGCCGGGAGTGACCTGCTGGATATCGCACTTGAAACCCAGGTCGCTCAGCCAACCGGCCAGCAGGTCGATAACCTGGCGGTTGGACTGGTCCAGCGCAGGTTGGGTACAGCTGACCGAAGGCGCGGCGATCAAGGCGGCAAACTGGTCTTTCAGCGTCGGCAACGGCATGCCCGTACTCCTCGGAAACGTTGCCCATCATAGGACTATCCGCTGTCTGGAATAAACCGTTGAGGGCTGACTGCTGTAGACTCTCTGCCAACCACGCCCCCTCTTTCGAGTCTGTGATGCACAAAGAAACCGAACTGAAGCTCCGCGCCAGCCGCGAGACCCTTGCCGCACTGCGCGAGCACCCTCTGCTGAAAAAGCGCAACAAGTCCGGCTGGCAGACCCGTGAACTGCTCAACCAGTACTTCGACACCCCCGAGCGTGAGCTGTCCGCCGCCCGTGTCGCCCTGCGCCTGCGCCGCGATGGCGACGCTGTCATCCAAACCCTCAAGTGCCGCGGCCAGAGCGTGGCTGGCCTGTCCGAGCGCAACGAGTACGAATGGAACCTGGACAAGGTCAAGCTCGACCTGAAGAAGCTGGACGCCACCTGCTGGCCCGAGCAACTGGCCAACCTGGACAAGAAAACCATCAAGCCGCTGTTCACCACCGACTTCAGCCGTGAATACGCTGAAATCGCCTGGGGCCGTGGCAAGAGCAAGGTGGTGATCGAGGCCGCGCTGGACCAAGGCTTCGTGATCGCCGGCAAGCGCAAGGAAGAGATCTGCGAGCTGGAACTGGAACTGCGTGAAGGTGAACCGCAAGCCCTGCTGGAACTGGCCGCAGAACTGGCCGCCAGCCTGCCACTGATGCCGTGCGACATCAGCAAGGCTGAGCGCGGTTACCGCCTGCTGGAACCGGACAGCTACGAGCTGGACCTGCCGCATACCGCGCTGGAAGCCGAAATGGCCTTGGACGACGCCTATGCCGCCCTCGCCTGGCAACTGCTGGGCAGCAGCCAGCGCCTGGCCGAGCAGTACCGCCACAACGGCCACTGGCGCCTGCTCCAGGACTGGGTCGAGTGCCTGAGCGAGCTGCGCGCACTCACCGCCAGCCTGGGCCAGGCGGCACCGCGCGCCACCACCCGCGACCTGCGCGCCAGCCTTGATGCCTTGCTTGAAGACTGGCGCCCGCTGGTTCAGGCCGGCAACGATGACGAAGACATCCGTCGCGCCGCGCCCGAGCAGTTTGCCGAAGAACTGGAAGACGTACGCTGGGGCCAGTTCTCGCTGGAAACCTCACGCTGGCTGATGGCCCGGACCTGGACCGCAGAGCGCAAGGGCCGCGGCGAACGCCAGGGCAAGGCGCAACTGGCCAGCTGGCTGGGGCACCTGCTGGGCGAGGAAGGCCGCGCGCTGAAGCTGCCGCTGTACACCCAGCGCCCGGAAGACCTGGCCGAGCAGCTGCCACGTATCGAGCAGCTTCTGGCCTGGCTGCACCACGCCCGCCAGGTGCTGGAAGCGCCGCAGATGGACCGCTTGTACGGCGACCTGAAAAAGCTGCACGAGCTGGCCGAGCAGCCCATCAGCGATGAAGTGCTGGAAGCGCGTATCGAACAGGCTCGAGCGGTGGACCAGAGCCGCGGCTGGAAGCACCTGCTCAAGGCGTGATACCGCGTCGCCTGCTTCGCGGGTAAACCCGCTCCTACAAAGGTTCGCGTCAGGCGTGAGGCCGGTGTAGGCGCGGGTTTACCCGCGAATGGCCTCACCGGTGTAGGAGCGGGTTTACCCGCGAATATCCTTAACGCGATAGCGGCAGGCTAGTGGTGGACTTGATCTCGGAAAGCGCCACAATCGAGTTCACCTCCTGAATCCCCGGCACGTTCGACAATTTTTCGAAGAAGAACCGCTCGTAGGCCTCGATGTCCGACGTGACGATTCGCAGCAGAAAGTCCACGGCCCCCATCAGCACATAACACTCCAGCACCTCAGGGAACCCGCGGATCGCCTCGGTGAACTCGGTAAAGTTGGAGCGCCCATGGGCGTTCAGTTTCACTTCGGCGAAAATCTGCGTGTTCAGGCCGACCTTCTTGCGGTCCAGCAAGGTCACCTGCCCACGAATCACCCCCTCTTCCTTCAAGCGCTGAATGCGCCGCCAGCACGGCGATTGCGACAGCCCGACGCGCTCGGCGATCTGTGCACTGGACAGCGAAGCGTCCTCCTGCAGCAGCTCGAGGATGCGACGGTCGTAGGTGTCCAGCTCGCTGTGCATTATTTATGCTCCATCTTAGATATTTTTGGATAAAAGAATTCACAAATAGGGCGAAATCCCCCAATCATAGCGAAAAAATACCGCCAGCAACGTGCAAGAATTTCTCCCTCATTTGCGGAGACCAGCATGAACGCACAGCCCCGTACCGACGCCTGGGCCGCCACCAACGCCCACAGCACCGTGCACTATCGCCTGCAGGCCGAGGCCGAGCCCGATAGCCTGTGCCGGGTGCTCAACCTGTTCGCCTTGCAGTTCCTGACCCCGCATAGCGTGCAGGTCAGCCAGCAGGATGACTGGCTGGATATCGAAATTGGCATTGGCGGGTTGAGCTGGCACCGGGCCGAGGTCATTGCACAGAAGCTGCGTAACCTGGTGTGTGTGGGTGAGGTGAGCCTGACCAACTTGCAGCGAGTGGCGTTGGCAGTGGTCTGAACCACCCTCTCTGCCGGGCCGGTACCGCATGGCACTCAAGGCCCGTGCGATCCCTGTAGGAGCGGGTTCACCCGCGAAGCGTCCGGGACAGGCGCAGCAAAATCCCGAAACCTTTCACCTCCGATAGCCACCCGCCGCCCGGCTAGCCTTGATCAACACTACCCGATCAGGCACGGACGCCAACCATGCACACCCCCGACAACCTGGCACTCGACCTCAAGCGCGTGCTCCAGGCCCTGCTCGCTGACCAGCACCTGCACGCCAGCGATACCCTGCAAGTACTCGAACACGCCGCCGCCCACCCCGCTAGCCACCCGCTGGAACACATCGCCGCCTGCAGCCTGGAAAGCCGCCAGCACCCCGGCCAGCCCCTGGACCTGGAGCACCTTTGCCAGTGGCTGGCCGACAAGGTCGGCCAACCCTACCTGCGCATCGACCCCATGCAACTCGACCTGCCCCAGGTCACCGGCCTGATCTCCCCAGCCTTCGCCCAGCGCCACGGCATCCTCATCGTCGCGGCTGATGCCTGCAGCGTCACCGTCGCCAGCGCCCAGCCTTTCCAGGATGACTGGCAGGCCGACCTGGCCCGCAGCCTCGGCCGGTCGATCCGTCGCGTACTGGCCAGCCCGCAGCAGATCCGTCAGTCAGCGCAGTCGTTCCACCGCCTGGCCCAGTCGGTAAAAGGCGCGCAATACCAGCAGTCGGCCAGCCTGGGGGAACTTGAGCAATTGCTTGAGCTGGGCAAACGCCAGGCCGAGGCCAGCGCAGACGACGCGCATATCGTGCATATCGTCGACTGGCTGTTGCAGTACGCCATCGAGCAACGCGCCAGTGATATCCACCTGGAACCACGCCGCGAACAGGGCCAGCTGCGCTACCGTATCGATGGCCTGCTGCACACCGTCTATGCCTTCCCCGCCGGGGTCACCCTGGCCCTCGTCAGCCGCCTGAAACACCTGGGCCGCATGGACGTTGCCGAGAAGCGCCGGCCGCAGGACGGCCGGCTGCAAAGCCGCCTACCCGGGGGTGGCGAAGTGGAGCTGCGGCTTTCGACCCTGCCCACCCCGTTTGGCGAGAAACTGGTGCTGCGCCTGTTCGACCCGCAACAGTTGCAAGAGGGCTTCGACCGCCTTGGCCTGCACGGCCAGCAACTGGCCCAATGGCAGCGCCTGCTTCGTCAGCGCCAAGGCATCATCCTGGTCACCGGCCCCACCGGCTCCGGTAAAACCAGCACGCTGTACACCAGCCTCAAACTGCTGGCCACCCCACAGGTCAACCTGTGCACCATCGAAGACCCGATCGAGCGCCTGGAGCCAGCCTTCAACCAGCTGCAGGTACAGCCCACGCTGGACCTGGGGTTTGCCAACGCGGTCAGGGCCATGCTGCGCCAAGATCCCGATATCATCATGATCGGCGAAATCCGCGACCGCGAAACCGCTCTGGTGGCGGTGCAGGCAGCGCTGACCGGGCACCTGGTGCTATCGACCCTGCATACCAACGACGCCTGCGCAGCAATCACCCGTTTGCAAGAGCTGGGTGTGGCCGACTACCTGATCAAGGCGACGCTTATCGGGGTGATGGCCCAGCGCCTGGTGCGAACCGTCTGCACCGACTGCCAGGCAGGTTCATCAGCCACCTGCCGAGCCTGCCGCGGCACCGGTTTTCAGGGGCGCACGGGATTATTCGAACTGCTCGAGCCCAGCGATACCTTGCGCGCATTGATCGGCCCTGATGCCGACCTGACCTGTTTGCGGCGCCAGGCGCTGGCCGATGGCCTGGTTGACCTGCGCCATTGCGGCGAGGCCAAAGTAGCCGCTGGGCAGACCCGTGCCGAGGAAGTGCTGCGCGTCTGCAACTGACGAAAAGTCCTTTGTATTCAAGGAACTTGCCTTGTCCGAAAAGATCCAAGCGCGCATCTTCAACCATCACCCTTCGAGGTGTTTCAACATGCGTCTCAAAACCGCCATTGCCGCCGCTACCTTGCTTTCGCTGCCTATTGGCTCGGCCATGGCCGATACCTTCTGGCGTAACGTGATGACTTCCGGTGCTACCACGGCATCGAGCTACCTGACCTCGCGGGATCACAAGCTGGTAGTGGCCGCGCAGGATGACGCCAGCAGCTTCGTCGCCAGCGAAGGCGCGATCCGCGGGCCGTTCCTGGAAGCGGCCATGCGCGAGGCACGGGCAGAGAACCCAGGGATGCAGGCTTCCGACATGGAGTTGGCCAATGCCATCCTGGCCAAAAATGCAGTAGCCGAGTAACCGCGTCGCCTGCTTCGCGGGTAAACCCGCTCTACAGGCACCCGCGAAGCATCCAACACCAACCTTAGCGATAAGCCTCCACCGGCACACACGCACAGAACAGGTTCCTGTCCCCATACACGTTGTCTACCCGGTTCACCGCCGGCCAGTATTTGTGCTGGCGCACGTGAGCACTGGGGGCCACCGCCTGCTCCAGGCTATACGGCCTGTCCCATACCCCCAACACATCAGCCAAGGTATGCGGTGCATGTTTCAGCGGGTTGTTCTCCGCTGGCCAGTTGTCCTGCTGTACTTCGTCAATTTCCGCCCGTATCGCCAGCATCGCCTCGACGAACCGGTCCAGCTCGGCCTTCGATTCACTCTCGGTCGGCTCCACCATCAACGTACCCGGCACCGGGAACGACATGGTCGGTGCGTGGAAGCCATAGTCCATCAGGCGCTTGGCCACGTCCTCTTCGCTGATGCCTGTCAGTGCCTTCAACGGCCGCAGGTCGAGGATGCATTCATGCGCCACGCGCTGGTTGCGCCCACGGTAGAGCACCGGGAACGCCGCGCCCAACTGGCTGGCCAGGTAGTTGGCCGAAAGGATAGCCACCTCGCTGGCGTCGGCCAGCTGCGGGCCCATCATGGCGATGTACATCCAGCTGATCGGCAAGATGCTTGCGCTGCCCCAGGGCGCGGCGCTGACCGCGCTGTTGTTCGGGTCCAACCCAGGCACCGGCACTACCGGATGGCTGGCGACGAACGGCTTGAGGTGCGCGCGGATACCGATCGGCCCCATACCCGGGCCGCCACCGCCGTGGGGAATGCAGAATGTCTTGTGCAGGTTCATGTGTGAAACATCGGCCCCAATGTCTGCGGGGCGCGCCAGGCCCACCTGGGCATTGAGGTTGGCACCGTCCATGTAAACCTGGCCGCCGTGCTGGTGCACCACATCGCAGATTTCGCGTATCCCCTCCTCGTACACACCGTGGGTCGAGGGGTAGGTAATCATCAGGCACGACAGACGCTCCCCGGCCGCGCGTGCCTTGGCTTTGAGGTCAGCCAGGTCGACGTTGCCATCGTTGTCGCAATCAACGATCACCACTTCCATGCCGGCCATCTGTGCCGATGCCGGGTTGGTGCCGTGGGCCGACGACGGGATCAGGCACAACGTGCGCATCGGCTGGTGGCGGCTGCAGTGATAGCGCGTAATGGCCATCAGGCCGGCGTATTCACCCTGAGCACCGGAGTTGGGCTGCATGCAGATCGCATCGAAGCCGGTGATCGCGCACAGCCAGCTTTCCAGTTCGTCGATCATCGCCTTGTAGCCTGCCGCCTGGGCCGCCGGGGCGAACGGGTGCAGCTGGGCAAAACCGGGCCAGGTGATGGGGATCATCTCACTGGTGGCGTTGAGTTTCATGGTGCACGAGCCCAGCGGGATCATCGACTGATTCAGCGCCAGGTCCTTGTTCTCTAGCTGCTTGAGGTAGCGCAGCATCTCTGTTTCGCTGTGATGCAGGTTGAACACCGGGTGGCCGAGGAATGACGTGCGTCGCACCAGGCTGGCGGGTATGCCTTCAGGCAGGGCCAACTGGTCGAGGGCGGTGATTTCCAGGCCATGATCCACCCCCAGGAAGATGTCGAGCAGGCGCAGCACCGTCTGTTCGTTGCAGGTTTCGTCCAGGCTCACGCCCAGGTGCCCGCGACCGAGGATGCGCAAATTGATGTGCGCGGCCTCGGCGCTTTCAATGATGGCCGCCTGGGCACCGCCAACATTCAGGGTAAGGGTGTCGAAGAAGTGCTGATTGAGGCGTTTGATGCCTTTGGCCTCAAGGCCGGCAGCCAGGATGAAGGTCAGCCGGTGCACACGCTGAGCGATGCGTTGCAGGCCTTCCGGGCCGTGGTACACCGCGTAGAAGCCAGCAATGTTGGCCAGCAGCACCTGGGCCGTGCAGATGTTGGAGTTGGCCTTTTCGCGGCGAATATGCTGCTCGCGGGTCTGCAGGGCCATCCGTAACGCGGTGTTGCCACGGGCATCGCGCGACACGCCGATGATGCGCCCCGGCATGGCCCGCTTGTAGTCGTCGCGACAGGCGAAATAGGCCGCGTGAGGCCCGCCGTAGCCCATCGGCACACCAAAGCGCTGGGTCGAGCCCAGCACCACATCGGCGCCCAGCTCTCCGGGCGGTGCCAGCACCACCAGGCTCAGCAGGTCAGCGGCTACGCAGGCCAAGGCCTGCTGGCTGTGCAACTGGTCAATCAGCGGGCGCAAATCGCGCACTTCGCCGTGGGTGTCGGGGTACTGCAGCAAAGCGCCGAACACCGAGTGTTTGGCAAGGTTATCCACAGAATCGACGATCAGCTCGAAGCCGAAGCCTTCGGCGCGGGTCTTGAGTACCGATAGGGTCTGCGGATGGCAGTGCTCGTCGGCAAAGAAGGCGTTGCTCTTGTTGCGTGCCACCCGCTTGGCCAGGGCCATGGCTTCGGCGGCAGCGGTGGCTTCATCGAGCAGCGAGGCATTGGCCAGAGGCAGGCCGGTGAGGTCGATGACCATTTGCTGGAAGTTCAGCAGCGCCTCCAGCCGGCCTTGGGCAATTTCGGGTTGATAGGGCGTGTAGGCGGTATACCAACCGGGGTTTTCCAGCACGTTGCGCAGGATGACCGTGGGGGTGATGGTGCCGTGGTAGCCCATGCCGATGAGACTGGTCCAAACCTGGTTCTGTTCGGCATAACCGGCGAGCTTGGCCAGGGCGGCTTGCTCGTCCAGTGCCGCTGGGAGGTCGAGGGGGCGATTGAGGCGGATGTCTGGCGGAACGGTCTGCTCGATCAGCTCCTTGCGGCTGGCGATACCCAGCGCGTTGAGCATGGCCTGCTGCTCTGTGGCATCGGGGCCCAGGTGGCGACGCAGAAATGGGTTGAGCTCTTGCAGTTGATGCAGGGATGGCGACTGGGACATGACGACGCTCTCTTCCTAGACCAGGTCTCATGGAGACTTACAAGTCTAGGAAGGGATTGCCGATTGTGCGGGGAAACTTGTTTGCAGGCCCGGCCTCTTCGCGGCTAAAGCCGCTCCTACAGGGGCTGCACCCGTCTCGAGTGCAGCGCTGCACCTGTGTAGGAGCGGCTTTAGCCGCGAAGCAAGCGACGCGGTCTTACTCGCCAATCAGCGCCTGGTAACCAGCCGCATCCAGCAAGTTGTCCAGCTCGGCCGGGTTGCTTGGCTTCAATTTGAAGATCCACGAATCGTAAGGCTCTTCGTTGAGCAGTTCCGGGTTCTCAGCCAACTCTTCGTTGACCGCAATCACTTCGCCACCGACCGGGGCGTAGATGTCCGAAGCGGCCTTGACCGACTCAACTACACCCGCAGGGTCGCCAGCGCCAAACACTTTGCCGACTTCCGCCAGTTCGACGAACACCACATCACCCAAGGCTTGCTGGGCGTGATCGCTGATACCCACGGTCACACTGCCGTCGGCTTCCAGGCGAGCCCACTCATGGCTTTCGGCAAAACGCAGTTCGGCGGGGATATTGCTCATGTCTTGAATTCCTCGATTGGCTCAGCGGTACGCCCGCCGGTTATAAATTGTTCAGATCAGGATCTTGCCGTGGCGCACGAAGGTCGGTTTGACCACCCGCACCGGGTACCACTTGCCGCGAATTTCCACCTCGGCCCGATCACCGGTAGCCATAGGCACGCGCGCCAACGCAATGGACTTGCTCAGCGTAGGCGAGAAACTACCACTGGTGATCTCCCCTTCGCCAATGCCGGCTACACGCACGACCTGATGGGCGCGCAGTACACCACGCTCTTCCAGCACCAGACCCACCAGTTTTTCCTGCACGCCGTGCTCGATTTCCGCAAGCAGGCCGACACGGCCGATGAAGTTGCGCTCGGCCGGTTCCCAGGCGATGCTCCAGCCCAGGTTGGAGGTGAGCGGGGTGTGGTTTTCGTCGATGTCCTGGCCGTACAGGTTCATGCCGGCTTCCAGGCGCAGGGTATCGCGGGCGCCCAGGCCGCTTGGGGCGATACCGGCGCCGACCAGGTCATTGAAGAAGGCCACCGCCTGATCGCCCGGGAAAATGATCTCCAGGCCGTCCTCGCCGGTATAACCGGTGCGGGCAATGAACCAGTCGCCATCGGCAACGCCCTCGAACGGGCGTAGTTCGCGGATGAGTGCAGCGCGCGCGGGGCTGAGCAGGGCCGCGACCTTTTCGCGGGCCCGCGGCCCCTGGATGGCAAGGATGGCCAAATCAGGGCGAACCTGGAAGTCCACGGAAAAACCGGCACGCTGCGATTGCAGCCAATCGAGCACCTTGGCACGGGTGGCGGCGTTGGTGACCAGGCGATATCCGGTTTCAGTGCGGTAGACGATCAGATCATCGATCACCCCGCCCTGTTCGTTCAGCAGTGGGCTATACAGCGCCTTGCCGGTGTCGTCGAGGCGGGCCACGTCGTTGGCCAGCAAGTGCTGCAGCCAAACAGTGGCATCATTGCCGCCAACATCGATCACGGTCATATGGGAGACATCGAAGACGCCGCAATCGCTGCGCACCTGGTGGTGCTCCTCGACCTGCGAGCCATAGTGCAGGGGCATGTCCCAGCCACCGAAATCGACCGTCTTGGCGCCTAACGCCAGGTGCAGGTCATACAAAAGCGTGCGCTGTCCCATGGGTTTCTCCTTCCGGGCGTGGCGAAGCGGCGGCGGTCGATGACGTTGGGTCGTCAGCTTTTCTTGTTACTCACACCCGCCGCGCGAATGCCGCGCATTGTAGCCGCAAGGTCGCAAACTGACATCCTCAGTGACTGTGACCGGGTCGACGTGCCGAACGGCGAATCAGGCCGATGACCGGCAGCAGCCCCACCAATACCAAGGTCAGTGCCGGCAGCGAGGCTCGCGCCCACTCGCCTTCGCTGGTCATCTCAAACACCCGCACGGCGAGGGTGTCCCAGCCGAACGGCCGCATCAGCAAGGTGGCGGGCATTTCCTTGAGCACATCGACGAATACCAGCAGCGCGGCGCTAAGTGCCCCCGGCACCAGCAGCGGTAGATACACCGTGAAAAACAATCTTGTGCCGCCAACACCCAGGCTGCGCGAGGCTTCAGGGAGTGACGGGCGGATGCGCTCCAGGCTGCTCTCCAGCGGCCCGTAGGCCACCGCGATGAAGCGCACCAGGTAGGCCAGCAGCAACGCCGAGAGGCTACCTAGCAGCAGCGGCTTGCCGGCGCCACCCAGCCAGCTGGACAACGGGATGACCAGGTGGTTGTCGAGGTAACTGAAGGCCAGCATGATCGATACCGCCAACACCGAACCGGGCAGGGCATACCCCAGATTGGCCAGGCCAACCCCGGCGCGGATACCGCCCGTCGGTGCCTGGCGCCGGGCAAAGGCCAGCAGCAGCGCCACACATACCGTGACCAGCGCCGCCATGCTGCCCAGGTACAGGGTGTGCAGCACCAGGCCGACATAACGCTCATCCAGGTCATGCCGACCGCGTTGCCAGAACCACACCAGCAACTGCAACAGCGGGATGACGAAAGCGCAGGCGAACACCAGCAGGCACCAGCCACTGGCCAACAGTGCCTTGAGACCACGCAGGTGATAAAGCGCCTGCGCGCGCGGCCGTTCGTTGCCGCTCCGACTGGCACCGCGGGCGCGGCGCTCGCCGTACAGCACCAGCATCACCGCCAGCAGCAGCAGGCTGGCCAGCTGGGCCGCACTGGACAAGCTGAAAAAGCCGTACCAGGTCTTGTAGATGGCTGTGGTGAAGGTGTCGAAGTTGAATACGGCCACTGCACCGAAGTCAGCCAGGGTTTCCATCAGCGCCAGGGCGATACCGGCACCGATCGCCGGCCGAGCCATGGGTAAGGCCACCCGCCAGAAAGCCTGCAGGGGCGATAACCCAAGTACCCGCGCCGCCTCCATCAGGCCCTTGCCCTGAGCCAGGAAAGCCGTGCGCGCCAACAAGTAGACATAGGGATAGAAGACCAGCACCAGGACGGTGATTACCCCACCGGTGGAACGCACCCGAGGCAGGCGCATTGGCCCAAACACCTCGCGCAGGGCGCTTTGCACCGGGCCGGCAAAGTCCAGCAGGCCGACGAAGACAAACGCCAGCACGTAGGCCGGGATGGCGAACGGTAACATCAGCGCCCAGTCCAGCCAGCGTCGACCGGGGAAGTCGCAGAGGCTGGTAAGCCAGGCCAGGCTGACGCCCAGCACGGTCACACCAATGCCCACGCCCACCACCAGGGTCAGGGTATTGCCGAGCAGGCGCCCCATCTGGGTGTCGAGCAGGTGGGACCAGATCTGCAGGTCGATGGATTGCCAGGACAACAGCAGCACGCTCAGGGGCAGCAGCACCAAGGCGGCGATCAGGGAGACCGGGAGGTACCAGCGGCGTTGGGGGGTGTGGGGCAAATTGAATGTCTCTGTGGCTGATTTGCGACCGCTTTGCGGTCGTTCGCGGGTAAACCCGCTCCTACAGGGACCGCGCAGCCTTCAAAGGCAGTGCAGATCCTGTAGGAGCGGGTTTACCCGCGAAAGGGCCCTAACGGGCCCAAAGAGGATAAAGCCTGGCGCTTAGTTGTAGCCAGCCCGATCCATCAGGCGAATGGCTTCAGCCTGGCGCTTGCCGGCAATTTCCACCGGAATGCTATCGGCCTTGAAGCTGCCCCACGCCGCCACTTCCTCCGATGGTTTCACCTTCGGGTTGGCCGGGAACTCCTGGTTGATATCAGCAAAAAGCTTTTGCGCTTCTTCGCCGGTCATCCATTCCACCAGTTTCTTCGCGGCTTCCGGGTGTGGCGCATGCTTGGTCAGGCCGATGCCCGACAGGTTCACGTGCACGCCACGGTCACCCTGATTGGGCCAGAAGATCTTCACCGGCAGGTTCGGGTTCTGCTTGTGCAGACGGCCGTAGTAGTAGGTGTTGACCACGCCCACATCACACTGCCCGGCCTCGATGGCCTGGATCACCGCGTTGTCGTCGGAGAACACATCGGTGGACAGGTTGTTGACCCACCCTTTGACGATTTTCTCGGTCTTGGCCTCACCGTGGGTTTCGATCAGGGTGGCGGTCAGCGACTGGTTGTACACCTTCTTGGCCGTGCGCAGGCACAGACGGCCTTCCCACTGTTTGTCAGCCAGGGCTTCGTAGGTGCTCAACTCCTCGGGTTTGACCCGCTCGGTGGAGTAGATGATGGTGCGGGCGCGCAGGCTCAGGCCGGTCCAGTCATGGGACGAGGCGCGGTACTGCGCCGGGATGTTCTGGTCGATGACGTCGGACTCGATCGGCTGCAGAATGCCCATCTGCTCGGCCTGCCACAGGTTGCCTGCATCGACGGTCAGCAGCAGGTCGGCCACACCATTGTCGCCCTCGGCCTTGATGCGCTGCATCAGCGGGGCTTCCTTGTCGGTGATGAACTTGATCTTGACCCCGGTCTTGGCGGTATAGGCATCGAACACCGGCTTGATCAGCTCGTCGATGCGCGAGGAGTACACCACCACTTCGTCCGCTGCCTGGGCAGTGCCGCCGAACAGGGTCAGGGCCAAGGCGGCCAGTAGGGGCTTGCGTGGCAACATTTTAAGCACTCCTCGATCATATGAGAGGTGCGAATGGTAGTGAATCCCATTTTCTGGCTCACCTATCTAGGCGTTACCGGATGTTGCAAAGGACTGCTACGCAGCCGATCACGACACAAGGCCACAGGTTGGTTGCGCTGTGGGAGCGGCCTTGTGTCGCGAAAGGGCCGCAGAGCGGCCCCGCCACTCTCAAGCCTTGGCCAGATCTGGCAGGTCACCACTCAAACCCAACGCCTGGCGCACAAATAGCGCCTTGGCCTCCGGCATTTGCTCAACCAGTTTCAACCCGCTGTTGCGCAACCAGCGCAACGGCAGCGGATCAGCCTGGAACAATCTCTCGAAGCCCTCCATCGCCGCCATCAACGCCAGGTTGTGTGGCATGCGCCGGCGCTCGTAACGGCTCAGCACCTTCACATCGGCCAGTCTCTCGCCGCGCTCGCAAGCATTGACCAGCACCTCAGCCAGCACCGCCGCGTCGAGAAAGCCCAGGTTCACACCCTGCCCGGCCAGCGGGTGAATGGTGTGTGCAGCATCACCGATCAAGGCCAGGCCTTCATCTACGTAGCGCTTGGCGTGACGCTGGCGCAGCGGCACGCACACCCGTGGGTCGGCCTGCAGCACCTCCCCCAGACGCCCTTCGAAGGCCCGCTCCAGGGCCTGCAGGAAGGCCGCTTCATCCATCGCCATCAGCTGCTCGGCATGCTCCGGGGTGGTCGACCAGACGATCGAGCACCAGTCCTGCTGACCATCGCGGGTCAACGGCAGGAACGCCAGCGGACCTTCGTCAGTGAAGCGCTGCCAGGCCGTGGCCTGGTGCCCGGCGCTGCAACGCACGCTGGTGACAATGGCATGGTGCAGGTAATCCCATTCGCGGGTTTCGCAGCCGGCCAGACGCCGCACCGCCGAATTGGCACCGTCGGCAGCGATCACCAACGGTGCCCGCAGTTGCCGGCCATCCGCCAGGGTCAGCAGCCACTCATCGCCGGAGCGACGTAATTGCTCCAGCCGCGCATTGGCCAGCAGGCCGATGTCGCTGTCGTGCAGGCGCTCCAGCAGGCCGTCCTGCACCACCCGGTTCTCGACGATATGGCCGAGCACCTGGGCATGCACACTGGCCGCCGAGAAGTGAATCTGACCGGTGCCGCTGCCATCCCACACATGCATGTCGGAATACGGCGTGGCGCGCCGCTGGGCAATGCCGTCCCAGGCGCCGAGGCGCTCGAGGATGCGCTGGCTGGCCGCCGATAGCGCGCTGACACGCGGTTCGAACGGAGCCTGGGCATCGAAGGGTACGACCGTCAGCGGGCCACCATCGAGCAACAGAATTTGCAGGCCACTGTGGCGCAACGCCAAGGCCAGGGCGCTGCCGACCATACCGGCACCGACAATCAACAGATCTGCGCGCATTTCCATGCCTTACGCCTGCCTCGCTTGCGGCTTGAGCCGCACGTATAGGGTTTTATCGACCCGCGCCACCAACTCGCCGGCGCCATCGCGGATATCGACCTGCAAACGCGGCAGGCATTTCTTGCCGGTGGCGGCCTGCTGGCGGATTTCGTCCAGCAGCGCATCATCGACGTGGAATTCGGCATAAACCGGGCCTTTGCCCGGCGAGATGAAATCGATGCTGGCGGCCTTGTCCCAGACGATGTAGTCGCGCCCCAGCTGCTCGATCAGCAACAGCATGTAGAACGGGTCGACCATGGCATACAGGCTGCCACCGAACTGGGTACCGACGTAATTGCGGTTCCAGCGAGTCAGTTTCATCGCCACCTTGACACTACGCAGGTCCGGGCTGATGTGCTGCACACGGATACCGGCACCCAGGTACGGTGGGTAGAGGTTCAGCATCCAGCGCAGCATGCGCGCCCGACGCGCCAGTTTACGCGGGTTGCTCATGCCTGGCCCCGCGGATCAGGGCGGGTGCCCAGGCCCATCGCCTGGCGTGCGAACCAGCTTTTTGCCGGTGGCAACAGGTCGAGCCCGAGCAGGCCAAGGTTGCGCCCGGCCGTCAGCAACGGCTGATTGCTGCCGAAGAGGCGGGTGACCTGGTCGGAGAAGCCGATGGTCATCGCCTGGTCCAGGCGCTGGCGCTGGTGATAGGCCTGCAACGTGGTCAGATCGCCAGGCTGCTGTGGCCCCGCCAGCAGCGCTTCGGCCAGGGCCTGCACATCACGCAACGACAGATTGAAACCCTGGCCCGCGATGGGGTGCAGGCTGTGTGCTGCGTTGCCCAGCACCACCAGGTGCGGCCGCACCTGCTCCTGGGCCTCGATCAAGGACAGCGGGTAGAGGTGCCGTGCGCCCACCTGGCGCAGCGCGCCCAGGCGGTATCCGAACACACCCTGCAGTTCGCGCAGGAAGCTGCGCTCGTCGATGTCGGCCAGACGCCGCGCATCCATGCCCTGGCGGGTCCACACCAGTGCGCAGCGGTTTTCCGGCAACGGCAGCAAGGCCATGGGGCCCTCTTCGGTGAAGCGCTCGAAAGCCTGGCCGCCGTGGGCCTCACCCGGGGTAATGTTGGCGATCAACGCGCTCTGCTGGTACGGCGTGTGGCGCACATGGATACCCAACTGCTCACGCAGGCCAGAGCGGCCACCATCGGCCAGTACCGCCAGGTCACATTCCAGCTGGGTGTCATCGTTCAGCCGCAGGCGATAACCGCGCTCGATGGCCTGCATCGAGGTCACTTCGGCCGGGCAGCGCCAGCTCACCACCTCGCTGTCCAGCCCTTGCCACAGGCACTGGCCGAGCCAGGCGTTTTCCACCACGTAACCCAGCGCCGGTACGCCCTCTTCCAGGGCATCCAGGCGGGTGGCGCCAAAGCGACCACGGTCGGACACGTGAATCTGGCGAATAGGCTCGGCGCGGCGACCGATGGCCTGCCACAGGCCCAGTTGCTGATAAATCTGCTGGGTGCCGAAGGACAATGCCGACGAGCGCGCATCGTAGCTGGGCTGGTAGCTGTCGCCGGGGGCGAACGGCTCGATCAGCAGGATCTTCCAGCCGCGCGCCTTGGCGCCGGCCTGCAGGGCCAAAGCCAGGCTTGCGCCAACCAGGCCACCGCCGATGATCGCCAGGTTTACCCGGCTCATGCCACGGCCTTGCGGGCAGCCTGCATCAGCGCCTCGATCTCGGCGACCGTACGCGGCACGCCCGAAGTCAGGATTTCACAACCTTGCCTGGTCACTACCACGTCGTCCTCGATCCTTACCCCAATGCCGCGCCACTTTTTGGCCACAGCCTGATTGTCGGCGCCAATGTAGATACCCGGCTCCACGGTCAGCGCCATGCCAGGTTCCAGTACCCGCCACTCGCCGCCCACCTTGTACTCGCCCACGTCGTGCACATCCATGCCCAGCCAGTGCCCGGCGCGGTGCATGTAGAAGGCGCGATACGCTTCGCTGTCGATCAGCGCCTGCACATCACCTTCGAGCAAGCCCAGCTCCACCAGGCCCGCGGTGATGACCCGCACGGTCGCCTCATGGGCGTGGTTCCAGTGCTTGCCGGGGGCTATTTCGGCAAACGCCGCCGCCTGAGCCTTGAGCACCAGCTCGTAGATGGCCTTCTGCTCTGGCGAAAACCGCCCACTGACCGGGAAGGTGCGGGTGATGTCGCTGGCATAGCAGTCGATTTCGCAGCCGGCGTCGATCAGCACCAGGTCGCCATCCTTGAGCGGCGCATCGTTCTGTTGATAGTGCAGGATGCAGCCATTGCGCCCGGCCGCAACGATCGAGCCGTAGGCCGGCATCTTCGCCCCGCCCTTGCGGAATTCGTAGTCCAGCTCGGCTTCCAGGCTGTACTCGTGCAGCCCGGCGCGGCAGGCCTGCATGGCCCGCACATGGGCCCGCGCAGAAATGTCTGCAGCAGCACGCATCACCTTCACTTCCGCCGCCGATTTATACAGGCGCATATCGTGCAGCAGATGATCCAGCGCAACGAACTCGTTCGGTGGCTGGGCGCCCAGGCGTGCCTTGGAGCGGATCACGTTGATCCAGTCCATCAGACGGCGGTCGAACTCCGGGTTGCTGCCCATGGCGCTGTAGACCCGCTCGCGGCCTTCGATCAGGCCAGGCAGGATCTCGTCGATATCCGTGATGGGGAAGGCATCGTCAGCGCCGAAATCGCGCACCGCCCCTTCCTGGCCGGCCCGCAGGCCGTCCCACAGCTCGCGCTCGGGGTTGCGTTCACGGCAGAACAGCACGTACTCGCCATGCTCACGCCCTGGAATCAAAGCAATCACCGCCTCGGGCTCCGGGAAGCCGCTGAGGTACTGGAAGTCGCTGTCCTGGCGGTACACGTGCTCGACGTCGCGGTTGCGGATGGCAACCGCAGCGGCGGGCAGAATGGCGATGCTGTTGGGGACCATCTGCGCCATCAGCGCCTTGCGCCGACGGGCATACTCGGCCTTGGGAATGTGGCTCATGGGCAGACTACCCTTGGTTGATCAGTGCAGCGAGGGCTTGGGCGCGGGTGCGGCCGGCTTGGCCAGCTCGGAGAACAGCAGCAGGGGCGCCACGCGCAGGTATTCCATGACTTCCATGTAGTCGCTCTCACCGTCCTCGGACTCTTCGAGCGCTTCCTGGACCTGCGAAATGGCCACCAGGTCCTGCAGCACTTCCTTGGCCTCGTCGGACAAGTCCTTACCGCCAGCGTTCAGGCCGAAACCGGTCACGAAGCCTTGGCACCACTGGCCCAGCGCGGTGGCGCGGTCGCTCAGTGCAGCATCATCGGAAGGCAGCAGCAGGACAATCGCCATGTCGTCGCTGGTCAGCTCACCCTTGACCATTTCCTGCAAGCCGACCAAGGCATTGCGGACACTGTCACCAGGCTCGATTTCCAGCAGTTGGGCGGCATCGGCCAACCAGGCATCGGCATCGAAGCCGGCGCCGGCGCAGCTGCGGCCAATCAGCAGGCCGTGCAGTTCGGCCGGGGTGACAGGATGGCCATTGCTCGAGAGCAGCATGGCGAAAGCGTTGTAGGGCGATTGAGTATTGGGCATGGGCAGCTAGGCGCCAGACGGCGCAATGTCTAGAATGAAGACCTTGTATCCTAGCACCGGCAGGCGCGCCAAGACCATCGGCACTGGCCGTTGCCGCCCAGGGAGAGGCATCATCGCCAGGTGAGTCAACGACGGAGCGAATCGAGTGCAACCCACGCAAGAGAACGACCTGCAGGCACTGATGAGCCGATTCGAGTTGCTGATCGAACGCGTCGAGCAACTAAAACGGCAAAATGCACTCCTAGTAGCTCAGGAAAAATCCTGGCGCGAAGAGCGCGCCCACCTCATCGAAAAGAACGAGATCGCCAAGCGCAAAGTCGAGTCGATGATTTTACGCCTCAAGGCTCTGGAGCAAGACTCATGAGTTCAAGCAATAGCGTCACCGTGCAGATCCTCGACAAGGAATACTCGATCATCTGCCCGCCGGAAGAGCGCAACAACCTGGTCAGCGCTGCGCGCTACCTGGACGGCAAGATGCGCGAAATTCGCAGCAGCGGCAAGGTGATCGGTGCCGACCGCATCGCGGTCATGGCAGCGTTGAACATTACCCACGAAATGCTGCACCGCCAGGAAGACCGCAACGACGCGCCAGTCACCGGCACGAACCGCGAACAGGTGCGCGACCTGCTGGATCGGGTAGATAAGGCTTTGTCCGACGACACGGATACCAAAATCGGCTGAGATTGGTATACTGGCGCCACTCCCTGGGGGATGCGCCAGTCGGTTATGTCCCTGAGCCGATACGCACAACCACGGGGGTTGCACGCTGGGGCCGGTGTGCATGTCCGCCCGACGGAAAGCCTTAACGCCCCCTGCAATCTCCACCTTGAACTTTCGGGTTCAAGGGCTACACCGATAGCGGTCTTATCGGGGAGCCTGAATTTTCTTGCCCGCCCACCGGCGGGCAATTCGTTTTGGTCGACTTTATTCAAGCTTTGTACGACGATTCACCCGCAGGCACTGTTCGTACTAAAGCCAGCACATCTGGGATCGCCCGTGCCATGACCGAAAACGTGCCGCTCACCCGCCCCCAGCTACGTCGCCTGCTTCGCAATGCCCGCCGCGCCCTTACCCCTGCCCAGCAACGCCAGGCCACCCTCGGCCTGTACCGCCAGCTGGCGCAACACCCCTTGTTCCGCCGCGCCCGCCACATTGCCCTGTACCTCCCCAACGACGGTGAAATCGACCCTCGCCTGCTGATGCGCGAAGCCCAGCGTCGCGGCAAGTGCATCTACCTGCCGGTACTGCACGCCTGGCCGCGCACGCGCATGGTGTTCCAGCGTTTTGAGCAGGGTGAGAAGCTCAAGCCCAACCGCTTTCGTATTCCAGAGCCGATTATCGATCGCAAACGCCAGCGGCCGATCTGGGCGCTGGACCTGATTCTGCTACCGCTGGTCGGGTTTGACGAAGTGGGCGGCCGCTTGGGTATGGGCGGTGGCTTCTATGATCGCAGCCTGGCCTACCAGGCGCGTCGGCAAACCTGGAAAAAACCATTGCTGCTGGGGCTGGCGCATGAATGCCAGAAGGTCGAGCGGCTGGCGCAGGCCAGTTGGGATGTTCCGCTGCAGGGCACGGTCTCGGACCGTGGCTGGTACCTGGCGCCACGTTGAGCGGCGCCAGCGGGGGGGGGGTATCAACGTTGTGGCTGGCTGGCGTCGACCGGCATCTGATAGGCGTTGTCCAGCTTGCGCTCCCAGAAGCCTTGCGCATAACCGGTAGTGACCACACCCAGGCCAAAAATGAACACCAGGATCCACAGCAGATCCGGCTTTTTACGTTGATTCATCGAAGATTGCCCCCCAGGCAAACTGTTCAGTACTCGGCGATATTCTGGGTACCGCCGGCGCACGCGCTTTAAACGGGGCGCATTTTCCGACAACATGCGTCCGCACGCAAACCTTGACGCCAACCGGCTGTCGGTTTCGTGCAACAGGTTATTTCAAACCTTTTCAGGAGCAGCATTCATGGCTTACTGGCTGATGAAATCCGAGCCCGACGAGCTCTCCATCGAAGCCCTTGCACGCTTGGGTGAAGCGCGCTGGGACGGCGTGCGCAACTATCAGGCGCGTAATTTTCTGCGGGCCATGAGCGTGGGTGACGAATTCTTCTTCTACCACTCCAGCTGCCCGCAACCCGGCATCGCCGGCATTGCCAGAATCACCCGCGCAGCCTACCCCGACCCGACCGCGCTGGACCCTGAAAGCCATTATCACGACGCCAAGGCCACGACCGACAAGAACCCGTGGAGCGCGGTGGATGTGGCCCACGTACAAACTTTCCCAAGGGTGCTGGAACTGGGGCGACTGAAACAGCAGGCCGGTCTGGTCGAGTTGCCGCTGGTGCAGAAAGGCAGCCGCCTGTCGGTCATGCCGGTAACGCCCGAGCAATGGGCGGTGATTGTCGCATTGCGCTGAATAGGCAGCTAAGGTCAAGGGCTTGACCGATATCAACACGCCACACATGGCCGCCAGGCATGATGTACCGTGCATGACCGCAAGGATGCTGAACGATGAACCGATATGCCCCTAGAATCTTCGCCACTGCACTGATCGCACTGCTCGCTGCAGCCGGCGGGCTGGGGTACTGGAAGTCGCTCCACGACCAGTTGCCCGAAGGCCTGAGCATGGGCAACGGCCGCCTTGAAGCCACCGAAGTGCAGATCGCCAGCAAGATCCCCGGTCGCCTGGCCGAAGTACTGGTCGATGAAGGCGACAACGTGACCCGTGGCCAGCTACTGGCGCGCATCGACACCCGCACCATGGAAGCCCAGCGCAGCCAGGCCGAAGCCGAAGTGCTGCGCGCCCGGGAAAACTACGCCGCCGCCCAGGCCAGCGTGCAACTGCGCCAGAGTGAACTGCTGTTGGCCAGCCAGGAGCTCAAGCGCGTACGCGAAATCTTCCAGCGCAAGTTCGCCAGCCAGCAGTTGCTCGACCAACAGCAGGCGCGCTTTGACACGGCAAACGCAGCAGTAGTGGCTGCCCGCGCCCAACTGGCAGCGATCAAGGCCGCCATTGGCGCCGCCGAAGCTCAAGTGGCGCAGCTCACCAGTGAAATCGACGACAGCAGCCTGCGTGCGCCCATCAACGGCATCATCCAGCTGCGCCTGGCCGAACCCGGTGAAGTGCTGGGTGCCGGCGGTCGTGTGCTGATGCTGATCGACCCCAGCGACCAGTACATGAACCTGTACCTGCCGGCGTCCACCAGCGGCCGACTGACCGTAGGCGACCAGGCGCGCATCGTGCTCGACGCCCTGCCCGAGCGCGCGCTGCCGGCCAAGGTGGCCTTTGTCGCAGCCAAGGCCCAGTTCACCCCTAAACAGGTGGAAACCCGCGACGAACGGCAAAAGCTGGTGTTCCGGGTCAAACTGCGCCTGAGCGACCCGGGCGCCGTGCCGCAAGCCAAACCAGGCATGCCAGGCGCCGGCTATGTACGCACGGCTGAGGTGGACTGGCCGGCCAACCTGCAATGAACGCCCCGGCACTGCTGGCCGAAGGCATCAGCCACCGTTACGGCGATCTGATAGCCCTCCACCCACTAGGCTTCAGCCTCCCTGTGGGTACCCGCTGCGCGCTGATCGGCCCTGACGGGGCTGGCAAATCGACCCTGCTGGGGCTGATCGCCGGCGTGAAACGCCTACAGCAGGGAGAGCTGCAGGTGCTGGGCGGCTCGATCCGCCAACGCCGCCATCGCACGGCGCTCTACCCCAAAGTGGCGTTCATGCCGCAGGGGCTGGGCAACAACCTGTACCCGGAACTGTCGATCAGCGAGAACATCCGCTTTTTCGCCACCCTGTTCGGGCTGGGCCGCCGCGAGAGTGAGCAGCGCATGGCCAATCTGTTGCAGGCCACCGACCTGCAGCGCTTTGCCCAGCGCCCGGCCGGCAAGCTGTCGGGTGGCATGAAGCAGAAGCTGGGCCTTTGCTGCGCGCTGATCCACGAGCCAGACCTGCTTATCCTGGACGAGCCGACCACCGGCGTCGACCCACTGTCGCGGCGGCGCTTCTGGGAGCTGGTTGAACAGGTTCGCGCACAACGCCCGCAACTGACCCTGCTGGTGGCTACCGCCTACATGGAAGAAGCCGAACAGTTCGAGCATTGCCTGATGCTCGATGGCGGCCGGCTGCTGGCCGCCGGCCCTAGCCACGAACTGGCTGCAGTCACCCCGAGCGGCAAACTGGATGACGCCTTTACCCATTACCAGGGCGCGGGCAAGGCGCAGCATCAACCACTGGCAATCCCGCCGCGCCAAGCCACGGACGGCCCGGTCGCCATCGAGGCACACGACCTGACCCTGCGTTTTGGCGACTTCACAGCGGTGAACAAGGTCAGTTTCGCCATTGGTCGCGGGGAGATCTTCGGCTTCCTGGGGTCCAACGGTTGCGGCAAGACCACCACCATGAAAGTGCTTACCGGCCTGATGCCGGCCAGCGAGGGCAGCGCCAGCCTGCTGGGTCGCCCGGTGGACGCCAGCGACCTGGCCACACGCAAGCGGGTCGGCTTCATGTCGCAGAGTTTCTCTCTGTATGGCGAGCTCAGCACCCGGCAGAACCTGGCCCTGCATGCCCGCCTGTTCGACTTGCCCAAAGCCGAGAGCGCCCAGCGCATCGATGAGCTGATCGAGCGCTTCGACCTTGCAGCTATCGCCGACCAACCGTCTGGCGCCCTGCCCCTTGGTTTGCGCCAGCGCCTGTCGCTGGCAGTGGCGGTTCTACATCGTCCGGAAGTGTTGATCCTCGACGAACCGACCTCCGGCGTCGACCCGGCCGCCCGCGACGACTTCTGGCGCCTGCTGGTAGAGCTGTCCCGCGAGCAGGGCGTGACCATTTTCCTCTCCACCCACTTCATGAACGAAGCCCAGCGCTGCGATCGTATTTCCCTGATGCACGCCGGGCGGGTGCTGGCCTGCGACACGCCCGATGCCCTGCAGCACCAGTACCAGGGCGACACACTGGAGGACGCGTTCGTCCGCTGCCTGGAACAGGCCCAGGAACTGGCGCCAACCGCCACCGACAGCAGTGTGCTGGAACAGGCGTCCACCCCCACCCTACCGCTACGCCAGGGCTTCAGCCTGCGCCGCCTGCTGGCAGTGGCCGGCCGTGAGGGCAAGGAGCTGCTGCGCGACAAGGTGCGCCTGGCCTTCGCCTTACTGGGTGCAGTGTTCATGATGGTGATCTTCGGCTACGGCATTTCACTGGATGTGGAAAACCTCGCCTTTGCCGTGCACGATCAGGACCAGAGCCCGCAAAGTCGTGCCTACCTCGAAGCCTTCCGTGGCTCACGCTACTTTGCCGAACAGGCGCCGATCCGCGACAGCAGCGAGCTGCACCAGCGCCTGCAACGCTCGGAAATCAAACTGGCACTGGAGATTCCGCCCGGCTTTGGCCGCGACCTGTACGCAGGGCGCCAGCCGGTGGTGGCTGCCTGGCTCGACGGTGGCATGCCGTTCCGCGCAGAAACCAGCCGCAACTACGTGGAAGCCGTGCACCAGGCCAACCTGGAGCAACTGGCAAAGGTCAGCCCACAACCGCAGCCACGCCAGGACCCGGTGCGCCTGGAAACGCGTTTCCGCTACAACCAGGATGTGGTCAGCGTGAACGCCATCGGACCGGGCGTGATGGCACTGATACTGGCCTTCATTCCGGCCATGCTCACGGCACTGGGCATCGTGCGCGAGAAGGAGCTCGGCTCCATCACCAACTTCTACGCCACCCCCCTCACCCGCCTGGAATTCCTGCTTGGCAAGCAGATGCCTTACCTGGCTGTGAGCCTGGTCAACCTGGCGCTGCTGGTGGCGATGAACCGCTGGCTGTTCGCCGTACCGCTCAAGGGCAGCGTACTGGCTTTGGCATGTGGCGGTGTGGCCTACCTGCTGGCAACCACCAGCCTGGGCCTGCTGATTTCGGCATTCACCCGCACCCAGATCGCCGCCATTCTCGGCACCATGATCATTACCAGCCTGCCGACCATCCAGTTTTCCGGGCTGATCGTGCCACGCTCGTCGCTGGACGGCGCAGCAGCGGTGATGGGCCAGTTGTTCCCGGCGGGCTACTTCCTCGACATCGCAGTCGGCACCTTCACCAAGGCGTTAGGCCTGCGCGAATTGTGGCCGCAGTGCCTGATTCTGCTGAGCTTCTTTGCCGCGTTCACCGGCCTGAGCCTGGCAATGCTGAAAAAGCAGGAGGCCTGACATGTCGCGCCTGAACCACACCCTGCGCGTGGGCCTGAAAGAACTGACCAGCCTGCGCCATGACAGCGTCCTGCTGCTGTTCCTGCTATATGCCTTCAGCGTGGCGATCTACATGCCGGCAGCCGGCTCGGTGATCGGCGTACACAACGCCAGCGTGGCGGTGGTGGATGAAGACCATAGCCTGCTCTCGCGCAAGCTCAGCGAAGCCCTGCAACCGCCCGAGTTCCAGCCAGCCGTGCCGCTGCCCCCGGACCGCCTGGACCAGGCCATGGACAGCGGCCAGTACACCTTCGTCATCAACGTACCGGTGAACTTCCAGAGCGACCTGCTGGCCGGGCGCTCGCCGGAGCTGCAGATCAACGTCGATGCCACGGCCATGAGCCAAGCGTTCATGGGCGCCGGCTACATCGGCCGCATCTTCGAGCGTGAGCTGCTCGACTACAGCCAACGTGGCAACGTGCAAAGCCCGGTGCTGATCAACCCCAAGGCGCTGTTCAACCCCAACCTGGAGGGGGGCTGGTTTCTGGCTGTGATCCAGATCGTCAACAACATCACCATCCTGGCGATCATCCTCACTGGCACCGCGCTGCTGCGTGAGCGTGAGCACGGCACCCTCGACCACCTGTTGGTGCTGCCGCTGACCGCGCTGGAGATCATGCTGGCCAAGATCGGCAGCAACGCGCTGGTGGTGGTGATCTGCACCTGGATTTCGTTGGTGGTAGTCGTCAAAGGTGCACTGGGCGTGCCGCTGTCTGGCTCGATGGGGCTGTTCCTGGCCGTGACCGCGCTGTACCTGTTCGCCAGTACATCGCTGGGTATTTTCCTCGCCACCCTGGCGCGCTCGACGCCGCAGTTCGGCCTGCTGGCGATCCCGGTGATCATCCCGATGCTGTTGCTGTCCGGCGGCAGCACACCTCTGGACAGTATGCCGCAGTGGCTGCAGTGGGTGATGCAAGGGTCACCCTCAACGCACTTTGTCAGCCTGAGTGCCGCAATCCTGTTCCGGGATGCCGGGTGGGCGGTGGTATGGCCGGATATCCTGGCGCTGGGCCTGATCGGCCTGGTGTTCTTCAGCGTGGCGCTGGTACGGTTTCGTCGGAGCCTGGCGTCTTGAAGGCATGCGCGAGCGTCCGCCGAAAATTGGAAAACTGGCACAAAGACAAAGGGCGCCTTTCGGCGCCCTACTCACAGACAGGTCGACTTGTCATCGCCATATACCTGCCCGGCTCTGTAATTGCTGGTCGAACCAGGATCCTCAGAGTCTTACAAGCCCCTTGCGGGAACAGGCTGATTATCACGCATCGAGCGTAACATTGACAACAGACCGCTCTGTTGCTGGATGTGTGAAACCCAGCGTAAAGCCAACTGCAGCCCTCACGGCGGCGAAATGCTCTGGCCGCATTTTAAAGGTCATGTATTCCCGACCACTTCCTTGCCGCGATTTGACCCGACATCTGTCCAATCTGGAGGTAGCCACCGTGTAGATCATGTCGCACTTGGCCCAGCATGGCTTACAGGAAAGACAGAAGGGTCCTACACACGGGGTAAGCCTGGATTCAATCCGACTTACCAGTGATGGACCTCACACTGTTTCAGGTCACTGCACAATCAGGTTGTTGAACAGCAAGTCTTCAACGATCGGCTTGCCCTCTTCCGCCTCCAGCACCTGCTGCACCTGTTTCAGCGCCTCTTGGCGAAGATGCTCCTTGGCCTCGACGTTGCTCATGCTGTCCACCGTCTGCTGGGTGAACAGTGCCACCAGCTGGTTACGGATCAGCGGTTCGTGGTGCTTCACCGTCTTGGCCGCTTCGTCGCCCGTCACGCGCAGGGCCACGTCAGCCTTGTACACGCGCAGCCGCGGGCTGCCGTCGAGCGCATAGTTGCCAACGAAGGGCGGGCTCAGACTGATGTAGGCGACCTTGGGCACCCCTTCCTTGGCTTCCTCGGCCATGGCCGCAGCCGGCAGCAGCAGCGCCAGCACCATCATGATCCACGCTTTCACGAATTCGCTCCTCAATACAGTTGGCGCCAGCTTACCCAGCACACCGCTCAAACCCAAGCCCGGGCTTATGCCGGCCCATCAGGGCGGGCCATGCTCGTTGACCTGCCAAGCGGCCCTCCTACACTTATCGGCCACTACCCGCAAAGGAATAGCCCCGATGAAAGCTGTGTTGTGCAAAACCCTGGGTCCGGCGCGTAACCTGGTGCTGGAAGAAGTGGCCAGCCCACTGCCGAAGAAGAACGAGATCCTGCTGGACGTGCAGGCTGCCGGGGTCAACTTTCCCGACACCTTGATCATCGAAGGCAAGTACCAGTTCCAGCCACCGCTGCCGTTCTCTCCAGGTGGCGAGGCAGCGGGCGTGGTGGCCGCCGTCGGCGAAAAGGCCGGCGCGTTCAAGGTAGGTGACCGGGTCATGGCGCTCACCGGCTGGGGTGCGTTCGCCGAGCAAGTGGCGGTGCCGTTCTATAACGTTCTGCCGATCCCGGTAAGCATGGACTTCACCACCGCTGCGGCCTTCGGCATGACCTACGGTACCTCGATGCACGCCCTGCGCCAGCGTGGCCAGTTGCAAGCCGGCGAGACCCTGCTGGTACTGGGCGCTTCCGGCGGGGTGGGCCTGGCGGCGGTGGAGATCGGCAAGGCCATGGGCGCGCGGGTGATCGCGGCGGCCAGCAGTGCCGAGAAACTGGCCGTGGCCAAGGCTGCCGGGGCGGATGAGCTGATCGACTACAGCCAGGCCAACCTGCGCGAAGAAATCAAACGCCTGACCGGCGGCCAGGGCGTGGACGTGATCTATGACCCGGTCGGTGGCGAGCTGTTCGAACAAGCGGTGCGCGGGCTGGCCTGGAATGGCAGGCTCTTGGTGGTGGGTTTTGCCAGCGGCAGCATTCCACAACTGGCGGCCAACCTGGTGCTGCTCAAGGGCGCGGCGGTACTGGGCGTGTTCTGGGGGGCATTTGCCCAGCGCCAGCCGGAGGACAACGCAGCCAACTTCCACCAGCTGTTTGCCTGGCATGCCGAGGGCAAGTTGAAGCCGCTGGTGTCGCAGACTTATCCACTGGCAGAAGCCGGGGCTGCTATCGAGAAGCTGGGGCAACGGCAGGCTGTGGGTAAGTTGGTGGTGCTGGCCAGGTAAGGCAGTACGGGCCTCTGCGCGGTCGCCTGTAGGAGCGGGTTTACCCGCGAAAGGGGCGGGCCTGCCGGCCAATTCCACCCGCCGTTCACCGTTGTCGCCAACACCGTATTCGCGGGTAAACCCGCTCCTACAGGGTTTACCCGCGAAGAGGCCGGAACAGGTTGCTCAGACTTCGCGCAGATTGTGGCAACGCCTGAATCGCGCTTCCAGGTTGCGATCGGGCATCTGGTGACTGCGCAGTGCATTCAAGGTCTGCTCGACATAGTCCCGCGTGGTGCCATAACGCCCCTTGGCACTGGCCAGGATCTGGCTGAGCAAGGTATCCGGCAAGTTGCCGGCATAGCACGGCAGATGCCGCTCCAGTACAAAGCCCAAGGCCTGCACCTTGCTACCATCGCCCAGGCGGCAGTTGAGCCAGTGCGGCCGGTAGGCCGGATAGGGCATCTCGCGTTGCCACAAGGCCATCAGTGAGTCGTCAAGGTTGCGTTCATCCAGCCGGTAGGCAAAGCCGCTGCAGGAACCACCGCGGTCCAGGCCAAACACCAGGCCGGGCGTTTCCGGGGTACCGCGATGTTCATGCGACCACAGGTACAAGCCACGGTGATAGCCATGTACCCGCGCGCGCTGGCGCTCCACCGAATTGCACTCCGGGCGCCAGATCAACGAGCCATAGGCAAACAGCCACACCGGCCCGCCCTGGTGCCTGGACATGGTTGTTTTCATGGAGCTGAACAACTGTTCGCGAGTATGTTGCTGACCGAAATCGAGTGCCGGAGGGTATGAAACTTCCCAAGACATACTTTCAAGTGCCGACATAAGCTGCCGCCATTATTCCTGTGAACTACGGATGTAGCGAGATTCGATTACGCTGCGGCCCCAGGCCGCTGTACCAAGGGCGCTTGCAGTAACCATAGGCCAGAATTGCAGGAATACTCAAGCCTTTGAGCACGCGTTTCATACGCGGCTCCGACGATTGGGAAGTACTGTTTCAGCAGCGGTGAAAGTTATTGGCCAAGGCGGTAACAATTACCGCCTTATACCGACACTTTCAAACTTCGGTTATTAACCGCGCGGCGCGTAGGCAAACACATCGGCACGCATGCGGTGCGCATCCATACCGGCTTCGACCAGGGCGTCGAGCGTGGCATAGATCATGTTCGGTGAGCCGCTGGCATACACATGCACGCTATTGAGGTCGGCAATGTCTTCGCAGACCGCTTCATGCAGCATGCCGCAGCGACCTTCCCAGCCGCACAGGTCGCTGACCACTTGATGCAGGAACAGGTTAGGCAGGCGCTGCCATTCGTCCCAGTGTTCGATCTGATAGAAATCCTCCGGCCGGCGCACCCCCCAGTACAGGTGTACCGGGTGCTTGAAGCCCTGAGCCCGGCAGTGCTCGACCAGGCTGTGCATCTGGCCCATGCCGGTGCCAGCGGCAATCAGCACCAGCGGCCCGTCAGGCAGCTCGGCCAGATGGGTGTCGCCAAACGGCATTTCGATGCGCGCCAGGCCATTTCGCCTGAGCTGGTCGATCAGTTGCACCGCACTGGGCTCACGCGCCAGCACATGCAGCTCCAGTTCACGCCCGGCATGTGGCGCGGACGCCAGCGAGAAGGCTGCCTGCTTGCCGCCCTCACGTTCGATCATCAGGTATTGCCCCGCGTGGTAGCGCAGAGGCTTGCCGGCAGGCGCACGCAGGCGCACCCGCCAGACGTCGCCGCCGACGTCGACGCACTCACTGACGCTGCACGCCAGCTTGCGCACTGGCAGTTCGCCCAAGGCAAGCACACCGTCCCAGAGCAACACGCAGTCCTCCAGCGGTTCGGCAATGCAGGTGAACAACTCGCCATGGTCGCGGACTTCGCCATCCTGGCGAACCCGCCCTTCAACCAACAACGCGGCGCAAACATGGCAATTGCCATTGCGGCAGCTGTTTGGGCAGTCATAGCCCAGCCGCCGTGCTCCATCCAGGATCCTTTCCCCGGGTTCAAGCGCCAGCACCGCCCCGGACGGCTGCAACGTTACCTGCATCAATCTATTCCCAACTGATCCCACAGCTCATCGATACGGCGGGTGACGGCCTCATCCTTGACGATGACCCGGCCCCATTCGCGTGTAGTCTCGCCCGGCCACTTGTGAGTAGCGTCCAGGCCCATCTTCGAACCCAGCCCCGACACCGGTGACGCAAAGTCCAGGTAGTCGATCGGAGTGTTGTCAATCATTACCGTATCACGCTTGGGGTCCATGCGCGTGGTAATGGCCCAGATCACATCGTTCCAGTCACGAGCGTTGATATCGTCATCGGTGACAATAACGAACTTGGTGTACATGAACTGTCGCAGGAACGACCACACACCCAGCATTACGCGCTTGGCGTGGCCGGGGTACTGTTTCTTCATGGTCACCACCGCCATGCGGTACGAGCAGCCTTCCGGCGGCAGGTAGAAGTCGGTGATTTCCGGGAACTGCTTCTGCAGGATCGGCACGAAGACTTCGTTCAGCGCCACGCCGAGAATGGCCGGCTCATCTGGCGGCCGGCCGGTGTAGGTGCTGTGGTAGATCGGTTTTTGCCGGTGGGTGATGCGCTCGACAGTGAACACCGGGAAACTGTCCACTTCGTTGTAGTAGCCCGTGTGATCGCCGTACGGGCCTTCCGGGGCCATTTCGCCCGGGTGGATCACCCCTTCCAGAATGATCTCGGCGGTTGCCGGTACCTGCAGGTTGCTGCCACGGCACTTGACCAGCTCGGTGCGATTGCCCCGCAGCAGGCCGGCGAAGGCGTACTCGGAGAGGGTGTCCGGGACCGGGGTCACGGCGCCGAGAATGGTCGCCGGGTCAGCGCCCAGGGCCACGGCGACCGGAAACGGCTGGCCGGGGTTCTTCTCGCACCACTCTCGGTAGTCGAGGGCGCCGCCACGGTGGCTGAGCCAGCGCATGATCACCTTGTTGCGGCCGATCACCTGCTGGCGGTAGATGCCCAGGTTCTGGCGGTCCTTGTTCGGGCCCCGGGTCACTGTGAGGCCCCAGGTAATCAGCGGCGCCACGTCGCCAGGCCAGCAGTGCTGAATCGGCAGCGTGCCAAGGTCGACATCGTCACCCTCGACCAACACTTCCTGGCACACCGCGTCCTTGACCACTTTTGGCGCCATCGACACGACCTTCTTGAAGATCGGCAGCTTCGACCAGGCGTCCTTCAGGCCCTTGGGCGGCTCGGGCTCCTTGAGGAAGGCCAGTAGCTTGCCGATTTCCCGTAGTTCGCTGACCGACTCGGCGCCCATGCCCATGGCCACCCGCTCCGGGGTACCGAACAGGTTGCCCAGCACGGGGATATCGAAGCCGGTGGGCTTTTCGAACAGCAATGCCGGGCCCTTGGCGCGCAGGGTGCGGTCGCAGACCTCGGTCATTTCCAGGACGGGGGAGATCGGTACCTGGATGCGCTTGAGCTCGCCGCGCTGTTCCAGGCCACGGATGAAGTCGCGCAAGTCGCGATACTGCATGCAGGAGCCTCGTGTTGGCCGTATCGGTCGGGGTGCAGAGTGTAGCGCCGTTCGGGCCTTGTTTGGGGGTGAAAATGCATTGGGGCCGCTATGCATCCCTTCGCGGGCAAGCCCGCTCCTACAAGGGCCGCAATGACCTGTGCAGGAGCGGGCTTGCCCGCGAAGGGCCGCAAGGCGGCCCCAATCAATCCAGCCTGAAACGCTCGCTTACTTGCGCTTCATCGACAGGAAGAACTCATCGTTGGTCTTGGTCTGCTTGAGCTTGTCGACCAGGAACTCGATGGCAGCGATTTCGTCCATCGGGTGCAGCAGCTTGCGCAGAATCCACATACGCTGCAGCTCGTCGTCAGCGGTCAGCAACTCTTCGCGGCGGGTGCCGGAGCGGTTGATGTTGATGGCCGGGAACACACGCTTCTCAGCAATGCGGCGGTCCAACGGCAGCTCCATGTTGCCGGTGCCCTTGAACTCTTCGTAGATCACTTCGTCCATCTTCGAGCCGGTTTCAACCAGCGCAGTGGCGATAATGGTCAGCGAACCGCCTTCCTCGATGTTACGCGCAGCACCGAAGAAGCGCTTGGGCTTCTCGAGGGCGTGGGCGTCGACACCACCGGTCAGCACCTTGCCGGAGCTCGGGATCACGGTGTTGTAGGCACGTGCCAGTCGAGTGATCGAGTCCAGCAGGATAACCACATCTTTCTTGTGCTCGACCAGGCGCTTGGCCTTCTCGATCACCATCTCGGCAACCTGCACGTGGCGGGTTGGCGGCTCGTCGAAGGTGGAAGCAACCACTTCGCCACGCACGGTGCGCTGCATTTCGGTCACTTCTTCCGGGCGCTCGTCGATCAGCAGGACGATCAGGTGGCACTCGGGGTTGTTGCGGGTAATATTGGCCGCAATGTTCTGCAGCATGATCGTCTTACCGGCTTTCGGCGGGGCAACGATCAGGCCGCGCTGGCCTTTGCCGATCGGGGCGCAAAGGTCGATGACGCGACCGGTCAAGTCTTCGGTGGAGCCGTTACCGGCCTCCATCTTCAGGCGCTTGTTCGGGAACAGCGGCGTCAGGTTTTCGAACAGGATCTTGTTCTTCGCGTTTTCCGGGCGGTCGAAGTTGATGGTATCGACCTTCAGCAGGGCGAAGTAACGCTCCCCTTCCTTCGGTGGGCGGATCTTGCCGACGATGGTGTCGCCGGTACGCAGGTTGAAACGGCGGATCTGGCTGGGCGAGACATAGATGTCGTCTGGGCCGGCCAGGTAGGACGCATCAGCCGAACGCAGGAAACCGAAACCATCCTGGAGAATCTCCAGCACGCCGTCACCCGAGATCTCTTCGCCGCTTTTCGCATGCTTCTTCAGCAGGGCGAAAATCACGTCCTGTTTGCGCGAACGGGCCATGTTTTCGATGCCCATCTGTTCGGCCATTTCCAAAAGATCGGTAATCGGCTTTTGCTTGAGTTCAGTCAGGTTCATAAGGGGAATGACGTAATCATGTAAGAAGGGAGAATTAAGCTTCTGGCTTAATGAGGCCGCGCCGCTGGATGGCGACAGGATCGCGTACTGATTCGAATTAGGGATGCTTCGGCGACGGCATGTAGAGGGCACTGGAAAAGCAGTGCGAGGCCGAATGTAACACTTGCTTTTTTCTGCGTCTAGTGCTCTGAAAAAGAAAAGCCCCGCATTTGCGGGGCCTATTCACATCACAGGTGGGCGTCGAGGAATGCGGCCAGCTGCGATTTGGACAGTGCACCAACCTTGGTGGCTTCGACGTTGCCGTTCTTGAACAGCATCAGCGTCGGGATACCACGCACACCGTGCTTGGCCGGGGTTTCCTGGTTCTCGTCGATGTTCAGCTTGGCGACGGTCAGTTTGCCCTCGTAGGTGGAAGCGATGTCGTCCAGAACCGGAGCGATCATCTTGCATGGACCGCACCATTCAGCCCAGTAGTCGACCAGTACCGCGCCTTCGGCCTTCAGGACATCGGCTTCGAAGGAGGCGTCGGTGACATGTTTGATCAGATCGCTGCTCATGGATATCTCCAGGGTCGTAAGCAAAAAACGTGGCCCATGATAGCCGCACCTACGCCGGACAGGAAGCCACGGACGATTGAGTGTAACTATAGTTGCGCAAGACGCCGCGAATCGAAACTGTCATATGGCCGTCATAGAATCGAATGGCACATTGCCTTGCATCAAGGCCAGTACAACGGCTGAGTGTCACGCGTTGGCGATAGCCTGCTATCGTGGCACGATTGCCAGGTTAACGACCGAGAACAACCAGATCATGCCGCATACCATCGCGAAGAACCTGTCCCTGATCGCCGCCATCGACCTTGGCTCCAACAGTTTTCACATGGTCGTGGCCAAGGCCCACCATACCGAAATCCGCATCCTTGAGCGGCTCGGCGAGAAGGTTCAACTGGCCGCAGGCATCGACGAAGAGCGCATGCTCAGTGAAGAGGCAATGGAAAGAGGCCTGGATTGCCTCAAGCGCTTTTCCCAGCTGATCAACGGCATGCCGGCAGGCTCCGTGCGCATCGTCGGCACCAACGCCTTGCGCGAAGCGCGCAACCGTAACGAATTCATCCAGCGCGCCGAAGCCATCCTCGGCCACCCGGTGGAGGTCATCTCCGGCCGTGAAGAGGCGCGCCTGATCTACCTGGGCGTGTCGCACACCCTGGCCGACACACCCGGCAAGCGCCTGGTGGCCGACATCGGCGGCGGCAGTACCGAATTCATCATTGGCCAGCGCTTCGAGCCGCTGCTGCGCGAAAGCCTGCAGATGGGTTGCGTGAGCTTTACCCAGCGCTATTTCCGCGACGGCAAGATCACCCCGGCCCGCTATGCCCAGGCCTACACTGCCGCGCGCCTGGAACTGATGAGCATCGAAAATGCCCTGCACCGCCTGACCTGGGATGAGGCCATCGGCTCATCCGGCACCATTCGCGCCATCGGCGCGGCCATCAAGGCCGGCGGCCTGGGCAATGGCGAGGTCAACGCCGAAGGCCTGGCCTGGGTCAAACGCAAGCTGTTCAAGCTGGGCGAAGTCGACAAGATCGACTTCGACGGCGTCAAGCCGGACCGCCGCACTATCTTCCCGGCGGGCTTGGCGATTCTCGAAGCCATCTTCGATGCCCTTGAATTGCACCGTATGGATCACTGCGACGGCGCCCTGCGCGAAGGTGTGCTGTTCGATCTGCTCGGCCGTCACCACCACGAAGATGTGCGCGAACGCACCCTGAACTCGCTGATGGAGCGCTATCACGTGGACCAGGGCCAGGCTGCGCGCGTCGAGCGCAAGGCGTTGCACGCATTCGACCAGGTGGCCGATGCCTGGGACCTGAAAGACGGAAACTGGCGCGATCTACTGGGCTGGGCCGCTAAAGTTCACGAAATCGGGCTGGACATTGCCCATTATCACTACCACAAGCACGGCGCCTATCTGATCGAGCACTCGGACCTGGCAGGCTTTTCCCGGGAAGATCAGCAGATGATGGCCCTGCTGGTGCGTGGCCACCGCCGCAACATTCCCAAGGACCGTTACGCCGAACTGGGTGATGAAGGGGTCAAGCTGCTGCGCCTGTGCGTGTTGCTGCGCTTCGCCATCCTGTTCCACCACATCCGCGGCACCCAGCAGATGCCAACGGTAGAACTGCACGGCGGGGACAACAGCCTGGATGTAGCCTTCCCTGAAGGTTGGCTGGAGCAGAATCAGCTGACCCAGGCTGACTTCGCCAACGAGGCGGAGTGGCTGGCCCGGGTCGGCTTCGTCCTCAGCGTACGTTGAGGACCGGGTTGCTCAGGCGCTCCAGCAGGGTCGCCTGAACGCTGCGCGGGTTCTGGTTGCCGGTCGGGGTGCTGCGCACGTAGCGCCCGTCGGGCTGCAAGGTCCAGGCGTGGGTATTGTCGGTCAGGTAGCCTTCCAGCTCCTTCTTCACCCGCAGCAACAGTTTCTTGCCTTCCACCGGGAAGCAGGTCTCGACACGCTTGTCGAGGTTGCGCTCCATCCAGTCGGCGCTAGACAGGTAGATCTGCTCTTCGCCGCCATTGAGGAAGTAGAACACCCGCGTGTGCTCGAGGAAGCGGCCAATGATCGAGCGCACCTGGATGTTGTGCGAAACCCCCGGAATGCCCGGGCGCAGGCAGCACATGCCACGCACCACCAAGTCGATTTTCACGCCCGACTGGCTGGCCTTGTACAGCGCCTTGATGACTTTGGCGTCGGTCAGCGAGTTGAACTTGGCGATGATGTGCGCCGGCTTGCCTTCGAGGGCAAACTGGGTTTCCCGCGCGATCATGTCGAGCATGCCCTTTTTCAGGGTGAACGGCGCATGCAGCAGCTTCTTCATGCGCAGGGTCTTGCCCATGCCGATCAGCTGGCTGAACAGCTTGCCGACGTCTTCGGTGAGCGCATCGTCAGAAGTCAGCAGGCTGTAGTCGGTGTACAGGCGGGCGTTGCCGGCGTGGTAGTTACCGGTACCCAGGTGCGCGTAACGCACGATCTCGCCCTGCTCGCGGCGCAGAATCAGCATCATCTTGGCGTGGGTCTTGAAGCCAACCACACCGTAGATCACTACCGCACCAGCCGCTTGCAGGCGGCTGGCCATCTGCAGGTTGGACTCTTCGTCAAAACGCGCACGCAACTCGATCACCGCAGTGACCTCCTTGCCGTTACGCGCCGCGTCCACCAGGGCGTCGACGATTTCCGAGTTAGCCCCCGAGCGGTACAGGGTCTGGCGCACGGCGAGCACGTGCGGGTCCTTGGCGGCCTGGCGCAACAGGTCGACCACTGGCGTGAAAGACTCGAACGGGTGCATCAGCAGGATGTCCTGCTTGCTGATCACACTGAAAATGTTGTCAGCGTTCGCCAGCAGCTTGGGGATCGCCGGGGTGAACGGCGTGTATTGCAGTTCCGGGTGGCTGTCCAGGCCGGTGATGCTGAACAGGCGGGTGAGGTTGACCGGGCCATTGACCTGGTACAGCTCGCTTTCGCTGAGGCTGAACTGCTTCAACAGGTAGTCCGACAGGTGTTTCGGGCAGGTGTCGGCCACCTCCAGGCGCACGGCGTCACCGTAGCGGCGCGAGAACAGCTCGCCGCGCAGCGCGCGGGCCAGGTCGTCGACCTCTTCAGAGTCCAGCGCCAGGTCGGCGTTGCGCGTCAGACGGAACTGATAGCAGCCCTTCACCTTCATGCCCTGGAACAGGTCGTCGGCATGCGCGTGGATCATCGACGACAGGAACACGTAGTTTGCACCCGGGCCGCCCACCTCTTCCGGCACGCGAATAACCCGCGGCAACAGGCGTGGTGCCGGGATGATCGCCAGACCCGAGTCGCGACCGAAGGCGTCCACCCCCTCGAGCTCGACTATGAAGTTGAGGCTCTTGTTCACCAGCAGCGGGAACGGGTGAGTCGGGTCGAGGCCAATCGGGGTAATGATCGGGGCAATTTCGTCGCGGAAGTAGCGGCGTACCCAGGTCTTGAGCTTGGGTGTCCAGTAGCGGCGGCGGATGAAGCGGATCTGGTGCTTTTCCAGCTCAGGCAGCAGCACGTCGTTGAGGATCGCATACTGACGATCCACCTCGATGTGCACCAGTTCGCTGATGCGCGCCAGCGCCTGGTGCGGCTGCAGGCCATCGGCGCCGGCCTGTTCACGGGCGAAGTTGATCTGCTTCTTCAGGCCGGCGACGCGAATCTCAAAGAACTCGTCGAGGTTGCTGGAGAAGATCAACAGGAACTTGAGGCGTTCCAGCAGCGGGTAGTTCTCGTCCAGTGCCTGCTCCAGCACCCGGATATTGAACTGCAGTTGCGAGAGTTCGCGATGAATGTACAGGCTGCTGTCGTCCAGGCCAGGGACGGCGATGGCCGGGGACGGCGCGGGCACCGGAGCCACAGGTTCGACCACCTGTTCCGCTACAGGCTCGGCCACCGGAGGCAGGTCTGGCGGGGTCTGTAGCATCTCTTCTGGAAGCTCCTGAGCATCCTTGATCGCGACAGGGCTTAGCACTTCATTATTCATCTGGCGTTCCTGAGGACGTTAACGCCCTATCATCTATTGAGCGGCAAGATAAGCGCTCATTATGACGCCCGTGTTACACACATCGGCAAGCCGTGGCAAGTGGCCTCTGGCATTGTCTGCGCTGGAAATGTTCACGTCGAGACACATTTGGACACTTTCACGAACGCGCGCGAAGGGGTAGGCTGCGCGTTCATTTCGCCAGCACCTCAGAAAATGCTTCAACAATTCCTGCAGGATTTCGGCTACTTCGCCCTTTTTCTAGGCACCTTCTTTGAAGGCGAGACCATTCTGGTGCTTGCGGGATTCCTTGCGTTCCGCGGTTACATGGATATCAATCTGGTATGCCTGGTGGCCTTCTTCGGTAGCTACGCGGGCGACCAGTTGTGGTACTTCATGGGCCGACGCCACGGGCGCAGGATCCTGGCGCGCAAGCCGCGCTGGCAGGCAATGGGTGACCGGGCGCTGGACCACATCCGCCGCCACCCCGATATCTGGGTGCTGAGCTTCCGCTTTGTCTATGGTTTGCGCACGGTCATGCCGGTGGCCATCGGCCTGTCGGGTTACCCGCCACGCCGTTACCTGCTGTTGAACGGGATAGGCGCGGGCGTCTGGGCAGTGGCCCTGGGCGCCGCCGCCTACCACTTCGGCGCCATCCTCGAAGGCTTGCTGGGCAACGTCAAGCGTTACGAGCTATGGGTGCTTGGCGGCCTGGTGGCGCTGGGCGGCCTGCTGTGGCTGCGCCGGCGCTTCCGTACTCTGCGCGCAGAGCGCAGGGCGGCGAGCCAGGCCCAGCCCCCAAAGGCTGAGCAGGCTGTAGGCCACGAGCAGAAGCCAGGCCAGCGGCGCGACCACCGCTAAGCCCAAGGCGCCGGCCAGGTATAATGCCGGCGCATTCAGACACAACCGCGCCAACTCCAGGCGTGCAGACCAGGGCCGGTTCTCCAGCAACGCGCCCAGCACGAACAAACCAAACGCCATCAGTGACCAGCCGAGCACCAGCGCGGCGACCGACACGCGGTCGGCCACGTCCATCAGGTAGCTGCCCAAGGCCACATAAACCACGAACTGCGCCGCCACATAGGCTTGTTGCCCGCGCCCCAGGGCAATCTCGAACTTGCGAAACAGCGCCAGGTCCTGCTTGGCCTGTGGGTAGCGTGCGGCCACATCGGCCGGGCGCCAGCCGGTAGGCATGAACCAGATACGCAGCTTGTCCCACAGGCTGGTGGTGCGCCGGGCGTCATGCCAGAGCTGGGCATAGAACTGCAGGTTGGCCCATAGCGGGTTCCAGCTGGCCAGCGGTGTGGTCACCCCGAACACCACCGGTTCGGCCGGGTCCTCCTCCTTGAAAGTGCCGAACAGACGGTCCCAGAGAATGAACACACCACCGTAATTGCGATCCAAGTAAGCAGGGTTTTGCGCATGGTGGACGCGATGATTGGACGGCGTGATCAACACCCACTCCAGCCAGCCAAGCTTGGGAATATGCCGGGTATGTACCCAGAACTGATACAGCAGGTTGAGCGAGGCCACGGTAATGAACACCAGTGGCGGCACGCCCAGCAGCGCCAGCGGCAGGTAGAACAGCCACGAGAAGATGAACCCGCTACTGGTCTGGCGCAGCGCCGTGGTGAGGTTGTACTCCTCGCTCTGGTGATGCACCGAGTGCGCAGCCCACAGCACGTTGCGCTCATGCCCCAGGCGGTGCAGCCAGTAGTAACAGAAGTCGTACAGGACGAAGGCCAGCAACCAGACCCACCCTGCCTGCGCCGGCAATTGCAGCAGCGCCAGGTGCTCGAAGACCAGGGCATAGGTGACCAGCCCTACGCCTTTGGTCAGCAGGCCGGTACTGGTCGACAGTGCGCCGGTACTCAGGCTGTTGATCGAGTCGGCCAGGGTGAAATTGCGCTGGCCGCGCACGCGGTCGGCGACCAGCTCTACGGCTATCAGCACAAAAAAGAACGGTACGGCCAGCAGTATCAGGTCCATGGGCGCGACCTCAGGCGTTATCCACCAAGATTAGGCCGCCCCCACAGGAATCCCTATGGCGACATCTGCCAAACTAGAGGACATTTAGCGCCTCGACACTGGAGTAATGAGCATGACAAAAAAAGTAGCGGTGATTCTTTCCGGCTGTGGCGTGTATGACGGCGCCGAAATCCACGAAAGCGTGATCACGCTGCTGCGCCTCGACCAGCGCGGTGCGCAGGTGCAGTGCTTCGCGCCGAACATCGCACAGATGCATGTAATCAACCATCTGACCGGCGAAGAAATGCCCGAATCGCGCAATGTGCTGGTGGAGTCGGCGCGCATCGCCCGCGGCGAGGTCAAGGATATCCGTGAGGCCAAGGCCGAAGACTTCGATGCGCTGATCGTGCCGGGTGGTTTCGGGGCAGCAAAAAACCTCTCCAACTTTGCCGTGGAAGGCGCCAATTGCAGCGTGAACCCAGACGTGCTGGCTTTGGCCGAAGCCTTCGCCGACGCCTGCAAACCCGTTGGCCTGATCTGCATCTCGCCGGCGCTGGCGGCGAAGATCTATGGGCCGGGCGTGGTCTGCACCATCGGGAGCGATGCCGGCACTGCGGCGGCTGTCGAAAAGATGGGTGGCACCCATGAAGAATGCGATGTACACGACATTGTCGAAGACACCCAGCGCAAGCTCGTGACTACCCCGGCGTACATGGAGGCCAAGTCGATCAGCGAGGCGGCGGGCGGGATCTACAAGCTGGTGGACCGAGTGCTGGAGCTGACGCACGAGTAAGTTACTGCGTTAGCTTCTTCGCGGGCATGCCCGCTCCCACAGGTCCAGCGCAGGCTTCAAGGCCACGCGGTACCTGTGGGGCAACTGTCTTGCTCAAATCTGAAAAGCCTGCGCGATCACCTGTAGGAGCGGGTTTACCCGCGAACACCGGCAGAGCCGGTGCCATCCACCGCGCCAGGCTGGGCTGTCGCCTACAGGAATCTGTCAGCCTTTCGAGAGCCGGGCAATGATCCGGTCCAGTGCATTGGCAAACGCCTGTTTCTCACGTTCGCCATAGGCCGCCTGCCCGCCCCCCACCTGGCCCTGCTCACGCAGCTCGGTGAACAGGTTGCGCGCCGCCAGGCGGTCGCCCATGTTGCGCTCGTCGAACTCACGCCCACGCGGGTCCAGCGCGGCCACGCCCTTTTTCACCAGGCGGTCGGCCAGCGGCACGTCACTGCAGATCACCAGCTCGCCCGGCACGGCGTGCTCCACAATGTAATCGTCGGCCGCATCCATGCCGCTCGGCACCACGATCAGGCGCACGATCGCGAACGCTGGCTTGGCCACCGCCTGCCCCGCCACCATCACCACCTCAAACTTGCGCTTGAGGGCGAACTTGACGATCAGATCCTTGGCTGCCTTGGGGCAGGCGTCGGCATCGATCCATACACGCATTGGACACTCTCTACATGAACTCACTGCGCCCATCATGCCTGAAGCGCAGCGAAAGCTGGAGCAGCCGAGCGCTGGAAAAATGGCGCCAAAATTTCAATTACCGCTTATCCGACCCCGCCACTCAGGCTAAACTCGCCACAGCTTCAATGGCCTGCCCGAGCGCGCAATGAACCACCCTCACGAAATCCGCCCTGACCTGGACGAAGGCATCGACCGCAAGGTCCTGGCGACATTGCGTGCGCGCTTCCTGCATCTGAACCAGGGCCGACTGCAGCGGGCAAAGGAAGGCCTGTCAACGCGCCAGCAACAGGTACTGTCATTGCTACCGCTGCTGTTTCACGTGAACCACCCGCTATTGCCGGGTTACGTCTCCGGCAGCACCCCCGCGGGCGTATCGGCTTACGAGCCAAGCGCCGAACTGGTGGCAGATGCCCAACGCCTGGCCCGCTCGTTCACTTACAAGGCCCAGCTTGGCAACCCGCCACGCCCGATCCACGGCCTGTTCCTGATGGGCAGCCTGGGCTCGCTGGCGCAGGCCGAGCACAGCGACATGGACCTGTGGGTGTGCCATGCACCCGGCTTGCCCGAACAGCTGCTGGGTGAGCTGCGCCGCAAGTGCCAGCTGCTGGAGGCCTGGGCGGCAAGCCTGGGCGCCGAAGCACACTTTTTCCTGATCGACACACAGGGCTTCGCCCAGGGTCAGCGCGATGGCCAGCTGGGCTCCGACGACTGCGGCACCACCCAGCATTACCTGCTGCTTGACGAGTTCTACCGCACCACCCTGTGGCTGGCCGGGCGCACGCCGCTGTGGTGGCTGGTACCGGTGTACGAGGAGCACAACTATTACAGCTACACCCAGACCTTGCTGTCCAAGCGCTTCATCCGCAGCCAGGAAGCCCTTGACCTCGGCAACCTGGCGCACATTCCGCCCGGTGAGTTCGTCGGCGCGGGCCTGTGGCAATTGTTCAAAGGCATCGACTCGCCCTACAAATCGCTGCTCAAACTGCTGCTGACCGAAGCCTACGCCAGCGAACACCCTGCGGTGCGCTGCCTGAGCCTGGACTACAAGCAGGCAGTGTTTGCCAACCAGCTCGACCTCGACGAGCTGGACCCCTACGTGATGGTCTACCGGCGCATCGAACGTTACCTGCTGCAACGCGGCGAAACCGCGCGCCTGGAGCTGGTAAGACGCAGCCTGTACCTGAAGGTGAACAAGAAGCTCAGCGACCAGGGCCGCAGCCATGGCTGGCAACGCCGGCTGCTGCAGCGCCTGGCCGACGAGTGGGGCTGGGACCAGCGCCAGTTGGCCCTGCTGGACAGCCGCAGCCAATGGAAAGTGCAGCAGGTCGCCGTCGAGCGGCGTGAGCTGGTGGCCGAGCTTAACCTCAGTTATCGCTTCCTCAGCCAGTTCGCCCGCACCCAGAACGCCAGCAGCCGCGCCGACCAGCGCGATCTCAATGTGCTGGGCCGGCGCCTGTACGCCGCCTTCGAGCGCCGCGCCGGCAAGGTCGAAGTGATTAACCCCGGCATCGCCCCTGACCTCGCCGAAGACACCCTGACGCTGGTCCAGGCACCCAACCGCAAGGAGCCGGGCAGCTACCACTGGGAGCTGTACAGCGGCAACCTGAGCACCCATGAGGTAGAGCACTTCAGCCCGATGAAGCGCTGCCGTGAGCTACTCGAACTGCTGACCTGGGCCCATCGCAACGGGGTGATCGACAGCAGTACCCGCATGGCACTGCATCCAGGGGCCAGCGACCTCGGGGAGTTCGAGCTGTTCAACCTGCTGGGCTGTCTGCGGCAAAGTATCCCCCTGCCCTTGCCGACCGTCAGCGAAGTGCGCCTTTTGCAGCCCAGCGTTGCCGATGAAGTGTTGTTGCTGGTCAACGTCGGCGTCGACCCGCTGCGCCACCACCGCGACCTGAACGTGCTGATGACCACAGAGCGCACCGACGCGTTGAGCTACGCTGGCGTGCGCGAAAACCTGGTGCTGACCCTGGACCAGGTCACCGTCAACAGCTGGAACGAGGTGCTGGTCCAGCGCTATGACGGCGAACACGCGCTGGTGCGCTGCCTGCGCGACTTCCTCAACAGCCCGGCGCAGCGCGGCCACCGGCCACGGGTGCGGGTACGCTGCTTCTGCCAAAGCCGCGCCCAGCCTATCGGCCAGCGCGTAGAGGAAATTTTCGACACAGTGCAGCTGCTGCGGGACCAAGGGCTCCACCACCGCTACCTGCTACAAGTGGCCCAACACACCCATGTGCTGGAGCTTTTGCCCGAGCATGTCAGCCTGACGACCCTGGCCGAGCATGAGGCGCTACTGGCCTACCTGGGCGAAGAACGCAGCGCCTACAGCCCGCTGTACCTGGATGCCAATGCCCTGCAGGATCACGACCTGCGCCTGGTGCTGGAGCAAGGCCGGCCAGCCTGTATTCAGGTGTTCTACCGCCTGCAGGGCGGCTGGGCCGACGTGTATGTGCTGGATGAATACAACGCATTGTGGCAACAACGCCTGCCGCTGCATGACGAAGCGCATCTGCTGTTGCCACTGCAACGCTTTCTGCGCTCGGTGGTGATGCGCCGCGATGCACGCCTGCCCCTCGATAGCCTGCGGCCCGCCTCGCTGGATATCCACTTCGCGCAACTGTTGCCCACCGGCCCAGGCAAGGCACGCAGCATCGAGGCGCGCCTGGCCCCGGCCGAGGGCAGTGACCAGCCTTACTATGAGGTACAGGCGATTATCCAGGCCGGTGTGGCGGGTGTGGCGCATGTGACGCTGTACTGCGACCAGCAGGAGTTTTCCGAACTGGAACATGGTGAGCAGCTGTATGCGGTGGTGGCCCGGCAGATTATCGGTCAGCGCCGTGGCGCAGAGCAGTACCGGTGCTATATCACCGACCTGGATTTGTCCGAGCTGTTGGATGACCGGCTTGGGGCAACGCAGATCTACCTGAGCTACAAGCGGGTGCTGGAGCAGGCTTTGAATGAGGGGCTGGAACAGGTTTTGGCGCAGGGCGCCTGAACTCGCAGCACAAGACCACTGTGGAACAGCCTTGTGCTGCAATCGTGCCGCGAAGCGGCCCCCTGGCCCTTACAGGTCGTAATCGCCCGCTGCTTCCGGCTGGTACTCCACTTCCAGCAGCTTCAGCTTGAGGGTCTTGCCCCCCGGTGCCGGCCAGTCGATCTGCTCGCCCACCGACAGCCCCAGCAAGGCGCAGCCAATCGGCGCCAGGATCGAGACCTTGCCTTCCGGCCCGGCATCCTTGGGGTACACCAGTGTCAGGTGGTAGTCCTTGCCGCTGGCTTCCTCACGGCAGTGCACCCGCGAGTTCATGGTCACCACGCCTGCCGGCACTTCCTCGTGACCGACCACCTGCTCGGCGCGGTCAAGCTCGTCCTGCAGGGCGAGCACACCCGGCGTACTCTCGTCGAGGCTGTCGATCAGACGCTCCAGACGTTGTACGTCCAATCGGGTGAGGATGAGGGAAGGCTTGGTGCTCATGATCCAGTCAGACTCCTTTGAACAGGCAGTTTTCAATGTGCAAATAAAGCAAAACCCCGCCCAAGGGCGGGGTTTGAGAAGGCTTTGGCGTCACCGACGCAGAACCCGACACTACCACAGCCGGGCAAATACTCAAGCCCCTGCGCTCAGTGTGCCTTAGCCTGCTCGCGCAAGACCTGGGCCTCGCGGCAGATCTGCCGGCGCCGTTCGTCATCGGCCGAGCGCCATTCGCGAATGTGCTCGACATGCCGATGGCAACCGGTGCACACCCGCTGTTCGTCCAGCCGGCATACGCTGATGCACGGTGACGGCACTGCAGGGCTGACGTTGCTGTAAAGCGGCTTGGGCGGCCGGGCCTGGGCGCTACTCATGTCAGATTTCGTCGAAGTCCAGCTTCTCGCCGGCCCGCTCCCAGACGATACGCTCGAGCATTTCACCCAGCAACTCTTCGCTCTTTTCGCACACCCACTTGCCACTGTCTTCATCGTAATCGAAGTGGAAACCACCGGAGCGGTCGGCAAGCCACAGCTGGCGCAGTGGCTCCTGACGGCTGAAGATCAGCTGGGCGCCACCCTCGAACTTGACGGTCAGGACACCGCCGGAGTTCTCCATGTCCAGGTCCAGGCCGCTCTCGTCGAACAGATCTTCCAGGGCCTGTTGGGTCGCGTCGACCAGATCATGGAAACGCGCTTCACTCAAACTCATTGCAGGAACCTCGAAATTGGCTGCGTTACAGGCAAGCCGGGCAAGATACGGGCGCTTGCCGCCGAATGCAAAGGTTTAGCCGGTGCGTTCACCGGCCTCTTCGCCGGCAAGCCCGCTCCTACGGGGGGCTGCGCAGAGGCTAAGCATAGCCCGCCCGGCGGACCGGTCCTTGCATAGGCAAGCCGCCGGTCGCTCGGTATACTCGGGCGCAATACTGCATTTTTCTAAGGATTTCACCCATGAAGCGCCTGATTTCCTCCTTCGCGGCGCTGGTCGCTGTTGCCTGCCTCGTTTCGGCCTGTGGCCAGAAAGGCCCGCTGTATCTGCCTGAAGATGGCGATAACGGCAAAGCGCACACGTCGCACCAGCACCAGCAAAAAGCCAAGCCGGCCCCGGCACAAGAACAGCAGCCCGAGCTGCAGTCCGAGTCCGAGCCCGAGCAGTCGCCAGCGCAGTAAGGAAACCAGATGAACGCTTTCAACTACCGCGACGGTGAGCTGTTCGCGGAAGGCGTGGCCCTGTCGGCCATTGCTGAACGTTACGGCACCCCCACCTATGTGTACTCGCGCGCCCACATCGAGGCCCAGTACCGTAGCTACGCAGACGCCCTGCAAGGCACCGAGCACCTGGTGTGCTTCGCGGTCAAGGCCAACTCCAACCTTGGCGTGCTGAACGTGCTGGCGCGCCTGGGCGCAGGCTTCGACATTGTTTCCGGTGGTGAACTGGAGCGTGTGCTGGCCGCTGGCGGGCGTGCCGACCGCGTGGTGTTCTCCGGCGTCGGCAAAACCCGTGAAGACATGCGCCGCGCCCTGGAAGTTGGCGTGCACTGCTTCAACGTCGAATCCACCGACGAGCTGGAGCGCCTGCAAGTGGTCGCCGCCGAAATGGGCAAGGTTGCCCCGGTGTCGCTGCGGGTCAACCCGGACGTCGATGCCGGTACCCACCCGTACATCTCCACCGGCCTTAAAGAAAACAAGTTCGGCATCGCCATTGCCGATGCCGAGGCCATCTACGTACGCGCCGCACAGCTACCGAACCTGGAAGTGGTCGGTGTCGACTGCCACATCGGCTCGCAGCTGACCACCGTCGAGCCATTCCTCGACGCCCTCGACCGCCTGCTGGTGCTGGTCGACCGCCTGGCCGAGTGCGGCATACACCTGCGCCACCTGGACCTGGGTGGCGGTGTCGGCGTGCGCTACCGCGACGAACAGCCACCACAGGTGGCCGACTACATCAAGGCCATCCGCGAGCGCGTGGGCGAGCGCGACCTGGCCCTGGTGTTCGAACCAGGTCGCTACATCGTCGCCAACGCTGGCGTGCTGCTGACCCGCGTGGAATACCTCAAGCACACCGAACACAAGGACTTCGCCATCATCGATGCAGCGATGAACGACCTGATCCGCCCGGCCCTGTACCAGGCCTGGATGGGTGTCAGTGCGGTCAAGCCACGTGCAGGCGAAGGCCGTGCCTATGACCTGGTCGGCCCTATCTGCGAGACTGGCGACTTCCTCGGCAAGGACCGCGTCCTCAACCTGGCCGAAGGTGACCTGCTGGCCGTAGAGTCCGCGGGCGCCTATGGTTTTGTCATGAGTTCCAACTACAACACCCGTGGCCGTTGCGCTGAAATCCTGGTCGACGGCGACCAGGCGTTCGAAGTACGCCGCCGCGAGACCGTCGCCGAACTGTATGCTGGCGAAAGCCTGCTGCCGGAGTAAGCCCATGCTGCTGCGTTTTACCAAGATGCATGGGCTGGGCAACGACTTCATGGTCCTGGACCTGGTCAGTCAGCACGCGCACATCCAGCCCAAGCACGCCAAGCAATGGGGTGACCGCCATACCGGTGTCGGCTTCGACCAGTTGCTGATCGTCGAGGCGCCGAACAACCCGGAAGTGGACTTCCGCTACCGCATCTTCAACGCCGACGGCTCCGAGGTCGAGCAATGCGGCAACGGTGCGCGCTGCTTTGCCCGCTTCGTGCTGGACAAGCGCCTGACCGCGAAAAAGCGCATCCGCGTGGAAACCAAGAGCGGCATCATCGTGCTGGACGTGCAGAACGACGGCCAGGTGAGTGTCGACATGGGCCCACCCCGCTTCATCCCTGCCGAAATCCCCTTCGTTGCTGACGCGCAGGCGCTGAGCTACCCACTGGAGGTCGACGGCCAGCTGCATTCCATAGCCGCCGTGTCCATGGGTAACCCGCACGCCGTGCTGCGTGTCGACGACGTGCATACTGCCCCCGTGCACGAGCTGGGCCCGAAGATCGAAAACCACCCACGCTTCCCACAGCGGGTGAATGCCGGCTTCATTCAAGTCATCGACCGCCACCGCGCCAACCTGCGCGTGTGGGAACGCGGCGCCGGCGAAACCCAGGCTTGCGGCACCGGCGCCTGCGCCGCGGCCGTGGCGGCGATCAGCCAGGGCTGGATGGACTCCCCGGTGTCCCTCGACCTGCCCGGTGGCCGCCTGCACATCGAATGGGCCGGCCCCGGCAAGCCCGTGATGATGACTGGCCCGGCCGTACGCGTCTATGAAGGACAGGTTCGTCTCTAAACGAGTAACCGCCATGACCGATCAGCCCAAGGTTGTACCCAAGCAGTCCGCCGAGCTCGATGCCGAAGCGGTGGTCGCCTACCTGCGCGCCCACCCCACCTTCTTCGCCGAGCACGACGAGCTGCTGATCGAACAGCACATCCCGCACCAGCGAGGAGACAGCGTGTCGCTGGTGGAACGCCAGCTCAAGCTGCTGCGTGACCGCAATATCGAAATGCGCCATCGCCTGTCGCAACTGATGGACGTGGCCCGCGACAATGACCGGCTGTTCGACAAGACTCGCCGGCTGATCCTTGACCTGCTCGATGCCGGCAGCCTGGAAGAAGTGGTAATGGCGGTTGAAGACAGCCTGCGCCAAGAGTTCCAGGTGCCCTTCGTCAGCCTGATCCTGTTCGGCGACAACGTCGCGCCGGTCGGGCGCTGGGTCAGCAATGCCGAGGCGCAGCAAGCCATCGGTGCCCTGCTGGGCGGTGGCAAGACCGTCAGTGGCAACCTGCGCGAGCACGAGCTGGCGTTCCTGTTCGGTGAAGAACAGCGCCGGGAAGTAGGCTCCAGCGCCGTGGCAGCTCTTGAGTACCAAGGGCTGCATGGGGTTCTGGCCATTGGCAGCCGCGACCCGCAACACTACAAGAGCAGCGTCGGCACCCTTTTCCTCGGTTATATCGCCGAGGTACTCGGCCGCGTTGTGCCACGCGTTACCCAGACCCTGCGCCCGGTACGCTGATGAAACGCCAGCTGGAGGCTTATTGCGCACACCTGCGCAATGAGCGCCAGGTGTCGGAGCACACCTCGCAGGGCTACCGTCGCGACCTGGAAAAAGTCATCGCATACTGCGAAGAACACGGCATTGCCGATTGGCAGGCGCTGCAAATCCAGCAGCTGCGCCAGCTGATCGCCCGCTTGCACCACCATGGCCAGTCTCCGCGCAGCCTGGCACGCCTGCTGTCGGCAGTGCGCGGCCTGTACCGCTATCTCAACCGCGAAGGCCTGTGCCAGCACGATCCGGCCACCGGCCTGAGCGCGCCCAAAGGTGAGCGGCGGCTGCCCAAAGTACTGGATACCGACCGCGCACTGCAGCTGCTCGATGGTGGCGTCGACGACGACTTCATCGCCCGGCGTGACCAGGCGATCCTCGAACTGTTCTATTCCTCGGGCCTACGCCTATCGGAACTGACCAACCTCGATCTTGATCACCTCGACCTCGCCGCCGGCCTGGTGCAGGTACTGGGCAAGGGTGGAAAAGCCCGCGTACTGCCGGTGGGTCGCAAGGCTCGCGAGGCGTTGCAGGCCTGGTACCGTTTGCGCGGCATCGGCAACCCACGCGACCGTGCAGTGTTCATTACCCGCCAGGGCAATCGCATCAGCCCCCGGGCAGTGAGGCTGCGGGTAAAGGTTGCCGGTGAGCGTGAGCTGGGCCAACACCTGCACCCGCACATGCTTCGCCATTCCTTCGCCAGCCATGTGCTGGAATCATCCCAGGACCTGCGCGCGGTGCAGGAGATGCTCGGCCACGCCGACATCAGCACGACGCAAATCTACACCCACCTGGACTTCCAGCACCTGGCCGCGGTGTACGACAGCGCCCACCCTCGGGCCAAACGCAGCAAAGGCACAGACTCATGAGCATCAAGCTGATCACCTTCGACCTCGACGATACCCTGTGGGACACCGCGCCGGTGATTGCCACCGCGGAAGTCGTGCTGCGCGACTGGCTCGAAGCCAACGCACCAACCCTCGGCAGCGTGCCGGTGGAACACCTGTTCGCCATCCGCGAGCGTCTGGTGCAAGCAGAGCCCGGCCTCAAGCACCGCATCAGCGCCCTGCGCAGGCGCGTGCTGTTCCATGCCCTGGAAGAGGTAGGCTACAGCGAGCAGCACGCACAGGCGCTGGCCAACGAAGGCTTCGAAGTGTTCCTGCATGCGCGCCACCAGGTGGAGATCTTCCCAGAGGTACAACCGGTGCTTGAGATCTTGCGCCATCAATACATCCTGGGCGTGGTCACCAACGGCAATGCCGACGTCAGCCGGCTGGGGCTGGCCGATTACTTCCGTTTTGCCCTGTGCGCCGAGGACCTGGGCATTGGCAAGCCAGACCCGGCGCCGTTCCTCGAAGCGCTACGCCGTGGCGAGGTGGACGCGGGTGCGGCGGTGCACATCGGCGATCACCCTGGCGATGACATTGCCGGTGCTCAGCGCGCCGGTTTGCGCGCGGTGTGGTTCAACCCGCAGGGCAAGGCCTGGGCTGGCGATCAGGCGCCGGACGCCGAGATCCAGCGCCTGTCGCAACTGCCCGACGTGCTTGCGCGCTGGCGCTGACGAGGGCCGCTTTGCGGCCCATTCGCGGGCACGCCCCCGCGCAGGCCCTGGCCCCTGTGGTGAACCTGTGGAAGCGGGCATGCCCGCGAAGAGGCCGGCGCAGGCAACACAAAACCCACAGGCATAAAAAAGCCCGCAGCGACGGCGGGCTTTTTTGCGATCAGCCACTCAGATAGGGCGGCTGCCGTACTTGTTGTCCGGCTTCTTGGGCGGGTCAGCGACCACGTTGGCCTCGACTTCCTGCACCTTGCCACCACGAGAAAGGAATTCTTCCATCGCCTTGGCCAGTGCATCACGCTCTTTCTGCTTGGCTTCCATGCTAGGCATCTCGTCTACCGAGACTGCTGCCTTGGATTTGCCCTTGGCAACGGGTGCCGGGCTGCTGTCGTCATCGCCAGCGTCTTCCACGCCGTCGTCAGCCGCCCCTTCAAGGACCTCATCACCCTCGTCTTCGTCGCCTACTTCGAGGTCATCATTTTCCAGATCGTCGTCGCTCATGTTCTACCTCATGACTTGCGAAAAGCAGGTTGGTTATAGACCAGTGCAGCCGTAGACCGGCAACCACCAGTGAAAATTCAACTGGCCGTGGGTTAGGCCACTGCCCTTGGGTCGGCACTCGTGATGGGAGGCGGCACCCAGCAGGCCCTGCTCCTGGCAGGACCTGACAAATCCATTAGCCCCTGCTGGCCACACGCTATTGGCAAGCCTAGCAAAGGCTGGCGAAGTGTGTGGACTACTCGTCAAACACCCTTCGGCGCGCATTCTAGCGCGCCCGTGGAAAAAGCAAAGCACCATAAACGCCCTGTGGCTTGTAAGTTTTTTACCTACGTCACGAACGTGTCGAATAAACCGTTTGCCGTGCGGGAAATGCTGAAAAACTGGCAAAAAAATGCCCGGCAAGCCGGGCAAATTTTTACCGCGCCGCAGTTACAGGTTGTAGCCGCGTTCGTTGTGCTGAGCCAGGTCGAGGCCGACCGACTCTTCTTCTTCGTTGACCCGCAGGCCCATCACCACATCCAACACCTTGAGAATCACGTAGGTGACGATGGCGGTGTAGACCACGGTGAAAATCACACCTTTGGCCTGGATCCAGACTTGCATGCCGATGTCGGTGACGGTACCGAAGCCGCCCAGCGCCGGGGCCGCGAATACACCCGTCAGGATGGCGCCGATGATGCCGCCAACACCGTGCACGCCGAAGGCATCCAGCGAATCGTCATAGCCGAGTTTGCGCTTGAGCGTGGTGGCGCAGAAGTAGCAGAGCACACCCGAAACCAGGCCGATGATCAGCGCGCCAATCGGCCCGACGGTGCCCGCAGCCGGGGTGATGGCGACCAGGCCAGCAACCACGCCCGAAGCGATGCCCAGAGCACTTGGCTTACCGTGACCGACCCACTCGGCGAACATCCAGCCCAGGGCGGCGGCGGCGGTAGCGATCTGAGTGACCAGCATGGCCATGCCGGCAGTACCGTTGGCGGCAGCAGCAGAGCCTGCGTTGAAACCGAACCAGCCGATCCACAGCATCGCTGCACCCATCAGGGTATAGCCGAGGTTGTGCGGGGCCATCGGCGTGGTCGGGTAGCCCTTGCGCTTGCCCAGTACCAGGCAGCAGACCAGGCCTGCGATACCGGCGTTGATGTGCACCACGGTGCCGCCAGCGAAGTCCAGTACGCCCCAGTCCCACATCAGGGCACCGTCACCGCTCCACACCATGTGGGCGATCGGCGCATATACCAGGGTGAACCAGATACCCATGAATACGAGCATCGCCGAGAACTTCATGCGCTCGGCAAAGGCACCGACGATCAACGCCGGGGTGATGATGGCGAACGTCATCTGGAAGGTGATGAACACCGCTTCAGGGAACAGCGCGGTGGCCGAGGTCAGGCTGTCAGGCGTGACACCGCTGAGGAAGGCCTTGGAGAAGCCGCCAACGAAGGAGTTGAAGTTGAGCACGCCCTTTTCCATACCGGCAGTATCGAAGGCCATGCTGTAGCCGTAGACGACCCAGAGAATGCTCATCAGCCCGGTGATTGCAAAGCATTGCATCATCACCGACAGCACGTTCTTGGATCGCACCATGCCGCCATAGAACAGGGCCAGGCCCGGAATGGTCATGAACAGCACCAGCGCCGTTGCGGTCAGCATCCAGGCGGTGTCGCCGGAATTAAGCGCTGGGGCAGCTTCCTCTGCCAGGGCAAGCCCAGGCATTACGAGGGACAATAGGGCTCCTAGCCCTGCGATCTTACGCAGAGTCATGTTGTTTTCTCCTGGGGCGTTGGGTTTGGTGAGGCTTTTTTTGCTGCTTAGATCGCGTCGGTATCGGTTTCGCCGGTACGGATGCGGATCGCCTGCTCCAGATTCACCACGAAAATCTTGCCGTCACCGATCTTGCCGGTGTTGGCTGCCTTGGTGATGGCTTCGATTACCCGATCAAGGTCTTTGTCATCGATGGCGACATCGATCTTCACCTTGGGCAGGAAATCGACCACATATTCAGCACCGCGATACAGCTCGGTGTGGCCCTTCTGCCGACCGAAACCTTTGACTTCGGTGACGGTGATGCCCTGCACGCCGATTTCCGACAACGACTCGCGCACGTCGTCCAGCTTGAACGGCTTGATGATGGCTGTGACTAGCTTCATGAAACTCTCTCCCGATTTGGTGGACTTGCCCCAGGAAAACAAACCCGTCTCAAGTCTAAGCGCAGCGGTTGGCTTTGTAACGCGTCGTCGGCATCCGGCTCCGCGTGCGCACTGCCTGGTCACAAGGAACTGCTTCAGTGCATGGCTCGTACAGGTCTTTGCAGAAACCTTGCCAGTTCCGACAAAGCGCCGAAAAACAGAGCGTTATGTGATTTGGTCGGGATTGGCCAGTCGCCAGCATGGAAAACATGCACAATTTCGGTGCGCAGCAGCGGGGCAGGTTGCGCGAAAAATGTGCAACGGATTACAAACCGCAGATCATTCTTTTGGGAGCAACTGTCTTGCTCAATTTCTAAAAGTTGGCGCGATCGCTGTGGGAGCGGGCTTGCCCGCGAACACGGGCGAAGCCCGTGGCATCCACCGCGGTGTCTTCTTCGCGGGTAAACCCGCTCCTACGAAGGCCAATGTGCACTCAGGCGCCAGGTTTGCGCGTGCTACACTGGCGGCCATTTTCTCAGTTTCAGTGGACAGCCCCATGCTCCCGCCCAAAGCCCTTCTCGATGCCCTGAGCGAACAGGCCTCGCGCCTGTTCAGCAGCGATGCCGCCCAGCCCCGTGCGGAACTGGAAAGCCAGTTCAAAGTGTTGATGCAAGGCACCTTCAGCAAGCTGGACCTGGTCAGCCGCGATGAATTCGACAGCCAGATGGTCGTACTGGCGCGCACCCGCGCACGCCTCGAAGCCTTGGAAAAACAGGTAGCCGAGCTGGAAGCCCGGCTGAACCCAACTTCACAGGATGAATGAATGCAGCCCTCCAGCGCATACCCGGTACTGTTGTTTTCCTACGGCACCTTGCAGGATAAAGCCGTGCAACTGGCCAACTTTGGCCGTGAGCTGAACGGCCAGGCCGACCGTATGCCGGGCTACCGCATGGACTGGGTCGAGATCACCGACCCAGGCGTACTGGCGACCAGCGGCAAGTCCCATCACCCCATCGTTTCCCCCAGCAGCCAGGCCAACGACAGCGTCGCCGGCATGGTCTTTCAGATCAGCGAAGACGAACTGGCAGCGGCGGACCTCTATGAAGTTGCCGACTACAAGCGCGTCGCTGTCACCCTTGCATCGGGCCTGACAGCCTGGGTTTACGTGCGCGCCTGAGCCCGTCCGCTGCAGGTTGAACTTGCAACGACTCGGCGTGGGTAAAGGTCTGTTTCGGTGGTAGCTCACTCGCATGCAGTGTGCCGCGGAACAACGCCGCCCCGCACTGAGTAAACAGCGTCTTCACCCGGTTGTGCGAATTGAGGACCTGGGCCTGGATATCACCAATGGCCGTATCCCTCGGCTGCAAGCTGGCCGCTCGGTTGACCCATTGGATGGCGGCAAAGCGGCTTTGCTTGCGGGTGCCACGCCCCTGCATCCAGGCCAGCCCCAGTTCGGCGCTGGCACGCCCTGCAAGCCACGGGTCCGGGTGCTCGACCAGGCTCAGCAGGTAAGCAACCGCCTCACTTCGCTCCTGCGCCTCACCAAACCGGCGTAACAAAATCCCCAGGTGCAACCGCGCACACGCATTGGTCTGCCCGTTGCCCAGCGCGTCGACAAGCAGGCGCCTGACCGCCAGCATGGCACTGCGCTCGTTCAAATCCTCATCGCCGTCCATGCGCAGGCAGGCCAGGTTGTATTTGGCCTGCCTGCTGCCCGCCTCCACCGCACGCTGCAGCCAGTACCCGGCTGCCTCGTCATCCAGGTAATGCGCCGGGGTGTTGGCCAGGCCGCCATGGTGCAGCTCGTACAAGGCCAGGGCAGCACCCGGCAGGTTCAGTTCGGCGCAGCGTTCATACAGGTAGCAGGCCACTTCATGCCGGTTGGCTGCCCACAGCAGCCGTGCCACTTCAAGCACTTCGAACCCCGGTGCCTGGCCCGCGCACTGGCGATTCACCGCCCGTTGCAACCATAGCCTTGCCTGCTCGGCCGAGCGTGGCAGCGCCCACAGCCCGAAACGGTGCCCGGCCGCGCGTAATGCACAGGCAGCAGCATGTGAACGGCCGTCACACAGGCGCTCAATGGCGCTGTGTAACAGTTGCCTCTCATCTGCCATGCCATCGCGCAGTACCAGCTCGACCAAACAGCGAAACGGCACGCCCATGGCGCGGATGGCGCCAAGATCGGCATTGCACGCCAAGCTCGCGGCAAAATCGCGCATAGCGCCAGCATGGTCGCCCAATGCCCTGCTGTGCAGCGCCCCCCGCCATGCCAGAACGACAGCACGTTCCCTGGGCCTCAACGGGCGTTGTGACCAGTCTTCGAACACGTGCTGCCAGTCGGCGACAGCCTGCACCTTGTCAGCCTGTGGCAGCATCAGCCGGCCTTCGACGGCCATCCAGTGCAGCGCATTACGCAAGCGCTCGTCCCAGGTTGCGCACAACGGGCCATTGACCAACAGCTCGAACGCATCGAGGCTGCCGCCCCAGCGGGGCAGCAGGTACACAGCAAGGGCCTGGATCGCTTCGAAGCAACCGGAGCGGGCGATCAGCGCATGGCGCAGCCAGTAATAGCGAGGGTCCTCGTTTTCATGGTCGACCCGCTTGCCCAGGTAGCGCGGCAGCGACTGTGGCAGCTCGGCCAAGGGCAACAGACCATGCCTCACCAGCAACGGCGCTGCAGCTTCCTGTACCTCTACATCGGCATGGGCACTGGGCCTGAAGCGTGCAGGCTCCCCCTGAAACAGTTGCAGCAACCAACCAGGCTCATGGAACTGCGCACTGATGCGCAGCATGCCAATGGCCGCTGCCACGGGGTGCGCAGAGCGGTCCATCGCACGCAACAGGTGCGCGGTGGCGGATTCACAAATTTGCGCGACAGCCAGCAAGCGTGCAGCGTTGCGTTGGCCATCAACCTGCACCTGGCAGGCCCGGTGGAAGCAGTGCATACCCATTACCACCTGTGGGTGGTAAGCCCTGGGGCACGCGTCGATCCAGGCTCTGAGCACTTGGCTCAGGGCCCTGTCACTCTGGTTTTCCTGGTCGAGCAGCATGTGCCCTTCAATGGCCGCCAGGTAGGCCGGGAACTCGCCGGGCGGGGCCTGACGCCACTGAGCCTCGAGCCTGTCGAAAAAGCGGTTGAGTTCAACGAATGCACTGGCCTGCACCAGTTCGCGCATTACCTGGTGCGTGCGGGTGAGCATTTGCACGGTGCAATACCTCAAGTCCATTTGAAAGAAGACGCAGTGCCATCCCATGGCAACTGCGGTTGCCCAACAACACTAAGTCATACCTGACGACTGCGCAAAACCTATTGGATCCATTTTTGCCGAAGCGCATGAAAACGCAGGGAAAACCCCTGCCCTGAAAAACCACGACGCACACTTGTTGCGCCTGCCATGGCAGCACTGGCTATTCTTTGCCCAGCCGCAGGAAGCGGCATTTTCCAGCAACAACGGAGTGTTCATGTCCCTAGCCCTCGTCCACAGCCGCGCCCAGGTAGGCGTGCAGGCACCGGCGGTCAGCGTCGAAACGCACCTGGCCAACGGCCTGCCTCATCTCACCCTGGTCGGCCTGCCGGAAACCACGGTCAAGGAAAGCAAGGACCGGGTGCGCAGCGCCATCGTCAACTCCGGGCTGAAGTACCCGCAGCGGCGCATTACCCAGAACCTCGCCCCCGCCGACCTGCCCAAGGATGGCGGCCGATATGACCTGGCCATCGCCCTGGGCATCCTCGCCGCCGACGGCCAGGTGCCGATTGCCACCCTGACCGATATGGAATGCCTGGGCGAACTGGCGCTGTCGGGGAAATTGCGCCCGGTGCAGGGCGTGCTGCCTGCGGCACTGGCGGCACGCGAAGCAGGCCGGGCGCTGGTGGTACCACGGGAAAATGCCGAGGAAGCCAGCCTGGCCGGCGGGTTGGTGGTGTATGCGGTGGGCCACCTGCTGGAGTTGGTCGCCCACCTGAACGGCCAGGTGCCGCTGCCGCCCTACGCAGCCAACGGCCTGATCCTGCAGCAACGCCCCTACCCGGACCTGAGCGAGGTGCAGGGCCAACTGGCAGCCAAACGAGCCTTGCTGCTGGCTGCTGCCGGGGCGCACAACCTGCTGTTCACCGGGCCGCCCGGCACCGGCAAGACCTTGCTCGCCAGCCGCCTGCCCGGGCTGCTGCCACCGCTGGACGAGCACGAGGCGCTGGAAGTGGCGGCAATCCAGTCGGTCAGCGGGAAAGCGCCGCTGAACAGCTGGCCACAGCGACCCTTTCGCCACCCCCATCACTCTGCGTCCGGCCCGGCGCTGGTCGGTGGCAGCAGCCGGCCGCAACCTGGTGAAATCACACTCGCCCATCACGGCGTGTTGTTTCTCGACGAGCTTCCGGAGTTTGAGCGGCGCGTACTGGAAGTGCTTCGCGAGCCACTGGAGTCAGGTGAAATCGTGATTGCCCGTGCCCGCGACAAAGTGCGTTTCCCCGCGCGCTTCCAGCTGGTGGCAGCGATGAACCCCTGCCCTTGCGGCTACCTGGGCGACCCCACTGGCCGCTGCCGCTGCAGCACCGAGCAGATCGCGCGCTATCGCAACAAGCTGTCCGGGCCACTGCTGGACCGCATCGACCTGCACCTGACCGTGGCTCGCGAGAGCACTACATTGAACAACCAGCCTTGCGGTGAAAGCAGTGCCGATGTCGCCGTCAGGGTGGCTGAAGCGCGGGAGCTGCAGCACAGGCGACAAGGCTGTGCGAATGCATTTCTCGACCTTGAAGGTTTAAGGCATCACTGTGGGTTGTTAGCGGCGGACCAAGTCTGGCTGGAAGGGGCCTGCGAGCGGCTGACCTTGTCGCTACGGGCGGCGCACCGGTTGTTGAAGGTGGCACGGACACTGGCGGACCTGGAGGGATGCGAGACGATTGGCCGGGCGCACCTGGCCGAGGCCCTGCAGTACCGACCGGGGAGCAGTTAGATTGCCAGGGTTGTGATGCCCCCCTGTAGGAGCGGGTTCACCCGCGAAGAGGCCAGCACAGCCATACCTCACAGACCGCCAGCCAAAGCCTCTTCAACCACCCTCAGCAGCACCTCTTCAGAAAACGGCTTGCCCAGGCAGGCCAGTGCCCCAAGGCCCATCGCTGCCCGTACCGAGCCATCATCCCAATGTGCCGACATGCAGATCACCGGCAAGCGCCACCCCCGCTGTGCCAGCTCACGCTGTACCTCCAGCCCGCTCATCCCCGGCATTTTCAGGTCCAGCAACACACAGCCCGCCTCGCCCGCCAGTGGCGAGGCCAGGAATGCGTGCCCGGCGGAAAACGACAAGGTCTCGAACCCCGCCGAGCGCAGCAGGTTGGCCAGGCTTTTGCGCACCGAGGCATCGTCGTCGACGATGCACACCCCTCTGCTCATGCGCCGCCCAGGCTCGCAGACCGCGCTCCGAGGAGGTTGTGCATGGCCGCAAGCTCCAGCAGCGAGCGGGACTGCATCTTGTTCATGATGTTCTTCTTGTGCACCTTGGTCGTCACCTCGCTGGTGCCGATCTGCCTGGCGATCTGCTTGTGCGACAAGCCGCCTGCCACCAGCGAGAAGACCTGGCGCTCACGCTGAGTCAGGCGCTGGTACTTCTCCTCGACCTGCCGCGCCTGCAGCCACTTGCGGCCTTCGGCCACGGCCCGGGCGCGCACTGTCTGCAGCAGGGTCAGCAACTGGTCTTCATCGAACGGCTTGGTCAGAAACTCCACCGCGCCGGCGCGCATGGCCTGGACGGTCATCGGGATGGTGCCGAAACCAGTCATGAACACGATCGGCCAGGGCAGCGCCAGCCGGCACAGCGCATCCTGTACCTCCAGGCCACTTGTGCCAGGCAAGTGCATGTCCAGCAGCAGGCAGGCACAGGGGGTTTCCAGGCGGGCCTCGAACAGCGCCTCGGCACTGGCAAACAAGTGGTGCGGAATGTCCTGCGAGCGCAACAACCGGCCCAACGCGGTGCGCACCGACGGGTCGTCATCCACCACCAGCACCGGCACATTCACGCGCTCATCGAGCGGCTCGACAGTCTCGGCCAGGCAGCGCAGCAACGACCTGCCCAATGCCTCACCAGGCTCCTCGAGGCTGATCTGCGCGGCCAGGCGATAGCCCCGGCGCGGCACGGTCTGGATCAGGCCACGGTCGCCAAAGGCCTTGCGCAGCAAGGACACCTGCACCTGCAAGTTATTGTCCTCGACCACCGTGCCGGACCACACCTGGCTGAACAACTCGTCCTTGCCGACCACGCGGCCCTTGGCCCTGATCAGCGTGGCCAGCACGTCGAAAGCACGCCCACCCAACAGGATCGGCTTGCCATCGACAAAGACTTCGCGCCGCTCCAGCGACACCTGGGCATTGCCTATTCGGATCATGGCTTCCTCGCGCGGGGACGGGCGTTTTCGCTGCCCTGGGCAGCCTAGGCCAGCGTGGGCGTTCAGACAATTATCCCGAGGGATAGGTTGGCCAAAGGACTATACAAAAGCCCGCCAGCCCCAAGGGGACGATAACGGACAACAGCGTGCCCGTTCCTGCCAAGCAGGCTGTAACCCGCAGCCATGCTGGGCCCGCTGCGTATACTCGCGCCTCAGGATGTCGCTAGCGGGGGTGCTTTATGCTCGATGAACGCCTTGCCCACAGGCCCATCGATTACGACCAGTCAATCGACGAGGGCTGGCTGAAGCGGTGCGAGATCAGCGCGCTGGGCCCGGAAGGTGAACTCAGCTATTTCCGCCTGCGCGACCCAGCCACAAATCAGGCCTGGATCGCCGTGCGCGCGCCGCTCGAGGCCCCTTCCGCCTGTCAGCGCCTGGAACGTGACTACCGCCTGCAACTGGACCCACAGTGGGCGGTGATCCCCTCGGCGTTTGTGCGCTCGGCCGAAGGCCCGTTGCTGGTGTACCCGGCCGGGCGCTCAGTCGCCGACCTGATCGCTGAAGGCCCTGCGGCGCTGGAGCCGTTTCTCGACATCGCGGTGAACGCTGCCCATGCGTTGGCGCAAGCGCACGAACACAATGTGCTGCACGGTACATTGCAGCCCGAGCATGTGTACCTGCGCGCCCACCAGCGGGTGCGCCTGGGCTTCTTTCGCGCCGACCCGGCAGAGCGGATCAGCGAACAGGGCACCCCGCTCGGCAACTGGGCCTACCTGGCGCCGGAGCAGGTTTGCCCACACGGAAGCAGCAGCGATCGACGCAGTGACATCTATGCCCTGGGTGCAATCCTCTACCAGTTACTGGTAGGCGAACTGCCGCTGGCCGGGCGCGACACCCAGCACTGGCGACAGCTGCATGCGGGTGTGCAGCCGCGGGCGGCCAGCGAAGTGGACAGCAAGGTGCCGCCCCCCCTCAGCCTGGTCCTGGCAAAGGCCTTGGCCAAAGAGCCGGACGCCCGCTACCAGAGCGCGCGCGCCCTTGCAGTGGACTTGGCTCACTGCCAGCGGCAGTGGGCCGCCCACAAATCCATGGCACCCCTCACCCCAGGCTGCGCCGACTCGGTAGCGCACGGCCACGCGCGCCTGTTTGGCCGCAGCGCCGAGCAAAAGGCTATCACCCTGCTGCTCAAGGCCCTGCATCGCGACAGCAAACCACAAGCTCTGATCATCAACGGCGCTGCTGGCATGGGCAAATCGAGCCTGGTCGAAGCGGCTCTCAAGGACAACGCCGAAGGTTACTGGGCCGTCGGCAAGTGCAACAGCCACACCCAAGCAGTGCCCTACACGCCCTGGATCGAAGTACTCGGTGCCCTGACTACCCAGTTGCTGGCCAAGAACAGTCAGGACCTCGTCACCCTGCGCCGCGAAATCCAGCGCCGTATCAAAGGTCATGGTCGTCTGCTCGGCAAGCTGGCCCCGGACCTGCAACTTATTCTCGGCCCTCTGCCCCAATTACCCGCCAAGCCCACGCGCCTTGTGTTGCAGAAGGAACTGCACGCGATCATTGAATTCCTGCAGGTTTTCAGCCGACCTGGCCAACCGCTGGTGCTGTTCTTCGACGACCTGCAATGGGCCGACGACGCCACCCGGCACCTGTTGGCCCAACTGCTGGCTGAAGCGCCGGCCAACCTGCTGCTGATTTTCACCCGGTGCAACGATACGCCCACCACCAGCGCACCGCTGGCCATACCCGCAGCGGTGCGCAGCACCACGCTGAACCTGCGGCCGCTGGCCGTTGGAGCGGTGGCCGAGCTGATTGGCGAGCGCTTCCATGTTGCCCCCGAGGCCGCATTTCAACTGGCCGAACGGGTGCATGGCAAGACGGCGGGCAACCCGTTTTTCATCAACCAGATCCTCAGGGCCATGGTCGAAGACCAGCTGTTCATCTTCGACACCCAGGCCATGCGCTGGTCATGGTGCCTGCAGGCCGTGGCCCGGCACTGCTACTCCGACAATGTCGCCGACCTGATGGTCCACCGCCTGGAGCGCCTGCCGGCACCGCAACGCGACCTTTTGCGGGTAGTCAGCGCGGCGGGCAGCCACTGCGATGAACACCTGCTTCGGCTAGTGCTCGCCCAACCGCCAGGCGAACCCTTGAAAGCCTTGATTGGCGCCGGCTTCCTGCAACCGGGCCAGAACGGCCTGGGCTTTACTCATGACCGGGTGATGGAGGCCGCTTATGCACTCACGCCCGAGCACCAGCGCGCCTCGCTGCATGCACGTATCGCCCTGGCCATGCGCCGGGCTTGGCCAGGCCACATGCACGAGGTGCTGTTCGAGCTCGCCAGCCAGCTACAACGCGCCACCCCATGCGGGTTTGCAGCGGATGACTGCGAAGCGTTCCTGCGGCTTTTACGCGAAGCCGCATCACGCGCACGCGACGCCGGCACCTTCGAGCAGGCCGCTGGCTACCTGCACACCGCCGAGCAGTTGCTGCAGCACAGCGCCACGCTGGGAAGCCGCGCCACGCATGGCTTTGCCATCGCCTGCATGGCGACGGAGTGCGACATGCAACTGTCACGAACGCTCGCGGCCGAGGCCCGCCTCACTGAATGCCGCCAGCGTGCTCGCTCGGTGTTGGACCAGGCACGGGCGTGCCGGCTGCAGGCACTGCTGTACACCTTGCGCGGTGACTATCAGGCGGCCATCGACAGCGCCCTGGCCGGCCTGGACTTACTGGGTATCAGCCCGGTGCGGGGCCTCGACTGGCAACAGGTCAAGGCCAGTCATGCCCATGTGCAGGCGTTGATCGAACAGAAGGACCGGCATTGCCTGGAGTCACTGCCGCGCACCGACTCGGAGGAAGTGACGGTTGCCATCAGCCTGCTGGCCACTCTGTCATCATCATTCTTCGTGAAGGACGACATCAGCTTCCTGCACCTGGCCAAGCTCATGGAGTTGTCGCTACTGCACGGCGTTGCCCCTGGCAGCACCTACGGCATGGCCTGGTACGGCGTGATGATTGCCGAGCGTTTTGGCGCTTACCATGATGGCCATGCCTGTTGCCTGGCCGCGCTCAAGCTGATCGAACGGCACGGTTTCGACGCTGATCTGACCAGCGCGCTGCTGGCCCTGGACCAGGTCAGCGCCTGGACCTCGCCCATGGAATTCGCCCGACGTACCGCGCTGGACGCGGTCGACTCGGCGCGCCTGAGCGGTGACCTGGCGATGAGCTGCTATGCCTGCAACCACCTGGTTTCAGATTCGCTGTTCATGGGCCGCTACCTGCCGGACGTGGTCGAGGAAGTGGCGCAAGGCCTGGCCACTGTGCGTCGCCACGGCTACGGCGATATCGAGCAGATCCTGCTGGCCCAGCAAGCGTTCGTCGCCAACCTGAGCGGCACGCCCTGCCCCGCCCCGGCCACCGCCTCGAAGTCGCCCACCACGCGGTTCTTCCAACACCTGTTCGCCGCCATGTGCGCCTTCTACATGGGCAATATCCCGAAGGCCATGCGCGACCTGGCATTGGCCGGCGACAATACCTGGGCCGCACCCGCGCACATCAACCTGGCCGACTATCACCTGTTCCGCGGCCTGGCCCTGGGCAGCCCCGAGGCCCACGGCAGCCTTGCCGACAAGCTGCGCGAGCTGCAGGCCCTGTGCGAGCGCTTCAGCCGCTGGGCCGGCTTCAACCCGGCCACCTTCCGCAGCAAGCAGTTGCTGATCGAGGGCGTCATCGCCAAGCTCGAAGGCGACGGCCTGGCCGCGATCCGCTGCTTCGACCAGGCGCAAATCGCCGCCACCGCTGCCGGCTTCATCCACGAGCAGGCGCTGGCCCATGAACAGCTGGCTGAGGTGTGCATCCCCAGCGGCCTGATCTCGGGCGCCAACCTGCACCTACGCATTGCCCGCGACTGCTTCCACATCTGGGGCGCGACCGGCAAGGTGCACCAGCTAGAGACGTTGCATCCGTTTTTGCGCACCCAGCCGATTCAGGAGACCTATCGCGCCACCCACCAGGCCAGGCTGGACCTCGAAGCCGGCATCGAAGCCGCGCGGGCGCTGTCCGAGGAAGTGCTGCTCGAAGGCCTGATCGAAACCCTGATGGGCCACCTGACCCAGCACTCCGGTGCCGACCATGGCGCGCTGCTAATTGTGAGCGGCGCCGAATTCCAGATGGCCGCCCTGGCCTACATCGACGATGCCGGGCTGCACGTGAGCATGGACAACTGCCAGAAGTTCATGACCCAGGCACCGTTGTCGGTCATCAACACCACCATGCGCACCCGCAAACCGCTGGTGCTCAACGATGCCCTCAGTGAGTGCCCGGAGGCCTTCCGCCAACAGCTGCAGGCGCGCAACGCCCGCTCGGTGCTGTGCCTGCCGCTGGTTATCCAGGGCGTGCTGATCGGCCTGGTGTACCTGGAAAACCGCCTCGTGCCGAACCTGTTCGGCAGTCAGCGCCTGGCCATGCTGGAAATCCTCGCCTCGCAGGCAGCCGTGTCGCTACAAACGGCCAAGTTCTACACGCGCCTGGCCGAGGAAAACCAGATCCGCACCCAGATGGAGGCTGAGTTGCGCCGCTCGCGTGCGGAACTGGCGCGCAGTGCGCACTTGCAGGCGATGAATGAGCTGTCAGCGTCCATCGCCCACGAGATCAGCCAGCCGCTCCTGGGCATCGCCTCCAATGCCGCGGCCAGCCTGCGCTGGCTGAAACGCGCCAAACCCGACCTGGAAGAAGCGATTGCCGGCCTGGAAGACATCCGCAACGACAGCGAACGGGCCGGCAACATCGTGCGGGCGCTGCGGTCCCTGGCCAAGCAGTCACCCATGCAACTCAAGGCGGTGAAGCTGGACGAGTTGATCCGCGAGGTGGTGCGCCTGACCTCGGCCGACGCCGCCAAGGGCAAGGTGGATGTGCAGACACGGTTGAAGGCCGGGGTGTGCGTGACAGCCGACCCGGTGCAGTTGCAGCAGTTGGTGTTCAACCTGATTACCAATGCCCTGGAAGCGTTGGCGGGGTATCGCTGTGACGGGGTGCTGAAGATTACGTCGGCGGTAGTCGAGGACGAGGTGGAGATCTGCGTGGACGACAACGGGCCGGGGATCGCGGCGGACGAGCGTGAGCGCGTATTCGATGCGTTTCATTCCACCAAGACCGGTGGCATGGGGATGGGCTTGGCGATCTGCAGTTCGGTCGCTCAGGCCCACGGCGGGCAGCTGCAGGCGCTGGTGTCGCAGTTGGGTGGATGCCGGATTCGTTTCAGTCTGCCTGTGAGTCACGCATAGCCTGTGCCGGCCTCTTCGCGGTTTTACCCGCGAAGAGGCCTATTCAGGTTTACATCAACGGGAGGCCAGCGCTGCGTAGCTGTTCATCAGGTTGCGATAGTTGGGGATACGCTGCGACAGCAGGTTACCCAGCCCTTCGATGTCGTTGCGCCAGTCGCGGTGCAGTTCGCAGGCCACCGAGAACCAGTTCATCATCTGTGCACCCGCCTGGGTCATGCGTACCCAAGCTGCTTGCTGCACGGTTTCGTTGAAGGTGCCCGAGGCATCGGTCACCACGAACACTTCAAAACCTTCCGCCAGCGCCGACAGGGTCGGGAAGGCCACGCACACATCGGTCACCACACCGGCGATGATCAGTTGCTTGCGGCCCGTGGCCTTGATTGCCTTGACGAAGTCTTCGTTGTCCCAGGCGTTGATCTGGCCGGGACGGGCAATGTACGGCGCATCCGGGAACATCTCTTTCAGCTCAGGCACCAGCGGGCCATTCGGGCCTTGCTCGAAGCTGGTGGTGAGGATGGTCGGCAGGCCAAAGAACTTGGCCAGGTCGCCCAGGGCCAGCACGTTGTTCTTGAATTCGTTGGGCGAAAAATCCTGCACCAGCGAGATCAGACCGGTCTGGTGGTCGACCAGCAGCACCACGGCGTCGTCTTTGTTCAGGCGCTTGTAATCGGGTTGGCTCATGGGGTGACTCCTTGGGTTGGGATAACGGGCCGGCACTGTCCGCAGGGGGTTATACCGGTGGATAGCTTCGGCTTAAGAAAGTACCTGCGCCTGCCGCCAGGCCTTGGGTGGCTGGCCGACCAGGCGGCTGAAAGCGCGGGTGAAATGGGCCTGGTCACAAAAGCCGCATTCCAGGCTCACGTGGGTGATAGGCGCCTCGGTGGCAAGCAAGCGCTTGGCCTTTTCCATGCGCGCCAGCAGGCGCCAGGCCTGCGGCGAAAGGCCGGTGTTGACTTTGAAGGCGCGGGAAAAATGGCTGCGGGTAAGGTTGCATACCGCGGCGATCTCGATGATCGACAACGGGCTATGCAACATCAGCTCCTTGGCCCGGCGCAGCCGCGCGGGCGTGAGTGCGCCGGGGGTTTGCAGCGGCGCTTCGGGCGTCCCAGGGTACATGGCGACTCTCCTGTTCAATACGGAAAGTCTCGCCCCCGGCACATGACGAAGTCCTGAGCCAAACCTGAATTGTTGTTAATTGTGTGCTGCTGGCCCTGGGCGTTTTGCCGATACCTTAAGATGCGTTTCGTATTCAGCTTCTGGCCGCTACCCGCGGCCGGCATTCAAGGCGAAAGAGGTATGCAGGAAAAACCCGCCCACCGCACCGTGGCCATGGTGCTGTTCAATGATGTGCTACTGCTGGATGTCACCGGTCCCATGGATGCATTCGCCATCGCCAACCGGTTCTTGCCTGCAGCACGGCAATATCGGCTGCTGACCTTGGCCGAGGGGCAAGCAGTGGTACGCGGCTCATGCGGCCTGAAGGTAGTGGCCGACCGGCGCCTGGAAGACTTGCCGGAGGCCGTCGACCTGTTGCTGGTGCCGGGCGGCCCTGGGGCCTATGACATCGCCCTGCCAGGGATCGAGCGCTGGCTGCCCAAGGCCGTGCGCCAGGCAAAGCGCTTCGGTGCCATCTGCACCGGGGTGTTCCTGCTGGGGCGGGCCGGGTTACTGAATGGCTATCGCTGCACCACCCACTGGAACTACGTGGAGCGCCTGGCACAGGCGTTTCCCGAAGCCAAGGTGGAGACCGAGCAGATTTACGTGATGGACCGCTGCCTGATCACCTCGGGCGGTATCACTGCAGGGATCGACCTGGCACTGGCGGTGGTCGCCGAGGACCATGGCAAGGCGCTGGCCCTGGAAGTAGCCAAGGTACTGCTGGTTGCCCGCCACCGTCAGGGCGGGCAGACACCCTACGGGCCGCTGCTGGCTGCGGTACCGCGCGATGACTCGCCGATTGCCCGGGTGCAAGCTTATATCGTCGATCACATCGAGCAGGCGTTCACCGTGCAGAAAATGGCCGAACTGGTGGCCATGAGCGGGCGTAACTTTGCCCGGACGTTTCTGCGCGAGGTGGGCATTACGCCGCTGCAGTACCTGCAGAATGCGCGCATCGATCGTGCACGCAAGCTGCTCGAATGCGGTGACCTGCCGATGAAGGTGGTGGCGGCGCAGTGCGGGTTTGGCAGTGACCGACACATGCGCAAGGTATTCTTTGAGCGAATTGGCATGACGCCGGCGCAGTATCGGGCACAGTTTGGTGGCGGTGAACAGTCGGATTAGCGCTGCCTTCTTCGCGGGCGCGCCCGCACCCACAGAGATAGCACAGGCCTTGAGCCCAGGTAAGCGCCGGCACCGATTGTCACCCTGAACAGGACAATGTTTCTTCCCGTGAGATGATTGTCTGACGCCACCCTACCCCTCAGAATTGGCCGTCAAACTGTTCGAACGCTGCCCCGGCAGCTCATGGAGTAAGAGCCAATGCCACACGAAGGCAGCCTTCTACAAACCGCGGTGATCTTCCTGCTTGCCGCCGTCCTCGCCGTCCCCCTGGCCAAGCGCCTGCAACTGGGTGCCGTGCTCGGCTACCTGCTCGCCGGTGTGGTCATCGGCCCGCAAGCACTTGGCCTGATCCGCGACACAGAAAGCGTGGCGCACATTTCCGAACTGGGCGTGGTCTTGCTGCTGTTCATCATCGGGCTGGAACTGTCGCCCAAACGCTTGTGGCTGATGCGCAAGTCGGTGTTTGGTGTCGGCACTGCCCAAGTGGTGCTGACCGGCGCAGTAATCGGCGCCATCGCCCTGTTCGGCTTCAGCCAGACGCTACCAGCAGCCATCGTGCTCGGTCTGGGCCTGGCGCTTTCGTCCACCGCCCTTGGCCTGCAGAGCCTGGCCGAGAGCAAGCAGCTCAATGCACCGCACGGCCGTCTGGCGTTCGCCATCCTGTTGTTCCAGGATATCGCCGCGATTCCGCTGATCGCCTTGGTACCGCTGCTGGCCGCCACTGGCCCGGACACCAGCCAAGGCGACAGCCTGCAACACGGCCTGAAGGTATTCGCCAGCATCGCCGTGGTGATCATCGGCGGTCGCTACCTGTTGCGCCCGGTGTTCCGCACCGTGGCTCGCACCGGCCTGCCGGAAGTGTCTACTGCCACCGCACTGCTGGTGGTGATCGGCACCGCCTGGCTGATGGAAGAAGCGGGTATCTCCATGGCCCTTGGCGCTTTCCTCGCCGGCCTGCTGCTGGCCGACTCGGAATACCGTCACGAGCTTGAGTCGCAGATCGAACCCTTCAAGGGCTTGCTGTTGGGGCTGTTCTTCATCAGCGTGGGCATGGGCGCCAACCTGCACCTGTTACTGGAAATGCCGCTGGTGGTGCTGGGCCTGACCCTGTTGCTGGTGGCCGTGAAACTGCTGTTGCTGATAGGCGTCGGCCGTTTGGTAGGTGGCCTGAACAGCGCCAGCGCCCTGCGCCTGGGCATGGTGTTGGCGGCCGGTGGCGAATTCGCCTTCGTGGTGTTCAAGCTGGGCAAGGACCAAGGCCTGTTCGATACCCAGACCTACGACCTGCTGCTGATGACCATTACCCTGTCGATGGCCATCACCCCGCTGCTGATGCTGGGTTGCGCCCGCGCCCTCAAACGCCCGCAACCGGCGCGTGAAGTGCCCGAGCAATACAAACAGATCCAGACGGATACACCGCGGGTGGTGATCGTCGGCATGGGCCGCATGGGCCAGATCGTCGCGCGCATCCTGCGGGCGCAGAAGATCCCGTTCGTTGCCCTGGAAACCTCGGTGGACACCATCGAGATGACCCGCATGTTCGAACAGGTACCAGTGTTCTACGGCGACCCGCTGCGCCCGGAGGTGTTGCACGCCGCCAAGGTGGGTGAAGCGGAGTATTTCATCATCACCATTGATGACCCTGAAGCCGCCATTCATACCGCCGCACGGGTGAAGCGCCTGTACCCACACCTGAAGGTGCTGGCCCGGGCGCGCAACCGCCAGCATGTGCACAAACTGGCGGATGTGGGCGCGGAGCCGATTCGCGAGACGTTCTACTCCAGCCTGGAAATGACCCGCCGGGCACTGGTGGGGTTGGGCCTGAGCGATGAACAGGCGGCGGACCGCATTGCACGGTTTACCCAGCATGACGAAGAGGTGCTGGAGGCCCAGGGGCAAGTGCGTGATGACCGGGCCAAGGTGATGCAGACGGCCAAGGAGGCGCGGGTGGAGCTGGAGCGGTTGTTTGATTCGGATGCGGACTGAGGCCTTTTGGCGCATGCCTTGAGGGTTGTAGTGCCTGTGAGATCGGGCGCCGCCCGCGCGGCGCTTCGCGGGTAAACCCGCTCCTACGTTTGTTTCGGGCCAGTTATTCCTGTGGGACGCGCACGCGAGCCCCCCTGGCGCACGCCTCGATATCGCGTCGTACAAACAAGGCAGTCGCGCGCGCCTGGCACAGGAGGGACTGGCCAGAAACAAACGTAGGAGCGGGTTTACCCGCGAAGCGCCGCGCGGGCGGCGCTCGATCTCATGGGCGCCCAAAAACTATCGCCAGGCACCTGGAAGCCATCCTGCAATTTCCTGACGTTCACCTCGCCGCCATTACGCGAACACACAAAAGCCATCACAAAATCGTCTAATTCTCAGCTGGGTCCTACTTCCCCGCGAACCATTTCCTACGTTCACGCCAATCCCAAGGAATTATCCTACACACCGTGTCGACGCCCGTCTGATTGTCCAGGGAAGGCCTGCTCTCTAGGCTGACCGGGTCGCTGTCGGTTCAGCGATCGGGTGTGGAAACCCGGCAGGTAATCGGAATGGCAGTTGTCATGGCAGCTGCACGCGGGAGGCCGAATGGCCTGCCGGGGTTCCGATAGCCCGGCTTTCCACCCCGCGTGCAGCCGCCACCCTTCGCGTGGAAACGGATGGTGCCGGCCAACCTCTATCGGAGTTTGGCTATGAAAAAGATTGTCCCCGATCCACCCCTCCCCAACACCACACAACGCTCTTTCAGCCGCTGCGATGCCGGCCATCCCCCATTGTTCACCGTAAACCCCGGCGTTTCCGCCCACGATGCCCTGGTGCATGTCGCCCAATACCTGCGCGGTGCCTACGACTGTGGCTACAAAGCCTTGGAGCATCTGGATGACACAGGCAAGAGCCTGTTCTGGAGCAACCTGAACGCACTCGAAATGGCAGAAGGGTTGGTTGAGGCATTGCTGGATGGGATTGAGTCACAGCCCATGAACTGAGTCGCCTGTATCGGCCTCTTCGCGGGTGAACCCGCTCCCACAGAGTCCTCGTCGACACGGGTGTCAGTACCAACCACAGAAAAGGGCCACTGTTTCCAGTGGCCCATCAGATGCTCGATATTCATATGCACACCTCAAGCCGGGGTGTGGAGGTCTCACCCTACACTGATGATTCAGCCATCGATGGGGTTCCTGATCCAGTTACTGCCGCTGAATGACAACTGGCTTCGCGCTCGGGTGAAACGCTAACAATGCCGCCAATACAGGTCAACGACTGGAACAAAGCGCAACAAAAAAACCGGCTCCCTACAGAGAGAGCCGGCCTTTGTGCGCGTTGCTGATGGTTGATTACTTACCCGCAGTCAGCGCGTTATAGCTGGTCATCAGATTGCGATAATCCGGAATGTGGTTGGAGCAAAGTGCAGCCAGCCCTTCGACATCGTTGCGCCAGTCGCGGTGCAGCTCGCAGGCCACGCCGAACCAGGTCATCAGTTGGGCACCCGCCTGGCTCATGCGGTCATGCGCGGCATCACGGGTCATCTCATTGAAGGTGCCGGAAGCATCGGTCACCACGAACACCTCAAATTCTTCCTCCAAGGCCGCCAGCGCCGGGAACGCCACGCAAACCTCGGTCACAACACCTGCAATGATCAGCTGCTTCTTGCCGGTCGCCTTCACCGCCTTGACGAAGTCCTCGTTGTCCCAGGCGTTGATCTGGCCAGGGCGGGCAATGTACGGCGCGTCCGGGAACAGGGCTTTCAGTTCCGGCACCAGCGGGCCGTTGGGGCCTTGCTCGAAGCTGGTGGTGAGAATGGTCGGCAGGTTGAAGAACTTGGCCAGGTCAGCCAGCGCCAGCACGTTGTTCTTGAACTTGTCCGGCTCGATATCGCGCACCAGCGACAGCAGGCCAGCCTGGTGGTCGACCAGCAGTACGGCAGCGTCGTCTTTGTTCAGGCGGTTGTAGGTGAATTTGCTCATGGTCTGTGCTCCTAAGGGTTATGAATTTTTCAGCAATCCGGGGTGTTTCGCGTTGATGGGCACAGATTAAAATCATCACCTTTGCGGCGGTAGTTATCAGAATCTGGCTTTAGCGTTCTGATTTATGAACGATGGATTTGTAGGGGGCTGTGCCGGCCCTCTTCGCGGCTAAAGCCGCTCCTACAAGCGAAGAGGCCGGTACAGGCAACCAAATACCCGGAGACCGATCATTGGAAGACCTCAACTCCCTCTACTACTTCACCCAGGTCGTCGAACATGGCGGCTTCGCCCCGGCCGGGCGGGCGCTGGACATGCCCAAGTCGAAGCTCAGCCGGCGAATCGCCGACCTTGAAGACCGCCTGGGTGTGCGGCTGTTGAACCGCACAAGCCGTCACTGCTCGCTGACCGAAATCGGCCAGGCCTATTACAACCGCTGCCTGGCCATGCGCGTGGAGGCCGAGGGCGCGGCGGAAATCATCGAGCGCAACCGCAGCGAACCGCGCGGCCTGGTGCGCATCAGTTGCCCGACCACCCTGCTCAACTCCTGGGTCGGGCCGATGCTGACCCGCTACATGCTCAAGTACCCGCAGGTGGAGCTGTTCATCGAAAGTACCAACCGCCGTGTCGACCTGTTGCACGAGGGCTTCGACATCGCCCTGCGGGTGCGCTTTCCGCCACTGGAGAACACTGACATGGTGATGAAGGTGCTGAGCAACAGCACCCAGTGCCTGGTCGGCCAGCCTCAATACCTGGCGCAACTGCCCAAAGGGTTTGACCCACAGCTGCTGGGCACACTACCCAGCGTGCATTGGGGCAGTGCCCAGCGCGAGTACCAGTGGGAACTGTTCCAGGGTGAAGACAACAGCCGCAGCATCGTCATCCCGCATACACCACGCATGGTGACTGATGACCTGTTTGCCTTGCGCCACTTCGTGGTAGCCGGAGTGGGGATCGCACACTTGCCGCGGGTGGCGGTGCGTGAGGACCTGGCGGCGGGACGTCTGGTTGAGCTGATTCCGGACTGGCACCCGCGTTGCGGCATCGTGCATGCGATCTTCCCATCGCGACGTGGGTTGCTGCCTTCGGTGCGAGCGCTGATCGATCATCTGGCTGAGGAGTTCGCCATCAGCGACATGGCGTGAGTGCCCGGCTGGCTGAGCCGGCCTCTTCGCGGGCATGCCCGCTCCCGCAGGTATTGCACAAGGCTCGGGGCCGGTGGTGGCCCTGTAGGAGCGGCTTTAGCCGCGAAAGGGCCAGTACAGGTAATGCAAATACCCACCCAGCACACCCTTACAAGACCTTCGGTCTACTCTTCTTCCACACTCCCGGATCATCCCCCGGAGCCCCTCATGATCCGCGCCACACACGGACCAGGCCGCGTCCTGCTCGCCACCCTCGCCCTCTGGCCGGCGCTGAGCCACGCCGAAGCGCCCGGCTGGTCGCTGCTCAGCCGCAACTATTTTCTGCACAGTGACTTCCGCTCGCCCTCCGGCAGTGGCCAGAACTACCGCCAGGAATGGGCCCAAGGCTTCATCGGCGAGGTGCGTTCCGGCTTCACCGAAGGCACTGTCGGCGTCGGCATCGATGCACATGGCTTTCTTGGCCTCAAGCTCGATGGCGGCCGCGGCCATAGCGGCACCGGCCTGCTGCCACGCGACAGCGATGGCCGCGCCGAGTCCGAGTACTCCAGCGCCGGTGCCGCGCTCAAAATGCAGTTAGGCAACACCCAACTGCGCTATGGCGAGATGATGGTGGAAACACCGGTGTTCGACACCGGAGACAAACGCCTGCACCCGGAATACGCCACCGGCTGGTGGGTGGAAAACACCGACCAGCCCGACTGGCGCCTGCAGGCCGGGCGTTTTACTGCCTTCAACAACCAGGACAACAGCTCCACCCACGACGATTTCAGCGGCTACGGCGCGACCACCCACAACCGGGCCATCAGCCTGGCCGGTGCCACCTTCGCGCCCAACGGGCCGTTCGGCGCCGCACTGTATGCCGGACAGCTGGAAAACACCTGGCGCCAGACCTATCTCAACCTGAACCTGGCCGAGGGCAACTGGCGCCTGGACGGCAACCTGTACAAAACCCACGACACCGGCAACGCCAGCGCCGGGGCGATCGACACCCTCGCCTATAGCCTGCTGGCCAAGTACAGCTTCGGCGCCCAGGCGCTGAGCCTGGCCTACCAGAAGGTCGAGGGCGACACCCCGTTCGACTTCGTCGGCGGCGACTCCATCTACCTGGCCAACGCGATCAAGTACGCCGACTTCAACGGCCCTGGCGAGCACTCGTGGCAACTGCGCTATGACCTGAACTTCGCCACCCTCGGCGCACCTGGCCTGAGCCTGATGGGCCGCTATGTCAGCGGCCGCGGCATCGACGGCAGCCATGCGCCTGCGGGCGGCGCCTATGTGAACCAGTACGGCGACGGCGGCAAGCACTGGGAGCGCGACATCGACCTGAAATACGTGGTGCAGTCGGGGGCTGCCAGGGACCTGAGCCTGTCGCTCTCCCACGTCAGTCACCGCGCCAACCAGGCCCAGGCGGGCGATGATATCGACCGCATCTACCTGATCATCGAATACCCACTCAAAGGCAGCTTCTGACATGAGCACATCCCCTTCAGGTGCCTGGAGCCCGTTGCGTAACACCACCTTCCGCATGCTGTGGATCGCCACCATCGCCTCCAACATCGGCACCTGGATGCACGAGGTAGGCGCCGGCTGGCTGATGACCACGCTGTCGGCCAGCCCGCTGCACGTGGCGTTGATCCAGGTAGCCGGCTCGCTGCCGATGTTCTTCCTGGCCCTGCCGGCCGGCGCAGCGGCGGACATCGTCGACAAACGCCGCTACCTGTTGCTGGTGCAACTGTGGATGTCTTGCGTAGCGGTTGTGCTGGCGGCCCTGACCTTGCTCGGGATGATGAACGTCACCTTGTTGCTGGTGCTGACCCTGGCACTGGGCATTGGTACAGCGCTGATGATGCCGGCGTGGAGCGCACTGACACCGGAACTGGTGGGCAAGGAGGACCTGGCCAACGCGGTGGCGCTTTCCAGTGTCGGCATCAACGTGTCACGGGCCATCGGCCCGGCACTGGCGGGGGTGGTGGTGAGCATGGTCGGCCCGTGGCTGACCTTTGCTCTGAATGCCATCTCGTTCGCGGGTGTGATCCTGGTGTTGTACCTGTGGAAGCGTGAGGTGAAGGAACCACTGCTGCCGGCCGAACGCTTCGTTGGCGCCATGCGCACTGGGCTGCGCTTTGCCCGCAGCGCCAAGCCTTTGCAGGCCGTGATGCTGCGCGCGTTGGCGTTCTTTTTCTGCGCCAGCGCCGGCACTTCGCTGCTGCCACTGATCGTGCGTGGCGAGATGCACGGCACTGCAGCTGACTTCGGCCTGCTGCTGGCGGCCATCGGTATTGGCGCAGTGGCGGGTGCCACCTTGCTGCCGCGTCTGCGTGAGCGCATCAGCCGTGACCGCCTGGTGTTACTGGCCAGCCTGCTGTATGCCCTGTTCCTGCTGGCCCTGGCGCTGGTGCGCAACTTTTATGCGCTGCTGCCCGCGATGCTGCTCAGCGGCGCGGCGTGGATCGCGGTGCTGTCCAACCTGCAAGTGGCTGCGCAGACTTCGGTGCCAGCCTGGGTAAGGGCGCGGGCTTTGTCGGTATACATTCTGATTTTCTTCGGTGCCATGGCCTGTGGCGGCCTGCTGTGGGGCACGCTGGCCAGCCATGCAACGCTCACCTTCAGCCTGCTGGTGGCCGCAGGCGGCCTGGCGCTGGGTACCTTGCTGACCTGCAAGGTGGCGCTGCCGGAAACCGAGGCAGAGGAGCTGACGCCGTCGCTGCATTGGCCGGTGCCGGTATTGAGCGATGACATGGACAAGGAAGTCGGACCGGTGATGGTCACCGTCGAGTACCACATCGCCCCCACCAAGGCCGAGGCCTTCCAGCAAGCGGCACGGGAGCTGGAAGCGATGCGCAAGCGCAATGGCGCATTGTCGTGGGGGTTGATGCGGGACAGTGCTGATCCGGCGTTGTGGCTGGAGTTCTTCTTCGAGGAATCGTGGCTGGAGCATCTGCGGCATCACCACCGGGTGACCCGTGGTGAACTGAAGATCGAGGCGCGGGTCAGGATGCTGCAGACTGATGGGGTTGAAGTGCGGATTCGGCATTTGTTGGCTGGCGGGGAGCATAAGGCTCACCATTGATGCTGGCCTTTGCGGCCCTTTCGCGGGTAAACCCGCCCGTAGGAGCGGGTTTACCCGCGAAAGGACCACAAAGCCCCCCGTAGGAGCGGGTTTACCCGCGAAAGGGCCGGCACTGAAAACACAAAAAAGGGGCCAGTTATTGGCCCCCGTTCTTCACATCAGCTCACCTTAGAAAGCGAAGCACGAACAGCCCAGCGCACCCCAGAAGCCCTGGAAGTCATTGACCGGAACACTCGACTTACGCGCCTTGTCGTGGCTGTGTGCATGCACCCCGCACGGCCCCGAGCACTGGTGCACAGCGGCTGCCAACGATGGCGTACCAACGCGCCAGTGCCCAGGCACCTTGGTCACCGGCGACCACTCTGGCAACACCGGCACCTGCGGAGGGCCAAGCTTGTCGAACTCGCCAGCACCGTACACCACCTTGCCATCAACGATGGTCAGCACCGACTCGATACCCTTGATCGCCTCTTCATCGACACTGAAGAAGTCGAGCGACAACGCTGCCAGGTCAGCCAGCTGGCCCACCTTGATCTGGCCCTTCTTGCCTTGCTCGCTGGAGAACCAGGCGCTGCCCTGGGTGAACAGTTGCAGCGCGGTGTCACGGCTCAGGCCTTCCGGGTACAGCTCCATGCCACCGACCGTCTTGCCGCTGACCAGCCAGTACAGTGAGGTCCATGGGTTGTAGCTGGACACCCGAGTGGCATCGGTACCCGCGCCCACCGGCACGCCCATCTCGAGCATGCGTTTGATCGGCGGGGTCTGCTCGGCGGCCTTGGCGCCGTAGCGGTCGACGAAGTACTCACCCTGGAAGGCCATGCGGTCCTGGATGGCAATACCACCGCCCAGCGCACGCACGCGTTCGATATTCTGCGGGGTGATGGTTTCGGCGTGGTCGAAGAACCAGGGCAGGCCGTTGAATGGGATGTCGCGGTTGACCTTCTCGAACACGTCGAGCATGCGCGTGATCGATTCGTTATAGGTGGCGTGCAGGCGGAATGGCCAGCGCTGCTCGACCAGGTGGCGCACCACCGGCTCCAATTCTTCTTCCATGGTCTGCGGCAGGTCCGGGCGCGGCTCGAGGAAGTCCTCGAAGTCGGCGGCAGAGAACACCAGCATTTCGCCAGCGCCATTGTGGCGCAAGAAGTCGGTACCGCTGTGCAGCTTGACGCTGGAGGTCCACTTCTTGAAGTCGTCCAGTTCTTCCTTGGGCTTCTGGGTGAACAGGTTGTAGGCGATGCGTACGGTCAGCTGATTGTTGTCGGCCAGCTCCTGAATCACGGAGTAGTCGTCAGGGAAGTTCTGGTAGCCGCCACCGGCGTCGATGGCGCTGGTCAGGCCCAGCCGGTTGAGCTCACGCATGAACTGGCGAGTGGAGTTGACCTGATACTCCAGCGGCAACTTAGGCCCCTTGGCCAGCGTGGCGTAGAGGATCATCGCGTTCGGGCGGGCGATCAGCATGCCGGTCGGGTTACCGAACTTGTCGCGCTGGATCTCGCCACCCGGCGGGTTCGGCGTGTCCTTGGTGTAGCCGACGGCCTTGAGCGCAGCGCGGTTGAGCAGCGCGCGGTCGTACAGGTGCAGCAGGAACACCGGGGTGTCGGGTGCGGCCTGGTTGATTTCTTCAAGGGTGGGCATGCGCTTTTCGGCGAACTGGAACTCGTTCCAGCCACCGACCACGCGCACCCACTGCGGGGTAGGCGTGCGCGCAGCCTGGTCCTTGAGCATGCGCAGGGCATCGGCCACTGACGGCACCCCTTCCCAACGCAGCTCGAGGTTGTAGTTCAGACCGCCACGGATCAGGTGCAGGTGCGAGTCATTGAGGCCCGGGATCACCGTGCGCTGCTTGAGGTCGATGATCTGCGAGACGGCACCCTTGTGGGCCATGGCCTCGGCGTCACTGCCCACGGCGATGAAGCGGCCGTCCTTGATGGCGACGGCGGTCGCGGTGGGCTTCTCGCGGTCAACGGTGTGCAGTTTGCCGTTGAACAGAATCAGGTCGGCGGTCATGGAACCTCCTTGCGTGGATGCGTGAGCGGAACCGGCATGGCCGGTAAAAGGTAATGCGGACCAGAGCGCGCCAGCGGCACCGAGCACAGTGCTGGTGGCGAGGAACTGGCGACGGGTCTTGTCGTTGCGATCCTGGGACATGGGCTTCTCCGACTAGGGGCCGGCAGGGGGACTGCGAAGCATGCCGGTTGATGCAAGGCCTGGGCTTGGATGGATGTGCGGTGGGTTGAAGAAGGTTAGCCCTGGTTAAGCTTTTTGCTGCCTGGGCCGGCCTCTTCGCGGGTAAACCCGCTCCTACAACGTCTGTAGGAGCGGGTTCACCCGCGAATGTTTCCCACAATTACCGCTGAAGGAACGCCAGCAAGTCCTCATTCAGCTGCTGCGCATGAGTCACTGCAAACCCGTGCGGCGCCCCGGCATACACCTTCAGCTCGGCGCCGCGAATCAGCTCCGCGGCCTGCTTGCCGGTGGTCTCGAACGGTACGATCTGGTCGTCATCGCCATGGATCACCAATGTCGGCACATCGACCTTGGCCATGTCGGGACGGAAATCGGTCTCCGAGAAGGCCGTTACACAATCCAGGGTGCCCTTGATCGACGCCATCAGCGCAATGTTCAAAGTCTGCGTCTGCACACCCTGGGACACCTGCTGCCCATGGTTCAGGCCGTAGAACGGCGTGGCGAAATCGGCGATGAACTGCGCGCGGTCGGCACGCAGGCCGGCCCGGATGCCCTCGAACACCGACAGGTCGACACCGTCAGGATTATCGTCCCGCTTGCCGAACACTGGCGTCACCGCGCCCAGCAACACCAGCCCGGCCACCCGCTCGCTGCCGTGGCGGGCGATGTAGCGGCTGACATCACCGCCCCCCATCGAGAAGCCCACCAGGGTGACGTCGCGCAGGTCGAGGTGCTCGATCAGCTGGGCAATGTCATCGGCGAAGGTGTTGTAGTCGTAACCGTTCCACGGCTGGCTCGAGCGGCCGAAACCCCGGCGATCGAAGGCGATGGCGCGGTAACCGCGGCTGGCCAGGAACTCCATCTGCGAATCCCACATGTCGGCATCCAGCGGCCAGCCGTGGCTGAACAGCACGGGCTTGCCGCTGCCCCAGTCCTTGAAATAGATCGAAGTGCCATCGCGGGTAACGAACGTGCTCATAGCGGTATCTCCTTGAAAGTGTCGAGATGAAGGCGTCGGCTCAGCCGCGCAGCCAGTTGGCGCAGCGGTGGGTTACCCAAGGCATGATGTAGAACACCACGGGCAGGATGACGAACAGGTTGACGATCAGGTTGCCGGTGATCACGCCGCCCAGCTGCGGAAAGCGCGCAAACAGCGGCGCCAGCAGTTGCGGGATGACCATGGTCATCGGGCAGATCACCAGGTAGGTCAGCAGTGCCTGCTTCCAGCGCGGCGGTTGCGCTGCCGGGGTGCCCGGCGAGCCATCAAGCACCTTGTGTTGCAGGCATACGGTCACCACTTCGCGGTTGTCATGGAGTGCGGTGTTCATCGGCGTTCCTTGGGATGAGCTTGCCCGCATCCACTGTGCAACGGCGGACGGGCGCTGGATTGGATAGGTGTGCTGCCCTGGGCGGGCACCGATTGGCGGTGCCCGCGGCGATTGGGCTTACTTGTTGGCGTTGAAGGCGTTGTAGCTGGTCATCAGGTTGCGGTAGTCCGGGATGTGGTTGGAGCACAGCGCGGCCAGGCCTTCGATGTCGTTGCGCCAGTCGCGGTGCAGCTCGCAGGCCACGCCGAACCAGGTCATCAATTGCGCACCCGCCTGGCTCATGCGGTCGTGGGCGGCGTCGCGGGTCATGGCGTTGAAGGTACCGGAGGCATCAGTGACCACGAACACGTCGAACTCTTCTTCCAAGGCAGACAGGGCCGGGAAAGCTACGCACACTTCAGTCACAACGCCGGCGATGATCAGTTGCTTCTTGCCAGTGGCCTTCACGGCCTTGACGAAGTCTTCGTTGTCCCAGGCGTTGATCTGGCCAGGGCGGGCAATGTACGGGGCGTCCGGGAACAGGGCTTTCAGTTCTGGCACCAGTGGGCCGTTGGGGCCTTGCTCGAAGCTGGTGGTGAGGATGGTCGGCAGGTTGAAGAACTTGGCCAGGTCGGCCAGGGCCAGCACGTTGTTCTTGAACGCGTCCGGCTCGATGTCGCGGACCAGGGACAGCAGGCCAGCCTGGTGATCGACCAGCAGTACGGCGGCGTCGTCTTTGTTCAGGCGGTTGTATTTGAAGTTGGTCATGGGGGTAGCTCCTAAGGGTTTTGATGTTCAGTAAGTTGGGTGTTTCGCGTTGATGGGAGAAGATTAAAACCATCACCTTTGGAGCGGTAGATAGCGGTTTTTGGCTTTAGCGTTCTGTTTTAGGAACGATAGGTTGGCGTTGGTTTTGCTGGCCTCTTCGCGGACTCGCCCGCTCTCACAGGGATCGCACAAGATTCAAAATCAGCGCTTTACCTGTGGGAGCGGGCAAGCCCGCGAAGGGGCCAGCACAGGCTTGCATTGCCTGCCCGGCAAACCTGCTCTATTACTACCCACAGCCCTCCCCTCACCCCCGAGACCACCATGCTGGCGTTCATCCAGTCGTCCCCGTTGTTGCTCGGTTGCGCCCTGATCCTGCTCGACCTCGTGCTTTGGCAACTGATCCCCATTCAGCGTCATGCCTGGCGCATCAGCGCGCGCCTGGTGATCTTCCTGCTGTTCAGCTCAGTGCTGATGGCCGCCGGCATGAGCCCGCTGCAACCACCGCCGTGGCCCGACGATGTCTCGCGCAACCTGATGGCCACGGTATTGGCCATCGGCTGGTGGCTGTTCGGTGCGCGCACGGTAACCGTGGTATTCGGCCTGTTGCTGGTGGCCCGTGGCAGCCATGGCGGGCGCTTGCTGCAGGATGTGCTGGGGGCGTTGATCTTCCTCGCCGCCGTGGTCGCGGCCGCAGGTTATGTGCTGCAACTGCCGGTGAAGGGCCTGCTGGCCACCTCCGGGGTAATGGCCATCGTCATCGGCCTGGCGCTGCAGAGCACACTGGCTGATGTCTTCAGCGGCATCGTGCTGAACACCACGCGGCCCTATCAGATTGGCGACTCAATCTCCATCGACGGCACCGAAGGCAAGGTCCTTGATATCGACTGGCGCGCCACGCGCCTGCTGACCGGTACCGGCAGCCTGGCGGTGATCCCCAACTCGGTAGCGGCCAAGGCGCGGCTGCTCAACCACAGTCGCCCGGCCGATGTGCACGGGGTATCGATCAGCGTGGTGGTCCCGGCCAAGGTGCGACCCAAGCGCGTGTTCGATGCGCTGGAAAAAGCCTTGCAGGGCGTCAGTGCCATCCTTGCAACCCCGAAGCCGAAGGTGACGGTAAAGGCCTCGACACTGGAGTCGGTGGAGTACGAGGCCAGCGGCTTCGTGGCCGATGCGGGCGTCAAGGGCGATGCACGCAACCAGCTGTTCGACCTGGCGCACCGGCACCTGGAGGCCAGCGGGGTGATGTGGAACGTCGACCTGGCCGTACCGCCGCGCAGCCGCCAGCGCGAGGTGCTGGATGAGGTTCGAGTGTTCCGCTCGCTAAGTGACGAAGAGCGCGATGCGTTGAGCCAGCGCATGACTGCAGTCGAGTACCTGGCGGACCAGGTGATCCTGGGGGTGGGCGAGCATTCCGATCATCTGCTGGTGATTGGCAGCGGTGTGGTATCGGCCTCGGTGCGCGACGGAGACAAACTGTTGGAAGCCGGGCGCATGGGGCCGGGTGAGGTGCTGGGGATCGAGGGGATCATCGACGACGAAGATTCGCTGGCCGAATTCCGCACGCTGACCAGTTGCGTGCTGTACCGGATCGACAAGGAACAGGTGAAGAGCTGTTTGCAGCAGCGTGGCGAAGTGCAGACGGCGTTGAGCAAATTGCAGCGGTTCCGGCGGCAGAGCCGGGAGTCGTTGTTGTTGCAGAAGCCGGCCCTGATCAAGAAAGGTGGCTTCCTCAGCTGGCTGCACAAGTAAGCCTGTGCTGGCCTCTTCGCGGGTAAACCCGCTCCTACAGGTTCACCACAGCCCTCTCAGGCGGTGAACAATTTGTAGGAGCGGGTTTACCCGCGAAGAGGCCAGTACTTACAACACAACCCTCAGGCACTGCCCCGCGTGGTACAGCGAGAACCCGGACTCATAGAACGCCGTCCGCAGCGAAGGCGCGCTCACACCGCTCATCGGCGAAAACGGAATCGGCAGGCTGTCCGCCTCGCCCTTGAGCAGGAACTCGGCAAACGCACGCCCGATCACGGTGCCGGTGGTATTACCGCGCCCGTTGTACCCGGTCACCGCCACCAACCCAGGCGCCGGCTCGAACAGGCGCATCAGGTGGTCAGGCGTGAAGTCGATGCAGCCAGTCCAGTGCATTTCCCACTCGACCTTGCCCAGCTCCGGGTAATAGTGGCTCTGGATGCGATCGGCCCAGCTGCGCACGAACCAGGCTGGCTTGTTGTCGACCCGGCCCAGGCTGCCGAGCAGCAGGCGGCCCTGATCATCACGGCGGATGCTGCTGAGCACGGTGCGGGTGTCCCACGAACCTTGTCCATGTGGCAGCACCTTGTCGGCTGCGGTGCCCTGCAGCGGCTTGGAGGCTACCTGATAGTAATAGCCGCGGAAGAACTGCTTCTGCAGGTTGCTCCAGTCGCCTTCGGTGTAGGCGCCGGTGGAAATCACCACTTTTTCGGCGCGCACAGCGCCACGCGCAGTCTTCACCCGCCAGCCATCACCTTCACGCTCCAGGCCTTCGACCGAAGACTGCTGGAAAATCTTGCCGCCCAGGCGCGCCACGGCAGCCGCCAGGCCCTGGGTGTAGCCCATGGGGTTGATGGTGCCGGCACGGCGATCAAGCAGCGCAGCGGAAATCTTGTCGGTACCGCAGTATTCCTGGCACTGGGCACCGGTCAGCAGCTCGACGTCGGCACCTCGGCGGCGCCATTGTTCGTGACGCGCTTCGAGGTCGGCGATACCGGTGGCGTTGTGCGCCATGTGCAGCGTGCCTTTGTGCTGGGCCTGGCAGTCGATGCCAAGGCGCTCGATCATGGCGAACACTTCAGCCGGGGCTTCGCCAAGCACCTTGTTCAGGCGGCTGCCTTGCTTCTGGCCAAGGGTGGCCTCGACGTCGTCGGGGCGGATCCAGGTACCGGCGTTAACCAGGCCGACGTTGCGCCCGGAGCCACCGTGGCCGATCTTCCAGGCCTCCAGCACGATCACCGACTTGCCCTGTTCGAGCAGGTGGATGGCCGCCGACAGGCCGGTAATGCCGCCGCCGATCACACAGACATCGGCCTTGTGCTCACCGGCCAGGGCCTGGGCGGCGACGGTCGGTTTGCTGACGTGTTCCCACAAGCATTGTTGACGCAGTTCGGACATGGCCGGCTCCAGCAATTTGTTCTTGTTGGGGCCGCAGGGCGGCCCTTTCGCGGGTAGACCCGCTCCTACAGGGGTCGGTGTCGCTTGGACGAACCCTGTAGGAGCGGGTCTACCCGCGAACCGGGGGCCAGGCCCCCGGCCATGCAGCATCAATACATCAGTCGAACACGATACCCTGCGCCAGCGGCAGCTCGCGCGAGTAGTTCACGGTGTTGGTCTGGCGACGCATGTAGCCTTTCCAGGCATCCGAGCCCGACTCACGGCCACCGCCGGTTTCCTTCTCGCCGCCAAACGCACCGCCAATCTCGGCGCCGCTGGTACCGATGTTGACGTTGGCGATGCCGCAGTCGCTGCCCGAGGCGCTCTGGAAGCGCTCGGCTTCACGGATGTCGGTGGTGAAAATGCACGACGACAGGCCTTGTGGCACTTCGTTGTTCAGGCGCAGGGCCTCCTCGAAGTCGTCGTAGGCCAGCACGTACAGGATCGGTGCGAAGGTTTCGTGGCGCACCACGTCACTTTGAGCCGGCATTTCAGCAATGGCTGGCGAAACGTAGTAGGCGTTCGGGTACTGGTCGGCCAGCTGACGCTCGCCACCAAATACCTGACCACCTTCGTCGCGGGCCTTGGCCAGTGCACCCTGCATGGCGTCGAACGACTGCTTGTCGATCAGCGGGCCGACCAGGTTGTCTTTACGTGGGTCGCCGATACGCACTTTGCCGTAGGCGGCTTTGACGCGGGCAACCACTTCGTCCTTGATCGAACGATGCACGATCAGGCGGCGCAGGGTGGTGCAACGCTGGCCGGCAGTGCCGACAGCCGAGAACAGGATGCCGCGCACGGCCAGGTCCAGGTCGGCGCTCGGGGCCAGGATCATGGCGTTGTTGCCGCCCAGTTCCAGGATGCTGCGGCCGAAGCGGGCAGCAACGCGTGGGCCGACTTCGCGACCCATGCGGGTGCTGCCGGTGGCGCTGACCAGCGGTACGCGCGGGTCGTCGACCATGGCTTCGCCAGCTTCACGGCCGCCGATCACCAGTTGTGCCAAGCCAGCCGGAGCATCGCCGAAGGCTTTCAGGGCTTTTTCGAACAGCGCCTGGCAGGCCAGGGCGGTCAGCGGAGTCTTCTCGGACGGTTTCCATACCACCGAGTTGCCGGCCACCAGGGCCAGGGCGGTGTTCCAGGCCCACACGGCAACCGGGAAGTTGAAGGCGCTGATCACGCCGACCACACCCAGCGGGTGCCAGGTTTCACGCATGTGGTGGCCCGGGCGCTCGGAAGCGATGGTCAGGCCGTACAGCTGGCGCGACAGGCCAACGGCGAAGTCGCAGATATCGATCATTTCCTGCACTTCACCCAGGCCTTCCTGGGTGATCTTGCCGGCCTCGATCGAGACCAGCTCGCCGAGGTCGGCCTTGTGCTCACGCAGCACTTCGCCGAACAGGCGCACCAGTTCGCCACGGCGCGGAGCCGGCACACTGCGCCAGGCTTCGAAGGCGCTCTGGGCCTGATCGATGCGGGCGATGGTCTCGGCCTTGCCGAGCAGTTTCACCGAGGCGATCTGGCTGCCGTCGATCGGCGTGTGAACAGGGTAGTCGCCCTGGGTGTAAGCCTCGGCGGCAACGCCAAGGCGCTCGAGCAATCCAGCAACCATTTGTGCATCTCCTACATCGGTGATGGGGTGGAAAAATGATGTGGATCAGTATTAATCCGATCACATAGGTACAACAAACGACCTTTATTCCGCATATCATTCCGTCAGGTAATGATTTGAGCCGCAGAGACCGCTATGTCAAAACGCCTGGTACCCTCCATGACCGCCCTGCAGTGCTTTGAAGCTGCAGCCCGCCATCTGAGTTTTACCCGTGCCGCCGAAGAACTGCACCTGACCCAGAGCGCGGTCAGCAAGCAGGTGGCGCAGCTGGAAGACATGCTGCGCCACCACCTGTTCCTGCGCATCCGCCGGCGCTTGCAGCTGACCCCGGCCGGCAGCCTGTACCTGGCGGAGGTCAACAAGATCCTCACCCAGGTGGATATGTCCAGCCGCTATGTGCTCACCTACGGCGAACAGACCGAGATACTGAAAGTAGCCACTCAACCGAGTTTTGGCGTGCGCTGGTTGATCCCGCATCTGAAAGGTTTTGGCAAACGGCACGGCAATATCCACCTGGACATTCGCAACGAGATGGAGCCGTTCGCCCTGCTGCAAGGCTCGGCTGATGTGGTGTTCTTCTATGGCCAGGGCACTTGGCCGGGGGCCACTTGCGTGGAGTTGTTCCGCGAAGAGGTGGTGCCGGTGTGTGCGCCAGAGCTGCTGGCCGGGCGCAAGCTGGCCGGTGCCGAGGAGCTGGCCGAACTGGTGCTGCTGCAAAGCACCTCGCGGCCGGAGGCCTGGCATGAGTGGTTCCTGGAGCAGGACCTGCAGAGCGTCAGCGCCTACCACGGGCCGCGCTTCGATACGTTCTATATGGCGTTGAGCGCAGCACAGGCCGGGTGCGGGGTAGCGCTGGTGCCGCGCTACCTGGCGGCGAAGGAACTGGCCGACGGTAGCCTGGTGGTGCCGTGGAACCATGCGATGCGCAGTGCCGGGGCGCATTACCTGGCGTATGCCGAGCATGCGGCGGAGGTGCCCAAGGTGCGGGCGCTGGTGGAGTGGATCCACGAACAGCTCCAGGCTTGAGGGCCTCTTCGCGGCTAAAGCCGCTCCTACGGGGCCCTGCGCAAGCCCCCAACCTTGCACGGTCCCTGTAGGAGCGGCTTTAGCTGCGAAAGGGCCGTCGAGGTCGATCAAAAAAGGAATGACACACTCACTTTTTTTCGCTTGTGAGCAAAGTGCATTCCCAGCTTTCATGTAAGCGTCCGAACCCAACCAGGAAGCTAGCGATGCCCGCCAACGATTTCGTCAGCCCAGACAGCATCCGCGCGCAGTTCTCTGCCGCCATGTCGCTCATGTACAAACAGGAAGTGCCGCTGTACGGCACGCTGCTGGAGCTGGTGAGCGAAATCAACCAGCAGGTGATGGCCCAGCAACCCGAAGTGGCCGAGGCCCTGCGCTGGACCGGCGAAATCGAGCGCCTGGACCAGGAACGTCACGGCGCCATCCGCGTCGGCACCGCCGAAGAACTGGCCACCATCGCCCGCCTGTTCGCCGTCATGGGCATGCAGCCGGTCGGCTACTATGACCTCAGCTCCGCTGGCGTACCGGTGCATTCCACTGCCTTCCGCGCGGTGCACGAGCAATCGCTGCATGTCAGCCCGTTCCGTGTGTTCACCTCGCTGCTGCGCCTGGAGCTGATCGACAACCCGCAGTTGCGCGAGCTGGCACAGGGCATCCTGGCCAAGCGCCAGATCTTCACATCCCGTGCCCTCGAACTGATCGCCCAGTGTGAGCGCGAGGGTGGCCTTGACGCCGCGGATGCAGAGACGTTCGTGCAGGAAGCGCTGCACACCTTCCGCTGGCACCAGGACGCTACCGTCACGGCCGAGCAATACCAGCAGCTGCACGACCAACACCGCCTGATCGCCGATGTGGTGGCCTTCAAGGGCCCGCACATCAACCACCTGACCCCGCGTACTCTGGATATCGATGCAATCCAGCTCGGCATGCCTGCCAAGGGCATTCCGCCGAAGGCCGTGGTTGAAGGCCCACCCACACGGCGCCACCCGATCCTGCTGCGCCAGACCAGCTTCAAGGCCCTGCAGGAAACGGTCGCCTTCCGCGACCAGCAAGGCCGCGAAGGCAGCCACACCGCGCGCTTTGGCGAAATCGAGCAACGTGGCGCGGCGCTGACGCCGAAAGGTCGCCAGCTTTACGACAAGTTGCTCGACGCTACCCGCGCTGCGCTGGGCGGCGCTCCGGCCGAAGCCAATGCCGAGCGTTACATGGCGCTGCTGCAGGCAAACTTTGCCGAATTCCCGGATGACCTGGCGCAGATGCGCGAACAAGGCCTTGCATATTTCCGCTACTTCGCCACCGAGAAAGGCCTGGCCGCACGCGATCAGGAAGGCCGCCCGACCACTCTGCAAGGCTTGATCGACGCGGGCCACGTGCACTTCGAGGCGCTGGTGTACGAGGACTTCCTGCCAGTGAGTGCGGCGGGGATCTTCCAGTCCAACCTGGGTGACGATGCGCAGGCCGAATACGGCAGCAACGCCAACCGCGAAGCGTTCGAAGCGGCGTTGGGGTTGCAGGTACAGGATGAGCTGGCGCTGTATGCGCAAAGCGAGCGCCGGTCGCTGCAGGCCTGTGCACAGGCATTGAACCTGGGCTCGATGTAAATCTGTACCAGCCTCTTCGCGGGCGAGCCCGCGAAGAGGCTGGTACAGGTGATCAAAGACGCGGCAGGACTTCCACATCCGGCAAATCCATCGCCGCCACCTCGTCTTCCAGAAACGCACTCAAGCGCCGCAAACGCTCGCCACTCGGGCGAGTGCGCGGCCATACCAGATAGTAATCCATGCCGCTGGGCACCGCCGTCGGCCATGGCAGGCTCAAGCGCTTCTGCGCCACATCTTCGGCCACCATCAGCAGGTCGCCCATGGATATCCCGTAGCCCCGCGCCGCGGCAATCATGCCCAGCTCCAGGGTATCGAACACCTGGCCGCCCTTGAGCGACACCTGGTCGCCAAGCCCCATACGCTCCAGCCATTCCCGCCAGTCACGCTTGTCCACCGTGGGGTGCAGCAGTTCGACAGAGGCCAGCCTGCACACATCCCAGGGCTCCTCGTCGAGCAGGTCCGGCGCGCCGACCGGGATCAACAGCTCAGGGAACAGCTTGCGCACCTCCCACTCCGGCGGGAATACCCCGTCGCTGAGCAACACAGCGCAATCGAACGGCTCCTGGTTGAAATCCACATGGTCGACATCCATCCAGGCGCTGGTCAGCTGCACCTCATTGCCCGGCTGCAGATGCCGAAAGCGGCTAAGGCACGCCAGCAACCAGCGCATGGTCAGGGTCGAGGGGGCTTTCATACGCAGTATGTCGTCTTCACCACACAAGGTTTCACAGGCCCGCTCAAACGCCGCGAAACCCTCGCGCACGCCCGGCAGCAGTACCCGCCCCGCTTCGGTAAGTTGCAGGCTGCGGCCACTGCGCACGAACAGGCGGCAAGCAAAATGCTCCTCCAGCGTACGGATATGCCGGCTAATGGCGCTTTGGGTGATAGAAAGCTCTTCGCCTGCACGGGTGAAGGAACTTAGCCGCGCGGCAGCTTCGAATGCGCGCAAGGCATACAGCGGTGGTAGCTGGCGTGGCATGAGACACCTGCAATATGGGCGTGTTAGGCAAATCTCCGAGAACCCTATATACATGAGTTCAACTCATGCCAACTATCGCATTTATCCTTTTGTGCAAAGTTGACCGAAGCCTCAGAATCGCCCTTCGTTGATCACCCCAGAATGAAGGACTGCCCCCATGCACGTCGCGCCCACCACAGAACTCAAGGCTTTGCTGCGCCTGGCCGGGCCGCTGATTGCCTCGCAGTTGGCGCACATGCTGATGGTGCTGACTGACACCCTGATGATGGCCCGCATCAGCCCTCAGGCTTTGGCGGGTGGTGGCCTGGGGGCAGCCAGCTATTCGTTCGTATCGATCTTCTGCCTGGGCGTGATTGCCGCAGTCGGCACGCTGGTGGCCATTCGCAAGGGTGCCAACGACATCGAAGGAGCCACCCGACTGGCGCAGAACGGCCTATGGCTGGCCTGGGCCTTGGCGCTGTTCGCCGCGCTGGTGCTGTGGAATCTTGAACCTGTGCTGCTGCTTTTCGGGCAGAAGCCCGAGAACGTGGCCTCGGCCGCCGAATTTCTCACCCTGCTGCCACTGGCCCTGCCCGGCTATCTGACCTTCATGGCCTTGCGTGGCTTCACCAGCGCGCTGGGCCGCTCGACCCCGGTGATGGTCATCAGTTTGTTCGGCACGGTGCTCAACTACCTGTTCAACGTGGCACTGATCGAAGGCATGTTCGGTTTGCCCAAGCTGGGCCTGATGGGTATCGGCCTGGTCACTGCAGTGGTGTCGATGGGCATGGCCATTGCCTTGGCGTTGTATATCCGCTGGCATCCGGCCTATACCGCCTACCCGCTGCGCAAGGGCCTGTCACGCCCATCACTGGCGGCCCTGCGCGAGCTGTGGCGGCTGGGCCTGCCGATTGGCGGTACCTACATGGTGGAAGTGGGCCTGTTCGCCTTCGCCGCGCTGTGCATGGGCGTGCTGGGCAGCACCGAGCTGGCGGCGCACCAGATTGCCCTGCAGATCGTGTCCACGGCATTCATGGTGCCGACGGGCTTGTCCTATGCGGTGACCATGCGCGTCGGCCTGTACTACGGCGCTGGCAACCTGCTGGCGGCGCGCAGCGCCGGCCGGGTGGGCATCGGGTTCGGGGCCATGATCATGTTTGCCTTCGCCGCCCTGTTCCTGCTGCTGCCCGAAGCGCTGGTAGGGCTGTTCATCGACCGTAATGACCCGGCCTTTGCCGCGATCTTCCAGGTGGCCGTGCAGTTATTGATGGTGGCGGCATGGTTCGAACTGTTCGACGGCATGCAGACGATTGCCATGGGCTCGATCCGTGGCCTGAAAGATGCCAAGACCACCTTCCTGATCGGGTTGGTGTGCTACTGGCTGGTGGGGGCGCCGAGCGCCTGGTTGTTCACCTTTACCCTGGGCGGTGGTGCAGTAGGGATCTGGTGGGGGCTGGCACTGGGGCTGGCGTGTGCGGCGGTGGCGCTGACCTTTGGCTTTGAGTGGCGGATGAAGCGGCTGTTGGGGAAGGCTTGGGCTGCCGGGAAGGCGACGGCTTCAGCCTGACGTGGGGCCTCTTCGCGGGCAAACCCGCTCCTACAGCGGCCTGTGTCCAACCCCCGGTGTGTGTGTCCACCGCAGATCAGTGTGTAGGAGCGGGCTTGCCCGCGAATACGGTGGCGGCGGCAACGGTGAACGTCTGGTGGAGATTGGCCAGCAGGCCCGGCCCCATTCGCGGGTAAACCCGCTCCTACAGGACAGCCTCCAACTGGCGTCCGGGCGCCTGCAGCAAATACGCCATCAATTCCCCTATCGGTAGCGGTTTGCTGACCAGGAAACCCTGCACCTGGTCGCAGCCAAACCCGCGCAGCAACGCCAGTTGCTCTTCACTCTCCACACCCTCGGCCACCACCTCGAGGTTGAGGTTGTGCGCCAGGTTGATCATGGCGTGTACCAGCTTGCGGTTCTCTTCACGCATTTCCATTTCCGCAACAAAGCTGCGGTCCACCTTGAGCAAGGTGATCGGCAGGCTGTTGAGGTGCACGAACGAAGAAAACCCGGTGCCGAAATCATCAAGCGAGAAGCGCACGCCCAGGCGGCCCAGCGCGTCCATGGTCTGGCGCACCACCTCGTTGCGGCGCATCACCGCCGTCTCGGTCAGCTCGAACTCAAGCCAGCGGGCATCCACGCCGTGCTCGAGGATCAGGCGACTCAACGTGGCCAGTAGCTGGCTGTCCTGGAACTGGCGGAAACTCAGGTTGACCGCCATGTGCAGCGGTTCCAGGCCGCGTTCGCACAACGCCTGCATGTCACGCAGGGCACGGGAAATAACCCAATAACCCAAGGGCACGATCAGGCCGCTCTGCTCGGCCAGTGGCACGAACTCGCTGGGCGGCAGCAGCCCGCGCTCGGCATGGCGCCAGCGCACCAGCGCCTCCAGGCCAACAATGCGCCCGTCAGCCAGGTTCAGGCGGGGCTGATAGTGCAGTTCCAGCTCGTCGCGGCGCAGGGCGCGGCGCAACTCGCTTTCCAGGTCGGCAAGGCTGCGGGCATTGCGGTTGATGCGTTCGTTGAACACATGAAAGGTGCAGCCTTGGCTGCCCTTGGCCTGACGCATGGCGATGTGCGCGTGCCACATCAGCGGATCGGCGCCGCTCTGCGCGCGAGCATGTGCAAGGCCCAGGCTGCAGCCCAGCAGCAGGCTTTCGCCGTCGATCCAGTAGGGCTCGGCCAAGGCCTCGACGATGCGTTCGGCAATCCATTCGGCGCGATTGGCATCGCGACGGGTGTCGATAAGCAGGGCGAACTCATCGCTACCCAGACGTGCCAGCTGGTCGCCCGCCTCCAGCTGATGCTTCAGCCGTGCCACCACCTGCAGGATCAACCGGTCACCGCTCTGGTGGCCCAGGGCGTCGTTGACGTGGCGGAAGTTGTCCAGGTCCAGGTGGCCAAGCGCGACACCACGGCCTTCGTTTTCGGCCAGGCGTGCATTAAGCAAAGCCTGGAAGCCCTGGCGGTTGGCGATGCCGGTCAGCGGGTCCTGCTCGGCAAGGCGCTGCAAGGTGGCGACCAGCACCCCGCGCTCTCGCACATGGCGCAGTGAGCGGCGAAGGGTATCGGCGTTGAGCTGGTCGCGCACCAGCCAGTCGCTGACAGCGCTGGGCGCGGCCTCAGGCTCGTGGTCAAGCAGCAGGATGGTCGGCAGCTCGCATCGCCCGGGGGCAGGCTGCAAGCCTGGCGTTGCCAGCACGACGGCCTGGCGATCATGGCTGAACAGACTGTCGACCGCCTCCCAGTTTGGCGCAGTCAATAGCACGGCGCTGCCACCCAGTGCAGGCATGCACGCGTGCAACGAGGCAGCCCATTCCGGCTCATCGGCCAACAGCAGCAAACGCAGAGGTTCGACAGGCGTGGACAAGCGGGCTCCTTAGGGCTTGACGGTGCAACGAGATCTGGCGGGCATGCTACTGCATTCAATGAAAATGATTTTCACTTTTATGCATGTTTTTCGATCGTAGCATTCCGACGTATTTTGTCGTGCATCCTGCGCGAAACGAATCAAACCGGCAAATATGATTTTTTCAGCTACTAGCATTAGTGACACTAATAATTAGACGGACAAAAGTCTGACTCAGACGTCAGACGGTCGCGCCACAACGGCCCCATGCCTGTTAGAATGCGCGGCTATTTTCTGGCGACCCCCGGTTTCTAGCATGTCCCGACTCAATCCCCGGCAGCAGGAAGCCCGTGACTATGTCGGCGGCCCTCTTTTGGTGCTCGCCGGTGCAGGTTCGGGCAAGACCAGCGTGATCACGCGCAAGATTGCCCACCTCATCCAGAACTGCGGCATCCGCGCCCAGTACATCGTGGCGATGACCTTCACCAACAAGGCCGCGCGCGAGATGAAGGAGCGGGTCGCCACCTTGCTGCGCCCGGGGGAAGGCCGTGGCCTCACCGTGTGTACGTTCCACAACCTGGGCCTGAACATCATCCGCAAGGAACACGAGCGCCTGGGCTACAAGCCGGGTTTCTCGATCTTCGACGAGTCCGACATCAAGGCGTTGCTGTCGGACATCATGCAGAAGGAATACTCCGGCGACGACGGCATCGACGAGATCAAGAACATGATCGGTGCCTGGAAGAACGACCTCGTTCTGCCACCAGAGGCCCTGGAAAAGGCGCGCAACCCACGCGAGCAGACCGCCGCCATCGTCTACACCCACTATCAGCGCACGCTCAAGGCGTTCAACGCGGTGGACTTCGACGACCTGATCCTGCAGCCGGTCAAACTGTTCCAGGAGCACCCCGAGGTGCTGGAGCGCTGGCAGAATCGCGTGCGTTATCTGCTGGTGGACGAATACCAGGACACCAACGCCAGCCAGTACCTGCTGGTGAAAATGCTGATCGGCATGCGCAACCAGTTCACCGTGGTGGGCGACGACGACCAGTCGATCTACGCCTGGCGCGGTGCTCGCCCTGAGAACCTGATGCTGCTCAAGGAGGACTACCCCTCCCTGAAGATCGTCATGCTCGAGCAGAACTACCGGTCCACCAGCCGCATCCTGCGCTGCGCCAACGTGTTGATCGCCAACAATCCGCATGCGTTCGAAAAGCAGCTGTGGAGCGAGATGGGCGTGGGCGACGAGATCCGCGTGATCCGCTGCAAGAACGAGGAAGCCGAGGCCGAACGCGTGGCCATGGAAATCCTCACCTTGCACCTGCGCACCAACCGACCGTACAGCGACTTTGCCATCCTTTACCGCGGCAACTACCAGGCCAAGCTGATCGAACTGAAGCTGCAGCACCACCAGGTGCCGTATCGCCTGTCGGGCGGCAACAGTTTCTTCGGCCGCCAGGAGGTCAAGGACCTGATGGCCTACCTGCGCTTGCTGGTGAACCCGGACGACGACAACGCCTATCTGCGGGTAATCAACGTACCGCGCCGGGAAATCGGCTCCACCACCCTGGAAAAGCTCGGCAACTACGCCACCGAGCGCGGCATTTCGATGTACGCCGCCAGCGAGGAACTGGGCCTGGGCGAGCACTTGGACGCCCGCTACACCGAGCGTTTGCAGCGCTTCAAGCATTGGCTGGATGGGGTGCGCCACAAGGTTGCCCTGGAAGACCCGATTGCCGCGCTGCACGAGATGATCCGCGACATCGACTACGAAAACTGGATCCGCCAGCAGACTGCCAGCGACAAGGCTGCAGAGTTCCGGATCAGCAACGTCTGGTTCCTGGTGGAAGCGCTGAAAAACACCCTCGAGAAGGACGAAGAGGGTGACATGACCATCGAAGACGCCATCGGCAAGTTGGTGCTGCGCGACATGCTCGAGCGCCAGCAGGAAGAAGAAGAAAACGCCGAAGGTGTGCAGATGATGACCCTGCATGCCTCCAAGGGCTTGGAATTCCCCTACGTGTTCATCATGGGCATGGAAGAGGAAATCCTCCCGCACCGCTCCAGCATCGAGGCCGACACCATCGAAGAGGAACGCCGTCTGGCCTACGTGGGCATCACCCGCGCGCGCCAGACCCTGGCCTTCACCTTCGCCGCCAAGCGCAAGCAGTACGGTGAAATCATCGATTGCACGCCCAGCCGGTTCCTCGACGAACTGCCTCCGGACGACCTGGCCTGGGAGGGCCTGGACGACGCGCCGGTCGAGGTGAAGGCCGCTCGCGGCAACAACGCCCTGGCCGATATCCGGGCAATGCTCAAACGCTGATCAACCATTACTCTTTAACTTTGCCGCTTTTAGCGGCCACGGTGGTTTGTATGGCCGATTTGAACTCACAGATCGGCCATACGGACCACTATCTACATCGAGGAAATCACAGTGGAAGCACTGCATCAGAAGATTCGCGAAGAAGGCATCGTGCTTTCCGATCAGGTTCTCAAAGTCGACGCGTTTCTCAACCACCAGATCGATCCCGCGCTGATGCAGCTGATCGGTGACGAGTTCGCTCGCCTGTTCGCCGACGCCGGCGTGACCAAGATCGTTACCATCGAAGCCTCGGGCATTGCCCCGGCGGTGATGACCGGTCTGAAACTGGGTGTGCCGGTCATCTTCGCTCGCAAGCACCAGTCGCTGACACTGACCGAGAACCTGCTGACCGCCTCGGTATATTCCTTCACCAAGCAGACCGAGAACACCGTGGCCATCTCGCCGCGTCACCTCAACAGCAGCGACCGCGTGCTGGTGATCGACGACTTCCTGGCCAACGGCAAAGCCTCGCAGGCGCTGATCTCGATCATCAAGCAGGCAGGCGCCACCGTGGCGGGCCTGGGTATCGTGATCGAGAAGTCGTTCCAGGGCGGCCGTGCCGAGCTGGACAGCCAGGGCTACCGCGTTGAATCGCTGGCCCGGGTGAAGTCGCTGGAAGGTGGTGTGGTCAGCTTCATCGAATAAGGCCTCACCGCCCCGGCGTAGGAGCGGGTTTACCCGCGAATGCGATGGCAGATTCAATATCGCATTCGCGGGTAAACCCGCTCCTACAGGCGACAGTGTGCGCAAGCGATTAACTTGTAGCCTGTAAGCCTGCCAGCAGTAGCCGCTGATAAAGCTCCTCTTTAAACCCTTGCGGAACCTCCAGCCCCATCCGCGCCAGATGCCGCTCATACCCTTCCGGCCCCGGTGCATCCAACGCTGCCTTGCCCAGCTCCAACACCTCGCTCAGCTTGAACTTGCTCTTCAACCAGTTCAGCGCCCGCAACAGATCCTGCTCCTCGGCCGTAAAGTCCGTGCCCATCGGATACGCCGGGAACAGCCGCGCATGCTGTGCACTGATCGCCTCCAGGCGTTGCAGGGTATTGTCGGTAAAGCGCGCCTCCAGCTGAAAGTCGTCGGCAAGCTTGCCAGCTTCTTTGGCCTGCTTGATCAGGCCCGGCTGGAACCGCGAATCGCTCACCGCCAACAACCGCGCTATCACTTCGCTGTCAGTCTGCCCACGCAAGTCCGCAATGCCGTACTCGGTCACCACGATATCGCGCAGGTGCCGGGGAATGGTGCAGTGGCCATAAGTCCAGAACAGGTTCGAGGTCACCTCTCCGCCTGCCTCGCGCCAACTGCGCAATAGCAAGATCGAACGCCCGCCCTCCAGCGCATGGCCCTGGGCAACGAAGTTGTACTGCCCGCCCACGCCACTGAGCACGCGGCCGTCTTCAAGCTGGTCGGCCACCCCGGCGCCGAGCAGGGTCATGCCGAACGCGGTGTTGATGAAGCGCGCATCACGACGTTGTCGGCGCTTGAGTGCCTCCTGCCCATATAGCTCGTTGATGAAGCTGATACGGGTCATGGCAAACTGCGCGCGCTGCTCCAGCGGCATCTCGCGCAAGCGCTGGTAGAACGCTTGCGGGCCGAGGAAAAAGCCGCCATGCAGTATTGCGCCCTGCTCGTCCGCCGGGCGTCGTAGCAGCCCTGCTTCAGCCAGCACCAGCAGGCCGTTGACGAACATCTCGCTGCAGCCGTACAAGCCGTGGGCAAAGGTGTCCAGGCCCCCTTCTCGCTCGATCAATGTCTGCCACGGTCCGACATCCAGCGCCTTGAGCACCGCACGGTAACCGGCGTTGTCGCCCTGACGTGCCAGCAATGCCGCAGCAACCGCATCGCCCATGGCACCAATGCCGATCTGCAGCGTACCGCCATCGCGTACCAGGCTGCTGGCGTGCAGGCCGATGCAGTGGTCCTGAATGCCGACCGGCATGTTTGGCGTGGAAAACAGCCGACGTTGCTCGGCTTCGTCGAGCAGCAGGTCGAACGCATCGATAGGCAGCTCGGCATCGCCTGGCATATAGGGCAGTTCGGCATGCACCTGGCCCAGCATGAGGATGGTTTCGCCTGCAGCGCGGCGCTTGGCAATCATCGGCAGCAGGTCGAGGGTGATGTCTGGGTTGCAGGCCAGGCTCAGGTGCACGGGCTTTTCGGGGGTGGCTGCCACCAACTGGGCGATCAGGTTCAGGCCTTTGGCGTTGATATCCCGTGCGGCATGGCTGTAGTTGCTGCTGACGTAGTCCTGTTGGGCCGATTCGCTGTGCAGCAGGCTACCGGGCTGCATGAAGAACTGTTCGACTCGGATGTTCGGCGGCAGGCTGTCGTTGCGCAGGTCTGCGAGGTAACTGAGCTCTTCGTAGTCAGCGAACACTCGCTCGACGAAGGGTTCGAGAAAACGCCGTTGCAGGCCATCGCCCAATGGCGGGCGGCCAAGGGAAAGTGCGGTATAGATGGTCAAGCGCCGTTCGGGCAGCTCGCGTACGCGGGCGTAAAGCGCGTTGACGAAGGCATTGGGTTTCCCCAGACCCAAAGGCAGGCCCATATGGATATGGGTTGGCAGCCGGGACAAGACCTGCTCGACAGCCTGGTCGATGGAGCAGAGGTGCATGGGGCCTCCTGAAACATCCGTGGGTTCAGGGGTTGGACATAGGGCTGAAGTAATTGGTTGCCTGTACCGGCCCTTTCGCGGGCACGCCCGCTTCCACAGGATTAACACAACCTTCAGGTCCTGTGGGTACCTGTGGGAGCGGGCTTGCCCGCGAAGAGGCCGACCCAGGCGACAAAAAAACAAAGCCCGCCATCAACGGCGGGCCTCATGCAGTTCAGCTGTAAATCACAGCCCGGACATTTTCTTGATCGCCTCTTTCAGGTCTTCATCCGAGCAGTCTGCACAGGTGCCCTTTGGCGGCATGGCGTTGATGCCAGTAATGGCCTTGGCCAGAATGCCATCCAGGCCGCCTTGGTGGTCGGCGCGTTCTTTCCACGCGGCGGTGTCACCAATTTTAGGCGCGCCGAGCAAGCCGCTGCCATGGCAGGCATTGCAGTGCTTGGCGATGATTTCATCCGGCGTCTTGGCTCCCCCGCCACCTGCTGCAGCGGCCACTTCCATGCCTTTGCACTCCTGGCCCTGGACGCACACCTGGCCAACCGGCTCCAGGCGTTTGGCAATGTCGTCATTGGTCGCAGCGGTTGCGCTCATTGCCCAGAGGGCGAATACGGCTGCTGGTACGGCCAGCATCTTCTTGATTTGATTCACGCGAACACCCTCATGGTGGCTAATCACGCTCGCGGCCACGGATCGGCGAGCGTTGAAAAGTATAGCGGGAACCCAGAGGCCGTGAAACGACCCCACACAGGAAAGGGGTATTGCCGAATCAATGCACTGCGCTGGATCAAAAGTTTGAAGGCGTCGCCGCACTGATCAGCCGCGCCGGCTGGTCGAAGGGGTTGCGGAAGCGGTGCGGGCGGGTGCTTTCGAAGTAGTAGCTGTCGCCTTCTTCGAGAACGAAAATCTCGTTGCCGACCACCAGCTCCAGGCGGCCTTCAAGCAGGATACCGGTCTCCTCGCCGTCGTGGGTGAGCATCTCGGCACCGGTGTCCGCACCTGGCGGGTACACCTCGGTCAGAAAAGCGATGGCACGGTTGGGGTGCGACTTGCCCACCAGCTTCATGGTCACAGCACCGTCCGAGATATCGATCAGCTCATGGGCCTTGTAGACGATCTGAGTGGGGCTTTGGGGCTCCAGCTCGACCGAAAAGAATTCGACCATGGACATGGGAATGCCGCTCAGCACTTTGCGCAGCGAGCTGATAGAGGGGCTTACGCTGTTCTTCTCGATCATCGAGATGGTGCTGTTGGTCACGCCAGCACGCTTGGCGAGTTCGCGCTGCGACAGGCCCTTGAGCTTGCGGATGGCTTGCAGTCGTTCGCCGACGTCCAAAGCTGGAGCCTCCTGAAACGGTGAAAGGGGGGTGGATGTGAACGATATCATGGCAATGCCGTTCAGTATTTACAACACACCGCCCCCAACCTGTCCGCTTCAGCGTCTCATTCGCCGATGTAGTCCCGTGGTACCCGCTTCAGGTTACAGAAGATCTGGTAGGGAATAGTGCCCGCATGCGCGGCCACTTCACTGGCCAGCACCTGCTTGCCCCAGAATTCGACCGGGCTGCCGACAGTGGCTTGCGGTACGTCGGTGAGGTCGATGCTGAGCATGTCCATCGACACCCGGCCGATCAGCTGGGTGCGCTTGCCAGCGACCAGCACCGGGGTGCCGTTGGGCGCCTGGCGCGGGTAGCCATCGGCATAGCCCATGGCGACCACACCCACGCGGGTCGGCCGAGGGCTGACGAACTTGGCACCATAGCCAACCGGCTCGCCGGCAGGCAGCTCGCGCACGCTGATCACCCGCGATTGCAGGGTCATCACCGGTTGCAGGCGTGCGGCCTCGGCCTGCGCCACTTCGAACGGCGTGGCGCCGTATAGCATCAGGCCTGGGCGCACCCAGTCGCTGGGCGCTTGCGGCCAGCCCAGCACGCCGGGCGAGTTACGCAGGCTGCATTCGGCGGCCAGGCCCAGTCGGGCAGCTTCGAACACAGCGATTTGCTGGGAGGTAGCGTCAGCGTCCAGTTCGTCGGCGCGAGCGAAGTGGCTCATCAACACGATGCGCGAAACCTTGCCGCTGGCCAGCAGTCGCTGGTAGGCATCGTGGTAGTCCTTGGGGTGCAGGCCAACGCGGTGCATGCCACTGTCCAGCTTCAGCCAGACGTTGAGCGGTTTGTGCAGCGGGGTTTTCTCGATGGCTTCCAGTTGCCACAGCGAGTGCACCACGCACCACAGGTCGTGCTCGGCGATCAGCGCCAGTTCGCTGGCTTCGAAAAAACCTTCCAGCAGCAGTACCGGGGCTTTGATACCGGCGGCGCGCAGTTCCAGCGCCTCTTCGATGCAGGCCACGGCAAAGCCGTCGGCTTCGGCCTCCAGGGCCAGGGCGCAGCGCACGGCGCCGTGGCCGTAGGCATCGGCCTTGATCACGGCGAGGGCTTTGGCACCCGTCAGTTCACGGGCCAGACGGTAGTTGTGGCGCAGGGCCTGGAGGTCGATCAGGGCGCGGGCGGGACGCATGGCGGCTGCCTTATGGTGGTTCGGGTTGAAATCGGTGGTGGATTCTTCGCGGGCTTGCCCGCTCCCACAGGTAGTGCACAGCGTTCAAAAGCTGTGGTGTACCTGTGGAATGGGCCGGCACAGGCTATTACTGCTGGTGAACCGGCGCGCTTTGCCCGTGCTTGGCCACTTCCCGGCTGTTGCCATAACGGGAGATATCCAGGCCTTCGGCACTGATCTGCGGCTTCTTGCGCGCAATCAGGTCGGCCAGCAGGCGGCCGGAACCGCACGCCATGGTCCAGCCCAAGGTACCGTGACCGGTGTTCAGGAACAGGTTGCGGAACGCCGTGGCCCCCACGATCGGTGTGCCGTCCGGGGTCGCCGGGCGCAAGCCGGTCCAGAAGCTGGCCTGGCTCAGGTCACCGCCGCGAGGATAAAGGTCGTTGACAATCATCTCCAGCGTTTCGCGCCGACGCGGGTTCAGCGACAGGTCAAAACCAGCGATTTCAGCCATGCCACCAACGCGGATGCGGTTGTCGAAACGGGTGATGGCAACCTTGTAGGTCTCGTCGAGAATGGTCGAAGTCGGGGCCATGTCGCTGTTGGTGATCGGCACGGTCAGCGAATAGCCTTTCAGCGGATACACCGGAGCCTTGATGCCCAGCGGCTTGAGCATCTGTGGCGAGTAGCTGCCCAGCGCCAGCACGTAGCGGTCTGCCGTCTCCAGCTTGCCGTCGATCCACACGCCATTGATGCGGTCACCGGCGAAGTCCAAGCGCTGGATGTCCTGGCCGAAGCGGAACTCCACGCCCAACTTCAACGCCATGTCGGCAAGCTTGGTGGTAAACAGCTGGCAGTCGCCAGTCTGGTCGTTCGGCAGGCGCAGGGCGCCGGCCAGGATATCTTTCACGCCGGCCAGGGCGGGTTCGACGCGGGCAATGCCGTCGCGGTCGAGCAGCTCGTAGGGCACACCGGACTGTTCGAGTACGGCAATGTCCTTGGCCGCAGCATCGACCTGGGCCTGGGTGCGGAACAGCTGGGTGGTGCCCAGGCTGCGGTTTTCGTAGTTGATGCCGGTTTCGGCGCGCAGCTCGTCGAGGCAGTCACGGCTGTACTCGGACAGGCGCACCATGCGCTCCTTGTTCACCGCGTAGCGGCTGGCAGTGCAGTTGCGCAGCATCTGTGCCATCCACAGGTACTGGTCGACATCGCCCGTGAGCTTGATGGCCAGAGGGGCGTGACGCTCCAGCAGCCACTTGATGGCTTTGAGCGGTACACCAGGGGCAGCCCAGGGCGAGGCATAGCCGGGCGAGATCTGGCCGGCGTTGGCAAAGCTGGTTTCCATGGCCACCGCCGGCTGGCGGTCGACCACCGTGACTTCGAAACCTTGCCGGGCCAGGTAATAGGCACTGGCGGTTCCGATTACACCGCTACCAAGTACCAGAACTCGCATCGTTTTATCCCTCACACGCGGCGCGCCGCACACTTTTATTGAAATGGCATGAATGGGCGCAGTATAGGAATTTGAGACCAGTGCAATTCACTATATAAAAGCCTATTATTGGCGAGAATTCTCGGCAAAATCGCCTTTCACGGAGGGGCATCCCCTATGAGAACCCAGCACCAGACCAAGCGTGAACTGGACAAGATCGACCGCAACATCCTGCGTATCCTGCAGAATGACGGGCGTATTTCCTTCACCGAACTGGGCGAGAAAGTTGGGCTGTCCACCACCCCTTGTACCGAGCGGGTTCGCCGCCTGGAGCGCGAGGGCATCATCATGGGCTACAACGCCCGCCTGAACCCGCAACACCTCAAGGGCAGCCTGCTGGTGTTCGTGGAAATCAGCCTGGACTACAAGTCGGGCGATACCTTCGAGGAGTTCCGCCGCGCGGTCTTGAAGTTGCCCCATGTGCTGGAATGCCACCTGGTGTCGGGCGACTTCGACTACCTGGTGAAGGCGCGTATTTCGGAAATGGCCTCGTACCGCAAGCTGCTCGGCGACATCCTGCTGAAACTGCCGCACGTGCGCGAATCGAAGAGCTACATCGTGATGGAAGAGGTGAAGGAGAGCCTCTGCCTGCCGATCCCGGACTGAGGCTACACCAGCACCTGGCGGGTGGTGGCAATGAACTGGTGGACCAACTGTTCAGCGGCGGGGTCGATCATCGGTTCAGGGCCACGACCACGCGGGCAGGCCATGCGCGGGGTGGTACCGAACAGCCGGCAGATCATCGGCCGCTCTTCATACACCGTGCAGCCGTGGGGGCCCAAGTGCACGCAGTCCAGACGCTCCAGAGCAGCGTCCTGCTCGGCTTGGGACTTGCGCGGCAGGCGGGCCATTTCTTCCGCCGAGGTGGTGACCGGGCCGCAGCAGTCGTGGCAGCCGGGCTCGCACTCGAAAGAGGGGATGAGTTCGCGCAGGAAGTGGATCTTGTGGCGGTTGCAGGACATGACGGGATACAAGCTGACAAAGTGATTGGATTATAGGCTTATTTGCGGGTTCACCCGCGAACGAGTATGAAGCCCTCGCTGGTTGCCCGGCCGCGATGGCACAGCTTATCCTCGTCCCCCCTCCATTTTTAAGGGCCGCCCCAATGATCCACAGCGCGCAGCACGCCGCCTCCTATTACGCCGCCAGCAGCGCGCCACACCCCGACCACGCCTTCCTGCAAGGCGAACACAACGCCGACGTGTGCATCATCGGCGGCGGCTACTCGGGCCTGAACACCGCCATCGAGCTGGCAGAGCGTGGTTTCTCGGTCATCCTGCTGGAAGCGCGCAAACTTGGCTGGGGTGCCAGTGGGCGCAATGGCGGTCAACTGATCCGAGGGGTCGGCCATGGTCTGGAGCAGTTCCTCCCGGTCATCGGCGAAGAAGGCGTGCGCACCATGAAACTGATGGGCCTGGAGGCCGTACAGATCGTGCGCGAGCGGGTAGAAAAGCATGCCATCGCCTGCGACCTGGCCTGGGGCTACTGCGACCTGGCCAACAAACCCGCCGAGCTGCTGGGCTTTGCCCAAGACGCCGAGGAGCTGCGCAGCCTGGGCTATGCACATGAGTTGCGGCTGGTCGGCAAGGACGATATCCACAGCGTGGTGGGTGCCGACTGCTATGTGGGGGGGCTGGTCGACATGGGCTCCGGGCATCTGCATCCGCTCAATCTGGCATTGGGTGAAGCCGCCGCAGCCGCCCGCCTGGGCGTGAAATTGTTCGAGCAATCCGAAGTCACCCGCATCGACTACGGCACTGAAGTGCAGGTGCATACTGCCCAAGGCCGGGTACGCGCCAAGACCCTGGTACTGTGCTGCAACGCCTACCACAACGACCTCAATCGCGAGCTGGGCGGCAAGGTGCTGCCGGCCGGCAGCTACATCATCGCCACCGAGCCGCTGGGCGAAGAACGCGCACGCGCCTTGCTGCCGCAGAATATGGCGGTGTGTGACCAGCGCGTGGCGCTGGACTACTACCGCCTGTCCGCCGACCACCGCCTGCTGTTTGGCGGTGCCTGCCACTATTCTGGCCGCGACCCGAAGGACATCGCCGCCTATATGCGGCCGAAGATGCTCAAGGTGTTCCCGCAGCTTGCCGACGTGCGCATCGACTACCAGTGGGGCGGCATGATCGGCATTGGTGCCAATCGCCTGCCGCAGGTTGGCCGCCTGGCCAGCCAGCCGAACGTGTATTACGCCCAGGCCTACTCGGGCCATGGGCTCAACGCCACCCACCTGGCCGCGCGCCTGCTGGGTGAAGCCATCAGTGGCCAGGAAAGCGGGCGCTTCGACCTTTTCAACAAGGTGCCGCACATCACCTTCCCTGGCGGCAAGCACCTGCGCTCGCCACTGCTGGCGCTGGGGATGCTGTGGCATCGCCTCAAAGAGCTGGCCTGAAAGTCCCCATCCTTGTGGCAGCAACTGTCTTGCTTAAAATCTAAAAGCTGACTAGCCCCCTGTGGGAGCGGGCGTGCCCGCGAACACGGGCGAAGCCCGTGCCATCCTCTGCGACGCCTGCTTCGCGGGCATGCCCGCTCCCACAGGGTCGGTGCAAGTTTCAAGTCTGGGGCACAACAGGCCCTCCAGCGACCACCGTGTCAGTCCTTCCAGAAGGGTTTCCGCCCTTCGATCCGGGCCTGCTCCCAGCTCAGCCCGACATCGCGCAACTCGTCATCGGTCAGCTGCAGCAACGCCCTGCGGGTATGCCAGCGATGCAGCATCAGCCCCCAACGCCCCAAACCCTCTGGCGCGTTGAACACCTTGGCCTGCTGCCCGGCTTCCAGTTCCTTGGCCAACAGTTGCAAGCGCACATCGCTCATGCCACCCATCACCGCATCCTCCCGTCCAGTTGTTACCGTGGAGAAAGCATGCGCGTCGGCACCCTCGACAATACAGATCCAATACAGCCTTATTATTCCCATACAGAATTGGCCGCTGGCCGACTGAATGCTGTATTTTCAGCCCAACTGTACCGGTCGCTATGCCAATGCAGCGCAGGAGTATGCCTTGACCCTCTACCTGAATCTCGCCGAAATACTCGGCGCCCGCATCGAGCAGGGCCTCTATCGCCCTGGCCAGCGCCTGCCATCTGTGCGCGCACTGAGTGAGGAACACGGGGTCAGCCTGAGCACCGTGCAGCAGGCCTATCGCATGCTCGAAGACAGCGGCATGGTCTCGCCGCGGCCCAAGTCCGGCTACTTCGTCAGCGACCAACGGCAGTTGCCGGCACTGCCCGCAGTCAGCCGCCCGGCCCAGCGCCCGGTGGACATCTCGCAGTGGGAACAGGTGCTGGAGCTGGTGCGCAGTACGCCGCGCCAGGATGTGGTGCAACTCGGCCGCGGCATGCCCGACATCGACAGCCCTACCCTGAAGCCGCTGCTGCGTAGCCTTGCCCAGTTGAGCCGGCGCCAGGACATGCCTGGCCTGTACTACGACAACATCCACGGTAACCTGGCCCTGCGCGAACAGGTGGCCCGGCTGATGCTCGACTCCGGCTGCCGCCTGGGGCCGGCCGACCTGGTGATCACCACCGGCTGCCATGAGGCGCTGTCATGCAGCATCCGCGCGGTCTGCGAGCCAGGCGACATCGTCGCGGTCGACTCGCCCAGCTTCCACGGCGCCATGCAAACCCTCAAAGGCTTGGGCATGAAAGCGCTGGAAATCCCCACCGACCCAGTCACCGGCATCAGCCTGGAGGCGCTGGAGATGGCCCTGGAGCAGTGGCCGATCAAGCTCATCCAGATCACCCCCAGCTGCAACAACCCGCTGGGCTACATCATGCCCGAGGCACGCAAGAAGGCCTTGCTGAGCCTCGCCCAACGCTATGACGTGGCGATTCTGGAAGACGATGTGTACGGCGACCTGGCCTATACCTACCCACGCCCACGCACCTTGAAGTCGTTCGACGACGATGGCCGCGTGCTGCTCTGCAGTTCGTTCTCCAAAACCCTCGCGCCCGGCCTGCGGATCGGCTGGGTGGCGCCCGGACGCTACCTGGAGCGCGTGCTGCACATGAAATACATCAGCACCGGCAGCACCGCCAGCCAGCCTCAGCTGGCCATCGCTGACTTCATCGCCGCCGGGCACTACCAGCCCCATGTACGGCGCATGCGCAGCCAGTACCAGCGTGGCCGCGACCTGATGGGCGACTGGGTGACCCGCTACTTCCCGGCGGGCACCCGGGTCAGCCGGCCCCAGGGCGGCTTCATGCTGTGGGTGGAATTACCTGAACATCTCGATACGCTTCGGCTGAACCGCGCTTTACTGGAGCAGGGCGTGCAGATTGCCGTAGGCAGCATCTTTTCGGCCTCGGGCAAGTTTCGCCACTGCCTGCGCATGAATTTCGCCGCCAGGCCAACGCCGCAAATCGAAGCCTCCGTGCGCAAGGTTGGTGAAACCGCCCTTCGTCTACTGGATGACGAAAGCGCCGACGCGTAACTTTGCGCCGCCCGTCACGGTCAAACCCCTAAAGCCCTTGCTGCACAGGACGGTCCACCCTTGAGACTCCAGCGAGCCTTGCCTCTGCTGCTGGTGTTGTTGCTCGGCCTTGCCGGTTGCACAAGCATCAGCGCACCCCGCGAAACCAGTCAGGCGTTGCCTGCCCACGAATCGGCCTTTGGCCGCTCGGTGCTGCGCCAGGCCGCGCCCTATGGCGGCCGCTCGGGCTTTCGCCTGCTGCCCAACAGCAACGAGGCATTTCGCGCCCGCGCCGAACTGATACGCAACGCCCAGGCGAGCATCGACCTGCAGTACTACATCGTCCACGACGGCCTCAGTACCCGCGCCCTTGTGCATGAACTGCTGCGCGCCGCCGACCGTGGCGTGCGCGTGCGTATCCTGCTCGACGACACTACCAGCGACGGTCTGGACACCGTCATGGGCACCCTCGATGCCCACCCGAACATCCACATTCGCGTGTTCAACCCACTGCATCTGGGGCGCAGTACCGGCGTTACGCGCGCCGTGGGCCGGCTGTTCAACTTGTCGCGCCAGCACCGACGCATGCACAACAAGCTGTTCCTGGTAGACAACAGCATGGCCATCGTCGGTGGCCGCAACTTGGGCGACGAGTATTTCGATGCCGAGCCCAACCTCAACTTCACCGACATCGACCTGTTGGGCGTGGGCCCGGTAGCGGAGCAGTTGGGGCACAGCTTCGACCAGTACTGGAACAGCGCCCTCAGCCGGCCGATCACCGACTTCCTCTGGCATGACCCGGATGCCAACGACCTGCGGGCCAGCCGCCAGCGCCTGGAAGTGTCGCTGGCCAAAGCCAGGACCCAGCGCAAGGCCCTGTACGACCGCTTGATGGCCTACCAGTCGCAACCGCGCCTGGATGTGTGGCGCAACGAGCTGATCTGGGCTCACGCCCAGGCGCTATGGGATGCGCCCAGCAAGGTGTTGGCCGAAGACGAACCGGACCCGCAATTACTGCTGAGCCAGCAACTGGCACCGGACCTGGCTAACGTGCACCGCGAGTTGGTCCTGGCATCGGCCTACTTTGTACCGGGCGAACCGGGGCTGCTGTACCTGACCGGCCGCGCCGACGCTGGCGTTTCGGTGAAGCTGCTGACCAACTCGCTGGAAGCCACCGACGTGCCAGCAGTGCATGGAGGCTATGCCCCCTATCGTCGTGCCTTGCTTGAGCACGGGGTGCAGCTTTACGAGCTTCGCCGCCAGCCAGGCGACCCCAGCGCGGGGCGATTGAGTTTCCGTGGCAGCTCGGATTCGAGCCTGCACACCAAGGCGATCGTGTTCGACCGGCGCAAGACCTTCATCGGCTCGTTCAACTTCGACCCGCGCTCAGTATTGTGGAACACCGAGGTCGGGGTACTGGTGGACAGCCCGGAGCTGGCCGAATACACCCGCGAGCTGGCCCAGCAGGGTATGGCGCCTGCGCTGAGCTATCAGGTGAAACTGATAGGTAACAAGCTGGTGTGGGCGACCGAGGACAATGGCCAACGGCACGTGCTGACGTCTGAGCCGGGCGGGATCTGGCGGCGCTTCAATGCCTGGATCAGCAAGGCGGTTGGCTTGGAGAAGATGCTATAGCGGCGATTCCGGGGCCTTGCGGCCCCCAAAATCATCAGGCAGAAACCGGCTCAAAGGCTCCGCGCCGCCGGGTCAATACCACCAACCCCGCAGCCCCGGCCGCCATCAGGAACAGCAACGCATGCCCGCTGATCCACTGGCTCCCCGCCCCCGCCAACAACGGCCCGAGCAAACAGCCAATGCCCCACAGCTGGGCCACGTGGGCATTGGCCCGTACCAACTCATCATCGCGGTAGCGCTCACCGATCAGCACCAGCGACAAGGTGAACAAGCCGCCGGCACTGGCGCCGAACAACACCCACAACGGCCAGATAACCGGGGTGTGCAACAGCAGCGGGATCGCCAGGCTGGACACCAGCAGGGTCACCGCACAGCCAGTGAACAGGGTACGTCGCGACATATGGTCGGCCAGCGCGCCGATGGGCAATTGCAGCACCGCATCACCCACCACCACGGTACTAACCATGAACAAGGCGATTTCGGTGCTGAAGCCCTGCTGCAGGCAATACACCGGCAGCAAGGTGAGGATCATCGCCTCGAACGAGGCGAACAGGGCAATGGCCCAGGCAATTACCGGCAAGCGTCGGCAGAAGGCGAACAGGTCGCCAAAGGTGACACTGCAGGCTTCCGTGCTCGGCGCCCCACCACGCCCCAGCAGAACCAGCGGCGCGGCCAGCAGCAGGCCGGTCGCAGCCCAGAAGCCGAAGTCGTCATCAGAGCCGAGGAAACCCAGCACCAACGGCCCGGCCAACTGGCTCAGGGCGTAGCTGCTGCCATACAGCGCCACCAACCGGCCACGCCACTGTTCGACCACCAGTTGGTTGATCCAGCTTTCGCCGAGGATGAACACCACGGTCAGGGACATGCCGATCATCAGCCGCAGCAGCAGCCATAACGGGTAACTAGGCAGCAGCGCGAGCAAGCCAATCGACAGCGCCCCGCCCCACAGGCACAGGCGCATCGCCGAAGGTACGCCAACCCAACCTGCCAGGCGGCTGGCCAGGCTGGCGCCGGCCAGTACGCCCAACGCCGGCATTGCCGCCATCACGCCGATGGCGAAGCTGCCGTAGCCCCAGGCCTCCAGGCGCAGGGATACCAGCGGCATGCTCACGCCAAGCGCCAGCCCGACACTGAGCACCGATGCCAGTACGGCGAAGTAGGTACCCCAACGCATTACAGCCTCCCAGCCAATATTTCCAGGGGCCCATTTGCGGGCAAGCCCGCTCCTGCAACGGTCACTAAGACCTGCAGGAGCGGGCTTGCCCGCGAAAAGGACCTACCGGGTTACAGCTTGATCCAGGTCGCCTTCAGCTCGGTGTACTTCTCCAGTGCGTGCAGCGACTTGTCACGGCCGTTGCCCGACTGTTTGAAGCCACCGAACGGCGCGGTCATGTCGCCACCATCGTACTGGTTGACCCAGACGCTGCCTGCACGCACGGCACGGGCGGTCTTGTGGGCCTTGGAAATGTCCGAGGTCCAGATACCCGCTGCCAGGCCATACGGGGTGTCGTTGGCAATGGCCACGGCTTCTTCGGCGGTATCGAAGGCAATCACCGACAACACCGGGCCGAAGATTTCTTCCTGGGCAATGCGCATGGCGTTAGTCACGCCGTCGAAGATGGTCGGCTCGACGTAGGTGCCGCCGGTCTCTTCCAGGGTGCGCTTGCCGCCGGCCAGCAGCTTGGCGCCGTCCTTGTGGCCAGCCTCGATGTACGACAGCACGGTGTTCATCTGCTGGGTATCGACCAAGGCACCGACAGTGGTCTGCGGGTCCAGCGGGTTGCCTGGTTTCCAGCCCTTCAGGGCCTCTACCACCATCGGCAGGAACTTGTCCTTGATCGAACGCTCGACCAGCAGGCGGGAACCTGCAGTGCACACTTCGCCCTGGTTGAAGGCGATGGCGCTGGCGGCGGCCTCGGCGGCAGCTTGCAGGTCCGGGGCATCGGCAAAGACGATGTTCGGGCTCTTGCCACCGGCTTCCAGCCAGATGCGTTTCATGTTCGATTCGCCCGCGTAAACCATCAGCTGCTTGGCGATCTTGGTCGAACCGGTGAACACCAGGGTGTCCACGTCCATGTGCAGGGCCAGTGCCTTGCCCACGGTGTGGCCATAGCCTGGCAGAACGTTCAGCACGCCAGCCGGGATACCGGCTTCGATCGCCAGTTGGGCGATGCGAATGGCAGTCAGCGGCGATTTTTCGGACGGCTTGAGTACGACCGAGTTACCGGTGGCCAGTGCAGGGCCGAGCTTCCAGCAAGCCATCAGCAGCGGGAAGTTCCAAGGTACGATGGCACCGACCACACCTACCGGCTCGCGGGTAACCAGGCCAAGCTGGTCATGCGGGGTCGGGGCGACTTCGTCGTAGACCTTGTCGATGGCTTCAGCAGTCCAGTGAATGGCTTGGGCCGCACCTGGGATGTCGATGCTGGAGGAGTCGCCGATCGGCTTGCCCATGTCCAGCGTTTCCAACAGCGCCAGCTCTTCAACGTTCTTGCGCAGCAGGTCGGCGAAGCGGATCAACTTGGCCTTGCGCTTGGCAGGGGCCAGCTGCGACCACACGCCGGAGTTGAAGGTGGCACGGGCATTTTCAACAGCGCGGTTGGCATCGGCCAGGTCGCAGCTGGCAACCTTGGCCAGGAAGCGTCCGTCGACCGGGCTCAGGCACTCGAAGGTTTCACCGGATACGGCATCGGTGTATTCGCCGTTGATGAAGGCACGGCCTTCGATCTTCAGTTGCTGGGCACGTTGTTCCCAGTCCGCACGGGTCAGGGTGGTCATACGAAACTCCTCCTCTTGTTTAGGTGCAACGCCGCACTGAGGACTCACAGGCGTTGTCAGAATTCTGGCCGGGCGCCACGCGCACACTGGCAAGCGATACCCTAAACCAGCCGGTGTAAACTATCAATATATTTGACACGAGAGGCTCAAAAGCCTACTGATGTTCATTTTATTAAACAACAACAGGAGCCGAACCATGAGTATTGATAGCATCATCGACTTCGCGCAGGTCATCACCGAAGCCGAACGCTACCGCCCGGCTGCAGAGAAAATTCTCAAGGGCGAGCCGGACCAGGCGGTCTACAACCATTATTCCAGCCCGTGCGGGCAGTTTGCCGCTGGCGTATGGGAAGGTGAGGTGGGCCAGTGGACAGTGAACTACACGGAGCACGAATACTGCGAGATCGTCCAGGGCGTTTCGGTGCTGCGCGACCAGGACGGTGGGGCGAAAACCCTGCGTGCCGGCGATCGGTTCGTCATCCCCGCCGGCTTCAAAGGCACTTGGGAGGTGCTGGAGCCGTGCCGTAAGATCTATGTGATGTTCGAGCAGAAATAACTATGTAGCGCAGGGAGTTTGCAGGCATGCGTGAGGATGACCCTGCCCGTTTCGGGCCATTCAGCCTCACAAGGAAAATCAGCATGACCAACGAAGAAGTTCTGCAAACCCTCGCCCACCTGGTCGGCACCCGCTACGTGCCGGAGCTGAAAGGCACCATCTGCGCCCTCACCGGGCGCACTCGCGTGGTTGGCCCCAACGAGATGTCCACCCGCGACTACGACGCCGAGCGCATCCAGATCAAGGCCGACGCCGACCTGATGATCCAGAGTTTCGCCTTCAACTGACCCTGCTGCAGCCCAAAAAAAACCCGCGTCCTTTCGGATGCGGGTTTTTTTTCAGGTCGCCGATCAATTACTTGATCTTGGCTTCCTTGTACACCACGTGCTTGCGAACAACCGGATCATATTTCTTGATCTCGATTTTGTCCGGGGTGGTGCGCTTGTTCTTGTCGGTGGTGTAGAAGTGGCCGGTACCGGCACTCGAAACCAGACGGATCAATTCACGCATGATGCTCTCCCTTAAACCTTGGCGCCAGCTTTACGGATGTCAACCAGAACGGCGTCGATGCCGCGCTTGTCGATGATACGCATGCCTTTGGCGGAAACGCGCAGACGCACGAAACGCTTCTCGGATTCAACCCAGAAACGGTGGTGCTGCAGGTTCGGCAGGAAACGACGACGGGTTTTGTTGTTTGCGTGGGAAATGTTGTTCCCGGTTACTGGACCCTTACCAGTAACTTGACAGACTCTCGACATGACTCAGCCCTCTAAAACCACATGCCCAACCCGGCATGGGTTGGCCGCTTAATCTCTCAGTCTTTGGCGCCTGGGCGCCGTGATTCTGGAGGCCTTATCGACCGGATCCGCTTATGCGACAGGCCGAGCCCCTAGAAAAGAGCGCTGCTTTATACCAGAAAGACTTGGCTGCAACAACAGTAGATGCACATTACCGCTAGCCAGAACGCGCCGGGCCAGCATAGCGGCAGGCCCCGCCAGTCGTCGACCGCTCGTCGCAAGATTTGCAAAAAAGGGTGTGGTCATTTGCCGGCGGGCGCACTAGGGTAGGCCTTTTACAGACTGCACTGGCAGATGGGCCACTGACAGCCAAGGAGCCACCATGCGTGCCGCCGCACTTTCCTTATTGTTCACCTCCCTGTTCGCCGCCGGCGTTGCCCAGGCCGCTCCGCTGAGCGTTTGCAGCGAGGCCAGCCCCGAAGGCTTCGACGTGGTGCAGTACAATTCGCTCACCACCACCAACGCCACCGCCGACGTGCTGATGAACCGCCTGGTGGAGTTCGATGCGGCGCAAGGCAAGGTGGTGCCGAGCCTGGCGACCAGCTGGACGGTATCGGCCGACGGCCTGGTGTATGACTTCACCCTGCGCGATGACGTCAAGTTTCATAGCACCCCCTACTTCAAGCCAAGCCGCAAGCTGAATGCCGACGACGTGCTGTTCAGCTTCCAGCGCATGCTCTACCCGGCCCATGCCTGGCACAAGACTGCGCCGGGCGGCTACCCGCATGCCCAATCGCTGCAGCTGGGCAGCCTGATCAAGGCGATCGAGGCACCGTCGCCGAACACCGTGCGCTTCACCCTCAGCCACCCGGACGCCACCTTCCTGGCCACCCTGAGCATGGGCTTCGCCTCGATCTACTCCGCCGAATACGCCGACAAGCTGCTCAAGGCCGGCACACCGGAAAAGCTCAACAACCAACCGATCGGCACCGGGCCGTTCGTGTTCCAGCGTTTCCAGAAAGACGCCGTGGTGCGCTACCGCGCCAACCCGGACTACTTCGCCGGCAAGCCGGCGGTCGACCCGCTGATCTTCGCCATCACCACCGATGCCAACGTGCGCCTGCAGAAGCTCAAGCGTGGCGAGTGCCAGGTTGCCCTTTCGCCCAAGCCGTTGGACATTGTCGAAGCGGGCCAGGACGGTAACCTCAAGGCGGCCACCACCCCGGCATTCATGACAGCCTTCGTCGCCATCAACACCCAGCACCCGCCGCTGGACAAAGCGGAAGTGCGCCAGGCGATCAACCTGGCCTTCGACAGGCAAGCCTACCTCAAGGCCGTGTTCGAAGACTCTGCTGTGGCGGCCAACGGCCCCTACCCGCCCAACACCTGGAGCTACGCCAAGGACCTGCCCGGCTACCCGCTGGACCTGAAGAAAGCCAAGGCCCTGCTGGCCAAGGCCGGGCTGGCCGAAGGCTTCAGTACCACCATCTGGACCCGTCCCTCGGGAAGCCTGCTCAATCCCAACCCCAGCCTTGGCGCGCAGATGCTGCAAGCCGACCTGGCGAAGATTGGCGTGAAAGCGGAGATCCGCGTGATCGAGTGGGGCGAACTGATACGCCGCGCCAAGGCCGGCGAGCATGACTTGCTGTTCATGGGCTGGGCGGGCGACAACGGCGACCCGGACAACTTCCTCAGCCCGCAGTTTTCCTGTGCGGCGGTCGAGTCAGGGACCAACTTCGCACGCTTCTGCGACAGCCGCCTCGACCAGCTGATCAGCGCCGGCCGCACCACTAACGACCAGAGCGTGCGCAGCCGGCTGTACCAGCAGGCGCAGACACTGATCCAGCAGCAGGCGCTGTGGGTGCCACTGGCGCACCCGACGGCGGCGACCTTGCTGCGCCAAGGCGTCGAGGGGTACCAGGTGAGCCCGTTCGGGCGGCTGGATTTCAGCAAGGTGACAGTGATCAAGTAAGCCTGTACCGGCCTCTTCGCGGGTAAACCCGCTCCTACAGTGACAGCGCCAGTCTGGCAGTTGACGCTACCCTGTAGGAGCGGGTTCACCCGCGAAAGGGCCGACACTGGCGGCACAAGTTCCATAGGCTTCTTCAGACCACAATCCACCCATGCTCGACCATCGACAACGGCTCCCCATCACCAATGATGATGTGATCCAGCACCCGCACATCGATCAACGCCAACCCCCGCTTCAACGACAGGGTCAAATGCACATCGTCCTGACTCGGTTCACTGATCCCTGAAGGATGGTTGTGGCACAGGATCAATGCCGCAGCGTTGTGCACCAACGCCCGCCGCACCACCTCTCGCGGATAGACACTCGCCCGATCTATCGTGCCCCTGAACAGGATCTCAAATGCCAGTGGCCGGTGCTTGGTATCGAGAAACAGACACCCGAACACCTCGCTGGCCTCATGCCTGAGCATGGCTTTCAAGTAGCGTCGCACCGCTGCCGGGCTGTCCATGGCAGACTCCCGCTCAATCGACGTTGCAAGGTGCCTGCGGCCAATCTCAAGCAGTGCCTGCAGCTGGCTGTACCTTACCGGGCCCAACCCAAGCTCGCCGACGAAGGCCTCGCGGTCGGCCTCCAGCAACCGGCGCAAGCTGCCGAACTTCACCAACAAGCCTCGCGAAAGCTCCACGACATTACACCCACGTACGCCTGAGCCGAGAAAAACGGCCAGCAGCTCCGTATCTGTCAGGCTCCCTGCCCCTCGCTGCAACAACTTCTCCCTAGGCCGTTCTTCCGCCGGCCACTCCCTGATGTTCATTCCACCCCTGCCTTTGCTGCGGCCCATTTCGGCCCTGTGTTAATCTATTTCGCCTCGTACATGCGACGTTCCGCCGCAGGCATTTTCAAACGTCGCCGCCCGCTCTCACTGGAAAAAGGCAAGCCTATGCAGCGGCTGTATCGCAAGCGCATCGTTCTCGGCGTGGGTGGCGGCATTGCCGCCTACAAAAGCGCCGAGCTGATTCGCCGTCTCCTCGAGCACGGCGCGCAGGTGCGCGTCGTCATGACCCGGGGTGGTGCCGAATTCATCACCCCGCTGACCCTGCAGGCGCTGTCGGGCCACCCGGTGCACATGGACCTGCTCGACCCGGCCGCAGAAGCAGCCATGGGCCATATCGAACTGGCCAAGTGGGCGGACCTGGTGTTGATCGCCCCAGCCACCGCCGACCTCATGGCACGCATGGCCCAAGGCATGGCAGACGACCTGCTGACCACGCTGGTGCTGGCCACTGACGCCACCGTCGCCGTGGCGCCGGCGATGAACCAGGCCATGTGGCGTGACCCGGCCACCCAAGCCAACCTCGAGCTGCTCAAGAGCCGTGGCATTCAGGTGTTCGGCCCGGCATCCGGCAGCCAGGCCTGTGGCGACGTCGGTCTGGGGCGCATGCTCGAAGCCACCGACCTGGCCTGGTGCGCCGCGGAAAGCTTCAAGCGCCAGGCACTGACCGGCAAGCACGTGCTGATCACCGCCGGGCCGACCCAGGAAAACATCGACCCGGTGCGCTACATCACCAATCATAGCTCCGGCAAGATGGGCTTCGCCCTGGCCGAAGCGGCCGCCGAAGCAGGGGCTCGGGTGACCCTCGTCACGGGCCCTGTGCACTTGCCAACCCCTGACCGGGTCAGCCGCATCGACGTCGTCAGCGCGCGGGACATGCTCGCGGCCTGTGAAGCGGCCATGCCGTGCGACCTGTTCATTGCCTCGGCAGCGGTTGCGGACTACCGCCCCGAAGTGGTTGCCACACAAAAACTGAAGAAAGATCCTACGACCGGCGACGGCATGCTGCTGCAGATGGTGCGTAATCCCGATATCCTTGCCACCATTGCTGGCCGCGCCGACCGCCCGTTCAGCGTCGGCTTTGCCGCCGAAACCGAGCACCTGCTCGATTACGCCACGCGCAAGCTCAAGGACAAGAACCTCGACCTGATCGTCGCCAATGATGTGGCCAACCCCAGCATCGGCTTCAACAGCGAAGAAAACGCCTTGACCGTGATCGACCGCCAGCAGCACCAGACCCTCTTCGCGCAGACCAGCAAGGGCAAGATCGCCCGGCAACTGGTCGCCTTCATCGCCGAACGGCTCAACCAGGTTCAGTAAGTTACATGCACGCTCTTCAAGCCAAGATCCTCGACCCACGCCTGGGCAGCGAATTCCCGCTACCCGCATACGCCACCCCCGGCTCCGCCGGCCTCGACCTGCGCGCCCTGCTCAAGGAAGACACCATCCTCGAACCGGGCCAGACCGTTCTGATTCCTACCGGCCTGTCGATCTACATCGGCGACCCGAGCCTGGCGGCAGTCATCCTGCCGCGCTCGGGCCTGGGCCATAAGCACGGCATCGTGCTGGGCAACCTGGTCGGCCTGATCGATTCGGACTACCAGGGCGAACTGATGGTGTCGTGCTGGAACCGCGGCAACACACCGTTCACCATCGCGGTTGGCGAGCGCATCGCCCAGCTGGTGCTGGTACCGGTGGTGCAGGCTCACTTCGACATCGTCGAAGCGTTCGACGAAAGCCAGCGTGGCGCTGGCGGCTTTGGTCACTCCGGCAGCCACTGAGCCAGCAAATGACCGTTCAGGCCAAGGATGGCGAACTCTCTGGCGAAACCACCGTCCAAGCGTTCAGTTTGCGCCTGCCCAGAAAGCCTTTGACTAATGGAGCTTCCAGAGATGAACGACATGGCCCACCTGGTCCCCGCCGCATTGCCCGACAGCATTTTCCGCGCATATGACATACGCGGCGTGGTCGGCAAGACCCTTCACGCCGAAACCGCCTACTGGATCGGCCGCGCCATCGGCGCGCAAAGCCTGGCCCAGGGCGAACCGCAGGTTTCGGTAGGGCGCGATGGCCGCCTGTCGGGCCCGATGCTGGTGGAACAGCTGATCAAAGGCCTGGTCGATTCGGGCTGCCACGTCAGCGACGTCGGCCTGGTGCCTACCCCGGCGCTGTATTACGCAGCCAACGTGCTGGCCGGCAAGTCCGGTGTGATGCTGACCGGCAGCCACAACCCGTCGGACTACAACGGCTTCAAGATCGTCATCGCCGGCGACACCTTGGCCAACGAACAGATCCAGGCCCTGCTGACCCGCCTGAAAACCAACGACCTGACCCTGGCCCAAGGCCGCGTGGAAAAGGTCGATATCCTCGGCCGCTACTTCCAGCAGATCGTCGGCGACGTGAAGCTGGCGAAAAAACTCAAGGTGGTGGTGGACTGCGGCAACGGCGCCGCTGGCGTGGTTGCACCGCAACTGATCGAAGCCCTGGGCTGCGAAGTGATCCCGCTGTTCTGCGAGGTCGACGGCAACTTCCCCAACCACCACCCGGACCCGGGCAAGCCGGAAAACCTCGAGGACCTGATCGCCAAGGTCAAGGAAACCGGTGCCGATATCGGCCTGGCCTTCGACGGTGACGGCGACCGCGTCGGCGTAGTGACCAACACCGGCAGCATCGTCTACCCCGACCGCCTGCTGATGCTGTTTGCCCAGGACGTGCTGTCGCGCAACCCGGGCGCCGAGATCATCTTCGACGTCAAATGCACCCGCCGCCTGACCCCATTGATCGAACAGCACGGTGGCCGCGCCTTGATGTGGAAAACCGGCCATTCGCTGATCAAGAAAAAGATGAAGCAGACCGGTTCGCTGCTGGCAGGCGAGATGAGCGGTCACATCTTCATCAAGGAACGCTGGTACGGTTTTGACGACGGCATCTATAGCGCCGCGCGCCTGCTGGAGATCCTCAGCAAGACCGAGCAGAGCGCCGAAAACCTGTTTGCCGCCTTCCCGAACGATATTTCCACGCCGGAAATCAATATTGATGTGACCGACGAGGGTAAATTCAGCATCATTGATGCACTGCAACGCGACGCCGACTGGGGCGAAGCCAACCTGACCACCATCGACGGTGTGCGGGTCGACTACGCCAACGGCTGGGGCCTGGTACGCGCCTCCAACACCACCCCGGTGCTGGTGCTGCGTTTCGAGGCCGACAGCGACGCCGAATTGCAACGTATCAAGGATGTTTTCCGCACCCAGTTGCTGCGGGTAGAGCCTGAGCTGCAACTGCCGTTCTGACCGACTATCTGTTCCTTACAGGAGCCCTGCATGACCCTCGATCGCGATGCCGCTTCCCATGTAGCCGAGGTTTTGTCCGAAGCACTGCCTTACATCCGCCGCTTTGTCGGCAAGACCCTGGTGATCAAGTACGGCGGCAACGCGATGGAGAGCGAGGAGCTCAAGACGGGCTTCGCCCGTGACATCGTGCTGATGAAGGCTGTGGGCATCAACCCGGTGGTAGTCCACGGCGGTGGCCCGCAGATCGGTGACCTGCTCAAGCGCCTGTCGATCGAAAGCCACTTCATCGACGGCATGCGCGTCACCGATTCGGCGACCATGGACGTTGTGGAGATGGTGCTGGGCGGCCAGGTCAACAAGGACATCGTCAACCTGATCAACCGCCACGGCGGCAGCGCCATCGGCCTGACCGGCAAGGACGCGGAGCTGATTCGCGCCCGCAAGCTGACTGTCAGCCGCCAGACGCCTGAGATGACCACTCCGGAAATCATCGACATCGGTCACGTTGGTGAAGTGGTGAGCGTGAACACCGACCTGTTGAACATGCTGGTGAAGGGCGACTTCATCCCGGTCATCGCGCCAATCGGCGTGGGCGCCAACGGTGAGTCGTACAACATCAACGCCGACCTGGTGGCGGGCAAGGTGGCCGAGGCGCTGAAGGCCGAGAAGCTGATGCTGCTGACCAACATCGCCGGCCTGATGGACAAGCAGGGCCAGGTCCTGACCGGCCTGACCACCGAGCAGGTCAACGAACTGATCGCTGACGGCACTATTTATGGTGGCATGCTGCCGAAGATCAAGTGCGCGCTGGATGCGGTGCAGGGCGGTGTCAACAGCTCGCACATCATCGATGGCCGCGTGCCGAATGCAGTGCTGCTGGAGATCTTCACCGACAGCGGCGTGGGCACCCTCATTACCAACCGCAAGCCGCGCTGATTGATCGGTTAGCCTGCACTGGCCTCTTCGCGGGTAAACCCGCTCCTACAAAGGGAATCGCCGACCTCGAGTCTGGCGCTGCTCCATGTAGGAGCGGGTTTACCCGCGAAAGGGCCAGATCAGGCGGCACAAAAAAAGGCGACCTTCTGAAGAAGGTCGCCTTTTTCATTCCTGGGCCAGGATCAGATCCCGTACTGCGCCCGGTAGGCCTCGACGGCCGGCAGATGCTGCTTCAGCTGCGGATCATCGGCCAGGAACTCCAGCACCTGGGTCAGCGAAACAATGCTGACCACCGGGATACCGAAGTCGCGTTCCACTTCCTGGATCGCCGACAGTTCGCCATTGCCGCGCTCTTCACGGTTCAGCGCGATCAGTACACCAGCGGCCTTGGCCTGCTGGGCGTTGATGATCTGCATGACCTCACGAATGGCGGTACCGGCAGTAATCACGTCGTCGATGATCAGCACGTCACCGGCCAGCGGCGCGCCGACCAGGCTGCCACCTTCACCATGGTCCTTGGCTTCCTTGCGGTTGAAGCACCATGGCACGTCCAGCTGATGCTGGTCGGCAAGGGCCACGGCGGTAGTCGCCGCCAAAGGGATACCCTTGTAGGCCGGGCCGAACAGCACATCGAACGGGATCTTGCTGTCGACGATGGCGGCGGCGTAGCAACGCCCTAGCTCAGCCAGTGCGGAGCCGGTGTTGAACAAGCCGGCATTGAAGAAATACGGGCTGGTACGCCCCGATTTCAGGGTGAATTCACCGAAACGCAGTACCCCGCGATCGATGGCAAAACGGATAAAGTCGCGCTGATACGGCTGCATGAATAGTCCCGGACACCACGGATTTAGCTAAATGGGTTGAGCTCGGGTATCATACACGCACGAGATTTATGGGGCCATTTATGCGGATCATCAGTGTGAACGTAAATGGCATTCAGGCTGCGGCCGAGCGTGGTTTGCTCAGCTGGCTGCAAGCCCAGAATGCCGACGTCATCTGCCTTCAGGATACCCGCGCCTCGGCCTTTGAACTCGACGACCCAGCTTTCCAGCTCGATGGCTATTTCCTTTATGCCTGCGACGCGGAGGTGCCTGCCCAAGGTGGTGTGGCCCTTTACTCGCGCATGCAGCCCAAGGCAGTCATCACCGGCCTGGGCTTCGAGACAGCCGACCGCTACGGGCGTTACCTGCAAGCAGATTTCGACAAAGTCAGTATTGCCAGCCTGCTGCTGCCTTCGGGCATGAACGGCGACGAAGACTTGAACCAGAAATTCAAGTTGATGGACGACTTCGCCAAGTACCTGGACAAGCAGCGCCGCAAGCGTCGCGAATACATCTATTGCGGCTCGTTCTACGTGGCGCAGCAGAAGCTCGACATCAAGAATTGGCGTGACAGCCAGCAGTCGCCGGGCTTCCTGGCGCCAGAACGCGCCTGGATGGATGCGATCACTGGTGAGATGGGGTATGTCGATGCCTTGCGCGAAGTCAGCCGTGAAGGCGACCAGTACAGCTGGTGGCCGGACAATGAGCAGGCCGAGATGCTCAACCTGGGGTACCGGTTCGACTACCAGATCCTGACCCCGGGCCTGCGCCGCTTCGTGCGCAACGCTCGCCTGCCGCGTCAGCCACGCTTCTCCCAGCATGCGCCGCTGATCGTCGACTACGACTGGACGCTGACCATCTAAAAGGCCATTGGGGCTGCGTTGCAGCCCTAATGGTTATTTGATCGGCCGCCAGATCATCGGGTAGCGATAAGGCTTGCCCTCATTCGCCCGCACCGCCGCAATGATGATCAATATCATCACTGCCACCGTGAGCATGGCAAACAGCACCAGCCCGATAAACACGAACATCAGCAGGAAGCAGATGAACCCGGCAATGGTCACGCTGATTTGAAAGTTCAGCGCCTCTTTGCCCTGGGCGTCGATAAAAGGGTCTTGCTCGCGCTTGAGGTGCCAGAGCACCAGCGGGCCCAGCAGGTGCCCGAGCGGCACTACCAAGCCCAACAGCGCGGAGAGGTGGCAGAACATCGCCCATTGCCGGATTTCGGCATTGGGCGGGGTGATCGACAGGTTCGAATCGCTCATGCCCCGCACCTCCTAGGCTGGCTTCAGTCAGCCAGTGCTGCCTGCTGCAGCTCGAAAATCTCGTTAATGCCCTTCTGCGCCAAAGCGAGCATGGCGTTGAAATCTTCCGGCTGGAACGGTGCGCCTTCGGCAGTACCCTGCACTTCGATGAAACCACCAGCGCTGGTCATGACCACATTCAGGTCGGTTTCGGCTGCGGAGTCTTCCAGGTAGTCCAGGTCGAGCACCGCTTCGCCCTGGTACATGCCTACCGACACGGCAGCGATCATGTGCTTGAGCGGGTTGCCGCCCTTGAGGCCGCCGCGCTTCTTGATGACTGCCAAAGCGTCGCACAAGGCAACCATGGCGCCGGTGATGGACGCGGTACGGGTACCGCCATCGGCCTGGATCACGTCGCAATCGACGTACAGGGTGATGTCACCGAGCTTGCTCATGTCCAGCGCGGCGCGCAGCGAACGGCCGATCAGGCGCTGGATTTCCAGAGTGCGGCCACCCTGCTTGCCACGGCTGGCTTCGCGCTGGTTACGTTCGCCGGTGGAGCGCGGCAGCATGCCATACTCGGCGGTCAGCCAGCCTTGGCCCTGGCCTTTGAGGAAGCGCGGTACACCGTTTTCAACGCTGACCGTGCAGATGACTTTGGTGTCACCGAACTCGACCAGTACCGACCCTTCGGCGTGCTTGGTGTAGTTGCGGGTGATGCGGATCGAGCGGAGCTGATCGGCAACGCGACCACTTGGACGTTTCATCTGGGATACCTGTACTGGGACTTTGAATCTGCCGAGCATTATAGAGCCCGCAGCCCGGGGAAGACATGCCTATTGTCGCGCCCGGCACAGCCCGTCGCCTTTTCCTACCGCAGTACCCCCCGTCGGTAACATAGACGGATTGGGCGCCACGGCGACACTGCGCTACAATCCTGCGCCTTGCAGCCGAGAGGCTCCCACCGTTCATTCATTACGCGAGGTACTCCCCATGGTGCACAGCATGACCGCTTTTGCTCGTGTCGAGCGCGCCGGTAGCCAAGGCACCCTGGTCTGGGAACTGCGTTCGGTCAACCACCGTTACCTGGAGCCGCACCTGCGCCTGCCCGAGGCCCTGCGCGACCTCGAAGGCGGCGTACGTGAAGGCCTGCGCCAGGGCCTGTCACGCGGCAAGGTGGAATGCACCTTGCGCCTCAACGAAGACAGCAATGGCAAACCGCTGAAAGTGGACCATGAGCGCGCCGCGCAACTGGTTGCCGCCGCCGAGGAAGTGGCTGGCCTGATCAAGCAGCCGGCCCCCCTGAACCCGCTGGAAGTGCTGTCATGGCCAGGCGTGCTGGTGGCCGACACCAGCGACCCCCAGGCACTGAACGCCGAAGCCATGGCGCTGTTCGACGAAGCGCTGGCCGAACTCAAGGCCGGGCGCCAGCGCGAAGGCCAGGAACTGGCCCGGCTGATCAACGAACGCCTGGACAACATGGCCAGCGAAGTCACTACCCTGCGCGCCCTGGTGCCGCAGATGCTGGCGGCGCAGCGGCAGAAGATTCTCGACCGCTTCGGCGACATGCAAGCCGAACTGGACCCACAGCGCCTGGAGCAGGAGATGGTACTGCTGGCCCAGAAAAGCGACGTGGCAGAGGAACTCGACCGCCTCAGCACTCACGTCACCGAAGTGCGCCGCGTGCTCAAGGGTGGCGGCGCCGCTGGCCGGCGCCTGGACTTCCTGATGCAGGAACTCAACCGCGAGGCCAACACCCTCGGCTCCAAGGCCTTCGACCCACGCAGCACGCAAGCGGCGGTCAACCTGAAGGTATTGATCGAACAGATGCGTGAACAAGTACAGAACATCGAGTAAGGCCACCCCGACCATGAACCACAGCAGCGGCACCCTCTACATCGTTTCGGCCCCCTCGGGTGCCGGCAAGACCAGCCTGGTCACCGCCCTGACCAAAGACGACCAGCAGATCCGCGTCTCGGTCTCGCACACCACCCGCGCCATGCGCCCGGGCGAACAGCATGGGGTGAACTATCACTTCGTCGTCCACGAGGAATTCAAGGCGCTGATCGCGCAAGGTGACTTTCTGGAGCATGCCGAAGTGTTCGGCAACTTCTACGGCACTTCACGCAGCGCGCTGCAGCAGACCCTGGACCAGGGCTACGACCTGATTCTGGAAATCGACTGGCAAGGTGCCCAGCAAGTGCGCAAGCTGATGCCACAGGCGCTGTCGGTGTTCATCCTGCCTCCAAGCCAGGAGGCGCTTCGCCACCGCCTGGACGGACGCGGGCAGGACAGCGAAGAGATCATTGCCGGGCGCATGAAGGAAGCGGTCAGCGAGATGGTGCACTACGACGAGTATGACTACGTAATCATCAATGATGATTTCGACACGGCGCTGGCAGACTTGAAAGCAGTGTTCCGCTCGAATCGGCTGCTGCTGAAGAAGCAGCAGCAGCGTCATGCGGCATTGCTCAAGCAAATGATCGGCTGAAGATCGATGGGGCTGCATTGCAGCCCTTCGCGGGCACGCCCGCTCCCCGGGTTAATCACTGCCTTGAGGCTTGTGCCGCACCTGTGGGAGCGGGCGTGCCCGCGAAGGGCCGCAGGGCGGCCCCAATGGTTTAGTCCTGCAGCGGCAAGGTAGCCTGCTGACGCAGGGTAGCCCCGAGGAAGTACGCCGGCGCACGCATGCGCGACAGCATCATCAGGCCGATGCCAAGCACCGAAATGATCGCAGCAATCACGAACACCAGCCCCAGCCCGCCCACATGCGAGCCGCTGCCGAAGTCCGGCGAAGCACTGTCGATGGCGGTGCGCACGAAGATCACCGACAAGATGACACCCCCCACCAGCGGGCACAGGCCGCGCATGATGAAGTGGCGCAGGCTGTCGAACAGGCTGCCGCGGAAATACCAGACGCAGGCAAACGCGGTCAGCGAATAGTAGAAGCAGATCATCATGCCCAATGCCGTGATGGTATCTGCCAGCACGTTCTCGCTCAGCGTACGCATGGTCACGTAGAACAGGCCTGCGGCCAGGCCGGCGCAAATGGTGGCGTAGCGCGGCGTTTGCGAGCGCGGGCAGACGCTGGCGAATTTCTGCGGTACCGCACCGTAATAACCCATGGCCAACAGGGTGCGCGCCGGCGCCACGAAGGTGGACTGCAGCGAGGCCGCCGTACTGGCCAGCACGGCGATGGACATCAGGATCGCCAGCGGCCCCATGACCGGGCCGGCCAGGTGGGCAAAGACGTTCTCCTGGATGCGCGGGTTGTTCAGGCCCAGACCCGTTTCGCTGATACCGGCAAACTGCAGGGTGGCGATGGCGGTGAACAGGTACAGGCCCAGGATCAACATCACGGTCCATGTAGCGGCCTTGCCCGGCACCTCTTCGCTGCCCACCGACTCTTCACTGACGGTCAGGCATGTGTCCCAGCCCCAAAAGATGAAGATCGACAATGACAGGCCAGCGGCAAAGGCCGAGAACGACTCGACACCGAACGGGTTGAACCAGGCGAAATCGAACGCCAGCGGCGGCGGCGCGGTGGTGCCGCCGAAAGCGGCGAAAGCAAAGCCGATCAACACCAGCAACTGCAGGGCCACCAAGCCGTACTGCACAGTCATTGTGGTGGCGATACCCCTACAGCAGATCCACACTGCCAAGCCAATGAACACGCAACAGGTAACGATGTTGATCAACAGGTTGTCGGCCAACGCTGCCAGCTCATGCTTGCCGGTGATCTGGCCAAGGAACAGGTAGAAGAAGTCCACCGCCACACCTGCCAGGTTCGACAGCACGATCGTGGTGGCAACCACCAGTCCCCAGCCGCCGATCCAGCCGATCATCGGGCCGAATGCACGCGCCGACCAGGTAAACGAAGTACCGCTGTCCGGCTCCGCCGAGTTCAGCTCGCGATAGCCCAGGGCCACCAGCAGCATCGGCAAGAAGCCCACGATGAACACGGCCGGCAGGTGGGCGCCCACCTCACGCACGGTAGGGCCAAGGGCCCCGGTCAGGGTATAGACCGGGGCGATGGTGGAAATGCCCAGCACCACGCTGGCCAGCAGCCCCAATCGGCCCTTGGCCAGGCCTTTGCTGCGCTGAGTGTTGCCCGCGTCGGCCGCCACATCGGGTGGGCGGCCGGCTTCTGTGTAATTGCTCATGAGTATTTGCCGTAAATTTTGGAATTGTTTTAACAAGCCTTGGGTACAAGGCTCGCTTTCACTCATTGAAAGCTTGCTATCGGGGACGAGTCATCCGAGACCTTCGGCTGACGTCAGAATCATTCCTGCCGTGAGCCCTCCCGTGCTGCGTAGGCATTGCAGGCCTCGCGAAACGCCTGAAACAGACGCAGCGAGACCGGGTTTTCGTTGAAGCGCCACTCCGGGTGCCACTGCACCCCAAGCACAAAGCCCGGCGCCGCAGGCATGGACACCGCCTCGATCAGGCCATCCGGGGCCCGTGCCTCGACGCGCAGGCCCGGGGCCAGACGGTCGATGCCCTGGCTGTGCAACGAATTGACCTCGAACTGCGCCGCCAGGCCCAGGCGCTCGAACAACCCGCCAGGCTCGATACTGACCGAGTGGCGAGGGCTGTATTGCACCTCCAGGGGGGCATCCTCGGGTTCGCGGTGGTCAAGGTAGCCAGGCAGCTCCTGCACACGCTGGTGCAGGCTGCCGCCAAGGGCCACGTTCAGCTCCTGGTAGCCTCGGCAGATGCAGAATACGGGCACACCGACGGCAATGGCTGCCTGCAGCAGCGGCAGGGTCAGGCGATCACGCGCCAGATCATGCCGGGTACCCGCCACACTGGGGGCGCCATTGTAATGATGCGGCTCGATATTTGAAGGCGAGCCGGTAAAAACAATGCCGTGCAGGCGTGCCAGCAGCGCTTGCGTGTCGCTGCCGCCATCACGGGCCGGCAAGATCAGTGGCAAGCCGGCAAAGCCGGCTGCCTCGACATACTTGTCGCCGACCGTGTGCGAGGAGTTCTTCCCTACCTGCTGACGGCAGGCGCTGACACCGATCAAAGGGACCGCATTTGCGCTCATGGGCTTACACCGTGTGCAGGTACCAGTTGTACTCGAGGTCGGAAATCGACACTTCGAACTCGGCCAGTTCGCTTTCCTTGCAGGCCACGAAGATATCGATGTAGTCCGGGCTGATGTATTGGTTGAGGACTTCGCTGTCATCCAGCGCGCGCAGGGCATCGCGCAGGTTGTTCGGCAGGCTTTGCTCCAGCTGCTCGTAGGAGTTGCCTTCGATCGGCGCCTCGGGCTCGACCTTGTTGGTCAGGCCATGGTGAACGCCGGCAAGGATCGCCGCGAGCATCAGGTACGGGTTGGCATCGGCGCCGGCTACACGGTGCTCAAGGCGCACATTGTCGCTGCTGTCGGTGGGCACGCGTACGGCCACGGTGCGGTTGTCCAGGCCCCAGCTCGGCGCATTGGGCACGTAGAACTGCGCACCGAAGCGGCGGTAGGAGTTGATGTTGGGGCACAGGAAGGCCATCGACGCCGGCATGGTTTCCAGCACGCCACCGATGGCGTGGCGCAGCGTGTCGCTCTGCAGCGGATCGTCACTGGCGAAGATGTTCTTGCCGGTTTTCTTGTCCAGCAATGAAATGTGCACATGCAGGCCGTTGCCTGCCTGGCCCGGGTAGGGCTTGGCCATGAAGGTGGTGTCCATTTCATGGTCGTAGGCGACGTTCTTGATCAGGCGCTTGAGCAGGATCGCATAGTCGCAGGCCTTCAGCGGATCCGCCACGTGGTGCAAGTTGACCTCGAACTGCGCCGGGGCGCTTTCCTTGACGATGGCGTCGGCAGGCAGGCCCTGTTCCTTGGCTGCTTCGAGCATGTCCTGCAAGCAGTCGGCGTACTCGTCGAGGTCGTCGATCAGGTACACCTGGGTCGACTGCGGGCGCTTGCCGGAGATCGGCGAGCGCGGCGGCTGCGGGCGGCCGTTGAGGTTGTCCTGATCGATCAGGTAGAACTCCAGTTCGAACGCGGCGCAAATATCCAGGCCCAGGTCGTCGAACTTGCTCACCACCTGGCGCAGCACTTCACGCGGGTCGGCGAAGAACGGCTGGCCATCCAGCTCGTGCATGGTCATCAGCAGCTGGGCGGTGGGGCGCTTTTGCCACGGCTCGTCCGACAGCGTGCCGGGGATCGGGAAACAGATGCGGTCGGCGTCGCCGATGTCCAGGCCAAGGCCGGTGCTTTCGACAGTGGAACCGTTGATATCAAGGGCGAACAGCGATGCGGGCAGGTTGATGCCCTTCTCGTACACCTTGTGCAGGCTGGCCCGCTCGATGCGCTTGCCACGTACCACGCCATTCATGTCGGAGATCAGCAGGTCTACGTACTGCGTGTCCGGATGGGCCTGGAGGAAGTCATTCATCTCGCTGGAAGAACTGGCGCACGGGGTTACCGACGTCATGGTGTACATCCTTTGATGTGCTGCGGCGATGTGGGGATACGGCTGGCGCCTCACGGGCGACGATGGTTGCAGCTGTTGTTGTTTTCACTTTCCCATCGTGGGGACTGGTTACCCGACCGGGCGCATTGATTCCGGGGGGCCGTTTCACTATAAAATGGCCCAGACGCAACAGACATTGGCAATTTGGCAAGCAGAGCGTGCATCAATGCAATATCAGATAACCCACGCAGACCTCTCTCTGGTCCTGGCACTGGAACGTGGCCGCTCGCTGGCCAAAGCCGCCGAACTGCTCAAAGTCGACGTTTCGACCGTGTTCCGCTCGATCCGCCGATTGGAGTCGGCGCTGGGCACCGCCTTGTTCGTCAAGAGCCGAAAGGGCTATCTGCCGACTGACACCGCCCAGGCCTTGGCCGAGCAGGCCGAACGCGCCGAGCAGGCGCTGGAAGCGGCGCGCATTGCCATGACCAGCGGCGAGCAAGTGGTCAGCGGCACGGTGCGCCTGACCTGCACAGAGGCGGTGATGCACAGCCTGTTGCTGCCGGCGCTGGCCGAGTTCATGTCCAACTACCCGGCTTTGTCGCTGGAGATGGGCACCTCCAATACCTTCGCCAACCTCAGCCGGCGCGACGCCGACATCGCCCTGCGCCTGACCAACACACCTCCGGAGCACCTGGTGGGCCGCAACCTGGGTTCGACCTCCTATGTGGTCTGCGGCCAGCCACAGTGGCGAGAGCGCCTGAGCGAGTCCCCCGCCAGCGTGCCGTGGATCGCACCAGACGACTCGATGCAGGACCACCCTACGGTGGTCTGGCGCAACCAGCAACACCCGGGCCTGAGCCCGCGCTACCAGTGCAGCAGCATGTCGACCATCGCCCAGTTGGTAATGGCCGGCCTGGGCGTGGCAGCGCTCCCGGACTATATGGTGCATGCGCTGCCCGGGGTGGATGCACTCAGCGGCCCCCTGCCCGGCTGCGACACTCAGCTGTGGTTGCTGACCCGGCCGGATTGCCGGGCGTTGCGCTCGGTGCAGACCTTGTTCGAAGAGCTGACCCCGCGGTTGCGTGACGCGATGCTCTGAGGTTATCGTCAGGCTCATGCACTGAGGGTGTCTGTTCCGGCCCTTTCGCGGGTAAACCCGCCGCTACAAGCTACGCGACCCCTGTAGGAGCGGGTTCACCCGCGAAGAAGGCATCGCAGGGTTTGCAGCTACCGCCCGGCAAAACAGCGCTTCCCTATTGGCTGGTGAATTTTTATACTATCGAGTCCGCCTGCCCATTAATGGGCTGCACGCCCACCGCAATTGCTACTGAGGAAGACCATGGCCCGCGTAACTGTTGAAGACTGCCTGGAACACGTGGATAACCGCTTTGAGCTGGTCATGCTCTCGACCAAGCGCGCTCGCCAGCTGGCGACCGGCGGCAAAGAGCCACGCGTTGCGTGGGAAAACGACAAGCCAACCGTTGTTGCCCTGCGTGAAATTGCCGAAGGCATCGTCACCAACGAGTTCATCGCCGCTGAAGAGATCGTCACCGAGGATCCGGTGTTCGCCGCGTTCGAGGACGAGAACAACGAGGCTGTCTGATTGATGCCAGGTCGACGTCGTACGGCGCAAGGCCCTCTTCCTCGGCAGGAGGTGAACCCATGCCGGGTATAGAAGCCTTGGCCGAACGGCTTTCGACCTATCTTGGCCCCGAACAGGTCAACCTGGTCCGGCGCGCCTATTTCTACGCCGAACAGGCCCACGATGGGCAACGCCGCCGCAGCGGCGAGCCCTACGTGACCCACCCGCTGGCCGTGGCCAGCATCCTCGCCGACATGCACATGGACCATCAAAGCCTGATGGCGGCCATGCTGCACGATGTGATCGAAGACACCGGCATCGCCAAGGAAGCCCTCAGCCAGCAGTTTGGCGAGACCGTGGCCGAACTGGTCGATGGGGTCAGCAAGCTGACCCAGATGAATTTCGAGACCAAGGCCGAGGCGCAGGCGGAAAACTTCCAGAAGATGGCCATGGCCATGGCCCGCGATATCCGCGTGATCCTGGTCAAGCTGGCCGACCGCCTGCACAACATGCGCACCCTGGAAGTGCTGTCTGGCGAAAAACGCCGGCGCATCGCCAAGGAAACCCTCGAAATCTACGCCCCCATCGCCAACCGCCTGGGGATGCACACCGTGCGCGTGGAGTTCGAAGACCTTGGTTTCAAGGCCATGCACCCGATGCGCTCGTCGCTGATTCATCGTGCAGTGAAGAGCGCGCGCGGCAACCGCAAAGAGATCGTCGCCAAGATCGAGCACTCGCTGGCCAACTGCCTGGCCGCCGACGGCATCGAGGGCGAGGTCAGCGGTCGGCAGAAACACCTCTATGGCATCTACAAGAAGATGCGCGGCAAGCGCCGTGCCTTCAACGAGATCATGGACGTGTATGCCTTCCGCATCATCGTCGACAAGGTTGACACCTGTTACCGCGTGCTCGGCGCCGTACACAACCTGTACAAGCCGCTGCCCGGACGCTTCAAGGATTACATCGCGATCCCCAAGGCCAACGGCTACCAGTCGCTGCACACTACCCTGTTCGGCATGCACGGCGTGCCCATCGAAATCCAGATCCGCACCCGCGAAATGGAAGAGATGGCCAACAACGGCATCGCCGCGCACTGGCTATACAAGTCAAACGACGACGAGCAGCCCAAGGGCAGCCACGCGCGTGCCCGCCAGTGGGTCAAGGGTATCCTCGAACTGCAGCAACGTGCCGGCAACTCCCTGGAATTCATCGAGAGCGTGAAGATCGACCTGTTCCCGGACGAGGTCTACGTGTTCACGCCCAAAGGCCGGATCATGGAGTTGCCCAAAGGCTCCACGGCCGTCGACTTCGCCTACGCGGTGCACACCGACGTCGGCAACAGTTGCATCGCGTGCCGCATCAACCGCCGCCTGGCGCCGCTGTCCGAACCGCTACAAAGCGGCTCGACAGTGGAAATCGTCAGCGCCCCGGGCGCTCGGCCAAACCCGGCCTGGCTCAACTTTGTGGTCTCGGGCAAGGCACGCACGAATATCCGCCATGCGCTCAAGCAACAGCGCCGCTCGGAGTCCATCAGCCTGGGCGAGCGCCTGCTGAACAAGGTACTCACTGGCTTCGACAGCAGCCTGGAGAAAATCCCCCAGGACCGCATCCAGTCTATTCTCGCCGAGTACCGCCTGGAGCTGATAGAAGACCTGCTCGAAGACATCGGCCTGGGCAACCGCATGGCCTACGTGGTCGCGCGCCGCCTGCTGTCGGCCGAAGGCGAACAGCTGCCGGCGCCAGAAGGCCCGCTGGCGATCCGCGGCACCGAAGGCCTGGTGCTCAGCTACGCCAAGTGCTGCACGCCGATCCCGGGTGACCCGATTGTCGGCCACCTGTCGGCCGGCAAGGGCATGGTCGTGCACCTGGAGAACTGCCGCAACATCAGTGAAATCCGCCACAACCCCGAAAAGTGCGTGCAACTCTCCTGGGCCAAGGACATCACTGGCGAGTTCAATGTCGAACTGCGTGTCGAACTGGAACACCAGCGCGGGCTGATCGCCCTGCTGGCCAGCAGCGTCAACGCCGCCGACGGCAACATTGAGAAGATCAGCATGGACGAACGCGACGGCCGTATCAGCGTGGTCCAACTGGTGGTCAGCGTGCACGACCGCGTGCACCTGGCGCGTGTGATCAAGAAGCTGCGTACCCTGACCGGTGTGGTCCGCATCACCCGCATGCGTACGTAGTCCGCCAACCGCAAGGAGTCATCATGAGCAAAACCGTCATCAACAGCGACAAGGCCCCTGCCGCCATCGGCACCTACTCGCAGGCGATCAAGGCCGGCAACACCGTGTACATGTCGGGCCAGATCCCTCTGGACCCGAAGACCATGGAACTGGTCGAAGGCTTCGAAGCCCAGACCGTGCAGGTGTTCGAGAACCTCAAGGCCGTGGCTGAAGCTGCTGGCGGTTCGTTCAAGGACATCGTGAAACTGAACATCTTCCTCACCGACCTGAGCCACTTCGCCAAGGTAAACGAGGTGATGGGCCGCTACTTCGAACAGCCCTACCCGGCCCGCGCCGCCATCGGCGTTGCCGCACTGCCGAAAGGCGCCCAGGTCGAAATGGACGCCATCCTGGTCATCGAATGATGCCCTGGTGACGGGCCCTGCCCGTCACCCTCCTTCCTCTGCAAGGTTACCCCGTCATGCGTCAAGCACTGCCCTTCGCGCTGGCAGCCCTGCTACTGGGCGGCTGCACCAGCCACAAACCCGAAGATTTCAACGGTATCTGGATCAACCAGGAAGCCATCACTGCGGCGGTCAAAGCCGGCAGCCTGCGCCAGGCGCTTAATGAGCACGGCCCAGTGTTCGAGTGGAAACTCGACGTGGCCAATCAGCAAGCTAGCTACAGCAATGGTTTTGAGGCCGCCGACGGCCAGCTGAGCGCCAATGAAAAGCAATGGCAGGCCCGTTTCCAAGGCGGCCAGACCGAGCAGCTTTCGCTCGATGGCGACGAGCTGCTGGCCGTCGACCAGAACGGCACCAAGCAAACCTTCGTGCGCGCCAAGACACCGGCGGCAGCCAATGCACCACTGGGCAGCAGCTTCGAGAAGGCGCTTTACCAGGCCTACCTGGGTGGTAACTGGAAGATCGTCGACGGCCAAGGCAAAGGTGCCAGTGTACGCTTCAGCGATACCGGCAACGTCACCGGCCTACCGGGGCCGGACCGCTTCGCCCTGTGTCTGGCAGGTGATTGCGCGACCATGGGTGGCAACAATGACAGCCTGTGGCTGGAGCGCAACCAGCGTGGTGCACCGTTCATCATCAAGCGCGATGGTGACAAGCTGGAGATTTTCCAGGCAGTGAACCGTGCACAGCCGGATGAAATGCCGGAGCTGGCAGCGGGCAAACGTCAGTGGGCGCTGGAGCGCAGCTGAGATGATGCGCGGTCCATGTAGGAGCGGGTTTACCCGCGAAGAAGACACCGCGGTGGATGGCACGGGCTTCGCCCGTCTTCGCGGGTAAGCCCGCTCCCACAGGGATTGCGCCAGCTTTTAGAAATTGAGCAAGACAGTTGCTCCTACAAGGCATCGCGCCAGTTGCCAGCTAGGCTTTTCCTGCCAGGATCGCGGCGTAGCCTTCCTTGTAGCTCGGATACTCAGGCGCCCAGCCCAGCGCCCGCGCACGGGCATTGCTGCAACGCTTGCTGCCAGTACGCCGCACCCGCTGCTCATCGGACCATTCGGTAACCCCCATGTACGCCCGTAGCCAGGCCACTACATCGGCCAGCGGCGCCGGGTCGTCATCGACGCCAATGTAGCAGTCGTCCAGAGCCTTGCCATCAGCATCGGCCTGCAGCAGAAACGCCAGCAGGCTGGCGGCATCTTCGGCATGAATGCGGTTGCCATACAGCGGTGGCTCCTCGGCAACGCGGTAACCTTGACGCACCTGGCTCAGTAACCACTCGCGCCCTGGGCCATAGATACCGGTTAGGCGGACCACGCTCGCCGGGATGCCGCTGGCCAGTGCCAACCGTTCAGCCTCCAGCATCACCCGTCCGGAATAGCCTTCGGGCTCGGTGGCAGCGCCCTCAGCTATCCACTCGCCGTCCTTCTGCGCATACACGCTGCTGCTGGAGACGAACAACAGCCGGCGCGGGCGTTGGCCACGCTCGGCCAACCAGGCCAACACATGGCGCAAACCATCGACATAGGCTGCCTCATAACCCGCCTCATCGTGTTGGCTGGCTGCCACGCAGTACACCAGGTAATCCAGCGCGCCCTGTGGCCAGGCCTGCGGCATCGACGGTTCGGCCAAGTCTGCGGCAACCGGCTGAACCCCAGCGGGCAGCTGATCGACAGAACGGCGCAGGCCGCTCACCTGCCAGCCTTTAGCCAACATCTGCTTGGCCAGGCGCCCACCCACATCACCACAACCCACCACCATCACGGAAAGGTCTGACATCTCTAAACTCCCTAGACCAATTGATCAGCCTGGCCACGCTACACGATGGGCGGCTAGACCATAGGCGAAAAAAGCTACAATATTACTTTTGTTAACAAGAATTACTTGCAATAATGACCGCCAAATTGTTCTCGGCCTACATCGAGGCCTTGGAGAACGCTCACTTTTTTCTTCATCAGGTCCGGCCAGCATGACACGTACTCAACCTTCCGCTTCGCCAACCCCGTCGCGCGCCTGGCGCGCCATCGCCGCGCTGACACTCAGCCTGGTGCTGGCCCCGGTGGCCATGGCCGATGAGCCAACCACCAACGCCGCCACACCTGCCGCTGCTACTGCCCCGGCCGCACCCGCTGCTGCCCCGGTCGATGCGCCGGCGCCTGGTGCCACTGCCACCAACTCGGCAGATACACCGGCCGCAGCAGACCCAAGCGTTCAAGCCCTGGTCGAAGACACCTCGCTGGGCATGGCCCATGACCTGTCACCATGGGGCATGTACAAGAACGCCGACATCGTGGTGAAGATCGTCATGATCGGCCTGGCCATCGCCTCCATCATCACTTGGACCATCTGGATTGCCAAAGGCTTCGAGCTGATGGGCGCCAAGCGTCGCCTGCGGGGTGAAATCGCCCAGCTGAAGAAGTCCACCACCCTGAAAGAAGCCAGCGAGGTTTCCAACAAGGAAGGCACCCTGGCCCATACCCTGGTCCACGATGCCCTCGAAGAAATGCGTCTTTCGGCTAACGCTCGCGAAAAAGAAGGCATCAAGGAGCGCGTCAGCTTCCGTCTGGAGCGCCTGGTGCATGCCAGCGGCCGTACCATGAGCAGCGGCACCGGCGTGCTCGCAACCATCGGCTCCACTGCGCCGTTCGTTGGCCTGTTCGGTACCGTATGGGGCATCATGAACAGCTTCATCGGCATCGCCAAGACCCAGACCACCAACCTGGCCGTCGTTGCCCCAGGTATCGCCGAAGCGCTGCTGGCCACTGCCCTGGGCCTGGTCGCGGCAATCCCGGCCGTGGTCATCTATAACGTCTTCGCCCGCTCCATTGCCGGTTACAAGGCGCAGGTGTCCGACGCCTCCGCCCAGGTACTGCTGCTGGTCAGCCGTGATCTGGACCACCAGGGTAGCGAGCGCGCCGCCCCGCACATGGTGAAAGTGGGGTAAGCCATGGGCCTGCATCTCAACGAAGGTGGCGACGACCTCGCCGAAAACCACGAAATCAACGTTACGCCGTTCATCGACGTGATGCTGGTGCTGCTGATCATCTTCATGGTCGCCGCCCCCTTGGCCACGGTCGACATCAAGGTCGACCTGCCGGCCTCAACCGCCAAACCGGCGCCAAGGCCAGAGAAACCGGTGTTCGTCAGCGTCAAGGCCGACCAGAAGCTGTATGTCGGCGACGATCAGGTTGCTGCACCCGACCAGCTTGGCCCGATGCTCGACGCCAAGACCAAGGGTGACAAGGAAACCACCATCTTCTTCCAGGCTGACAAAGGCGTGGATTACGGCGACCTGATGGAAGTGATGAACAACATGCGCGCGGCCGGCTACCTGAAAGTCGGTCTGGTAGGTCTCGAGACGGCAGCCAAGAAATGATGAAAACGCGCTCTAACATGGCGCGCTACGGTGGCAGCCTGGCGATCGTGCTGGGCGTGCACGTGGTCGCCGTGCTGCTGACGCTCAACTGGTCGGTGCCACAGGCCATCGAACTGCCCCCGGCAGCGATGATGGTCGAACTGGCACCGTTGCCGGAGCCTGCGCCACCACCACCCCCAAAGGCAGCTCCGCAGCCACCGGCCCCGGTCGAGGAACCACCGTTGCCGAAGCTGGCAGAAGCGCCCAAGCCCAAGATCGCCATCCCCAAGCCGCCCAAGCCGAAGGCCAAGCCCCAGCCGCCCAAGCCCGAGAAAAAGCCTGAGCCGCCGAAGGAAGCACCGCCCACCGAGCAAACGGTGGACGCACCGCCCAGCAACTCGCCACCGCAGAAGTCTGCGGCACCGGCACCGAGCATTGCGTCCAACAGCAACGCCTTGCCAACCTGGCAGAGCGACCTGCTGCGCCACCTTGCCAAGTACAAGCGTTACCCGGAAGACGCGCGCCGTCGCGGCCTGCAAGGCATGAACCGCTTGCGCTTCGTGGTCGACGCCGAAGGCAAGGTCGTGTCGTACTCCATGGCCGGCGGCTCAGGCAGTGCCGCACTGGACCGGGCGACCCTGGAAATGATCCGTCGGGCCGGCACGGTACCCAAGCCGCCACCCGAGTTGCTGAACAATGGCACGATTGAAGTCGTGGCACCGTTCGTCTACTCACTGGACCGCCGTTAAGACTTTTGTTTCTGTCACAATTCGGCAAGTCTGATAACGTGCGTCTATCGATTGCAGCCGCTATGCTGGGCCCGCAACTTCATGGACGCACGTTATGACCCTTACAGAATTACGCTACATCGTCACACTCGCCCAGGAACAGCACTTCGGCCATGCCGCCGAGCGCTGTCACGTGAGCCAACCCACCCTGTCGGTCGGTGTGAAGAAGCTCGAGGACGAGCTTGGCGTTCTGATCTTCGAGCGCAGCAAAAGCGCAGTACGCCTGACCCCGGTCGGCGAAAACATTGTCGCCCAAGCGCAGAAGGTACTGGAGCAGGCCCAGGGCATTCGCGAGCTGGCCCAGGCCGGCAAGAATCAGCTGACCGCTCCGCTCAAGGTCGGCGCTATCTACACCGTCGGCCCTTACCTGTTCCCGCACCTGATCCCGCAGCTGCACCGCGTGGCGCCGCAAATGCCGCTGTACATCGAAGAAAACTTCACCCACGTACTGCGCGAAAAGCTGCGCAACGGCGAACTGGACGCGGTGATCATCGCCCTGCCGTTCAACGAAGCCGACGTGCTGACGCTACCGCTATACGACGAACCGTTCTGCGCCCTGATGCCTGCCGACCACCCATGGACGGCGAAAAAGACCATCGACACCGCCATGCTCAATGACAAGAGCCTGTTGCTGCTTGGTGAGGGCCACTGCTTCCGTGACCAGGTACTGGAAGCCTGCCCTACCCTGAACAAGGGGGGTGAAGGCTCAAGGCACACCACGGTCGAGTCCAGCTCGCTGGAAACCATCCGTCACATGGTGGCTTCCGGCCTTGGCGTATCGATCCTGCCGCTGTCGGCAGTGCACAGCCATCACTATGCCCCCGGCGTCATCGAAGTGCGCCCGTTGACGGCACCGGCACCGTTCCGCACGGTAGCCATCGCCTGGCGCGCCAGCTTCCCGCGGCCAAAGGCCATCGAGATCCTCGCCGATTCGATCCGCCTGTGCTCGGTCGCCAAGAACCCTGCGGAACAACCGGCCTGAGTCATGAGTGAGCTGTCGAAGGTCCCGGTCACAGTACTGAAAGGTGTGGGCGAGGCGATGGCGGAGAAACTCGCCAAGGTCGGGCTGGAAAACCTGCAGGACATGTTGTTCCACCTGCCCCTGCGCTACCAGGACCGTACGCGCGTGGTGCCAATCGGCCAGCTGCGTCCCGGCCAGGATGCGGTTATCGAGGGCGTGGTCAGTGGTGCCGATGTGACCATGGGCAAGCGCCGCAGCCTGGTGGTGCGCCTGGGCGACGGCAGCGGTGTGCTGACATTGCGCTTCTACCACTTCAGCAACGCGCAGAAGGAGGGCCTGAAGCGGGGCACCCACCTGCGCTGCTACGGAGAAGCCCGCCCCGGCGCTTCGGGCCTGGAAATCTACCACCCGGAGTACCGTGCGCTGAACGGCAACGAGCCACCACCGCCGGTGGAGCAGACCCTGACGCCAATTTATCCGTCCACCGAGGGCCTTACCCAGCAACGCCTGCGCCTGTTGTGCCAGCAGAGCCTTGCGCTGCTTGGCCCGCGTAGCCTGCCCGACTGGCTGCCTGACGAACTTGCCCGGGACTACCAGCTGGCACCCTTGGACGAAGCCATCCGCTACCTGCACAACCCGCCGGCCGACGCTGACCTCGACGAGCTCGCCGAAGGCCAGCACTGGGCTCAACACCGCCTGGCCTTCGAAGAGTTGCTGACCCATCAGCTGTCGCAGCAACGCCTGCGCGAAAGCCTGCGCAGCCTGCGTGCGCCGGTACTGCCCAGGGCCACGCGCCTGCAGGCGCAATACCTGGCTAACCTGGGCTTCCAGCCGACCGGCGCGCAGCAGCGGGTAGCCAACGAAATTGCCTACGACCTTAGCCAGCACGAACCGATGATGCGCCTGGTGCAGGGCGACGTGGGTGCCGGCAAGACCGTGGTCGCTGCACTGGCGGCTTTGCAGGCGCTGGAGGCGGGCTACCAAGTGGCATTGATGGCACCCACCGAGATCCTCGCCGAGCAGCACTACATTACCTTCAAGCGCTGGCTGGAACCGCTGGGCATTGAAGTCGCCTGGCTAGCCGGCAAACTCAAGGGCAAGGCCCGGGCCGCCTCCCTGGAGCAGATCGCCAACGGCGCACCTATGGTGGTCGGCACCCACGCGCTGTTCCAGGAAGAGGTAAGGTTCAAGCACCTGGCCCTTGCGATCATCGACGAACAGCACAGGTTCGGCGTGCAGCAGCGCCTGGCCCTGCGCAAGAAGGGCGTGGCCGGCGAGCTGTGCCCGCACCAGCTGATCATGACCGCCACGCCTATTCCACGCACCCTGGCCATGAGCGCCTACGCCGACCTGGACACCTCGGTGCTCGACGAATTGCCGCCAGGGCGTACGCCGGTGAACACCGTGCTGGTGGCCGACAGCCGCCGCTTCGAAGTGGTCGAGCGGGTACGCGCCGCCTGCGCCGAGGGGCGCCAGGCCTATTGGGTATGCACGCTGATCGAAGAGTCCGAAGAACTCACCTGCCAGGCCGCCGAAAGCACCTATGAGGAGCTTGGCAGTGCGCTGGGTGAACTGAAGGTGGGGTTGATCCATGGGCGCATGAAACCGGCAGAAAAAGCCGAGATCATGGCCGAGTTCAAGGCTGGCAACCTGCAGCTTCTGGTCGCCACCACGGTCATCGAGGTGGGCGTGGACGTGCCCAACGCCAGCCTGATGATCATCGAGAACCCCGAGCGCCTGGGCCTTGCACAGTTGCACCAGCTGCGCGGCAGGGTTGGCCGGGGCAGCGCCGTGAGCCATTGCGTGCTGCTGTACCACCCGCCGCTGTCGCAGATCGGCCGCGAGCGCTTGGGGATCATGCGCGAGACCAACGACGGCTTCATCATCGCCGAGAAAGACCTTGAACTGCGTGGCCCGGGCGAGATGCTCGGCACCCGCCAGACCGGCCTACTGCAATTCAAGGTCGCCGACCTGATGCGCGACGCCGACCTGCTGCCGGCCGTGCGCGACGCGGCCCAGGCCCTGGTATCACGCTGGCCGGAACACGTCAGCCCGCTGCTGGACCGCTGGCTGCGGCACGGCCAACAATATGGCCAAGTGTGACGCCAGTCCCAGAATGGATCCAGATTTGCTCGCAGGCTGGTTATACTTCGCGTTTAAAGAAACAGTGGATACGGACCATGACTGAAGTTGCCCTGGACACCGCAACCCCACACGCCCCCTCCGTCATCAGGCTGCTGCTCGACAAGCTCGGCGTGCCCTACCGCCAGGTGGTCGAACACTCGCACCTGCCTGCGGCTTCGCGGGTGCAGGCTGTCCTTCTCGACGACGAGGTCGGCGCCCTCATGGTGCTGTTCCCGCAGAACCACCTGCTGGACCTCAACCGCCTGGCCGAGCTGACCGGGCGCAAGCTGACCGCCGTGTCGGTGCCGCGCCTGAAGCAGATGCTCGACAAGCACCACCTCAAGGCCCTGCCGGGCATCCCGGCGCTGACCAGCTCGCCATGTCAGTACGAAAAGAGCCTGCTCGACGCTGAAACTGTCTTTATCCAGTCAGGCGAAGCCGGCCTGTTGCTGGAAATCGAACGCGCGCACTTCAAGCGCATGCTGGCCAAGGCCAGCGCCAGCAGCTTCGGCCAGCAAGTCGAAGCGATCAGCCCCAATCTCGACCGCCCCGATGACGACACCCGGGAAATCACCGATGCGGTCCAGGCCTTCACTGCCCGACGCATTCAGAAACGCCTGGAAGAAACCATCGAAATTCCACCGCTCGCCGACACCGCGCAGAAGATCATCAAGCTGCGGGTAGATCCCAACGCCAGCATCGACGACATCACCGGCGTGGTCGAAACCGACCCGGCGCTGGCGGCACAGGTGGTGAGCTGGGCTGCATCGCCCTACTATGGTTCGCCGGGCAAGATCCGCTCGGTGGAAGACGCCATCGTGCGTGTGCTGGGTTTCGACCTGGTGATCAACCTGGCCCTGGGCCTGGCACTGGGCAAGACCTTGAGCCTACCCAAAGACCAACCGCAGCAGGCCACGCCCTACTGGCAACAATCGATCTACACCGCCGCGATCATCGAAGGCCTGACCCGCGCCATGCCTCGTGCAGAACGCCCCGAGGCCGGGCTGACCTACCTGGCCGGGCTACTGCACAACTTCGGCTACCTGCTGCTCGCGCACGTGTTCCCGCCGCATTTCTCGCTGATTTGCCGCCACCTTGAGGTCAACCCGCATTTGAACCACACCTATGTGGAGCAACACTTGCTGGGCATCAGCCGCGAACAGATCGGTGCCTGGCTGATGAAGCTGTGGGACATGCCAGAAGAGCTGTCGACTGCCTTGCGCTTTCAGCACGATCCGGCCTACGACGGCGAATATTTCGCGTTCCCCAACTTGGTGTGCCTGGCCACCCGCCTGCTGCGCTCGCGAGGTATAGGCTCAGGGCCACAGGAAGAGATTCCTGACGAGCTGTTGGAACGCCTGAGCATTACCCGGGACAAGGCTGAGGATGTGGTGAACAAGGTGCTCGAAGCCGAGAACCTGTTGCGTGAGCTGGCTTCGCAGTTCCACGCACCGCATTAAGCATTAACACATAGCCTGTGGGAGCGGGCATGCCCGCGAACACCGGCTAAGCCGGTGCCATGCACCGCGTCGCTTGTCTCGCGGGCACGCCCGATCCCACAGGTAAAGCATCGGCATCCCCGTTGGGCTTCAGCCTTTCTTCTTCGGTTTCAGGTATTTCATCAACCCCTGGAACCACATCACCAGCGCCGGGTTGCCCTTGATCTGGATGTGCTTGTCCTGAATCCCTTGCATGAACGCCAGCTGCTTGTTACCCGCCTGCATGGTGGCGAAGCCATAGGCGGCGTCCTTGAAGGCAATGGCGAATGCCGGCTGTGGGTGCGCGCCGCCCTTGCTGCTGATGCGTTCGTTGTTGACGATGAAGTGCCGGGCAACCTTGCCGTCCAGGGTCTGCATCTGGAACACCAGGTCCTTGCCCTTGAGCTGCTGCTGGAATGCGGGGTTATTACGGCTGGCCCTGGCCATCAACAGCCCCATGGCCCAGAGAAGAAAGCGGAACTTCATCAACGCGCCTCGAATGAAAAGTGACTAAGGCGCGCAGTTTATCCTTTTCCAGAACTATTTATGCAAGTTCGAAACATTTTACCTGCAGAAAGCACAACGGGCGCCTTGGGGCGCCCGCTTGGCCGACACTGGGGTTGTCAGGGAGCGATCACTTGCCTTTCTTGGCTGGCTTGGCGGGGGCGTTAACGCTGTCACGCAGGTTCTTGCCAGGCTTGAAGGCTACGGTATTGCTGGCCTTGATCTTGACCGGTTCCCCAGTTTGCGGGTTCTTGCCGGTACGCGCGCCGCGATGACGTTTTTCGAAGGTGCCGAAACCGACCAGGGTCACGGTGTCCTTGTCCAGGGCACCGGTGATGCTGTCGAGAATCGCGTTCAAAACCTGATTGGCCTTTTCCTTGGTCAGATCAGCCTTATCGGCGATGACGGCGGCGAGTTCTGGTTTGCGCATAGTGAAGCCTCTTTGACGGAATTCTTGTTGTTATGCCGTGCTGCCTCTGGGAGCAGCGCTCAAGGCACCGCAGGCTCTAATCTGCGGCAGACGGGAGTGAGAATGGCACGAGCTCAGGGGCCGCGCCAGTATCTGGGCGGCCATTGTGCAGGCAACAACAGGATAAATCCGACAGAACGCGCGCTATTTACGCCATAACCGGTGGCAACTGACGATTCAGCGCCAGCTTCTCCATCACCGCCGCTCCGGTCAGGGCGTAGCCCAGCAGCTTGCCGTCGGCATCAAGGCAGAGCACCTTGAGGTCAGAGCCCTGCCCCTCTACCTGCCAGATGCCTTCGCAACCCTGTGGCGCTGGCGAAACCACCACCGGACAGGCCGGGGTTTTCACGGTGATAGGCATCGGTCCGTAGGAAACTGCCGTCGGCTTACCGGCCAGGGTTTGCGCCAGCGCCCGGGCACAGCTCATCAGCGGCATCACGTACAGCAGGTTGATGCCATCGACTTCGGCACAGTCGCCAAGGGCGAAGATGTTGGCGTGTGAAGTACGTAGCTCGCGGTCTACGCTTACGCCGCGGTTGGTCTGCAGGCCGGCCGCGGCAGCCAGGTCGGTACGTGGGCGCAGGCCGATGGCCGAAACCACCAGGTCGCAGGCGATCACGCTGCCGTCCGACAGGTGCGCCTCCAGGCCTTGGGTCACCTGCTGCAGGCGGGTCAGCACCGGCCCCAAGTGAAAGCGTACTCCCAGCCCCTCCAGCCCACCCTGTACAGCCGCCGCAGCGGCCGGGTGCAGCAGGGTCGGCATGACCTGTTCGCACGGCGCCACAACGTCGACCTTGAAACCGCCCAGGCTCATGTCATTTGCGAATTCGCAGCCGATCAGGCCGGCGCCGAGGATCAGGACACGCTGCTTGCCCGCGGCGGCAGCACGGAAGCGCGCGTAGTCCTCCAGATCGTTGATCGGGAATACCAGATGGCTGCCATCACCCTCGATCGGCACTTGCACGGTCTGCGCCCCCCAGGCCAGCACCAGGTCGCGGTATTCCACGGCTTCTTCGCCGATCCACAGCCGCTTGTGGCCCGGGTCGATGCCGCTGATGCGGGTATGGGTACGGATCTCGGCGTTCAACTGCTCTGCCATGGCGCCCGGCTCTGCCATGCACAGGCCGTCGGCGTCCTTCTGCTTCGCAAAGCCCATGGAAAGCATCGGCTTGGAGTACGAACGACCATCGTCGGCGGTGATCAGCAACAGCGGCGCCTGCGCATCGAGCTTGCGAAATTCACGAGCCAGGTTGTAGCCCGCAAGGCCGGTACCGATGATTACCACAGGAGACGTCATGTCGTGCTTTCCTCGATTAACCGATGGAGATCATTTCAAAATCGCTTTTGCCGACACCGCAGTCGGGGCACAGCCAGTCTTCAGGCACATCCTCCCAACGGGTGCCGGGGGCGATGCCGTCGTCGGGCCAGCCTTCGGCTTCGTCGTAGATCAGGCCACAGACAATACATTGCCACTTTTTCATCAGGTCTATTTCCTCGGTTCAGGCTGGGGCTTGTGTTGCTGCTGATGGCCTCTTCGCGGGCAAGCCCGCTCCTACAGTGACCGCGCAGGCCTGGCGGGCTTGCCCGCGAACAGGGCCAGCTTGCAATGCGTGGAGGCTTTGTAGCGGCCCTGCCGGCAGTATGCAAGCAGTTGGGGCAATCATGCTAAGCTCGCCGCCTCTCTGGCTGTAACAAAGCATACCGACGTGTCGTACGAATCCCCGCAAGCAGCCGCTGTCGCGTGGCTGCCGTATTCACAGCTGGCGACCGACATCGACCAGCCCACCCTTGACTGGCTGTTCGACGAGGGCTCGCTGACCCGCCGCCTGACCCGTCTGTCCATCGATCACTTTTCCGTCACCCCGTTGTTCGAGGGCTGGCAGCCGTTGCGCGATGACGAATGCCAAGCGCTGGGCATCGCTGCTGGCGCCGAAGGCTGGGTGCGCGAAGTGTACCTGCGCGGCCATGGCCAACCTTGGGTGTTCGCCCGCAGCGTGGCCAGCCGCAGCGCCCTGGAACGTGGCGGTCTGGACCTGGAATCCTTGGGCAGCCGCTCGCTGGGCGAGCTGCTGTTCTGCGACCAGGCGTTCATCCGTCATCCGCTCGAAGTGTGTACTTACCCACAGGCTTGGCTGCCGTCCGAAGCTGCACATGCGGCGCTTTGGGGCCGCCGCTCGCGCTTCGAGCGCAACGGCCTGGACCTGCTGGTGGCAGAAGTGTTTCTGCCGGCATTGTGGCAAGCGGCCAAGGAGGAAAACCGCTGATGTACCTGCAACTGCTCAAGTCGCTCAACCGCCTGCATCCACGGGCCTGGGACTTCGTCCAGCTCAGCCGCATGGACCGGCCGATAGGCATCTACCTGCTGTTGTGGCCGACCCTGTCGGCAGTGTGGATTGCTGGCAATGGGTCACCCACCCTGGCCAACGTGCTCATCTTCGGCCTTGGTGTGGTGCTGATGCGCGCGGCCGGCTGCTGCATCAACGACTTTGCCGACCGCAAGGTTGACGGCCACGTCAAGCGGACCGCAGACCGCCCCTTGGCCAGCGGCCGGGTGAAGCCACGCGAGGCGCTGACACTGTTCGCGATTCTGGTCGGCGTGAGTTTCCTGCTGGTGCTGTGCACCAACAGCCGCACCGTCTGGCTGTCGTTCGGGGCGGTGGCCTTGGCGTTCTGCTACCCGTTCATGAAGCGCTACACCTACTACCCGCAGGTGGTGCTGGGGGCGGCGTATTCGTGGGGCATTCCCATGGCTTTCACAGCCGCTGGCGGTGAATTGCCGGCCGGCGCCTGGCTGCTGTACATCGCCAACCTGCTGTGGACGGTAGGCTACGACACCTACTACGCCATGGTCGACCGCGATGACGACCTGAAGATTGGCGTGAAGTCCACAGCGATCCTGTTCGGCGACGCTGATCGCAGCATCATCCTGACCCTGCAGTTGCTGTCGCTGGGCTGCCTGTTGCTGGCCGGTAGCCGCTTCGACCTGGGTGGCTGGTTCCACCTTGGGTTGCTGGGTGCGGCGGCTTGCTTTGCCTGGGAATACTGGTCAACGCGCAAGCTGGACCGGGAATCGTGCTTCAAGGCATTTCTGCACAACCACTGGGCAGGGATGCTGGTATTTATCGGAGTTGTGCTGGATTACGCGTTGCGCTGAGTAGTTTGGGGCCGCACAGCGGCCCCGGCTACCTCAAGGCTTGGCAACGTGCCAGACGTCTTTCATGCCGTCACCGGTCATGTCACCGGCCTTCTTGTCCTTGATGAAGGTATACAGCGGCTTGCCGTCGTAAGCCCACTGCATCGAACCGTCGTCACGCGTTACATGGGTCCATTTATCCTTCGGTGCTTCGTCTTCCTTCTTGACCATCAACGGTGGCCAGTTCTTGGCGCACTCGCCATTGCACATCGACTTGCCAACCGCATCCTTGTCAAAGGTGTACAGGGTCATGCCGGCATGATCGACCCACATGCCATCCTTCTCCATGGCATGGTGGGCCAACGCCACCCCCGGGAGCGCCAACGCAGTGAAAAGGGCCATCCAGCTCAGCGTATGTCGTGTCATTGGATTCACCATTGTTGCGGGGGGAAATGAGTTCGGGTTGCCATCAAAGCGGCCCTCTGTAGCCTAGTTCAGTCACGGAATGTCGCCAGAACGGCCAACACCCTGTCACACAGCTGCAATAATTCCGTTATCTAATGCGGGCCAAGACACCGAATCCAGGAGAGGTTTTGAGCATGGTAGGCAGGAACATTCTGATCGTCGACGACGAAGCGCCCATTCGCGAGATGATCGCCGTTGCCCTGGAAATGGCCGGCTATGACTGCCTGGAAGCGGAAAACTCCCAACAGGCCCACGCGATCATCGTCGACCGCAAACCGGACCTGATCCTGCTCGACTGGATGCTGCCGGGCACCTCCGGCATCGAGCTGGCCCGCCGCCTGAAGCGCGACGAGCTGACCGGTGATATTCCGATCATCATGCTCACCGCCAAGGGTGAAGAAGACAACAAGATCCAGGGCCTGGAAGTGGGCGCCGACGACTACATCACCAAACCGTTCTCGCCGCGTGAACTGGTAGCGCGACTGAAAGCCGTGCTGCGCCGCACTGGCCCGAGCGACAGCGAGGCGCCAATCGAGGTCGGCGGCCTGCTGCTCGACCCGATCAGCCACCGTGTGACCATCGACGGCAAGCCGGCCGAGATGGGCCCTACCGAATACCGCCTGCTGCAGTTTTTCATGACCCACCAGGAGCGCGCCTATACCCGCGGCCAACTGCTGGATCAGGTGTGGGGCGGCAACGTCTATGTCGAGGAACGTACCGTCGACGTGCACATCCGTCGCCTGCGCAAGGCGCTGGGTGAAGCTTACGAGAATCTGGTACAAACCGTCCGGGGCACTGGCTACCGTTTCTCGACCAAGAGCTGATCGAGTTCCCGAGCGCCAAGCTGCACGTCGTTGTACAAGGACCGTCAATTGAACCAGAACTGGCACGCAACCCTGATTCGCCATCTGCTGTTGCTGCTTACCGTCTGCCTGATCGGCGGGCTGGTCAGCGGCTACTACGGCTGGAGCCTGGCCATTGGCCTGGCGCTCTATCTGGGCTGGACCCTCAAGCAACTGCTGCGCTTGCACGACTGGCTGCGCAATCACCAACCCGACGAAGCACCGCCCGATGGCTACGGCCTGTGGGGCGAGGTATTCGATAGCATCTACCACCTGCAACGCCGCGACCAGCGCGTACGGGGCCGCCTGCAGGCAGTGATCGACCGGGTGCAGGAGTCCACCGCTGCTCTGCGTGACGCGGTGATCATGCTCGACAGCGACGGCAACCTGGAATGGTGGAACCGCGCCGCCGAGACCCTGCTGGGCTTCAAGACCCCACAGGACGGCGGCCAGCAAGTGACGAATCTGGTGCGCCACCCGCTCTTCAAAGAGTACTTCGAGGCAGAAAACTACCTCGAGCCGCTGGAAATCCCTTCGCCGATCAATGACCGCATGCGTGTGCAGTTGCACATCACCCGCTACGGCAATAATGAACACCTGATGCTAGTGCGCGATGTCACTCGCATTCACCAGCTGGAACAGATGCGCAAGGACTTCGTCGCCAACGTGTCCCACGAGCTGCGCACGCCGCTGACGGTAATCACCGGCTACCTGGAAACCCTGCTGGACAACGTCGAGGACGTGAACCCCCGGTGGAGCCGCGCCCTGCAGCAGATGAGCCAGCAAGGCTCGCGCATGCAAACCCTGCTCAACGATTTGTTGCTGCTGGCCAAACTGGAAGCCACCGATTACCCATCGGACAACCAGCCGGTGGCAGTCGATGCCCTGCTCGCCGCCATCAAGAACGACGCCCAGGCCCTTTCCGGGCCGCGCAACCAGCGCATCAGCCTGGAAGCTGCGCCTGGCGTCAAGCTGAAGGGCAGCGAGTCAGAACTGCGCAGTGCCTTTTCCAATCTGGTGTTCAATGCGGTCAAGTACACCCAGGACGAAGGCAACATCCGCATCCGCTGGTGGGCCGATGCCCAGGGCGCACACCTGTCGGTGCAGGACTCGGGGGTGGGCATCGATGCCAAGCACTTGCCACGCCTGACCGAGCGGTTCTACCGGGTAGACTCCAGCCGTGCATCGAATACCGGCGGTACCGGGCTGGGGCTGGCAATCGTCAAGCATGTGCTGATGCGCCACCGCGGCAAGCTGGAAATCAGCAGTGTACCGGGGCATGGCAGCACCTTTACCTGTCACTTTCCGCCAGCACAATTGGCCAACGAAAAGGCTTGAGATTGGGGCTGCGGCGCAGCCCTTCGCGGGCATGCCGGCTGCCACTGGGCCCGCAATGAGTCGCCTGCCCTTTGCTTTTACAGCCCCAGCCGCTACATTGGATCCCCTGTGCCAGCAAAAGCTGGCACTTTTTTTCTCCCTATCTCAAAGACGGACCCCGTAAAAACTCCATCATGGACCCTTCCTCTGGTATTAGCCTCACCTCGCTATTCGCCGACTTCGGCATGATCATCTTTGCCTTACTGCTGGTGCTGCTCAACGGCTTCTTCGTTGCCGCAGAGTTCGCCATGGTCAAACTGCGCGCCACCCGCGTAGAGGCCATCGCCGAAAAGCACGGCTGGCGTGGCAACATCCTGCGCAAGGTTCACAACCAGCTCGACGCCTACCTGTCGGCCTGCCAGTTGGGCATCACCCTCGCCTCGCTGGGCCTGGGCTGGGTGGGTGAGCCCGCCTTCGCCCACCTGCTGGAACCATTGCTGGCCTATTTCGGTGTGGACAGCGCCGAGCTGGTCAAGGCGATCTCGTTCTTCGTCGCCTTCTTCGTCATCTCGTACCTGCACATCGTGGTCGGCGAGCTGGCCCCCAAGTCCTGGGCTATCCGCAAGCCAGAGCTGCTGTCGCTATGGACCGCCGTGCCGCTTTACCTGTTCTACTGGGCGATGTACCCGGCCATCTACCTGCTCAATGCCAGCGCCAATACCATCCTGCGCATTGCCGGCCAGGGCGAGCCTGGCCCGCACCATGAGCACCACTACAGCCGCGAAGAACTCAAGCTGATCCTGCACTCCAGCCGTGGTCAGGACCCAAGCGACCAAGGCATGCGCGTGCTGGCATCGGCCGTGGAAATGGGCGAGCTGGAAGTGGTCGACTGGGCCAACTCGCGTGAGGACATGATCAGCATCGACGCCCATGCGCCTCTGAAGCAGATCCTGGCCCTGGTGCGCCGCCACAAGTTCAGCCGCTACCCGGTGTACGACGCCGAGCGCGAAGAATTCACCGGCCTGCTGCACATCAAGGACCTGCTGCTGGAGCTGGCTGAGCTGGAGCACTTGCCAGAGACCATTGACCTGGAGGACCTTGCCCGGCCACTCGAACGCGTGTCGCGGCACATGCCGCTGGCCCAGTTGCTGGAGCAGTTCCGTAAGGGCGGCGCGCACTTCGTGCTGGTAGAGGAAGCCGATGGCAAGGTGATCGGCTACCTGACCATGGAAGACGTGCTGGAAGTGCTGGTGGGCGACATCCAGGACGAGCACCGCAAGACCGAGCGTGGCATTCTCGCCTACCAGCCGGGCAAGTTGCTGGTGCGCGGCGACACCCCACTGTTCAAGGTCGAACGCCTGCTGGGTATAGACCTTGACCACATCGAGGCCGAAACCCTGGCGGGGTTGATCTACGAGACGCTCAAGCGCGTGCCGGAAGAGGAGGAAGTGCTGGAGGTCGAAGGGTTGCGAATCATCATCAAGAAGATGAAAGGGCCCAAGATCGTACTGGCCAAGGTGCTGAAGCTGGATTGATGGCCCAATCGGTCAGGGGTTGCCGGCAGTGAAGTCCGGCATCCCGCTGATCGGCCTGTCGAAGCGGTAAGGTATCGATTCCAGCGCCAACCCCACATTGCGCTGCACCACAAAATGCAGGTGCGGCCCAGTGCTGTTGCCGGTATTGCCCGACTTGGCCAGCATCTGGCCCTGCCGTACCCGTTGCCCCTCCGCCACCACCACCGAACCACGCATCAGGTGAAGGTATACGCCCATGGTGCCATCCGGGTGCAAAAGCCTGACAAAGTTACCCGAGGGGTCGGGGCCGCGCCCGCTCTGGCTGTTCTGCGTCTTCACCACCACCCCTTCCCGCGCGGCGATGATGGGCGTGCCCTCGGGCATGGCGATATCCATGGCATAGCGCCCTTTGGGTCCAAAATGGCTGACGCGGCCATTGGGGCCCTGAGTGACGCGGAACGGCCCGCCAATCCACGGGAACGCATAGCGGAAGCCCTGGGGCCGTTTGCCCGGGTCACCCATGGCCTGCAGCAGGGTCGAACGGTAGTTCAGCAGCAGCCCGGGCCGCCCCCTGAGCACACTGAGCATCTGCGTGGTGCGCGGCGGCAGCAGCCGGCGCACGATACGCGGGGCATCGCCGCCTTGTGCGTTGACCAGGTTGTCCAGCCGCAACTCTACCTCTACCGGCACATGCAGCTCGTTTCGTGCCGAAAAGCTCACGCCACCGTCGAAGGTTTTCGCGTTCAGCAGTACCTGGCCTTCGAGCGTTTCGACCATGGGCTCGAGCAACCCCAAGGGCTTGGCGCCGGGGCCAGGGCGATCGGAATAGGAGATGACACCGGAATCGTCGGTGATCTTGTAGAGTGTCACGCCCTGGCTCGACGCTGAGGCCATGAGCAATGCACAGAACAGCAGCAGGCGCGCGGGCATGATAGTGGCTTTTTGACAGTGATGATCTGTCGAAGCCTAGCAGCGGGTTTTACGGTAGGTATTGCAGTTGGTCGGATGGGGCAACTCGGGCTTGGGCAGAAGCAGCCTTGTGCTGCTCCTGCCCAAAGCATGGCGCGGGGCCGGGGTCAGGCACCGGGGGTGAAGTGCTTCTGCGCTGTGCCGCGGGCAATCAACCGAGACAAGTAGTCGAGCTTCTGGGCATCCTGGTCGACAAACTTGAACGTCAACTGCAACCAGTCACTGTCAGGTTTTGGCTCCAGCGCCGCGACAGCATGCAGGTAGCCGTTCAGGCGAGCGACTTCGGCACTTTCGCCCTGCTCCAGGTCCAGCACCGCACCTTCCAGCACCTGTGGTAGCGCTTCGTTGCGGCGTACCACCAGCAGTGCCTCTTTCAGGCTCAACGCCTTGATCACGCATGGCTGCATGCCACTGGCCAGGCGCAGCTGGCCTTGGCCACGGCCGCTCGGCGCGGGGGCGGCAGGTGCGGGCGCCGCGACCAAAGGCTTGACCGGTGCCGGTGTCGGCGCCGCCACCTTGACCGCTTCAGGCTTGCCCGCAGTCAGCGCGTTCAACGAATCGTTGGCAAACGCCGGGTTGGCTCGCGCCGGGCCGATGGCCATCAGGCTGTCGAGCTTACCGATCTTGGTCAGGGCTTTTTTTACCTTGGTCAGCAGTTGCTCGTTGGTGAACGGCTTGCCTACAAAATCGGAAACACCCGCCTGGATCGCCTGAATGACATTTTCCTTGTCGCCACGGCTGGTCACCATGATGAACTGCAGGTTCTTCAGTGCAGGCTGCTGACGGCACCAGGTCAGCAATTCCAAGCCAGACATTTCCGGCATTTCCCAGTCGCACAGGACCAGGTCGAACGCTTCTTTGCCGAGCATGGCCATGGCCTTGCGACCGTTGATCGCGTCGTCGATGGCCATACCCGGGAAGGCATTACGCAGACACTTGCGGACCAGATCACGGATAAACGGGGCGTCATCCACGACCAGCACATTCACTTTACTCATCGATACTCCTTATGAATCCCGACTAGCCTACTGCCAAATGATGGCCATTTGCTACAACCTGGTCACGCCGGGACTTCTTCACATCGTTCGCGGGTGCCTGCCGGCTCTCGACCGCAAACGAAAACGCCCGGCCAAGGCCGGGCGTCGATGCTCGGGAGCAACCTTACTTATCGTCAGATTCACCCGGAACATTAGCCTTTTCGCCGTTGGCGACAGCAGTACCCTGCACTTCTGCCGTCATGCGCTTGAGGCCCATGTGGCGCACGTCGGTGCCGCGCACCAGGTAGATCACCAGTTCGGAGATGTTGCGCGCATGGTCGCCAATACGCTCCAGCGAGCGCAGCACCCAGATCACGCTCAGCACCCGCGAGATAGAGCGCGGGTCTTCCATCATGTAGGTCACCAGCTCACGCAGCGCGGTCTTGTATTCGCGGTCGATGGTCTTGTCGTACTGGGCCACCGACAGCGCCAGGTCGGCGTCGAAGCGGGCAAAGGCGTCCAGCGCATCCCGGACCATGTTGCGCACCTGGTCGCCAATGTGGCGCACCTCGACATAACCACGCGGCGACTCGCCCTCTTCGCACAGCTGGATGGCGCGGCGGGCGATCTTGGTCGACTCGTCACCGATGCGTTCCAGGTCGATCACCGACTTGGAAATGCTGATGATCAGGCGCAGGTCCGAGGCCGCTGGCTGGCGGCGGGCGAGGATGCGCAAGCACTCCTCGTCGATATTGCGCTCCATCTGGTTGATCTGCTCGTCAACCTCGCGCACCTGCTGGGCCAGACCAGAGTCGGCTTCGATCAGCGCGGTAACCGCGTCGTTGACCTGCTTTTCCACCAACCCGCCCATGGCCAGCAGGTGGCTGCGCACCTCTTCGAGCTCGGCGTTGAACTGCTGGGAAATGTGATGGGTAAGGCTTTCTTTGTTGATCATCGTTTTGTCCTTTGGTAGCGCGGCCCTGTAGGAGCGGGTTCACCCGCGAACACCGGCAACGCCGGTGCCAGACACCGAGGTGCCTGTTTCGCGAGCGGCGCTTAGCCGTAGCGACCGGTGATGTAGTCTTCCGTCTGCTTCTTCGCCGGGTTGGTGAACAGGGTATCGGTATCACCGAATTCGACCAGTTTGCCCATGTACATGAACGCGGTGTAATCCGAAACACGCGCCGCTTGCTGCATGTTGTGGGTCACGATGACGATGGTGTACTTGGATTTCAATTCATAGATCAGTTCTTCGACCTTCAAGGTCGAGATCGGGTCCAGCGCCGAGCACGGTTCGTCAAGCAGCAGCACCTCCGGCTCCACGGCAATGGTGCGGGCGATGACCAGACGCTGCTGCTGGCCACCGGACAGGCCCAGCGCCGACTCGTGCAGGCGGTCCTTTACCTCTTCCCACAAGGCCGCGCCCTTCAACGCCCACTCGACGGCTTCATCAAGCACGCGCTTCTTGTTGATGCCCTGGATGCGCAGGCCGTAGACCACGTTCTCGTAGATGGTCTTGGGGAACGGGTTCGGCTTCTGGAACACCATGCCCACACGCCGGCGCAGTTCGGCAACGTCTTCGCCCTTGCGGTAGATGTTGTTGCCGTACAGGTTGATGGCACCTTCCACACGGCAACCGTCAACCAGGTCGTTCATCCGGTTGAAAGTGCGCAGCAGGGTCGACTTGCCGCAGCCGGATGGGCCGATGAAGGCGGTCACACGCTGCTTCGGGATGTTCATCTGCACGTCGAACAGCGCTTGCTTGTCGCCATAGAACAGGCTCAGGCCCGGCACTTCGATGGCCACGGTTTCTTCAGCCATCCGCAGGCTCTGCTTGTTGCGGCCCAGGGCAGACATGTCGATGCCATGGGTGTGGGAATCTTGCTGCATGGTCAACTCCATACGCTATCAAGTCGTTTCAAAGGGCCGCCCGGCTTACGGGCGGCACGCTTGCAATCAGGGTCAGCCGTCCAGCGCCTTGTACTTCTCGCGCAGGTGGTTGCGAATCCACACGGCAGAGAGGTTGAGGGTCGCGATCACCAGCACCAGCAGCAGCGCAGTGGCATAAACCAGCGGCCGCGCAGCTTCGACGTTCGGGCTCTGGAAGCCGACGTCATAGATGTGGAAGCCCAGGTGCATGATCTTCTGGTCCAGGTGCAGGTACGGGTAGTTTCCATCCACCGGCAGCGACGGCGCCAGCTTCACCACACCTACCAGCATCAGCGGCGCCACTTCGCCGGCGGCACGAGCCACGGCGAGGATCATGCCGGTCATCATGGCCGGGCTGGCCATGGGCAGGACGATTTTCCACAGGGTCTCGGCCTTGGTTGCACCCAACGCCAGCGAGCCTTCACGCACGGTGCGCGGGATTCGCGCCAGGCCTTCTTCGGTGGCCACGATCACCACCGGTACCGCCAGCAATGCCAGGGTCAGCGATGCCCACAGCAGGCCCGGGGTACCCAGGGTCGGTGCCGGCAGCGCTTCGGGGAAGAACAGGCGGTCGATCGAGCCGCCCAGCACATAGACGAAGAAGCCCAGACCGAACACACCGTAGACGATCGCAGGAACACCGGCCAGGTTGTTCACCGCAATACGGATAAGCCGGGTGACCGGGCCCTGCCTGGCGTATTCACGCAAGTACACGGCAGCCAGCACGCCAAACGGGGTAACGATCACGGCCATGATCAGGGTCATCATCACGGTACCGAAGATGGCCGGGAAGATACCGCCCTCGGTGTTGGCTTCACGCGGGTCGTCGCTGAGGAACTCCCAGACCTTGCCGAAGTAGGTGCCCAACTTGGTGAACGCCGACATGCCGTTCGGCTGAACGGCATGCACCACCTTGCTCAGGTTGATTTCCACTTCACGGCCGTTGCCATCCCGGGCCACCAGGCTGTCGCGGGAGAAAGCCTGGTGCAGGCCTGTCAGGCGGTCTTCGATAGCCTTGTAGCGGCTGTTCAGTTCGGCACGGTCGGCGTCCATGTCGGCTTGGGCGGCGGCGTCCAGCTTGCCGTCCAGCTCCAGCTTGCGCGCTTGCAGGCGCAGGCGCTCAAGGCCATGGTTGATGGCACCGATGTCCTTTTTCTCCAGCTGCTGCAGCTCGCTGTTGAGCTGGTTGGCACGCTTGAGGCGGGCCTGCAGTTCGTTCCAGGCAGCGGGGCCTTCGGCAACCACGCGGCCTTGTTCCTTGACGCTGACCAGGTAGCCATAGAAGTTGCCCCACTCGCGGCGCTCGAGGGCCATCAGGTCAGCCGGGCGCTGTTCGTCGACCAGCCAGTCGCCGACCACCCAGGTAAAGTCGCTGCCATTGAGGTCGCGGTTACCCACCTTGATCAGCTCGCGGGTCATGAACTCCGGGCCTTGGTCAGGCACTGGCAGGCCAGCCCCCTTCAGACGAGCACGGGGTACTTCCTCCTTCTGCACCACTTCGCCAATGACGACGTGATGGGCCTGGCCTGGCACCTTGTAGGTGGCCTGGACAAGATCGGCTGGCCAGAAGTGGCCCAGGCCGCGCACGGCGATCACCGCCAGCAGGCCGACGGTCATGATCACGGCCATGGCCACCGCACCGCCGCTCATCCAGACGCCTGGGGCGCCGCTCTTGAACCAGCCTTTGAGGGAATCCTTTTTCACGGATCGCTACCTTTCTATCAAAGCGACGAGTATTTCTTGCGCAGACGCTGGCGAATCAGCTCGGCCAAGGTATTCATGATGAAGGTGAACATCAGCAGCACCAGGGCGGCCAGAAACAGCACGCGATAGTGGCTGCCACCGACTTCCGATTCCGGCATTTCCACAGCCACGTTGGCTGCCAGGGTGCGCATGCCCTCGAACAGGTTCATCTCCATCACCGGCGTGTTGCCGGTAGCCATCAGCACGATCATGGTCTCGCCTACCGCACGGCCCATGCCGATCATCAACGCCGAGAAGATGCCCGGGCTGGCGGTGAGGATGACCACGCGGGTCAGGGTCTGCCAAGGTGTCGCCCCCAGTGCCAGCGAGCCCAGGGTCAGACTGCGCGGCACACTGAACACGGCATCTTCGGCAATCGAGTAGATGTTCGGGATGACCGCGAAGCCCATGGCGATACCGACTACCAGGGCGTTGCGCTGGTCGTAGGTGATACCTAAATCGTTGGTGATCCACAGGCGCATGTCGCCGTCGAAGAACCAGCTTTCCAGGTGCGGGCTCATGGTCAGGGCGAACCAGCCGGTGAACAGGATGACCGGAATCAGGATCGCCGCTTCCCAACCATCCGGTACACGCAGGCGGATCGACTCCGGCAGCCGGCTCCAGAAGAAGCCGGCCAGCAGGATACCGATCGGCATCAGCAGGAACAGGCTGAACACACCGGGCAGGTGGCCCTCCAGGTACGGGGCCAGGAACAGGCCGGCGAAGAAGCCGAGGATCACCGTCGGCATCGCTTCCATCAGCTCGATCACCGGCTTGACCTTGCGGCGCATGCGCGGGGCCATGAAGTAGGCGGTGTAGATGGCTGCGGCAATGGCCAGCGGGGCGGCCAGGATCATGGCGTAGAACGCGGCCTTCAGGGTTCCGAAGGTCAGCGGCGACAGGCTCAGTTTGGGCTCGAAGTCAGTGTTCGACGCGGTCGATTGCCAGACGTATTTCGGCTCGTCGTAGTTCTCGTACCACACCTTGCCCCACAGCGCGCTGAACGAAATTTCCGGGTGCGGGTTGCGCAGGCTCAACGGCAACAACTTGCCGCCTTCTTCGATGATGATGCGGTTGGCGCGTGGAGACAGGGCCAGCGTGCCAGGGCCTTCGGCAGCCGGCTCTACCAGCAGGGTTCGGTGTGCAGTGCTGTGGAATACGCCCAGTTTGCCTTCGGCGTCCAGGGCGATGAAGCCCTTGCGGCGCTCTTCGGCGTCGATCTGCACGATCGGCGCATTGCCCATCTGGAAGGTACGAATTTGCTTGAAGCGCGATTCGCCATCCGGGTCACGGGCCATGAACCACTGGGCCAGCCCACCCTTGGAATCACCGATGATCAGCGAAATGCCGCCAACCAGCTGGGCCGTGGCAGTAATTTCGGTGTCGGCGCTATCAGACAACTTGTAACGGCCGTTGAGGCTCTTGTCGCGCAGGCTGAACACGTCGGCCGTGGCGCGGCCGTTGATCACGTACAGCCAATGCTGGCGCGGGTCGATGAAGATATTCTTCACCGTCTCGGTCATTTGCGGCAGTTCGATGCGGTTCTGCTCGGTGGTGACCTCTTCGGTCATCATGTTTTCCGTGCGGGTCAGCTCGACCACCTGCAGGTGAGCACCGGTAGAGCCGGCCAGCAGCAGGGTGTCGCCATTGACGTTGACGCTGACGTGGTCCAGCGCACGCCCCTGCTCGTCGAGCACGAACGATTGCTCGCCGTACGGGTAGTCGATGCCAGGGGTGATGGTTTTCTTGTTGTCCGGGTAAGTGATCTTGTAGGTGTGCTGGAAAACCAGCGCCTGACCATTGGACAGGCCCAGCACCACCAGCGCGCTGCCCGGCTGGTCAGTACTGATGGACGTGACCTGGGTGTCTGCCGGCACGGGTAGCTCGACACGCTTGAGTTCGTTACCGGTCTTGGTATCGAAGAACAATGCCTGGCCCTTGTCCGAAACACGCATCCCCACCTGATTCTGCTCTTCAAGCGCGATCATCAGTGGCTTACCGGCATCCTGCTGCAGCCAGGTCGGCTCCAGAGCTTTCTTGCTGGTCAGCTCGGCGCCCTGGAACAGTGGCAACACCACATAAGCCAGGTAGAAGAAGATCAACGTGATTGCCGCCAATACGGCAAGCCCGCCTACCAGCACATACCAGCGGGTCAGGCGGTCCTTGAGCGCGCGCATGCGGCGCTTGCGTTGCAACTCGGGCGTATTGAAATCAATGCGCACGGGCTGGGAGTTTTGGGTCATGTTGGAATTGGCCAGATCATTCATGCGCACACCCTAGCGGTCCCGTGTGACAAAAACATTACAAAGTGGTGACGCGCGAAAGCCCGCCGCACAGGGAACCTGGCTTCGGACTGGAATTTCGTGGAAGAGGCCGGGCAGTGGCGCCGGCCCCTTCTTAATTACTTACTTTTTGCAACGTTACCGACGTGCGACAGGCCCAGGTCAGCCAGGGTCTTGTCGACGACTTTGGCCGGCAGCGGGATGTAGCCATCCTTCACCACCACCTGCTGGCCCGCTTGCGACAGCACCAGCTTGACGAACTCGGCTTCCAGCGGGGCCAGAGGCTTGTTCGGCGCCTTGTTGACGTAGACGTACAGGAAGCGCGACAGCGGGTAGGTGCCATTCAGGGCGTTGGCTTCGTTGTCTTCAACAAACTCGCCGCCGTCTTTCTTGGCCAGGGGTACGGTCTTGACGCTGGCGGTCTTGTAACCAATTCCCGAGTAGCCGATGCCGTTCAGCGAGGAGCTGATCGACTGCACGACCGAAGCCGAGCCAGGCTGTTCGTTGACGTTAGGCTTGAAGTCGCCTTTGCACAGGGCTTCTTCCTTGAAGTAGCCGTAGGTGCCCGATACCGAGTTGCGGCCGAACAGCTGGATTGGCTTGTTGGCCAGGTCGCCGGTCACACCGATGTCACCCCAGGTCTTGATCTCAGCCTTGCCACCGCACAGGCGAGTGGAGGAGAAGATGGCGTCAACCTGAGCCATGGTCAGGCCCTTGATCGGGTTGTCCTTGTGCACGAACACAGCCAGGGCGTCGACGGCGACCGGGATGGCGGTCGGCTTGTAGCCGTACTTCTGCTCGAAGGCTTGCAGTTCGACGTCCTTCATCTTGCGGCTCATCGGGCCGAGGTTGGCGGTGCCTTCGGTCAGCGCGGGTGGCGCGGTAGAGGAGCCGGCAGCCTGGATCTGGATGTTTACGTTCGGATATTCCTTCTTGTAGGCCTCGGCCCACAGAGTCATGAGGTTCGCGAGGGTGTCGGAACCAACGCTGGAGAGGTTGCCCGAAACACCAGTGGTCTTGGTGTAGGTCGGGATCGCAGGATCGACAGCGGCTACCGCGTTGGCGGTTGCAACGCCAGCGGCGGCAAAGGTAAGGGCCGCCATCAAACGCTTCAGTTTCATGCCTTGCTCCTAGCAGGAATATTGGGGTGTTGGATGGAACGGGCCCAAGTATCGGCAGGCCGCATGAATACGATATGACTTCATTGTGACAATTGGATGAAAGGCCATCACTGGAAGCAGGTCTGGCCTCTTCACGGCTAAAGCCGCTCCTACGGGTTTGGTATCGGCCTTGAGGCCTGTGCAAACCCCCTGTAGGAGCGGCTTTAGCCGCGAAGAGGCCAGTAGCCGTAGCGCAGATCAGCGCTTGTTGGCGAGCAGGTACAGGCCCACGGCCAGACCAACGGCGCACAGGCCTGCCACGTAGTAGGCAGGCGCCATCGGGCTCACCTTCAGCAGTGCGGTCACCACCATCGGCGTCAGCCCGCCAAAGATGGCGTAGGCCACGTTGTACGAGAACGACAACCCGCTGAAACGCACCACCGCCGGGAACGCCTTGACCATGACATAAGGCACTGCGCCAATCACGCCCACGCACAGGCCGGTCACGGCATACAGCGGGAACAGCAACTCGGGACGGGTCGGCAGGCTGTGGTAGAAGACCCAGGAGCTGGCCAGCAAAAGCAGGCTGCCGATCACGAATACCCGGCCCGCACCATAGCGGTCGGCCAGGCTGCCGGCTCCAATACAGCCGAAGCTGAGCAACACGATGGCCAGGCTGTTGGCCTTGAGCGAGTCGGTCGGGCTGATGTGGTAAATGCTCTGCAGCAGTGCCGGGGTCATCAGGATGACCACCACGATGCCGGCCGAAAGCATCCAGGTCAGCAGCATCGACAGGATGATCGGACCACGATGGTCACGCAGCACAGCGCGCAGAGGCAACTCCTCGGCCAGTGCCTTGCGTTGCTGCATTTCGGCGAACACCGGGGTTTCGTGCAGCCAGCGGCGCAGGTACACCGAGAACAGGCCGAACACACCGCCAAGCAGGAACGGGATACGCCAGGCGTAGTCAGCCACCTCTTCCGCGCTGTACACGCTGTTGATCAAGGTCGCTACCAGCGAGCCCAGCAGAATGCCGGCGGTCAGGCCGGCGGTCAGGGTGCCGCAGGCATAGCCTGTGTTGCGAGCCGGCACGTGTTCAGAGACGAACACCCATGCGCCCGGTACTTCGCCGCCGATTGCCGCGCCCTGGATCACGCGCATCAGCAACAGCAGGATCGGTGCCCACATGCCGATCTGCGCATACGTCGGCAGCAGGCCCATGATCAGGGTCGGCAGGGCCATCATGAAGATGCTCAGGGTGAACATCTTCTTGCGCCCGAGCAAGTCGCCAAAGTGGGCCATGATGATGCCGCCCAGCGGCCGCGCCAGGTAGCCGGCGGCGAAGATGCCGAACGTTTGCATCAACCGCAGCCACTCAGGCATGTCGGCCGGGAAGAACAACTTGCCCACCACCGTGGCGAAGAATACGAAGATGATGAAATCGTAGAATTCCAGCGCACCGCCCAGGGCGGACAGTGAGAGGGTCTTGTAGTCGCTGCGGGTCAGCGGCCGCGAGGGCTGCTCGATACTGCTGGGCACGGAAGTCATCGCTCGTTGTTCTCTTTGTAGGGCATGCAGGCCGCTTGGCGCGCGGCTTCTGGATTGGAGACAGGCGAAGATAGCAAATTGCCGAGCTACGCCGAAAGCGATACAAAATCCACACAGATATTCGTGAATGCGCGGTCGTCGCTGGCCGTTATGCCCTATATACTGGCAATTCGTAGGATTATGTTGCTCCTAACGTGGGATGTTGTGCGAAAACGCCGGTCACTATTGTCAGGCGGTTTCGCAGAGTTTCCCTACGGCCGCCCAGTGAAACGAAATCGGCGTAGTATGTTTCAAGCTGAATCGTTTACCCGGCCTTTGCGCCACACCAACGAAAAGCGTCACGGGTCAGAGGCCCCATCGCATGATTGAGCTCGAACAAGAAGATCCAATCCCGCAAGGCGACCTGGCCTTGCAAATCACCGCATTGCCGCGAGAAACCAACGGGTTTGGCGATATTTTCGGCGGTTGGCTGGTTGCGCAGATGGACCTGGCAGGCACGGCCATGGCCAGCCGTGTCGCCGGCGGCCGCGTAGCCACCGTCGCCATCGACCGCATGGCCTTCCTGGTACCCGTCGCGGTCGGCGCACAGCTGTCTTTCTATACCCAGACCCTGGAAATCGGCCGCAGCTCGATCCAGATGATGGTCGAGGTGTGGAGCGACGACCCGCTGTCCAGCGAATGGCGCAAGGTCACCGAAGCGGTATTCGTCTTCGTCGCCATTGACAGCAGTGGTCGTACCCGCTCGGTGCCTCGTCGCTGAGCCACGCTGGCGGTAAACTCATTGCATCTGCCCGGGTCCAAGGCCCACTGGCAATCAATGAGAAGAACGCAATGGCTACCTTTCAGGTCGTAACCGAGCAACATGGCGAACTCAACTGCTGGCGTATCAGCAGTGACCGTGCCGAACTCCTGATCGCCCAGCAGGGCGCACAGGTCCTCAGCTACCAGCAGGTAGGCGAACCGCCGCTGCTGTGGCTGAGCGACCAGGCCATCTTCCGCCAGGGCAAGTCGGTACGCGCCGGGGTACCGGTGTGCTGGCCATGGTTTGGCAACCTGCAGCGCAACCCTCAGGCCGTCCAGGCCATGTACCAGGAAACACCGGCGCCTGCCCACGGGCTTGCGCGCACGCGTGACTGGCAATTGCTGGGTATCGAGGAAGTGGGCGAGACCCTGCGGATCGAGTTCGAACTGCCTGAAGCGCAGGGCGACCTGCCCGGTTGGCCCCATGATGTCGAGCTGAAACTGGTGGTGGAGATGGGCGCAGAGCTGAAACTGAGCCTGACCAGCCGCAACATGGGCAATACCCCCGTGACCATCAGCCAGGCCCTGCATAGCTACTTCGCGGTCAGCGATGTGCGCCAGGCGCGGGTCGAGGGTGTCGACGGGCTGGGTTATATCGAAACCCTGGCGGGCTGGGAACAGCGCCAGCAGCAGGGGGCACTGACGTTTGCCGGGGAGACGGACCGGATCTACCTGGACACCCCACAGACCCTCAGCATCGTCGACCCGCATTGGAATCGGCGGATTACCTTGACCAGCAGCGGCTCGCGCTCGGCGGTGATCTGGAACCCGTGGACCGAGCGGGCCAAGGAGCTGGCGGACATGGCTGATGATGGCTGGCAAAGAATGCTGTGCATCGAGACGGCGAATGTTTGGGATGACCTGGTGGAGTTGAAGCCTGGGGCGAGTCATTCGCTGGGCGTCCAGATCGGTTGTGAAAATATCTGAGCCCTGCTCTTTTTTTACCGGCCTCTTCGCGGGCTTGCCCGCTCCCACAGGTTCTCCACAAGCCTCGAAAATTGTGGGTTACCTGTGGGAGCGGGCAAGCCCGCGAAGAGGCCGGGGCAATTATCAAAGGTCTGCATCCTCCACCACCCTCACCTTCCCCGCATCCAGCGCATAGGCCGCGTCGGCCAGGTCATTGCTGACCTTCTCCACCTTCAGCTTGCCGCTGACCCACAGCGGTGTGTAGATGTCGTCGATCTTCAACCCTTTCGGGTAACGCACAAGCACCAGCTGGTTCGGCGGCGGTGGCGGCACATGGATGCACGCCCCCGGGTACGGCACCAGGAAGAACAACGTACTGTTGCCCTTGGCGTCACTCTCCAGCGGCACAGGGTAGCCACCTAGGCGGATGTCCTTGCCATTCATGGCCGCAACGGTCTTGGTCGAGTACATCACCGCAGGCAGGCCCTTGCTCTGCTTGAGGCCGCCCTTGGCGGTAAAGGTGCCCATGGCTTCCGGTGAGTTGTGGTCGATTTCAGGCATTTGTTCCAGCGCCTTCTGGTCCGACCTGGGCATCAGCTCCAGCCAGTCGGTTTCGGGCAGTTCGGCATGGGCCAGGGTACTGGCCAACAGCAATGGGACAAGGAAAAAGGCACGCATGAAAATGCTCGGCAACTCGAATGAATTGCCGAGCATTCTAACCAGTAATCAGCGTTTCTTGATGAATCCGTAGATCACCAGCAGCACCACGGCACCGATCAGCGCGCCAAGGAAGCCTGCCGCTTGCCCAGCCTGGTATATACCCAGTGCCTGGCCGCCATAGGTAGCCAACAAGGAGCCGGCAATACCCAGCAGGATGGTCATGATCCAGCCCATGCTGTCATCGCCCGGCTTGATGAAGCGGGCCAGCAGGCCGACGATGAGGCCGATGAAGATGGTTCCAATGATACCCATGGCAATCCCTCTGCAGTGAAAATGGAACAAGCCAAAGCCTAGACGGGCTTCGGCCTGTTGCCATGTTCAGAGGGCATGCCGCTTGCAGAAGTTCGATTTGAACCCCGATCAGTTGCTGATCAGCGCCTCTACTTCGGCAATCTTGCGCTCGAGGGTGGCCATGTCATGGCAGCGCAGGGTGGCGTGTCCTACCTTGCGGCCAACCTTGAAGGCCTTGCCGTAGTGGTGCAGGTGGCAGTCCCCGATGGCGACAACCTTGTCCACGGCCGGCACTTCACCGATGAAGTTGAGCATCGCGCTCTCGCCCACCTTGGCGGTCGAGCCAAGTGGCAGGCCGGCCACGGCACGCAGATGGTTCTCGAACTGGCTGCACTCGGCGCCTTCGATGGTCCAGTGCCCGGAGTTGTGCACGCGCGGGGCGATTTCGTTGGCCTTCAAGCCACCATCAACTTCGAAGAACTCGAAGGCCATCACGCCAACGTAATCCAGCTTCTGCAACACGCGGCCGACGTAATCTTCGGCCAGAGCCTGCAGCGGGTGTGCCTGACTGGCCACCGACAAGCGCAGGATGCCGCTCTCGTGGGTATTGTGCACCAGCGGGTAGAAGCGGGTTTCGCCATCGCGGCCACGCACAGCCACCAGCGACACTTCGCCAGTGAACGGCACGAAGCCTTCCAGCAGGCATGGCACGCTGCCCAGCTCGGCGAAGGTACCCACCACGTCTTCTGGCGTGCGCAGCACCTTCTGGCCCTTGCCGTCGTAACCCAGGGTGCGGGTTTTCAGCACGGCCGGCAGGCCGATGCTGGCCACTGCGGCGTCCAGATCGGCCTGCGAGAGGATGTCGGCGAAGGCCGGGGTGGGGATGCCCAGGTCGCGGAACATGCTCTTTTCGAACAGGCGGTCACGGGCGATGCGCAGCGATTCGGCGCTGGGGTATACCGGCACGAACTGCGAGAGGAAGGCCACAGTCTCGGCCGGGACGCTTTCGAACTCGAAGGTGACCAGGTCGACTTCGTCGGCCAGCTGACGCAGGTGGTCCTGATCGCCGTAGTCGGCACGCAGGTGCTCGCCCAGGGGCGCAGCGCAGGCGTCCGGTGCCGGGTCGAGGAAGGCGAAGTTCATGCCCAGCGGGGTACCCGCCAGGGCCAGCATGCGGCCCAGCTGGCCGCCACCGATTACACCGATCTTCATGGGTTGAGCCTCAAGCCTGGCGCGGGTCTGGGTTGTCCAGCACGGTGTCGGTCTGTTCCGTGCGGAACTGCTTCAACGCCGCGTGGTACTGCGGGTACTTGGCGCCCAGAATGCTGGCCGACAACAGGGCAGCGTTGACCGCACCGGCACGGCCGATGGCCAGGGTGGCAACCGGCACACCGGCTGGCATCTGCACGATCGACAGCAGCGAATCGACGCCCGACAGCATCGACGACTGCACCGGAACGCCCAGCACCGGCAGGTGGGTCTTGGCGGCGCACATGCCTGGCAGGTGGGCTGCGCCACCGGCACCGGCGATGATCACCTCGATGCCACGGCCCTCAGCCTCCTCGGCATACTGGAACAGCAGATCCGGGGTGCGGTGGGCGGAAACCACCTTCACTTCGTAGGGAATGCCGAGTTTTTCCAGCATATCGGCGGTGTGGCTAAGGGTGGACCAATCGGACTTGGAGCCCATGATCACGCCAACCAGTGCACTCATCGTCGAGCCTCTCCTGCAAGCGCCTTCTGGCGCGCTAAAAGCAACAAGCCACGCAGGTGGGCCGGCGTGGCTTGTCATACGGATTCTGAATCGACCAGGTCGGCCGAAGGCGCGGGATTGTAACGTATTTAAAGGCTGGCCGCCCACCCCTACAAGCACATGCCGGATCAAAGGGCAAGCTGTCTCGTGGGACAACTTTTTCCTGCTGCCTCGGGGTCGACGAGTGCTGCACGCTCGCAGCCCTTCCTCGAGCACTTTGGTGTGGCTACATGAAAACTCCATGCTTCTTCGCACTTTCGTTTGGCCTGGTACTCAGCGCGCAATTGCCTAGTGCTTCGGCAGCCCACGCGCTCACCGTCACCGTCTATGTGCACGACGACCTGGCCGATATGCATGACGGGCAATTGAACGAAGACTACTTCCAGCATTGGCTGAACGAAATGCGCCGTTTCAGCCAACATCCCATCGAAGTGATATTTCAACGCAATGTAAAACACATAACCGATATTGCTTATGCAGGAATGCCGTCCGAAAAGCTCCTGGACGCTTTCAGCCAGCAGGTGTATGCACAAAAGCGACACCGACTCTACTCTCTCATGGATAAACATCTCCTGCTCACCGGCAACAGCTACGATCACAGCGGCCTGAACTACAACGCCGGCATGGCCTATTTCAAGCAGAAAACGGCCATTGCCTCTGTGGCCGCATACGGTGCTGCAGCTCATGAGATTGGCCATCTGCTAGGCGCCACGCATGAAGACGCCGAACTGAAGTTCAATGGCTGGGTGTGTGAAACGTACACGCACCCCCGTGTACCGGCACGATCCAACTGCTACCGCTACAGCGACAGGAATCGTGCAAATATCACTGATTACCTGAAGGACAATTCAAAGTGACGCTTCACCTTGTGCGCCAGACGACTCCAGCTTGCGCCATAGCAAGCGGACGTTAGCCTTACGCACCAAAGCACAGCGGTACAGGCGGATTTCCAGCGGCACATGCCATTGGCTACCGCCGCAGATCGCCAGTTCACCGCGTTCGAGCTCGCCACGCATGGACAAACGCGGCACCCAAGCGATGCCCATCCCTTCCAGGGCCATGCTCTTGAGGCTGTCGGCCATGGCGGTTTCATAGACGGTGGTATACCGCAGGTTGCGCTGGCGCAGCAGTAAGTTGACCGAGCGGCCGAGGAATGCGCCGGCGGTGTAGGCTAGCAACGGCACACTGCCCTCGCCCTCCAGGTCGAACAATGGCTTGCCATCGACATCCACAGCGCACACCGGCAGCATTTCAGTGGTGCCCATGTGCAGCGACGGGAAGATCTCGGCATCCATCTGCAAGGCCGCGTCCGGGTCGTAGAACGCCAGCATCAGGTCGCAGCCGCCTTCGCGCAGTGCATGTACGGCATCTCCGACGTTAGTCGCAACCAGGCGGGTGGCGATGTTCAAACCGTCGTTGCGCAGCTGGGCCACCCAACGGGGGAAGAAACCCGACGCCAAGGAGTGTGCCGCAGCTACCTGCACCACTTCGCCCTGCCCGCCTTCCAAGTGATGCAAATGGCGGAGAATTTCGCTCAACTGGTCGACAACAGTACGTGCTGTGACGAGAAATAGCTGACCCGCCTCGGTCAGCTCGATGGGTGTGCGAGAGCGGTTCACCAGTTGCAGGCCCAACGCCGCCTCAAGGCTGCGAATGCGCCGGCTGAAGGCCGGTTGGGTCACGAAACGCCGCTCTGCGGCCTGGGAAAAACTGCGGGTAGCGGCCAGAGCACTGAAGTCTTCCAGCCATTTGCTTTCAAGGTTCACGAAGCACATCTCCCGGCGCGCACCAAAATGGAACACGCTCGAATATCAATTGGCGTCACATGAAACACTATGCCGTTTGTGCATAGGTTAGCGTGCAATAGCATTGGCCGCAAAAACACCTTCAGGCCTAGGATTGGCGCCATTCCGGCATGTGCCGGGTCAAAATCGAGATGATATACATCATGTCCTCTGCTGCATCGTTCCGCGTCGAAAAAGACTTGTTGGGTACCCTTGAAGTTCCTGCAGATGCCTACTACGGCATCCAGACCCTGCGCGCTGCCAACAACTTCCACCTCTCCGGTGTTCCGCTGTCGCACTACCCCAAGCTTGTCGTGGCCCTGGCCATGGTCAAGCAGGCCGCTGCCGACGCCAACCGTGAGCTGGGTCACCTGAGCGATGCCAAGCACGCTGCCATTTCCGCAGCCTGCGCCCGCCTGATCAAAGGCGATTTCCACGACCAGTTCGTGGTTGACATGATCCAGGGCGGCGCTGGTACTTCTACCAACATGAACGCCAACGAAGTCATTGCCAACGTTGCGCTGGAGGCCATGGGCCACCAGAAGGGTGAGTACAAGTACCTGCACCCTAACAACGACGTGAACATGGCGCAGTCGACCAACGACGCCTACCCGACCGCAATCCGCCTGGGCCTGTTGCTGGGTCACGACGCGCTGCTGGCCAGCCTTGATAGCCTGATCCAGGCCTTCGCTGCCAAGGGTAAAGAATTCGACCACGTACTGAAGATGGGCCGTACCCAGCTGCAGGACGCCGTACCGATGACCCTGGGCCAGGAATTCCGCGCCTTCGCCACCACCATGACCGAAGACCTGCAGCGCCTGCGCTCGCTGGCTCCGGAACTGCTGACCGAAATCAACCTGGGCGGTACCGCCATCGGTACTGGCATCAACGCCGACCCTGGCTACCAGGCCTTGGCCGTACAGCGCCTGGCCACCATCAGCGGCCACCCGCTGGTACCGGCTGCCGACCTGATCGAAGCCACCTCCGACATGGGCGCATTCGTGCTGTTCTCCGGCATGCTCAAGCGCACCGCGGTCAAGCTGTCGAAGATCTGCAACGACCTGCGCCTGCTGTCCAGCGGCCCGCGTACCGGCATCAACGAGATCAACCTGCCAGCGCGTCAGCCAGGCAGCTCGATCATGCCAGGCAAGGTCAACCCGGTCATTCCAGAAGCTGTGAACCAGGTGGCCTTCGCCATCATGGGCAACGACCTGGCCCTGACCGTCGCCGCTGAAGGTGGCCAGCTGCAGCTGAACGTGATGGAGCCGCTGATCGCCTACAAGATCTTCGACTCGATCCGCCTGCTGCAACGCGCCATGGACATGCTGCGCGAGCACTGCATCGTCGGCATCACCGCCAACGAACAGCGCTGCCGTGAACTGGTCGAGCACTCGATCGGCCTGGTTACCGCACTGAACCCGTACATCGGCTACGAAAACGCCACCCGTATCGCCCGCGTTGCCCTGGAAAGCGGCCGCGGCGTACTGGAACTGGTGCGTGAAGAGAAGCTGCTGGACGACGCGATGCTCGACGACATCCTGCGTCCGGAAAACATGATCGCTCCACGTCTGGTTCCGCTGAAGGCGTAATCAGGCCGCTGTAAACAGTCTCACCAGGTCGAGGGACTAGACACCTCTCAACCTTTCCAAGGCCCGAGCGCTTGCTTCGGGCCTTTTTTTTTGCCTGAAGGTTTTGGAGGCCGCTTCGCAGGCCTTTGCGACACTCGGCGCGCCTGCAGGGTATGTGGTTTGCCTGCAGCCTCGGATATCGGCACACAACTTGCTCCATAATGCGTCCCAGCCCAACGGGATTACCCAGCATGCTGCACAGCCACCTGACCACCCTCAACGCAGTTTCGCTGATCCTCAACGTCTTCCAGGCAGACGGTTGCGAGGCGTCGGCGTTGCTGGCCGGCAGCGGCATTGGCCCGGCAGACCTGGGGCATGCCGATGCGCGCATCACCACCCAGCAGGAGCTGCAGGTTTGCGCCAATGCTGTGGCCCGGCGCAAGGACATTGGCCTGGAACTGGGCCAGCGCATGCGCGTGTCGTGCTACGGCATGCTCGGTTACGCGCTGCTCTCCAGTGCCACTTTGGGTGACGCCCTACGCCTGGCGCTGCAGTATCCGGCACTGCTGGGAACAGTCTTCAAGCTGCGCTTGCTCGACGACGGCCAACGTGTCTGGTTCAGCGCCAGCGATTACCAGGACAGCCCGGCGCTGAGCGCTTTCAACGCCGAGTTCTGCCTGGTGTCGCTGAAAGTCATCTGTGACGACCTGCTTGGCCGGCCGTTGCCGCTGCTTGGCGCACGCTTCGAACACCCTCGCCCTGGTTACCACGCGCTCTATGCCAGAGCGTTTCAATGCCCGATCGGTTTCGCCGCCGAGGACAATGCCTTTGCCTTCGAACGGCGATGGCTGGATATGCCGCTGCCGCTGGCCGACCCGATTACTCACAAAGCCATGAGCGAGCGCTGCCGGCGCCTGAACCTTGAATTCACAGGTCGCCAGGCATGGCTGGGACGGATTCGCCAGCTGCTGGCGCAGCAACTGGATGCAGCCCCCGGGCTGGAAGGACTTGCGCGGCAGATGAATTGCTCTTCGCGCACCCTGCGCCGGCATTTGCAGGCGCTGGGCAGCAGTTATCAACAGCTGCTGGACGAGCTGAGGTTCGAGCGGGCCAAGCAGTTGCTGGCCGATGAACAGATGCCGATCTACCGGATTGCAGAGACTTTGGGTTTCAGTGAGACGGCCAGTTTTCGGCATGCCTTCCAGCGCTGGAGTGGCGTGGCGCCCAGCCATTTTCGTGGTTGACCTGTTCTGGCCTCTTCGCGGGTAAACCCGCTCCTACAGGGGCGTCACAACCCCTGACGCCTTGGTGGACATTGTAGGAGCGGGTTCACCCGCGAAAGGGCCGGGCCTGCCGGCTAATGTCCAAAGGCCGTTCACCGTAGCCGCCGCTGCCTTACCCGCGACGAGGCTGGGATAGGTCACCACCCATCCGGCCAAAGACCTTGGCCATATCGATCCCCTTTTGGCCGTTTGCGTCGTTCTCCCCTGCTGATCAGCCCATGACAATGGACCCACGCCAGTCCCACCGGAGAACAACAATGCTGACGATCTATTCCGATGACCACCGCCTGCACCACGGCCGCTGCGAGCTGATCGATGGCAAGCTGATGCCCTGTTTCGAAATGCCTTCGCGCGCCGACCATGTGCTCGACCAGGTGAAAAAACGCAACCTCGGCGACATCCAGGGCCCGACCGACTTCGGCCGTGCGCCGCTGTTGCGCGTCCACAGCGCCGATTACCTGGATTTCTTCGAAGGCGCCTGGGCGCGCTGGGCTGCACTGGGCCACGAGGGTGACCTGCTGCCCTTCACCTGGCCGGCCCGCACACTGCGCCAGGTCAAGCCGACCGGCCTGCATGGCGAACTGGGTTACTACAGTTTCGACGCCGGCGCGCCCATCACCGCGGGTACCTGGCAGGCTGCCTACAGTGCTGCGCAAGTTGCCCTTACCGCCCAGGCAGCGATTCAGCAAGGCGCCCATGCCGCGTTCGCCCTGTGCCGTCCGCCAGGGCACCACGCTGCCGGCGAAGTGATGGGTGGCTACTGCTATCTGAATAACGCCGCCATCGCTGCCCAGGCCTTCCTTGACCAAGGCCGACGCAAGGTCGCCATCCTTGACGTCGACTACCACCACGGCAACGGTACGCAGGACATCTTCTACAGCCGCGACGACGTGTTCTTCGCCTCGATCCATGGCGACCCACAGGACGAATTCCCGTTCTTCCTCGGCTATGCCGATGAAACCGGCGAAGGCGCAGGCCAGGGCTACAACATCAACTACCCCTTGCCCGCCGGTAGCGACTGGGCCGCCTGGAGCGCAGCCCTGGAGGATGCCTGCAAGCGCATCGCCAGCTATGACGCCGACGTGCTGGTCATCTCCCTGGGTGTGGACACCTTCAAGGACGACCCCATCTCGCAGTTCAAGCTGGACAGCCCGGACTACCTGGAAATGGGCAAGCGCATCGGCCAACTCGGCAAGCCGACCCTGTTCGTGATGGAAGGCGGCTACGCTGTGGAAGAAATCGGCATCAACGCGGTCAATGTGCTGGAAGGCTTCCAGCGCGCCCAGCCAGGAGCCTGATAATGGTCCGACTCAAACGTCTGCTCGCCCCTTTCATCGCTGCCACCCTGTTCGCAGGCGCCCTGCATGCGCAAGCCGAGCAGCGCACCCTGCGTGTATATAACTGGTTCGATTACATCACCCCGCAGACCTTGACTGCCTTCCAGAAGGACAGCGGCGTGAAGCTGGTGTACGACATCTTCGACACCAACGAGGCGCTGGAAGCCAAGCTGCTGACCGGCAACTCCGGCTATGACGTGGTGGTACCGTCCAACGTGTTCCTCGCCAAGCAGATCGAAGCAGGGGTGTTCCAGCCGCTGGATCGCAGCAAGCTGCCGAACTGGCAACACCTGGACCCGGCACTGATGAAGCTGATCGAAGCTAACGACCCGGGCAACAAGTTTGCCGTGCCGTATATGTACGGCACCGTGCTGATCGGCTTCAACCCGGGCAAGGTCAAGGCTGCACTCGGCGACAACGCGCCGGTGGACAGCTGGGACCTGATCTTCAAGGAAGAGAACATCGCCAAGCTCAAGCAGTGCGGCGTGGCCCTGCTCGACTCGCCGTCGGAGATTCTACCGCTGGCCCTGCAGTACCTGGGCTTGCCGCCGAACAGCGACAAACCGGCTGACTACAAGAAGGCCGAGGAGCTGATGCTGAAGATTCGCCCGCATATCACCTACTTCCACTCCTCGAAGTACATGGCAGACATCGCCAATGGCGACATCTGTGTGGCAGTGGGCTACAGCGGCAGCTTCTCGCAAGCAGCCAACCGCGCCCGTGAGGCAAACAACGGCGTGATGGTGGACATGCGCCTGCCCAAGGAAGGCGCGCCGATCTGGTTCGACATGCTGGCGATTCCAAAGGGCGCAGCAAACCCGGAGGATGCGCATACGTTCATCAATTACCTGCTGCGGCCAGAGGTGATTGCGCCGATCAGCGATTTCGTGGGGTATCCGAACCCGAACAAGGATGCGACCGACAAGGTGAATCCGACGATTCGCAACAACCCCAACCTGTATCCGACGGCAGAGGCGATGGCCAAGCTGTATACCCTCAAGCCTTTGACGCGAGATGCCGAACGGGCCAGGACCCGCGCCTGGACGCGGATAAAGTCCGGTACCTGATGTTGAACCGGGGGCTGCTTTGCAGCCTCCTTCATTTTCTCCAGACTTTGCGTAGTTTCATCAAGGCCTCGGCTATCTCGCCCTCCGGCACTGCCGCAAAGCCCAGCACCAGCCCTGCCCGCTTATCCACAGGCACCTCGCAGTCCGCCAACCAGAAATTGCTCAGTGGTGTCACTTCCACCCCCACCGCCTCAGCCTTGGCCACCAACTCCTGCTCCCGAGCAAAGTTATCCACATCGACCTTCACATGCAGCCCAGCCGCCACTTCCGGCATTGCGCCCAACCCCGGAATATCCACAGGCCAACCGGCCTTGAGCACATCGCGCCGCTTCAATGCCGCCTTGCGCATACGGCGGATATGCCGCTGAAAATGGCCACGGGCCATGAACTCGGCCATCACGCACTGGCTGCTGACCTCCGAATGCCGCACCGCCAACGCTTTGCCTTGGCTGAAAGCCTGCACCAGCTTCGACGGAAGCACCAGGTAGCCCAGGCGTAACGCCGGGAAGGCGATCTTGCCGAAGGTGCCGACATACAGCACCCGCCCGTGCCGGTCGAGCGCTGCCAGCGGGGCCAGCGGTGCACCGCTGTAGCGATACTCGCCGTCGTAGTCGTCCTCGATGATCCAGCCGTCACTGCGTTCAGCCCAGGCCAGCAATGCCAGGCGACGTGCAAGGCTCATGGTCACCCCGGTCGGGTATTGGTGCGCAGGCGTAACATAAGTCAGTCGGCAATCCGTCAATTGTTCCAGCCGGCTGCAATCCAGCCCGTCTTCATTCACAGGCACGCCAAACACCCGACCGCCCGCGAGCGTGAAGGCATGAGCGGCCGCCCGATAGCCTGGGTTTTCCACAGCCACACCGTCGCCCGGTTGCAACAGCAACTGTGCACAAAGGCTGATGGCCTGCTGCGCACCGCTTGTGATCACAATTTGTTCAGCCGTACAGCTCAGCCCCCGCGAGCGGCGTAGATAGGCCGCTATCAGATCGCGCAAAGCCGGCTCGCCAGCGGGGTCACCATAGCCCAGTTGCGCAGGCGACGGGTTGCGCCAGAAACCCGCCTGTAGCTTGGCCCAGACGTCAAACGGGAACAGGTCGAATGCTGGAATACCAACGCGAAAAGCACGCGGCGCACCGATTCTGGGCGGTGGCAAATGGTTATTTTTCAGGCGCTGCAGAGGCGCGCTGAAAAGCCTCCCGCTGGATAAATCCTCAGTATTTTCTTCACGAAATGTGGATAAACCTGTTGATAAGCCCAGGGATAACCCTGTGGATACTTGTGTGGACAGTTTTGGCAGCCGGCTAACGTAGGTGCCATCACCGACCCGGCTTTCGATGAAGCCCTCGGCATACAGTTGATCGTACGCGCGCACCACGCTGTTGCGTGAAAGCGCCAACATGGCAGCCAGGTCGCGCGTAGCCGGCAGGCGAGTACCACTGCTCAGGCGCCCATCCAGTACCCGCGCTCGCAACGCCTGATATAGCTGCTGGCTAAGCCCGCGGCTGCGATCCAGGGCGATCCCGGCAGGGTCGAAAGGCAGGATGAGGGGTGACTCGCGCATGATATTGGACCTATGAAAACAGGCATTAATGGATCTTACCCAGAACCAATAGCCTGCCTAGGATGGAACCATTCGACAAGGATCCCGCCATGTACAACAGTAAGCCGCACCAGGAACACGACCTCACCCGCTTGCACCAGCACATGCTAGACACCCGCCTGGCCATTCTGGTCAGCCAGGGCGAACAGGGCCTTCTGGCCACGCACCTGCCGGTGCTGGTCGATACCGCCGAGGGCGATTTCGGCACTGTGTATGCCCACCTGGCCCGGGCCAACCGCCAATGGGAAGACCTGCAGCACGGCGGCGAAGCACTGTTGGTATTCCCCGGCGCCGATGCCTATGTCAGCCCCGGCTATTACCCAAGCAAGGCCGAAAACCCCAAGGTGGTGCCGACCTGGAACTACCTGGCGGTGCACGCTTATGGCCCGGCCGAAGTTATCCATGAGGCCGAGCCGCTACTGTCTATCGTAAGCCGCCTGACCGACCGCCACGAACAGGGTCGCAACGAACCATGGAAAGTCACCGACGCCCCTGCCGACTACATCGAGGGCATGCTCCGCGCCATCGTCGGCATCCGCCTGCCCATCGCGCGCCTGCAAGGTGCACGCAAGCTCAGCCAGAACCGCTCCAGGCAGGACATCGATGGCGTGCGCGAAGGTCTGAGCGCCAGCCCCGATCAACGGGACAACCAACTCGCGGCGCACATGCGCCAACTCTGAAGGAATAGCCCATGCCCAACCTTACCCTGCGCCCTGTCACGGCCCAAGATCACGCGGCCTGGCACGCCCTGTGGCAGGCCTACTTGCACTTCTACGAGACCGAGCTGGCCGATGCCGTCAGCCTGAGCACCTGGCAACGCCTGCTCGACCCCAGCGAGCCAACCCATTCGGCACTGGCCTGGGTCGACGGCAAGGCGGTGGGGATGGTCAACTTCATCTACCATCGTTCCAACTGGAGCATCGAGAATTCCTGCTACCTGCAGGACCTGTATGTGGACAGCACGCAACGTGGCCTGGGCATTGGTCGACAGTTGATCGAGCACGTCTACACCACTGCCAAGGCCGACAACTGCATCAAGGTGCACTGGCTGACCCACGAAACCAACGCCACAGCCATCAGCCTGTACCAGCAGGTTGCCGAGCGCTCGGGCTTCATCCAATTCCGCAAAGGCTTGTAGGCCGCACATGACAGACGCATTGAACTGGAAACCCGCCGCCCCCCCCAAGGCCGAGCCCATTGAAGGCCGCTTCATCCGCCTGGAGAAGCTCGATCCCGGTCGCCATGGCGAAGACCTCTGGGAGGCACTGCAGGGCCCGGCCTCCGATCCGGTGCTGTGGGACTACCTGCCCTACGGCCCGTTCGCCGAACGCGCCGCCTTCGACCGCTGGCTGGAAGGCAACGCTGCTGGCCGCGACCCGCTTTTCTACACCGTCATCGACCGCGCCAGCGGCCAGGCCCAAGGCATCCTCAGCCTGATGTCGATCGTGCCTGAACACGGCCGGATCGAGATCGGCCACATTGCCTTCGGCGCCGCCATGCAGCGTACGCCCAAGGGTACCGAGGCGGTGTACCTGCTGGGCAAGCTGGGCTTCGCGCTGGGTAATCGACGGCTGGAGTGGAAGTGCAATAATGCCAACGCCCGCTCCAAACGTGCGGCAGAGCGATTCGGCTTCGTCTACGAAGGGGTGTTCCGCAAGCACCTGGTGGTGAAGGACCATAACCGCGATACGGCGTGGTATTCGATTACCGATGATGAATGGCCGGCGGTGGCTGCCGGGTTTGAGCGGTGGTTGAGTGAAGAGAACCAGCAGCCGGGTGGCCAGGTGGAAAGCCTTGAGATGTGCCGCAAAGGTTAAGCGGTGTGCTGAATCAGGTCTCCTACAAGGGATGCGCGTTGTGAGGTGCGGGTGAGTCCGGCACAAAAAAGGGGAGCATCCGCTCCCCAGAGGTTAACCACTTGTAGATGAGGGCTTAAATCAGCCCTCGATCTCGATCAGGATCTCACCCGGCGTCACGCGATCGCCCTTGGCCACATGGATGGCCACGACCTTACCGGCGATGGCCGCCTGCACTTCGGTTTCCATCTTCATGGCTTCGGTGATCAATACCGCCTGGCCGGCCTTGACCATGTCACCTTCCTTGACCAACACATCAACGATGTTCCCTGGCATGGTGGTGCTCACGTGGCCAGGGTCGGTCGCTTGCTTGCGCTTGCTGCCGCCACCGCTGACGAACTCGTTGAGTGGCTCGAATACCACTTCCTCCGGCATGCCGTCGATCGACAGATAGAAGTGACGCTTGCCTTCGGCCTTAACGCCCACACCGGTGATATCGACGCGGTAGGTTTCGCCGTGTACGTCGATGACGAACTCGGTCGGCACGCCTTCACCGCCAGGTGCAGCCACGGCACCGGCTTCCGGAATCGGCAGCAGAACTTCAGGCGTCAAGGTGCCAGCTTCGCGTTCTTCGAGGAACTTGCGGCCAATGTCCGGGAACATGGCGAAGGTCAGCACGTCTTCTTCGCAACGGGCCAGGGCACCGATGTCGCTACGCAACTTGGCCATTTCCGGCTTCAGCAGGTCAGCCGGGCGCACATCGATCACTTCTTCACTGCCGATAGCCTGGCGACGCAGTTGCTCGTTGACCACACCCGGGGCCTTGCCATAGCCACCTTGCAGGTACAGCTTCACCTCATTGGTGATGGTCTTGTAGCGCTCACCCGCCAGCACGTTGAAGAAGGCCTGGGTGCCGACGATCTGCGAGGTCGGGGTAACCAGCGGCGGGAAGCCGAGGTCTTCACGCACACGCGGGATCTCGGCCAGCACTTCGTTCATGCGGTTGAGGGCGCCCTGCTCCTTGAGCTGGTTGGCCAGGTTGGAAATCATGCCGCCCGGTACCTGGTTGACCTGCACCCGGGTGTCTACCGCGGTGAACTCGCTTTCGAACTGGTGGTACTTCTTGCGCACGGCGTAGAAGTACAAGCCGATCTCCTGCAGAAGCTCCAGGTCCAGGCCGGTGTCGAACTCGCTGCCCTTGAGTGCAGCAACCATCGACTCGGTACCCGGATGGCTGGTGCCCCAGGCGAAGCTGGAGATGGCGGTGTCGATGTGGTCCGCGCCATTTTCCACAGCCTTGAGCTGGCACATGGCTGCCAGGCCGGCGGTATCGTGGGAGTGAATGAACACCGGCAGCGACTGTTCTGCCTTCAGCGCCTTGACCAGCTCGCCAGTGGCGAACGGGGTCAGCAGGCCGGCCATGTCCTTGATCGCCACCGAGTCGCAACCCATGGCTTCCATCTGCTTGGCCTGGTTCACGAAGGCTTCGATGGTGTGTACCGGGCTGGTGGTGTAAGCGATGGTGCCCTGGGCGTGCTTGCCGGCGGCCTTGACCGCTTCGATGGCCACGCGCAGGTTACGCACGTCGTTCATGGCGTCGAAAATGCGGAACACATCGATGCCGTTGACCGCCGCCTTGGCGACGAAGGCCTTGACCACGTCGTCGCTGTAGTGGCGGTAGCCCAACAGGTTCTGGCCGCGCAGCAGCATTTGCAGGCGGGTATTTGGCAGCGCTGCGCGCAGCTTGCGCAGGCGCTCCCACGGGTCTTCCTTGAGGAAGCGCACGCAGGCGTCGAAGGTGGCACCACCCCAGACTTCCAGCGACCAGTAGCCAACCTTGTCGAGCTTGTCGCAGATCGGCAGCATGTCTTCGGTACGCATGCGGGTAGCCAGCAGGGACTGGTGAGCGTCGCGCAGGATCGTGTCGGTTACGTGAATTTTCTTGGACATTATAGGGTTCCTCACAGGCCTGCGTGGGCGGCAATGGCGGCGGCGATGGCCAGGGCCAGCTCTTCGGGTTTGCGCTTGATCGAGTAGTTGGTCAATTCAGGGTGGCTTTCGACAAAGCTGGTATTGAACTGGCCGCTACGGAATTCCGGATTGCGCAGGATTTCCTGGTAGTACGCGGCGGTGGTCTTCACCCCTTGCACGCGCATGTCGTCCAGGGCCCGCAGGCCGCGGTCCATGGCTTCTTCCCAGGTCAACGCCCACACCACCAGTTTCAGGCACATGGAGTCGTAGAACGGTGGAATGGTATAGCCGGTGTAGATCGCCGTGTCGGTGCGCACGCCCGGGCCGCCGGGGGCGTAGTAACGGGTGATCTTGCCGAAGCTGGGCAGGAAGTTGTTTTTCGGATCTTCAGCATTGATACGGAACTGCAAGGCGTAGCCGCGGTGCTGAATGTCTTCCTGCTTGACCGACAGTGGCAGCCCCGAGGCGATGCGGATCTGCTCACGAACGATGTCGATACCGGTGATTTCCTCGGTAATGGTGTGTTCCACCTGCACCCGGGTGTTCATTTCCATGAAGTACACTTCGCCATCGGCGAGCAGGAACTCCACGGTACCGGCGTTCTCGTAATTCACCGCTTTGGCCGCACGCACCGCCAGGTCGCCGATGTAGGCGCGCTGCTCAGGAGTGAGCTGTGGGCTCGGGGCAATTTCGATTAGCTTCTGGTTACGACGCTGGATAGAGCAGTCGCGCTCGAACAGGTGCACTACGTTACCGAAGCTGTCACCGAGAATTTGCGCCTCGATGTGCTTCGGGTTGACGATGCATTTCTCCAGGAACACTTCGGCCGAACCGAATGCCTTGGTCGCCTCGGAAATGACCCGCGGGAAGTTCTGTTCCAGTTCTTCGCGGCTATTGCAACGGCGAATACCGCGGCCGCCACCACCGGAGGTGGCCTTGAGCATCACCGGATAACCGATGCGGTCACCTTCGCTCAGGGCTTCATGAATATCGGCAACGTTGCCTTCGGTGCCCGGGGTTACCGGCACACCGGCGGCGATCATGGTGCGGCGCGCTTCGGTCTTGTCGCCCATACGGCGAATCACGTCGGCGGCCGGGCCAATGAACTTGATCCCGCGCTCGGCGCAAATTTCTGCCAGTTCAGCGTTTTCCGAAAGGAAACCATAGCCCGGGTGCAGGGCATCACAGCCGGTTTCCACAGCCAGGTTCACCAGCTTGCGCGGGTTCAGATAACCGGCCAGCGGCTCGGCACCGATGCTGTGTGCTTCGTCAGCGCGCTTGACGTGCAAGGCATGCCGGTCGGCGTCGGAAAAGATCGCTACCGAGCGAATGCCCATCTCGGCGCAAGCACGCACGATCCGAACTGCGATTTCACCTCGGTTGGCGATCAGGATTTTTTTTATCACTGGAGTCTTCCCAAAGCCGTAGGAACAGTCGAGCCGGTTCTACCGGTCGGCGCGTGACCAGACGTTGCTGGCCAGTCGCGTATTCACCCTAGCGCTGTAGGTCGATAAACAAAAATCAATATTTGTTAGATGCTGTATTAGCAAAAGCTTATAGTTGGGTAACAAGGTGTTGCCGAAGAGCTGATTAAAATGCGTAAGTCCTTGATGCGTATGACATTGCGTCAACTCCAGATCTTTAACGAGGTGTGCGATTTGCGGTCGTACAGCCGTGCTGCGGAGGAGATGGCGTTGACGCAACCCGCCGTTAGTCTACAGATCCGCCAGCTTGAAGAGCTGATCGGCCAGCCATTGTTCGAGTACGTCGGCAAGAAGCTCTACCTGACCGAGGCGGCCGAGGCCTTGCAGCGCGCCAGCCACGATATCTTCGGGCGCCTGGAAAGCCTGGACATGCAGCTGTCGGACATGCAGGGCTCACTGCAGGGTCAGTTGAAACTGGCGATCGAGTCCAGTGCCAAGTACTTCGTGCCACACCTGTTCGCCGCCTTCAAGCAGCGTCACCCGGAAGTCAACCTGACCCTGACGGTAGTCAACCGTGCCCAAGCCATCCGCCGCCTTTCCGATAACCGCGACGACCTGATCATCATGTCGATGGTGCCGCAAGACATGGGCCTGGAGTTTCTGCCGTTCCTCAACAACCCGATCGTTGCGGTTGCGCCGCCACAGCACCCGCTGTGCAAGCTGGAGCAGTTGCGCATGCAGGACTTGGAGCCTCATACCCTGCTGGTCCGCGAGCAAGGTTCGGGAACACGCAAGGCGTGCGAAGAGTACTTCAAGGATAAGCGTGTGCATTTCGCCCAAACGCTTGAAGTAGCCTCGGCCGACGCCCAGCGCGAATGCGTGATCGCCGGGCTGGGGATCGCCCTGTTGACCCGTCACGCAGTCAACCTGGAGCTGGCTACCGGGATGCTGAAGGAATTACCGGTCGAGGAGCTACCGCTGTACCGTAGCTGGTGCGTGGTGCAGGCAAAGGCCAAGCGGCAGTCGCCGGTGGCCTTGGCGTTTCTTGCATTCATACGCGGCGAACGTGCTCTTATCAGCGCGCTTGTTGAACGTTTTTCGGGGAAGTTGCCGCCGACGACTGCCATACCGTGAGTGCTTGCAGCTCGGGGTAGTCCGCCAGGTCGCGGAGCAGTTGACGTTGGTCGCAATAGCTCTCGATCGCGCGGCGGTATTCCATACGACGCTGATCTTTTTCCTGCTGCTTGCGAGCCTTGGCGTTGGGTTGGTACGTACCGTCGAAGTCACGAGCCATTGCCTGTCTCCCAGATAGTATGCGGGAGTTTCAGACTGACCTTGATGGTTTACCGTTTGGCGGTGGAATGGTGACAGAATCGTGAATTTTCACTGCCTGTGCCGGCCTGTTCGGGGGCTTGCCCGCTCCCCAGGAATTGCACCGATCTACAGAGGTGCACAGTACCTCTGGGAGCGGGCAAGCCCGCGAAGAGGCCAGTACAGTTGAATTCAGTCGTCTGTAGCCTTGATCGATTTGGGCGACAGACGCAAGCTGCGCAGGCTGCGTTTCACGCTCTTCAGGTGGTTGACCAGGCTAGGCCCGCGCGCCATGGCAACGCCCATCGCCAGCACGTCGATCACCACCAGGTGGGCAATACGCGAGGTCAGTGGGGTGTAGATCTCGGTGTCTTCATGCACGTCGATCGCCAGGTTGACCGTCGATAGCTCGGCCAGCGGCGTCTGGCTGGGGCACAGGGTAATCAGGTTTGCGCCGCTCTCACGCACCAGGTTGGCAGTGATCAGCAGGTCCTTGGAACGGCCCGACTGGGAAATACACACAGCCACATCGCCCGGCTTCAGGGTAACGGCCGACATCGCTTGCATGTGCGGGTCGGAATACGCTGCCGCGCTGAGCAGCAGGCGGAAGAACTTGTGCTGGGCATCGGCGGCAACCGCACCGGACGCGCCAAAGCCGTAGAACTCTACCCGCTGCGCCTGGGCCATGGCGCTCACGGCTTGTTGCAGCGCCTGCGGATCAAGGTGCTCGCGCACTTCCATCAGGGTGTGCAGGGTGGTGTCGAAGATCTTCAGGCTGTAGTCAGCGACCGAATCGTCTTCGTGGATGGCGAACTGCCCGAAGCTGGCCCCGGCAGCCAGGCTTTGCGCCAGTTTCAGCTTCAGGTCCTGGAAGCCCGAGCAGCCAATGGCCCGGCAGAAACGCACGATGGTCGGCTCACTGATACCCACGCTGTGCGCCAAATCGGCCATGGAGCTGTGCATGACGGCAGCCGGGTCGAGCAGCACGTGGTCGGCCACTTTCAGTTCCGATTTGCGCAGCAGGTGGCGCGATTGGGCGATATGTTGCAACAGATTCACAGGCGGGACTCGGTTATGATCGGCTTGCCGGGTTGTAGCTTTCTTGTAGTTATACTACATGGACGCCAACCCGCCCAGTTAAACGAACGTGGAGAGTGGTGGTTTGACTATTCCTTGCGACATTCTGGTCTTCGGCGGCACCGGTGATCTTGCCCTGCACAAATTGCTTCCGGCGCTCTACCACCTGTTTCGCGAGGCCCGTCTGAACCCTGCCGTGCGGGTCATCGCACTGGCCAGACGCAACCTGCCACGCATCGACTATCTCAAGCTCGCCGAACGCCATTGTCGGGCGCAGATTGCCCGCAGCGACTTCGACGAAGAGGTATGGCAGCGGTTTTCCGCACGGGTCGACTACTTCCCGATGGATGCTTCACAGAGCGCCGATTTTGGCCGCCTGGCACGCTACCTGGGTGAACCCGGCGGGCTGACGCGCATCTTCTACCTGGCCACCGCCCCCAACCTGTTCGTGCCAATTGCCAACCACCTGCGCATTGCCGGGCTGGCCGACACCGAAGCGCGCATCGTGCTGGAAAAACCGATCGGTCATTCGCTGGAATCGGCCACAGCCATCAATGAAGCGATTGGCACGGTGTTCGAAGAAAGACAGGTGTTCCGCATCGACCACTACCTGGGCAAGGAAACCGTGCAGAACCTGATGGCCCTGCGTTTTGCCAATGCCCTGCTGGAGCCGGTGTGGCGCAACAACCAGGTCGACCATGTCCAGATCAGCGTTTGCGAGACACTGGGCGTAGAAAACCGCGGTGCCTACTATGATCGCGCCGGGGCTATTCGCGACATGCTGCAGAACCACCTGCTGCAACTGCTGTGCCTGGTGGCCATGGAGCCACCCGCGCAATTCGAGGCAGAGGCGGTACGCGACGAAAAGGTGAAAATCCTGCGCGCCCTCAAGCCGATCACCGGCCAGGATGTGCAGGACAAGACGGTACGTGGCCAATATGGTGCCGGGCGTATCGGCGGCCAGGAAGTGCCGGCCTACTACTTTGAAAAGGACGTCGACAACGACAGCGATACCGAAACTTTCGTTGCCATCGAGGCGCATATCGACAACTGGCGCTGGGCGGGCGTGCCTTTCTATCTGCGCACCGGCAAACGCATGGCGCGGCGCGCTTCGCAGATCGTCATCCAGTTCAAGCCAGTGCCTCACGAACTGTTCAGCGGCGGCCAGGTCAACCAGTTGCTGATACAGCTGCAACCGGACGAACGCATCAGCCTGCGCATGATGACCAAGAGCCCAGGCAAGGGCATGCGCCTGGAACCCGTGGACCTGGACCTTAATCTGGCCCAGGTGTTCAGCCAGACTCGCCGCTGGGAAGCCTACGAGCGCCTGCTGCTGGATGTGCTCGAAGGTGATTCGACACTGTTCATGCGCCGCGATGAAGTGGAAGCAGCCTGGGCTTGGGTAGATCCAATCATCAAGGGCTGTGAAGAGCACTTCCAGGCGCCCCGCCCCTACCCGGCTGGCAGTTTCGGGCCCGAACAAGCCAACAGCCTGCTCGCCAGGCATGGCAGGCATTGGCATGGCTGAATGACCTGCGCGATGGCGCGACCCTTAATCTGAAACAGCAGCAGATGAAGTTCGAAGGTGCGAAATCCATAACGTGAAGGCCATCGCCTGACCATGCCTCAGCCAGCTTGCGCAGGCCGTGACCTGGCCCCGGACCGATGAGCGGGATGCCGCCAGGTGAATATTCATACAGTAGATATTTGCCCCTTACCCGGCATCGCCCTAGAATGGCCCGATGCGCACAGACGACCTCTCTCTCCTGCTGAATTCCCTCAACGATGCCCAACGCCAGGCCGTAGCGGCCACGCTCGGGCGTCAACTGGTGCTTGCCGGCGCCGGTTCCGGTAAAACCCGCGTGCTGGTACACCGCATCGCCTGGCTGATCCAGGTCGAGCAGGCGTCGCCGCACTCGATCCTGTCGGTGACGTTCACCAACAAGGCCGCAGCAGAAATGCGCCAGCGGATCGAGCAACTGCTGGGCATCAACCCGGCAGGCATGTGGGTCGGCACCTTCCACGGCCTGGCCCATCGCCTGTTGCGGGCCCACTGGCAGGAAGCGCGGCTGGTGCAGAACTTCCAGATCCTCGACAGCGACGACCAGCAGCGCCTGATCAAGCGGGTCATGCGCGAGTTGGGCCTGGACGAGCAGAAGTGGCCGGCACGCCAGGCCCAGTGGTTCATCAACGGGCAGAAAGACGAAGGCCTGCGCCCGCAGCATATCCAGGCGGGGGGCGACCTGTTCCTGGCGACCATGCGCGAGGTCTATACGGCCTACGAGCAGGCTTGCGAGCGCGCCGGTGTCATCGATTTCTCCGAGCTGCTGCTTCGCGCCCTGGACCTGTGGCGTGACCACCCGGGCCTGCTGGAGCACTATCAGCGACGCTTCCGCCACGTGCTGGTGGACGAGTTCCAGGATACCAACGCCGTGCAGTACGCCTGGTTGCGCCTGCTGGCACGCGGTGGCGACAGCCTGATGGCGGTAGGCGATGACGACCAGTCGATCTACGGCTGGCGCGGCGCCAAGATCGAAAACATTCACCAGTACACCGCCGACTTCCCCGACGCCGAAATGATCCGGCTGGAGCAGAACTACCGCTCCACCGGCGGCATCCTCAAGGCGGCCAACGCGCTGATCGCCAACAACAGCGGGCGCCTGGGCAAGGAACTGTGGACCGACATGGGCGAAGGCGAACCACTGACCCTGTACGCGGCCTACAACGAGCACGACGAAGCGCGCTATGTCGTGGAAACCATCGAGAGCCTGGTCAAGCAGGGCAATGCGCGCAACGAGATCGCCATCCTGTACCGTTCCAACGCCCAGTCGCGCGTGCTGGAAGAGGCCCTGCTACGCGAGCGCATCCCCTACCGCATCTATGGCGGCCAGCGCTTCTTCGAGCGCGCCGAAATCAAGAATGCCATGGCTTACCTGCGCCTGATCGAAGGGCGTGGCAACGATGCCGCTCTGGAGCGGGTGATCAACGTGCCGCCGCGCGGTATTGGCGAAAAAACCGTCGAAGCCATCCGCGAGCACGCCCGTCACAGCCAGCTGTCCATGTGGGAGGCCATGTGCCAGCTGCTCGCCGCCAAGGCCCTCAAAGGCCGCGCCGCCAGTGCCCTGGGGGCCTTTATCGAGCTGATCGAGGGGCTGGCCGCCAAAGTTGTGGACATGCCGCTGCATACCATGACCCAGACCACCATCGAACAGTCCGGCCTGATCACCTATCACCAGGAAGAAAAGGGTGAAAAGGGCCAGGCACGGGTAGAAAACCTTGAGGAACTGGTCAGTGCGGCACGCAACTTCGAGTCCACCGACGAAGACGCCGACCTTTCCCCGCTCTCGGCCTTCCTTGGCCATGCCTCACTCGAAGCTGGCGATACACAGGCTGATGAGCATGAAGACAGCATCCAGCTGATGACCCTGCACAGCGCCAAAGGCCTTGAGTTCCCATATGTGTTCCTGGTGGGCATGGAAGAAGGCTTGTTCCCGCACAAGATGAGCCTGGAAGAACCCGGCCGCCTGGAAGAGGAGCGACGCCTGGCCTATGTAGGCATCACCCGCGCCATGCGCCAGCTGGTCATGACCTACGCCGAAACACGCCGCCTTTATGGCAGCGAGACTTACAACAAGGTTTCGCGTTTCGTGCGTGAAATTCCGGCAGGCCTGGTTCAGGAAGTACGCCTGTCCAACAGCGTCAGCCGCCCGTTCGGCGGGGCCAAGACGGCCACCAACAGCAACCTGTTCGCCAATGCCAGCATTCCGCAGACCGCGTTCAACCTTGGCCAGCGTGTGCAGCATGCGGTATTCGGCGAAGGTGTGATCCTCAACTTCGAGGGTTCTGGCGCTCAGGCGCGGGTGCAGGTGAATTTTGCCGAAGGTAGCAAATGGCTGATGCTGGGGTATGCCAAGCTCGAGGCTGTCTAAAGCGCACAAGGGTCTGGCCTGCCAACTTTGTAACATCAGGCAAAAGCTCGAAACACTATGTCGCTGGTCATGTGCCCGGGAACCTGTGCACCATGACGCGCGTGCAATCCACAACAGGGGATATCCCACTTATGCAACGTTTTCTTAGCATCGCACTGGCGCTCTGCGTCGGCCTGACGCTGAGCCTGGACGCCAGCGCCAAGCGTTTCGGCGGCGGCAAGAGCTCGGGCTCCGCGCCTATCCACCAGACCCGCCAGGCTACGCCAACCACGCCTGCTGCCGCGCCGACCGCACCTGGCCGTGCACCGGCTGCTGCCAGCGGTGCTTCGCGCTGGTTGGGCCCACTGGCCGGCCTCGCCGCCGGTGGCCTGCTGGCTTCCATGTTCATGGGCGACGGTTTCGAAGGCTTCCAGATCATGGACTTCCTGATCGTGGCGCTCATCGCCTTCCTCGTGTTCCGCTTCATTGCCGCGCGACGTCGCCAGCAGCAGCCACAAATGGCCATGCCAGGCCATGCGCCGATGCAGCGTGAGGCTCACGCGCAGCCTGCGCAGCCGTCGATTTTCGGTGGTTCGGCCGCACCTGCTGCCACAGCCGCACCGGTGATCAACGCGCCGGCCTGGTTCAACGAGCAGAGCTTCCTGGCGGCAGCCCGTAACCACTTCCAGTCGCTGCAGCAGCACTGGGATGCCAATGAAATGGACAAGATCAGCGAGTTCGTTACCCCGCAAATGCTTGAGTTCCTCAAGCGTGAGCGTGCTGAGCTGGGTGATGGCTTCCAGTCTACCTACATCGATAACCTGGAAGTGCAACTGGACGGTGTCGATGACCGCGCCGACCGCACCGACGCTACCCTGACCTTCCGTGGCGTGTCGAAGAATTCGCGCTTCGACCAGGGCGAAGTGTTCAGCGAAAGCTGGCACATGGTTCGCGCCCAAGGCGAGAACCAGCCTTGGCTGGTAGCCGGTATCCGTCAAAACGGCTAACCGCTGCGTGCTAAACAGAGAACCCCGGGCTTGCCCGGGGTTTTTGCTTTTGCCAAAGTGGGCTACTAGGGTATAAGGCGCAGCGTTGTCATCTAGGTTAGAGGAAGTGAACCGTGGAAGAAGTGATCGAACAACTCCGTGAAGCGAATGAGCCGGTACCGGTGCCCCTGGAGCTTCCCGACGAAGACCAGCTGGTAGAGATCGAAGAACAGCTGTTCATCAATATTCCATTCGTGTTCAAAGAGTTTCTGCTGACCGTAAGTGATGTGGTTTATGGCTCTCTTGAGCCTGTTACTGTCACTGATCCGCAGTCGCACACCTACCTGCCAGATGTAGCCTCCAACGCCTGGGATGCCGGCGTACCGCGTGACCTGATTCCGCTGTGCCAGGACGGCGACAATTACTATTGCGTCGAAGAGGACGGCACCGTGGTGCTGTGGGATGCCGAAGAGGAAATTGTCGGCGAAGACAGTTGGGAATCTGTGTGGCACTGGGCGCGAGATGTTTGGCTGGAGAGCTGATCGCTTGCACCTATAAAGAAGCTCGCGAGCTGAGTCAGTAACAATGACATCTGAGCGCCTCAAGGTCGTTAAAATCGCCAGGCCTTCTGCGCCTGGCGACATCGCTATAGCCCCATATCTTCGGGCGGACGGGATACCTTGCCCAGGGCCTACCCCCTCAGTGCGAGTTCTCGCGACTGTTCTCCAGCGTCTCCAGCAACGCGATCTGCATGCGCGTGTGCACGCGGATGAACCAGCGCCACAACAACGCCACCACCACCGCAGCTACCACGGCAATCACCAGCAGCAATTCGCTGGTGGGCAGAATGCTGGCGGACAATGCCGACAGCAGCAGGAAAATCACCAACAGCGACAACAGCGGGATCACTTCGGCGATCACACGGCGCACGCGCTGGGTATGTCGCCCGGCCATTTCCGGCTTCACGCCCATCTCTGCCAGCAGCATCGAGAGTGCTTTTAGCTTGCGGTACGCGGCGATCAGGAATGGCAGTGACAGCAACAACGCTGCCCCCCAAATGACGGCCTTCTGCTGGCTGACATCGCTGACCCACTCGCTGAGCCAATTGCCGATACGCCCTGCAAAATAACCGCCACTGAAGAAGATGGCGATCACCAGCGCCAGGTTCACCCCCACCTGCAACAGGATGCGCCGGATCATCGCCGCCAGCATGGCACTCTCGCCCTGCGGCTGGATGTTGCGTAACCACTCGCCATACAACGACAACACGCGTGCGAGGCGGGCGGGCACCACATTGCCCAGTTTCTGCGACAACGGGTCAGCCGCGCGGATCAGATAGGGCGTCAGCAACGTAGTGATTGCCGATACCGCCACCGCCACCGGGTAAAGGAAGTCGCTGGTCACCTGCAGGGTCATGCCCAGCGCGGCAATGATGAAGGAGAACTCGCCAATCTGCGAAAGCCCCATGCCTACGCGCAAAGACGTCCGCCCGTCATTGCCGGCAATGAACGCCCCCATGCCGCAAGACAGCATTTTGCCCAGCACCACCGCCAGGGTGATGACAACGATAGGCCAGGCATAGTCGATCAGTACCTGAGGGTCGATCATCAGGCCGATGGCGACGAAGAAGATGGCACTGAACAGGTCGCGTACAGGCTCGATCAGGCGTTCGATCTTCAGCAACTGGCGAGATTCGGCCATGATCGCGCCAATCAGGAAAGCGCCTAGCACCATGCTGTACTCCAGCTTCACAACCAGCAGGCAGAAGCCGAAACACAGGCCCAGAACAGTGATCAGCAACATTTCGTTGCTTTCGAACTTGGCGACATAGGCCAGTAACCGCGGCACCAGCAAAATACCGATGACCAAGGCGACGATCATGAACAGCGACAGCTTGCCGACAGTGGAGAACACTTCGCCTGAGCTGACCGTGCCGCTGACCGCAATGCCCGACAGCAGGGCAATGATTCCGATACCCAGAATGTCCTCGACGATCAGCACGCCGAAGATCAGCTGGGCAAAGCGCTCGTTCTTCATCTTCAAGTCGTTGAGCGCCTTGACGATGATGGTGGTGGAGGAAATGGCCAGGATGGCGCCCAGGAACAGTGAATCCATGGTGCTCCAGCCAAACCAGCGGCCAATCTCGAAGCCGATCCAGATCATCAGGACGATTTCCAGGAACGCTGCGATGAACGCCGTGGCACCGACCTTGAACAGCTTGCGCAAGCTGAACTCGAGCCCCAGACAGAACATGAGGAATATCACGCCCAGTTCAGCGAGGATCTTGATGGTTTCTTCGTCATGAATAAGGCCGAACGGGGGAGTATGTGGGCCAATGATGAAGCCGGCGACAATGTAGCCCAGCACCACCGGCTGCTTTAGGCGGTGAAAAAGAATGGTGACGACGCCAGCGATCAGCATGATGACTGCCAGGTCCTGGATGAAGCTGATGGCATGCATGGCGTGATACTCCTTATCTCGTCTTTTTTGGGATGCCTGGTCAGACCGCTCCTGCCGAGGCAAACCTAAGCGAGCAGCAAGTACATACTGCATTGAATGCAGCAACGCCCATGTTGCATGGGCGTACTCAGGTTAACATCGCACCCCGCCGCTAAAAGTCGGTGCAATATGCAGAAACAGATCGGCTGGAAAAGCGCTCGTGATGGCATGATCAGCGTGACGACAGCGCGCCGGCCAACGTCCCGTATCAGCAAGGCAAATTCAAAGAGGGGAACAGAAGTGTCAGCAGATAACGCCCTCCATTCGCCCGATTCAGCGCAACCTCACCGTGAGCACACTATGGAACCTGGAAACGCCCAGCTGAGCATGACCGTCCTGATGACCCCGGACATGGCCAACTTTTCTGGCAACGTACATGGCGGCACCCTGCTCAAGTACCTCGACGAAGTGGCTTATGCATGCGCCAGCCGTTACGCCGGCAGTTATGTGGTGACCCTGTCGGTCGACCAGGTGATCTTCCGTGAACCCGTGCACGTGGGTGAACTGGTGACCTTCCTTGCGTCGGTCAACTACACCGGCAACACTTCGATGGAAGTTGGCATCAAAGTCGTGACCGAGAACATTCGCGAGCGCTCGGTGCGCCATTCCAACAGCTGCTTCTTCACCATGGTCGCGGTCGACGACAACCGCCGCCCGGTGCCGGTGCCACCACGCCAGCCGCACAGCAGCGAAGAAAAGCGCCGCTTCCTGCAGGGCCAGCAGCGCCGGCAGATCCGCCAGGAGCTGGAAAAGCGCTACCAGGACCTGAAAACCGACGCCATTTAAAGCGCGAGCAACTGCGCTTCGAAGCGCACCCGTGGGTGCGCAATACGGTCCTGGGCCCGTACCAGCTGCAATTCGTAGCTGGCGCAGGCCTGGGTTTCCAGCAGCACTTCATGCACTGCCGCAGCCGTGAATTCGAATGCCTGCACCCAGCTGTCGCCAAGCAGCACACGCGCCAGGAACAGGCCTGAGGTCAGGTCACCCACCCCCACCGGCTGACGCGGAAACGCCAACAGTGGGCGGCGCAAGTGCCAGCTTTGCTCGGCGGTCACCAGCAACATTTCGAACTGTTCTTCGGCCCGCCCGGGGTACGCCAGATGCTTGACCAGTACAACCTGCGGACCACGCTCCAGCAGGCTGCGCGCCATGTTCACGCAATCCTCCAGCGACTGGGCGCGGCGCCCACAGAAGCTGTCCAGCTCCAACTGGTTGGGGCACAGGATGTCCGCTGTGGCTGCAGCCTCGTCAAGCAGGAACTCACTGACTTCGGGCGGCACGATGCAGCCCTTTTCCGGGTGCCCCATGACCGGGTCGCACAGGTATAACGCTTTTGGGTTTACCGCCTTGATCCGCTCGACACCGGCCAGGATCGCTCGCCCTTGTTCGGCACTGCCCAGATAGCCGGAAAGCACTGCATCGCAGTGGCCCAGCTCGCCGATGTTGGAAATGCCTTCCACCAACGCAGGAATTTGCGCTGGGGCAAGCACTTCACCCGCCCACTGGCCATACTGTGTGTGATTGGAGAACTGCACGGTATTGAGGGGCCAGGCATTGACCCCGATACGCTGCATGGGGAATACCGCGGCGCTGTTGCCGGCGTGGCCGAACACCACGTGGGACTGAATGGCGAGCAGGTGCGGGGTACGTTTCATGCGGGAGGTTTCCAAAGCTGTTTCTAGGATTGTGCGCAGCGCAGTATGAACTCGATTGCTACCTGTACGACAGGCCAGGAACGCAGTTAAGCTGGATCTACCTGTTTGGAGCATATGCAAATGTTGACCCTGGAGAACCTCTTCGTCCTGATGCTGGTAGCCACGGCAGGCGCCTGGTTGTGGCACAACCATGGGTTGCGTGAAAAGGCCCTGGAACGGGTCAAACAGCATTGCGCCAAACTCGACCTGGAGTTGCTTGACGATGCCGTAGCGCTCAAGCGCATCGCCTTTGTCCGGGATGCCAATGGCCGCAAGCGCCTGGCACGCGTCTATGCCTTCGAATTCACCGTCACGGGTGAGCAACGTCACCCCGGCACCGCAACCCAGTTCGGCGCCCACAGCGTGCAGATTGAACTGGCGCCCTACCCGTTCGAAATCAAGACCCCACCGCGCGCTGACAACGTCATAGAGATGCAGCAATGGCGCCAGGAGCACAACCGCTGGCGCAACTGATCAACTGACGCGACATTCATCCAACCCGGCTTGCAATGCGGGTTGCGGTTGCGGCTGATCGAAAATCAGCTCGATACGCGTGTCCTTGCGCCAGTCGCTGGGCTGCCAAGCGGGCATATCCCCATTCAGCCCATTGAATAACCACCAGCCCTCCATGCTGTGGATAACTCCTTTGGCCCGTCGCCATGGCCAAGCACACAAGAAAGCCTTTAGCCGCTGTGGATAAAACTGTTGGCCAGGATGCCACCGCCAGCCAATACTCCATCCGCCCTCCCCCTGCTGGACAAGGCAAATGGGTAGACTGGGGTCAGCCCACAGTGCTGCTGGAGCGATTCCAGGATTGTCGACAATCCTGTTTTTCAAGAATGGGCTGTCAACAATCTGTGGCGATACAGTCGGGAGGCCGGACAAAGGCAACTGCCCCTGCACGGTCCACATGATTCTCTTTTCTTTAAATTGATTACTTATCAACAACTTATGTATTTCATCCACAGCCTCTGACTTATTGAAAACCACGCTTTCAGAGGCGTTGAAAGCCTGCTGTTGAGCCTCTGGAAGTGGCTCGTTTCGAGCCATGGCCTGGGCATCCAAAACCATCAGGAGTGGCTGAATTGTCAGCACTCCAACCCAAGGCGCTTGTTGCAACTGAGCCAGCAGCTGCAACGGATGGCCCAGGCCGGAAGGTTCGATAAACAGCCGGTCAGGCCGCGATTTGCGTAGCAGTCTTCCCAGGCCCACCTGGAACGGCATGCCATTGACGCAGCACAGGCAGCCGCCTGCGACCTCGCCGATGGCGATGCCGTCTTCGTCACGGCTGAGTATGGCTGCATCCAGGCCGACAAGGCCGAACTCGTTGATCAATACCGCCCAGCGCTCGTTGGCGGGGCGCTGGGCCAGCAAGTGACGGATCAAAGTGGTCTTGCCAGCACCCAGCGGGCCAGCAATTACATGGGTGGGAATGTTCTGCAACATGGCGTGGCTTCAGGCGGCGGTGATGCCCCACTATGCGCTGTCAGGCCAGCCAGTCAAGGCTGAGCAGCAAACGCCCCTGCTGTGCCGAAGGCGACCGATGAACCAGGCCTGCACCTTCATTACCCTGCCATTTTTCACCTTTGAGTATCGCCACCTCACCGGCTTGCAGCTGTTGGATGTTATCCACAGACGGCTGAGCTGTGTGTAACTCACCACGACCGCTAACCCGCTCTTGCAACCATTCGCTACCTGGGCCGACATAGGTGGTGAGCAGGCGCAACGGTACGTTATCCACATGGAAGCGCGGACACATCGGACTGTCCAGAACGCGCAAGCGCAAACCTACACGTCGTGCGCCAACCAGACAGGTATAAGCCGCCACTAACCAGGTCACATCAGCAACGAAAGCTTCATATCCATGCAGATCCGCCGCTTCACGCAGCAGATCTGGCAATACCGGCTTCTGTTCCTCGTCCACATCAATTACCCGCTGATCAGCCAAGGGCTGGCCAAGGCTGAGCACCAATGCGGCAAAGTCCTCCAGTTGTGCCGGCAAGCGCCGCCGCCATACGGCCAGGTTCACGCCATCCTGCAGCACTTCGGCCAGCACCTGAGGCGTCTCGCCAAACACTTGAAAGATATCCACAGGTCGGTGCGCCAGGTTCATGCTGCCGCTTCCTCATGCCATGGGCCAAATGGGTCAGGTAAACGCAACCAGCCCATGTGTCCCAAGCCCATTTCTTGATCCGTCAACAGGCATGCATCAAGGGCTGTGGATAATTTTTCGACGTCGATATTCTGCCCAATAAACACCAATTCCTGCCGGCAGTCACCGGTCTCAGCGGTCCAGTGTTTCAAGATCGCGTTCGTGTTATCCACATCTTGTGGCCACTGCTCGCGTGGCACGAAGCGCCACCAGCGGCCAGCCAGACCATGGCGCATCATGCCGCCCGCTTGCGACCAGCTGCCAGCTTCCTGATATTTGCTGGCCAACCAGAAAAACCCTTTGGAACGCAGCAGCCTTCCGTTTTCCCAGTTCTTGTGGATAAAGTCGTAAAAGCGCTGTGGATGAAGCGGGCGTCGGGCCTGCCAGGTCATGGCCGCGATACCGTACTCTTCTGTTTCTGGTACATGTTCACCGCGCAGCTCCTGCAGCCAGCCTGGTGCCTGGGCGGCCTGATCGAAGTCGAACAGTCCGGTGTCGAGAATACGTGCCAACGGCACTTGGCCCATGACCATGGGTACGATCTGCGCTCGGGCATTGAGGCTGCGCAAAATGGCGATGAGTTCTTCGCGCTCATGTTGGCTGATCAGGTCGATCTTGCTCAGCAGCAGCACATCTGCGAACTCGACCTGCTCGATCAGCAAATCACTGATCGACCGCTCGTCTTCTTCGCCCAACGTTTCACCACGGCTGGCCAGGCTGTCTGCTGCTTGATAGTCGCGCAGGAAGTTCAAGCCATCGACCACGGTGACCATGGTGTCCAGTCGCGCCATATCGGACAGACTGCGACCCAGCTCGTCACGGAAAGTGAAGGTCTCAGCCACTGGCAGTGGCTCAGAGATACCGGTGGATTCGATCAATAAATAATCGAAACGTCCCTCTTCGGCCAGCCGTGCAACCTCCTCAAGCAGGTCTTCGCGCAACGTGCAGCAAATGCAGCCGTTGCTCATCTCGACCAGTTTCTCTTCAGCGCGGTTGAGGCTGACATTGCGCTGCACCTCACTGGCATCGATGTTGATTTCACTCATATCGTTGACGATTACCGCCACCCGCAGGTTGTCGCGGTTGCGCAGCACATGGTTGAGCAGCGTGCTCTTGCCGGCGCCCAAAAAGCCGGACAGCACGGTGACGGGAAGACGATTGGACATGGCGAACCCCTTCAGGCAGACGCATTCGAAACGATGCATTGCACAATGTTATAAAGTAACAATACAATTTCGCCAAGTGGTTCTCGACGGACGAGTGCTCACAGGGGATGAAAATGAATCTGCCACGCGTCATGGCATTGCTGGTGCTCACCATGCCTGCCTCGCTATTAGCCATGCCGCAAAACAGTGCATTGGCCCTTTGTACGCGAAGCGCGACGCTGCTCGCTTGCCAAGACGGCAAAGGCAACTACTACAGCGTGCGCACCGAAGGCAGCACGTTCTACCTTCGCGGCTATGACTTCAGCAGCCGCCGACTATGGGCACAAACCAACAGCCGCTATGGCACGTTGACTTTTTTTTCCGGCCTGGCCAGCAATGGTGAGGCCTGGGTGGGATACAGCCGCCGAGTAGGCTGGACCACCTTGAACCGCGTATCGAGTTCCAGCGGGGAGCGCTTCAAGCTGCATTGCAGTTTGATCGAGGGCTGCCGTTGATGCCTCCTTTGTTTTGAAGGTTTTTCCTCTGCTGCCTATTTGCACATCAGCTTCGAGCGCTTGCTGAAAACGCCTGCCTTGATCAGCCGTTCTCAGGACGAAAAGCTATGCCGTAACCGCGTCGAGGCAATGGTTGAAAATGAAATGTTCCACGTGGAACTATTCGTTTCCCTACCGACTTCTGGAACTGGCCATGCTCGGCTGCTCTAACGGCAACAGAGACTGCATGCCCACGACGCGGTTGCCGCCATCCAGTGGCAATGGGACTTCAGCTGCGCGGTTTGACCGTCCCGCAGTCATTGCCTAGCCACACCGCACGCGTGTTCATGCTGCCTTGCTGCTGCACACCCGAAGCGTTGAACGTGCCACTGACCTGGGTGGTGAATTCCCGATCACTGAGAAATGTAGCCTGGCCACTACCCTGTGCCTTCGGGCAGCTGAACTGGAATTTCCACACGTTACCGGTACGGTCGGTAATCTTCTGAGTGCAGCCCGATTTCGGGTCCTGCAGCGGAATGTCATTCGTTGCCACCTGTTCTGGTGTCAGGCACGAACGCACACCCTTGCCACCTACACTTACCCCTTGTTTGGCCAATACCCCTTCCATCATTGCGCGCTGCTCTGGCGGCAGGTTCTTCAACTGGCCAAGCATGAATTCCATGTCGGGTAGAGGCTTGCCATCGACCTGCATGTTGCTGGTGGTCAGCTCCCACAACCCCGGTTGCAGCATCTGGGCTTGCACCAGCGGACTGCTCATGCCTAGGGCCAACGCCAACAGTGGCAGACGAATCTTCATGGACGAACGCTCCTGGAAAAAAGCCGGTCAAACGGGCCGGACTGAGCCTTAGACGCCAAATCCGTCTGCGGGTTGCAGGCGGACCGGGAACGTGTTCTGTTACCTCAAGTGTACTCGGCAAGCAGGATGCATATGGATTACCACAGCGCCTACTTCTTTGGTTACCTACTCGGCCTGATCCATCTGCTGGGTATTGTCGCCGCACTGCATGCGCTGTTCACCGTGCGAACAGCTCAGGGCGCCATTGCGTGGGCGATGCCCTTGCTCTTCATCCCCTACCTCACCTTGATCCCCTACCTGATCTTCGGCGCCCGCTCGTTCTATGCCTACATCAAGGCTCGGCGCCAGGCCAACCAGGAAATGCACGTGGCCATGGCCAACCTCAACTGGCGGCCCTGGGTTGAAGAAGCCCTTACCGCCCGCGAGTCCGAAAGCTACACAGCCTTGCGCGCCATGCCCAAGCTGGGTCGCATGCCATGCCTGGCAAATAACCAGGTGAAACTGCTGATCAATGGCAAGGCCACCTTCGATGCCATCTTCGCAGCCATCGAAAAAGCACGCGATGTGGTACTGGTGCAATTCTTCATTATTCATGACGACACCCTAGGCAAGGCACTGCAGCAACTCTTGCTACGCAAAGCCGCCGAAGGCGTGCAGGTGTTCGTGCTGTACGACCGTGTCGGCAGCCACGCCTTGCCGGCCAGCTACAGCCAGATGCTGCGTGACGGCGGCGTGCAGATCCATGCATTCGCCACCCGTCGCGGCTGGTTCAACCGCTTCCAGGTGAACTTTCGCAACCATCGCAAGATTGTGGTGGTGGATGGCTTGCTCGGCTTCATCGGCGGTCACAATGTGGGCGACGAGTACCTGGGTGAACATCCACAGCTTTCCCCCTGGCGTGACACCCACGTACAGATCAGCGGGCCGGTACTGGCCTGCCTGCAAGAGTCGTTCGCCGAGGACTGGTATTGGGCCACGCGCCAGCTACCGCCGCTGATCCTGCCCGATACGTACCCGGATAACGGCGTGCTGTGTCAGGCCTTGGCCAGCGGCCCGGCAGACCCACAAGAAACCTGTTCGCTGTTCTTCCTTGAGGCGATTCATTCGGCCACCCGCAGGGTGTGGATCACGAGCCCCTACTTCATCCCTGACGAGGCCGTATTCGCCGCCTTGCGGCTGGCGGTACTACGAGGAGTCGATGTGCGGGTGCTGATCCCGTCACGGCCGGACCACCGCATCGTCTACGCCGCCTCCAGCCTGTTTGCCTTCGAAGCGGTGCGCGCGGGGGTACGGATGTTCCGTTACCAACCCGGGTTTCTGCATCAGAAGGTGGTGCTGGTGGATGATGACGTCAGCGCGATTGGGAGTGCCAACCTGGACAACCGCTCGTTCCGCCTGAACTTCGAGATTACCCTGCTGACAGTCGATCGCGGCTTCGCCGACCAAGTCGAGCACATGCTCCAGGAAGACTTCGAACACGCGCGGGAAATTACTGCAGAAGACACCGAAGATACCCATCGACTGCAGCAATTGGGGATGCGGATTGCGCGGCTGATATCGCCGATTCTTTAGGGTGAGCACACCCGTTGAAAGCGGCCTTTCGCGATAAAGGCCACTCCTCCAAAGCCACATCGGGGCTGTGACACTCGCGATTTCAGCGATACAGGTCTTCCCGCGTCCAGGGCAGGTCATGATGCCCGTCGGCGTATGGCTTCACTGCCAATATCTGGTGCAGGTTGATCCAGCCCTTCTGAAAGGCGTAGGCACACCCGGCCAAGTACAAACGCCAGATCCGCAGGGTCTTCTCAGGCACCAGCGCTGCAGCCTTGTGCAACTGGTTCTCCAGGTTCTCGCTCCAGTGGTGCAAGGTTTTGGCGTAGTGCAGGCGCAGGCTCTCCACGTCCACTACCTCAAGCCCGGCTTCACAGATACTGGCGCTGATCATCGACAGGTGCGGCAGTTCGCCGTGGGGGAATACATAGCGATCGATGAACTCACCGGCCCCGCGCCCGACTGGTCGGCCATCGACGTGCTTGGCAGTGATGCCGTGGTTCATCACCACTCCCCCTTCCCTCACCGCCCCGAACAGCTTCTGGCAGTACAGCGCCAGGTTGGCATGCCCGACATGCTCGAACATACCCACGCTGACAACCTTGTCGAAGCGACCATCCTGAGGCAGATCGCGGTAATCGAGAATCTGCAGGTCAACCTTGTCGGCAAGCCCTTCCGCTTGCACACGCTTGCGGCCGAGCTTCAATTGCTCCTTGCTCAGGGTAATGCCGAACACCTTGGCGCCATATTCACGGGCAGCGAACCGCGCCAGCCCGCCCCAGCCACAGCCAACATCGAGCAGGTAGTCACCGGCATCCAGACGCAGCTTGCGGCACAGGTGGTCAAACTTGTCCTGCTGCGCCTGGTCGAGCGTATTGTCCGGCTCACGGAAGTAGGCGCAAGAATAGGCCATGTCCTGGTCCAGCCAAAGCTGGTAGAACGCGTTAGACACGTCATAGTGGTAGGAGATTGCCTTGGCGTCAGTGCTCTTGTCATGAGACACACGTGGCGGCGGCGTTTCATCCTCATCCGCCAGCAGCGCTTCGCTCAGCTCGTCGCACACGCGGATGGCCTCACCGATATCGCCTTCCAGCTCCAGCTTGCCTTCGACGAATGCGGTGCCTAGCTGGTCCATGCTTGGGTGGGTCAACTGGCTGATCAGCTGCGGCTCCTTCACCAGAATGGTGACCTGAGGGCTAGGTCCAAGATCAAACTGGTTACCGTCCCACAGCTTCAGCCTCAGCGGCAGATGCAAGCTCTGCAATGCAGGTGGAAGTTGAGCAAGCATGAATCACCCCTCCTGTCCGTAATTGGCCACGACGCCTAATATTTCGAACGTCACCGGATCAGAGTAGTTCATCTGTAGGATGTTTCCTCTAAGCAAGACCTTGGTCTAGAACCAACTGATCTTATCCATGCAGCAGATTGTATACAATCTTTCCGTCTCAGCTTAACCTTGTGCCCTCTCGCGCTTCTACATCCTGGAGTTGAACCCATGAAATCCTATGACGTGGTGATCATCGGCGGTGGCCCTGGCGGCTACAACGCAGCCATCCGTGCTGGCCAGTTGGGCCTGAGCGTTGCCTGCGTGGAAGGCCGCTCGACCTTGGGCGGCACCTGCCTGAACGTTGGCTGCATGCCATCCAAGGCGCTGCTGCATGCTTCGGAGCTTTACGAAGCTGCCAGCGGTGACGAGTTCGCCCACCTCGGTATCGAAGTAAAGCCCACCCTCAACCTCGCCCAGATGATGAAACAGAAGGATGAGAGCGTGACAGGCCTGACCAAGGGCATCGAATACCTGTTTCGCAAGAACAAGGTCGAGTGGATCAAAGGCTGGGGCCGCCTGGAGGGCATCGGCAAGGTCGTGGTCAAGGCCGAAGACGGTAGCGAAACCGCGTTGCAGGCCAAGGACATCGTCATTGCCACCGGCTCTGAGCCCACCCCTCTGCCAGGTGTGACCGTCGACAACCAGCGCATCATTGACTCGACCGGCGCGCTGTCGCTGCCGCAAGTGCCCAAGCACCTGGTCGTCATCGGTGCTGGCGTAATCGGTCTTGAGCTGGGTTCGGTCTGGCGCCGCCTGGGTAGCCAGGTCACTGTCATCGAATACCTGGACCGCATCTGCCCAGGCACTGACACGGAAACGGCCAAGACCCTGCAGAAGGCGCTCGCCAAGCAAGGCATGGTGTTCAAGCTGGGCAGCAAAGTGACTCAGGCTACCGCAGGTGCCGATGGCGTCAGCCTGACGCTGGAGCCTGCCGCAGGGGGTACCGCAGAATCGCTGCAAGCCGATTACGTGTTGGTGGCTATTGGCCGCCGCCCTTATACCAAAGGGCTGAACCTGGAAAGCGTGGGCCTGGAAGCCGACAAGCGCGGCATGCTCGGCAACGAGCACCACCGTACCTCAGTGCCGGGTGTCTGGGTGATTGGCGACGTCACTTCGGGCCCAATGCTGGCGCACAAGGCGGAAGACGAAGCGGTGGCCTGTATCGAACGCATCGCCGGCAAGCCCCACGAGGTCAACTACAACCTCATCCCTGGCGTGATCTATACCCGCCCGGAGATGGCCACCGTGGGCAAGACTGAAGAGCAGCTCAAGGCCGAAGGGCGTGCCTACAAGGTTGGCAAGTTTCCCTTCACCGCCAACAGCCGTGCCAAGATCAATCACGAGACCGAAGGCTTCGCCAAGGTCATCGCCGATGCCGAAACCGATGAAGTACTAGGTGTGCACCTGGTGGGCCCAAGCGTCAGCGAGATGATTGGTGAGTTCTGCGTGGCTATGGAGTTCTCGGCCTCGGCAGAAGATATCGCCCTCACCTGCCACCCGCACCCGACGCGCTCCGAGGCCCTGCGCCAGGCGGCGATGAATGTGGATGGCATGGCCATGCAAATCTGACGAGCCCCATTCGCTGCGTCGGGGATAGAGCCGCCTTTAATTCCGGCTGGCTCTATCTCCAGGTATCAAGTCACAGCCAAGCCTTGATCTGCGCGCTCACTGCGTCGGTGGAGATACCGTAGCGGTCATGCAGCGTCGGCAGAGCGCCGGCATCGAGGAAGGCATCGGGCAAGGCGATCTGGCGGAATGTCGGCGTTACTCCGTTGCGCAGCAGCAGGCCCGCCACCGCCTCGCCGAGGCCGCCGATGATCGAATGGTTTTCGGCGGTGACCACCAGCCGTCCAGACTTTCGTGCCTCAGCCAGAATCGTCTGTTCGTCCAGTGGCTTGATGGTGGGTACGTGTAGTACTGCCACATCGACGCCATCCTTCTGCAACTGCGCTGCGGCCTCTAGCGAGCGCATGGTCATCAGACCGGTGGAGATGATCAGCACGTCCTTTCCGGTGCGCAGGGTCTTGGCCTTGCCGATCTCGAACTTGTAGCCATATTCGTCCAATACCAGCGGCACGTTGCCGCGCAGCAGGCGCATGTACACCGGTCCCTGATGGGCGGCGATGGCGGGCACCGCCTGCTCGATCTCCAGAGCGTCGCATGGGTCGACGATCATCAGGTTCGGCATGGCGCGGAAGATAGCCAGATCATCCGTTGCCTGGTGGCTGGGGCCGTAACCGGTGGTCAAGCCCGGCAACCCGCAGACGATCTTGACGTTGAGGTTCTCCTCGGCGATGGCCATGCAGATAAAATCATAGGCCCTACGCGAAGCGAATACCGCGTACGTGGTGGCGAACGGCACGCAGCCTTCGCGTGCCATGCCAGCGGCTGCACTCATCAGCAATTGCTCGGCCATGCCCATCTGATAGAAACGTTCCGGGTGCGCCTTCGCGAAAATGTGCAGGTCGGTGTACTTGGACAGGTCCGCCGACAGGCCGACGATGTCCGAACGCTGTTCGGCCAGTGCCGCCAACGCATGACCGAACGGCGCTGAGCGGGTGGCCTGGCCCTCGGCAGCGATCGAAGCGATCATGGCCGAGGTTGTCAGGCGCTTCTTGCCGGTTTCGGTGGTGTTTACGCGGCTCATACGATTCTCCCGACCTGAAGGTTTTGCAATGCCAGATCCCACTCGTTTTCATCGACGCGGATGAAGTGGGTTTTTTCACGTGACTCGAGAAAGTCCACACCCTTGCCCATCTTGGTATCGCAGATGATGACCCGCGGCTGTGCACCTTGATGGTTGCGTGCGGCGTCGAACGCGGCGACCAGGGCCCCGATGTCGTTGCCGTCCACGCGCTGGGTAAACCAGCCAAACGCCTGCCAACGATCAACGATGGGCTCGAATGCCAGCACTTCGCTGGAGTAGCCGTCGGCTTGCTGGTTGTTGACGTCGATGATTGCGATGAGGTTGTTCAGTTTCCAATGAGAAGCCGACATCGCGGCTTCCCAGGTTGATCCTTCGTTCAATTCGCCGTCCGAGAGCAGGTTGTAGACAAACGAATCCGATTTCTTGCGTTTCAGGCCCAGGCAGGCGCCGACCGCTATGCCCAAGCCGTGGCCGAGCGACCCCCCGGTTATTTCCATGCCCGGCGTGTAGGCGGCCATGCCCGACATCGGCAGGCGGCTGTCGTCCGAACCATAGGTTTCCAGTTCCTCCAGGGGGATCACGCCGGCTTCGATCAGCGCTGCATACAGGGCGATGGCGTAGTGACCGATGGACAGGTAAAAGCGGTCGCGTTGCTCCCATTCGGGGTTGTGGGGCTGATAGCGCAGCGCATGGAAGTACGACACGGCCAGCAAGTCAGCGGCGCCGAGGGCCTGGCCGACATAACCCTGGCCCTGGACCTGCCCCATGCGCAGGGCATGGCGGCGAATGTTGTACGCGCGTTCGGCGAGCGCCGAGAGCGAAGTGTCGGGTGCGTTGACAGTCATGGTGACTACTCCAGCGAGTTAACGATTGACCGATGCGGCGGGAATGCGCAGGACCAGCGTGGCCCCCGCGAGCAGCACTGCGGTGATCAGGTACATGCCGATGGCACTGGAACCGGTGGAAGTGGTGATCCAGCCGATCAGGTAAGGCGAGCAGAACCCGGCAAGGTTGGCGAAACTGTTGATACCAGCGATACCTGCTGCGGCTGACACGCCGCCGAGCAGCGTAGTGGGCAGCATCCAGAACAGTGAGGAAGCCGAGAGCACGCCAGCTGCTGCAAGGCACAGGCTGAGTACCGACAGCAGCAGGTTGCCGCCCAGCAGTGCCGCCAGCGTCAGGCCGATGGCGCCTGCGATCATCGGGACAACCAGATGCCAGCGACGTTCGCGATGCTTGTCGCCACTACGGCCCATCAGCAGCATGGCGACGATGGCGCACATGTAAGGCAGGCTGGTCAGCATGCCGATATGCAGTGGGTCCGATACCCCGGCATTGCGGATCAGGGTCGGCAGCCAGAAGGTAATCGCGTACTGGCCCATGACTACACAGAAGTAGATGCAGGCCAGCAGCCATAGGCGGCGATCGCGGATGAATTCCCGAGGTGAGGCATGAGTGACCTTGTGGGCGTTGTCCTCAGCGAGCTCCTTGGTAACCAGTTCCTTTTCTTCATCGGTCAGCCAGGTGGCCTGATGCACGCCATCTTTGAGATAGGTCAGTACCAACAACCCGACGATGACGGTTGGAATTGCCTCGATGACGAACATCCATTGCCAGCCCGCCCAGCCATGAAAACCTGCGAACTGATTCATGATCCAACCTGACAGTGGGCCGCCAATCATCCCCGACAATGGAATCGCGACGAACCAAAGCACGGTCATCTTTGCGCGACGGTAGGACGGGAACCAGTAGGTCAGGTACAACAACAGGCCAGGAGCCAGACCCGCTTCAGCGATGCCAAGCAGAAAACGCAGGGCATAAAACTGCCAGGCGGTTTCAACGAAGGCAAAGAGGGCGGAAATGATCCCCCAGGAAATCATGATCCGGGCGATCCAGCGGCGTGCGCCGACCCTGTGCAGGATCAGATTGCTGGGCACTTCGCAGAGAAAGTAGCCAATGAAGAACATGCCGGCGCCCAGGCCGTAAACGGCCTCGCTTAGGGCCAGGTCGCTCATCATCTGCAACTTGGCGAAGCCCACGTTTACCCGGTCCAGATAGGCACACAGGTAGCACAGCATCAGGAACGGCATCAGTCGCCAGGCAGTCTTGCGGTATGCGTTGGAGCGCACGGCCGAAACCGCGTCCAATGACAGGGTGGTAATCATGATGGTCTGATCTCTTGTTTTTATCGATTCAGAACAGCGTCAGCCGCACGGGCTGACGCAATGTGCATCAGTGAATGAGCATGCCGCCGTTTACATCCAGGGTGATTCCGGTCAGGTAGGTCGACAGATCGCTGGCCAGGAACAAAGCGGCGTTAGCGACGTCTTGCGCTTCGCCCAGACGGCCCAGTGGAATACCGTCGATGATTGCGTGGCGACGATCGTCCTGCATCAAACCGCCAGTGATGTCCGTGTGAATCAGACCCGGGGCGATGGCGTTCACGCGCACGTTATCCGGCCCCAGCTCTCGTGCCATGGCCTTGGCCAGGCCCAGTACCCCCGCTTTCGCTGCGCTGTAGTGCGGGCCACCGAAGATGCCGCCGCCACGCTGTGCCGATACCGAGGACATGCAGACAATGCTGCCCGAACGCTGCTCGCGCATCAGGGGAATGACGGCCTGAGACATCAGCAGAGTGCCGCGCAGGCTGACGTCGAGCACCTTGTCGTAGTCGCTGTGCTTGATGTCCAGGGTCTTGAGGGGTTGGGTGATGCCAGCGTTGTTGACCAGCACGTCGATGCGGCCAAAGTGCTCGATGATCTGCGCAACGGCCTGGTTTACCTGCGCCTGATCGGCGACGTTGGCCGCTAGGCCGAGATGTCCTTCGCCAAGAGCCGCTGCGGCATCGCGGGCAGCGGCTTCATCCAGATCGAGGATCACCACGCGGGCACCTTGAGCAGCGAATGTGGCCGCAGTTGCCCGGCCGATCCCGCGTGCCGATGCGGCGCCAGTGATGATTGCGACTTTGCCTTGAAGAAGCATGGGTGTGACCTCTGATTGTTTTTATAAGGTCGATTCAGCGGAATCGATGGGCCTACTTTGGTCTCGGCCCAGGCCCTGAGCAATAACGCAAAAATCATTGGATGCTGAAAAAAATTCAGCACTCGTCACCCTGATTGCTAAATGATTGAATGAAGGTCCCCAATAAAAATATGCGCTGCGAGCGAAGTGACTGATATGCGATCTGTTGACGATACCGCGCCGGCCCTTCCACCCCTGAGAGCGATTCAGGCCTTTGAGCAAACTGCTCGCTTCGGTAATGTTGCCCGCGCGGCGGAAGTGCTAGACCTCACCCCTTCGGCTGTCAGCCATCAATTGGCCAAGCTCGAAGCACTGATTGGTCGACAACTGTTCTTTCGCGCGGCGCGTGGCGTCAGCCTGACCCCCGTTGGCGAGCAGTATCTGAAAGACGTTTCCGGCATTCTGCACAGTCTTTCCGTCGCCACGGAACGGGCCAGCAGCGACGTCAGCCTCGATTGCCTGCGTTTGCATTCCTCACCGAGTTTCGGCCTGCTGTGGCTAATGCCAAGGCTGGAGGCATTTCGGATGGCGCACCCGGATATCCAGATCAACTTGTCGTGCTCCTATGAATCTCTGCATTTCAGTCGCGACAAGATTGACGTAGACATTCGCCATGGCGAACCCAATTGGCCTAGCTACGAGGTGCGCACCTTAGGCAATGAGGCATTTGCCGTGCTGGCCTCACCGAAACTGCTGGCCCGGCATAGGATCGACGACGCGTCGGATCTACTGCGTCGGGACTTGATTCTCTCCGAGGCCACATTGTTGAAATGGCCGGCCTGGTTCGCTCGACACGGACTCGCCCGCCCGGAAAAGCCCTACGCGTTGAGTTTCGATCGTTCCTACATGTCCCTGGAGGCCGCCAGTCACGGGCTGGGTTTTGCACTCGAAAGCACGTTATTAGCGCAGAAGTACCTTGCGTCCGGAACACTGGTGGAAGTCGTGCCACACATCTTCAGCGCGCCTGTGGCGGCCCATCATCTGGTGTTTCCGAAAGCCCATTCAGGGTTCGAAAGGGTCAGGCGTTTCTTGGCGTGGATGGAGAGAGAGCTCGGGCATGGCTTCGTGTTTTAAGCATGCTGATGATCGCGTGTATGTTGTCGTCATTGCCCAAAAGCCAGCGTCGAACGAGTGAGGCAACTTCAAGGAGCAGGAACATTGCAGGCGGCGGCGCGGTGGACTCACCGCCTCCTGCGACAGTTTTAATTATCCTGCGTCAGTTTTAATTTTCTAAATCCACAAGTTGTGATCAACACCTGACTATCCGCTACTCGACAGTCACCGACTTGGCCAGATTACGAGGCTGGTCAACGTCGGTCCCCTTGAGCACGGCCACGTAATAAGACAGCAACTGCAGCGGAATGGTGTACAGGATTGGCGCCAAGGCATCGGCAATGTGCGGCACCTTGATCACGTGGGTGCCTTCGCCATTGGTCATGCCCGCGTGCTCGTCGGCGAACACTACCAGCTCGCCACCACGGGCACGCACTTCCTGCAGGTTGGACTTCAGCTTCTCCAGCAGTTCGTTGTTCGGTGCAACGGTAACCACCGGCATGTCGTTGTCCACCAGAGCCAGCGGGCCGTGCTTCAACTCGCCTGCAGGGTACGCTTCTGCGTGGATGTAGGAGATTTCCTTAAGCTTGAGAGCACCTTCCATCGCCACTGGGTACTGCGCACCGCGGCCGAGGAACAGGGTATGGTGCTTGTCGGCGAACAGCTCGGCAATTTTCTCGACGGTGGCATCCATGGCCAGGGCTTCGCCCAGGCGGGTTGGCAGTCGACGCAGCTCTTCAACCAGCTCAGCTTCGACACCGGCTTCCAGCGTACCGCGCACCTGGCCAAGGGCCAGGGTCAGCAGCATCAGCGAAACCAGTTGGGTGGTGAACGCTTTGGTCGAAGCCACACCGATTTCAGGACCGGCCAAGGTCAGCAGGGTCAAGTCCGACTCGCGTACCAGCGAGCTGATACCCACGTTGCAGATCGCCAGGCTGCCAAGGAAACCCAACTCCTTGGCGTTGCGCAGTGCGGCCAGGGTATCGGCGGTTTCGCCAGACTGCGAGATGGAGACGAACAGAGTATCCGGCTGCACCACCACCTTGCGGTAACGGAACTCGCTGGCCACTTCTACCTGGCAAGGGATGCCGGCCAGGCTTTCCAGCCAGTAACGCGCAACCATACCGGCGTGGTAGCTGGTGCCACAGGCAACGATCTGCACGTTGCGCACCTTGGCAAACAGGTCGGCAGCTTGCGGGCCAAAGGCCTGGACCAGCACGTTGTCCTTGCCCAGGCGGCCTTCAAGCGTGCGCTGAACAACGCTTGGCTGCTCGTGAATTTCCTTGAGCATGAAGTGACGGTAAGCGCCCTTGTCGGCAGCCTCGGCACCTTCGTGATATTGCACGGTTTCGCGCTGGACCTTGTTGCCCTGCTGGTCCCAGATAGAGACCTGATCACGGCGGATTTCAGCGATGTCGCCTTCTTCCAGGTACATGAAGCGGTCAGTAACCTGACGCAGCGCCAGCTGGTCGGACGCCAGGAAGTTCTCGCCAAGGCCCAGGCCGATAACCAGCGGGCTACCACTGCGTGCGGCCACCAGGCGGTCCGGCTGCTTGGCACTGATCAGCGCCAGGCCGTAAGCGCCGTGCAGGCGCTTCACCGCTGCCTTAAGGGCGTCGGTCAGGTTTGGAAGGCTCTTCAGGGTGTGGTGGATCAGGTGGACGATGACTTCGGTATCGGTCTGCGAAGTGAAGACATAGCCCAGCCCCTTCAGCTCTTCGCGCAGCTCCTCGTGGTTCTCGATGATGCCGTTGTGCACCACGGCCACGTCATTGCCCGAGAAGTGCGGGTGGGCGTTGCCTTCAGTCGGCGCGCCGTGGGTAGCCCAGCGGGTGTGGGCAATACCCAGCTGGCCTGCCAATGGGTCATCAGCAACAGCAACCTCCAGCTCGCTGACCTTGCCAATGCGCCGGCGGCGCTGCAGTTCACCGTTCTGGGTGAGCACAGCCAAACCGGCGCTGTCGTAACCGCGGTATTCAAGACGCTTGAGGCCTTCGATCAGGATGGCTGTGATATTACGCTCGGCGATAGCACCAACGATTCCACACATGTTTTATTGCTCCTGGCTGATCGCGGCGCAGATCAGGTTGACGCCGCGGGCTTGAATTTGTTCGCGCGCTGCTGCTGGCAGGCGTTCATCTGTAATAAGGGTGTGCACACTGCTCCAGGGCAGCTCGAGGTTAGGGATCTTGCGCCCCACCTTGTCCGACTCGACCATCACGATCACTTCACGGGCAACTTCCGCCATGACCCGGCTCAGCCCAAGCAACTCGTTGAAGGTAGTGGTACCCCGGCCGAGGTCGATGCCGTCGGCACCGATGAATAATTGGTCGAAATCGTAGGAGCGCAGTACCTGCTCCGCGACCTGGCCCTGGAACGATTCGGAATGCGGGTCCCAGGTGCCACCGGTCATCAGCAGCACCGGCTCATGTTCGAGGTCGCAGATCGCACGGGCCACATTGAGCGAATTGGTCATCACCACCAGGCCTGGCTGGCGCCCCAGTTCGGGGATCATTGCCGCCGTGGTGCTGCCGCTGTCGATGATAATGCGTGCATGTTCGCGGATACGCCCCACAGCAGCACGCGCAATGGCCTTTTTATAGGAAGAGACGGGTTGTGCCGGTTCACCGAGCAACTCTTGCGGCACCGGCACCGCCCCGCCATAGCGGCGTAACAGCAAGCCGTTGGTTTCCAAGGCGGCGAGGTCTTTGCGAATGGTCACTTCCGAGGTGGCGAAACGCTTGGCCAACGCGTCCACACTTACCTCACCCTGCTCGCTGAGCAAAGCCAGAATATTGTGTCGCCGTTGTGGTGTGTTTCGTTTCGACATGTGCGTTTAAGTTTCGATTCGAAAGTTAATGGTTGCAATCAAAACCTAAGACGAGCGATTCGTCAAGCTGTCGCTGACCTGTGGATTGTTTGCCTCTGCTTTGACGCGGTCCTTTTGGCGCGGCAGCGCCAATCGCCAATAAAAAAGCCGACTTATTCACATAAGTCGGCTTTCGATCGAAACGGCTGTGAATAACTCAGCTCTTCTTGATCTTCTCAGGGCGCTTCCAACCCGAAATGTTGCGCTGGCGCGCACGGGCTACAGCCAGGTCACCCGCGTCTACAGCCTGGGTGATGGTCGAGCCAGCTGCGGTGGTAGCGCCGGCCTTGATTTCCACAGGCGCCACCAGCGAGTTGTTCGATCCAATGAACACGTCTTCACCCATCACGGTCTTGAACTTGTTGGCGCCATCGTAGTTGCAGGTGATGGTGCCGGCACCGATATTGGTGCGCGCACCGATTTCAGCATCACCCAGGTAGGTCAGGTGACCAGCCTTGGCCCCTTCACCCAGGTGGGTGTTTTTCAGTTCGACGAAGTTACCCACATGGGCCTTGGCGTCCAGTACACTGCCCGGGCGCAGTCGGGCGAACGGGCCTGCATCGCTGCCCTCGCCCATCACGGCACCTTCGAGGTGGCTGTTGGCCTTCACCACCGCGCCTTTGCGCAGGGTAGTGTTCTTGATCACGCAGTTAGGGCCGATCTGCACATCGTCTTCGATGACCACCTTGCCTTCGAGAATCACGTTGATGTCGATCAGCACGTCACGACCAACGCTTACTTCACCACGAACATCGAAGCGTGCCGGATCACGCAGGGTAACCCCCTGAGCCATCAGACGGCGGCCTTCACGCAACTGGTAGTGACGCTCCAGCTCGGAGAGCTGGCGGCGGTCGTTGGCGCCCTGCACTTCCATAGCGTCGTGTGGCTGTTCAGTTGCCACCACCAAGCCATCGGCCACTGCCATGGCGATTACGTCAGTCAGGTAGTACTCGCCCTGGGCGTTGTTGTTCGACAGGCGGCCCATCCAGTCGGCGAGGCGCGCGGCCGGCAGCGCCAGAATTCCGGTGTTGCCTTCGTTGATCGCTTTTTGCGCGTCGTTGGCGTCCTTGTGCTCAACGATGGCAGTTACCTTGCCCTGCTCGTCACGCACGATCCGGCCATAGCCGGTCGGATCATCGAGGGTGACTGTCAGCAGTCCCAGCTGCTGATCGTTGGCCTTCGCCAACAGACGCTGCAAGGTCTCCACTTCGATCAACGGCACGTCGCCGTACAACACCAGCACGGTGTCAGCGGTCAGCGCTGGCAGTGCCTGGGCAACAGCATGACCGGTACCCAGCTGTTTATCCTGCATGACGAAATTCAGGTCGTCAGCAGCCAGCCGCTCGCGGACCAGCTCGGCGCCATGGCCAATGACCACATGAATACCTTGCGGCTGAAGTTGGCGCGCGCTGTGGATAACATGGCCGAGCATGGAATTGCCAGCCACCGGGTGCAACACTTTGGGCAGCGCCGAGCGCATGCGGGTGCCTTGGCCGGCGGCGAGAATAACGATATCGAGTGACATTACTGGCTACCAATCCTGGGCGGTCAGTGAAAGACCGGGGGAGAAAACAGAAAAAGAAAAAGGGTAGCCGAGGCTACCCTTTTACTCAATCGCAACAGAAGTTATCAGCCGTAGCCGATTACTTGCCTTTGCGCATTTGCTGGACGGTACGCAGCTGGGCTGCGGCCTCGGCCAGACGTGCGGCGGCGGCACCGTAGTCGAAGTCCGCGCCTTTCAGATTCAGGGCGTTCTCGGCAGCCTTGAGGGCCTCCTGAGCCTGAGCTTCATCCAGGTCTGCAGCACGTTGCACGGTATCGGCAAGCACCTTGACCATGTTCGGCTGAACCTCGAGGAAACCACCAGAGATGTAGAACACCTCTTGTGCGCCACCCTGCTTGGTCAGCGTGATCGGACCAGGCTTGAGATTGGTGATCAGCGGCGCATGGCCTGGAGCGATACCAAGATCACCCAGGTTACCGTGCGCAACTACCATCTCGACCAGGCCGGAGAAGATCTCTCCTTCCGCGCTGACGATATCGCAATGGACTGTCATAGCCATCTGCTTGCCTCAACCTGATAGCGCCCCTTGCGGGGCGCAGGAATTACAGTTTCTTGGCTTTCTCGATCGCTTCGTCGATGCTGCCGACCATGTAGAACGCTTGTTCTGGCAGGTGGTCGTAGTCACCTTTGAGGATGCCGCTGAAGCCAGCGATGGTGTCTTTCAGGGAAACGTACTTACCTGGCGAACCGGTGAAGACTTCTGCCACGAAGAACGGCTGCGACAGGAAGCGCTGGATCTTACGAGCGCGGGCTACCAGTTGCTTGTCGGCTTCGGACAGTTCGTCCATACCCAGGATCGCAATGATGTCCTTCAGCTCTTTATAGCGCTGCAGAACATACTGAACGCCACGAGCGGTCTCGTAGTGCTCGTTGCCGATCACGTTCGGGTCCAGCTGGCGCGAGGTCGAGTCCAGTGGGTCGACCGCTGGGTAGATACCCAGGGAGGCGATGTCACGGGACAGAACGACGGTGGCGTCCAAGTGGGCGAAGGTGGTCGCTGGCGACGGGTCGGTCAAGTCGTCCGCAGGTACGTATACGGCCTGTACGGAGGTGATCGAACCTTCCTTGGTGGAGGTGATGCGCTCTTGCAGAACGCCCATCTCTTCAGCCAGGGTCGGCTGGTAACCTACCGCCGAAGGCATACGGCCCAGCAGTGCGGATACTTCGGTACCGGCCAGGGTGTAACGATAGATGTTGTCGACGAACAGCAGAACGTCGTTACCTTCGTCACGGAACTTCTCGGCCATGGTCAGGCCGGTCAGCGCTACACGCAGACGGTTTCCTGGTGGCTCGTTCATCTGACCGTAGACCAGCGCTACCTTGTCGAGAACGTTGGAGTCCTTCATCTCGTGGTAGAAGTCGTTACCCTCACGAGTACGCTCACCCACACCAGCGAACACGGAGTAACCGCTGTGTTCCATGGCGATGTTACGGATCAGTTCCATCATGTTTACGGTCTTGCCGACACCGGCACCACCGAACAGACCAACTTTACCACCCTTGGCGAACGGGCAAACCAGGTCGATAACCTTGATGCCGGTTTCCAGCAGGTCGTTGCCGCCTGCCTGGTCAGCGAACGAAGGCGCTGGCTGGTGGATACCGCGACGCTCTTCTTCGCCGATCGGGCCGGCTTCGTCGATCGGGTTGCCCAGTACGTCCATGATACGGCCCAGGGTGGCCTTACCAACTGGAACGGAAATGGCAGCGCCGGTGTCGACGACATCCAGACCGCGCTTCAGGCCTTCGGTCGAGCCCATCGCAATGGTACGAACCACGCCGTCGCCCAGCTGCTGCTGAACTTCCAGGGTGGTTTCCGCGCCTTGTACTTTAAGCGCGTTGTATACACTCGGCACGACGTCACGTGGGAATTCCACGTCGATGACGGCGCCGATGATTTGAACGATACGTCCGCTACTCATAGCTGGATCCTCTGAATATGTGAACCGTTAAACCGCGGCAGCGCCGCCGACGATTTCCGAGATCTCCTGGGTGATCGCAGCCTGACGCGCCTTGTTGTAGATCAACTGAAGCTCTTTGATCAAATCACCGGCGTTGTCTGTGGCGTTCTTCATGGCGATCATCCGGGCCGCTTGTTCAGCAGCGTTGTTCTCGACCACCGCCTGGTATACCTGCGACTCCACGTAGCGCACCATCAAGCCGTCCAGCAGCTCTTTTGCGTCGGGTTCGTACAGGTAGTCCCAGTGATGCTTGAGATCCTGATCCGGGGTTGCCACCAACGGTACCAATTGCTCGACCGTCGGCTTCTGGGTCATGGTATTGATGAACTTGTTCGAAACCACCGAGAGGCGATCGATACGGCCGTCCAGGTAGGCGTCCAGCATCACTTTGACGGAGCCGATCAGATCGTTGATCGATGGCTCTTCGCCCAAGTGGCTGATCGCTGCTACGACGTTGCCGCCAAAGATGCGGAAGAAAGTCGCACCCTTGCTGCCGATCACGCACAGGTCGATTTCCACGCCCTGTTCGCGGTTTGCGCTCATGTCCTTGACCAGGGCCTTGAACAGGTTGGTGTTCAAGCCACCGCACAGACCACGGTCACTGCTCACCACGATATAACCGGCGCGCTTTACAGGGCGCTCGATCATGAACGGGTGGCGGTATTCCGGGTTGGCGTTGGCCAGATGACCGATCACCTGGCGGATACGTTCCGCGTAAGGACGGCTAGCAGCCATGCGCATTTGTGCCTTGCGCATCTTGCTGACCGCCACTTTCTCCATGGCGCTGGTAATTTTTTGCGTGCTTTTGATGCTCGCAATCTTACTGCGAATCTCTTTTGCGCCTGCCATGTATCACCTATCAGGTTAGCAAGCGGGGGCCTGAGCCCCCGCTGCGGCTTACCAGGTCTGGGTGGCCTTGAACTTCTCGATACCGGCTTTCAGGCCTGCGTCGATTTCGTCGTTGAACTCACCCTTCACGTTGATCTTCGCCATCAGTTCAGCGTGATCACGGTTGAAGAAGGCGATCAGAGCTTGCTCGAAGCTGCCGATCTTGGAGACTTCTACGTCGATCAGGAAGCCACGCTCAGCGGCGTACAGCGACAGAGCCATGTCCGCGATGGACATCGGCGCGTACTGCTTCTGCTTCATCAGCTCGGTAACGCGCTGACCATGCTCCAGCTGCTTGCGGGTCGCTTCGTCCAGATCGGACGCGAACTGGGCGAATGCAGCCAGTTCACGGTACTGAGCCAGAGCGGTACGAATACCACCGGACAGCTTCTTGATGATCTTGGTCTGAGCGGCACCACCTACGCGGGATACCGAAACACCGGCGTTCACTGCAGGGCGGATGCCCGAGTTGAACATGGCCGATTCCAGGAAGATCTGACCGTCGGTGATGGAAATCACGTTGGTCGGAACGAACGCAGAAACGTCGCCAGCCTGGGTTTCGATGATCGGCAGAGCGGTCAGGGAACCAGTTTTGCCAGTAACAGCACCGTTGGTGAACTTCTCGACGTACTCTTCCGAAACGCGCGATGCACGCTCCAGCAGACGGGAGTGGAGATAGAACACGTCGCCTGGGTATGCTTCGCGTCCTGGTGGACGGCGCAGCAGCAGGGAGATCTGGCGGTAGGCAACGGCCTGCTTGGACAGGTCATCGTAAACGATCAGTGCGTCTTCACCGCGGTCGCGGAAGAACTCGCCCATGGTGCAACCGGCGTATGGCGCCAGGAATTGCAGTGCGGCGGATTCCGAAGCACTGGCAACAACCACGATGGTGTTGGCCAGGGCGCCGGTTTCTTCCAGCTTGCGAACGATGTTGGCAACGGTGGAACGCTTCTGGCCGACAGCAACATAAACACAGAAAATACCGGAGTCTTTCTGGTTGATGATGGCGTCGATGGCCATGGCGGTCTTGCCGATCTGACGGTCGCCAATGATCAGCTCACGCTGGCCACGGCCGACAGGGATCATGGCGTCGACGGATTTGTAACCAGTCTGTACAGGCTGGTCTACCGACTTACGCCAGATCACGCCTGGAGCCACTTTCTCGACTGCGTCGGTCTGGGTGTTACCCAGAGGACCTTTGCCGTCGATCGGGTTACCCAGTGCGTCAACGACGCGACCCAGCAGTTCCTTACCAACCGGAACTTCCAGAATGCGGCCGGTGCACTTGGCGCTCATGCCTTCGGCGAGGGTGTCATAGGCACCCAGGATCACTGCACCTACGGAGTCTTGCTCCAGGTTCAGGGCCATGCCGTATACGCTGCCAGGGAACTCGATCATTTCGCCGTACATGACGTCGGCCAGACCGTGGATCCGCACGATACCGTCGGATACCGAAACGACGGTACCTTCGTTACGGGCTTGGGAGCTCACATCGAGGTTATCGATGCGGCCCTTGATGATTTCACTAATTTCGGAAGGATTGAGTTGCTGCATTGCTCTGCTGCCCCTTCAAACTCAAGATTTCAATGCTTCGGCCAGTTTCGCGATTTTGCCGCGAACAGAGCCATCGATTACCAGGTCACCGGCGCGGATGACGACGCCGCCAATCAGGCTGGCATCCTCCGACGCGTGCAGGCGCACTTCCTGGCCTAACCGTGCACTGAGAACCTTGGCGAGTTTGTCTTGCTGTTCTTGGTTCAACGCGAAGGCACTGGTGACTTCCACGTCCACGGATTTCTCTTGCTCGGCCTTGTACAGGTCGAACAGGGCGGCAATCTCCGGCAGAAGCAGGAGACGGTCGTTTTCCGCGGCAACATGAATGAAATTCTGTGCCTGTGCATTGAACTTGTCACCGCACACGTCAATGAACGTGGCGGCCTTTTCTGCGCTCGTCAGTCGCGGGGCCTTGAGCAGGCGCTGCATGGTGTCGTCTTGCGACACCGCAGCAGCCAGGCCGAGCATGGCTGACCAATTGGCCAGTTGCTGATGGGCCTGGGCATGCTCAAAGGCAGCCTTAGCGTAAGGTCGGGCCAACGTGGTCAGTTCTGCCATGATCGCCCTCGCTTAAATTTCAGCGGCCAGTTTGTTAACCAGCTCCGCATGCGCGTTTTGATCGATTGTGGCGCCAAGGATCTTTTCAGCACCACCAACGGCCAGAGCACCCACTTGGGCACGCAGGGCGTCTTTAGCGCTGTTCAGTTCCTGTTCGATCTCGGCCAGAGCCTGAGCCTTCACACGGTCAGCTTCGACGCGAGCCTGTTCACGGGCTTCGTCGACAAGCTGAGCAGCGCGTTTCTTGCTTTGCTCGATGATTTCGGCTGCCTGTGCTTTAGCTTCACGCAGTTGCTGACCCGCTTTCTCTTGGGCCAGCTCCAGGTCGCGAGCTGCGCGGTTGGCAGCGTCCAAGCCGTCGGCAATCTTCTTTTGGCGCTCTTGCAGGGCAGTGATGACCGGAGGCCATACATACTTCATGCAGAAGAGTACAAAAATCAGGAAAGCAACGGATTGGCCAATCAGGGTTGCATTAATGTTCACGCCAACACCTCGCTCGGTCTTAATTCATACAGCCATCAACTCGTGGTGACGAGTGATTAGCCGGCGATCTGACCAACGAACGGATTCGCGAAGGTGAAGAACAGAGCGATACCAACACCGATCATGGTTACGGCGTCGAGCAGACCGGCAACGATGAACATTTTGACCTGCAGCATCGGAACCATTTCTGGCTGACGAGCAGCGCCTTCCAGGAATTTGCCACCCAGCAGGCCGAAACCAATGGCGGTACCCAGAGCACCCAGGCCGATCAGCAGAGCAACAGCGATAGCGGTCAGACCAACTACAGTTTCCATCTTTCCTCCCGACTTTTACGTCGTATTGGTTAGGTTTTTAGTTTGAAGCGGTAAAACAAATCGTTTGGTACAGCATGCCCTTGCGGACTTTTTAAGCCCTTCCCCCATACAGGCAGGGAAGGCTATCAGACACGCCAGGCGGTCTTAATGGTTATCTTCGTGAGCCATCGACAGGTAGACGATGGTCAGCATCATGAAGATGAAAGCTTGCAGGGTGATGATCAGGATGTGGAACACAGCCCACGCCCATTGCAGCACCACACCCAGACCGCTGAGCCACAGCAGGCCGGAGCCGAACATTACAGCGATCAGGATGAACACCAGCTCGCCAGCATACATGTTGCCGAACAGACGCAGTGCCAGCGAGATCGGCTTGGCGATCAGGGTGACGAATTCCAGCAGGAAGTTGACTGGAATCAGCAGGATTTGCACGAAGATATTCTTGCTGCCAAACGGGTGCAGGGTCAGCTCACCGATGAAGCCGCCCAGTCCCTTGACCTTGATGCTGTAGAAGATGATCAGGGCGAAGACGCAGAAGGCCATGGCCAGGGTCGCGTTCGGGTCGGTGGTCGACACGGCGCGGAACGGAATGTGCGGGTCACCGGAAATCAGGATGGCCAGCTGAGGAATCCAGTCGACCGGTATCAGGTCGACGGCGTTCATCAGGAATACCCAGACGAAAATGGTCAGCGCCAGTGGAGCGATTACCGGGCTACGGCCGTGGAAGGAGTCCTTCACGCTGCCGTTGACGAAGTCGACCATCACCTCAACGAAGTTCTGCAGACCGCCAGGTTGGCCGGAAGTCGCCTTCTTGGCCGCCATGCGGAAGATCAACAGGAAGATCAGACCCAGCGCGACGGACCAACCCAGGGTGTCCAGGTGGAACGCCCAGAAGCCCATTGCCTTGGCTTCTGCAGCCGAATGGGCGAAGCCCCAGCTGCCGTCTGGTAGTTGACCGTAGGTCAGGTTCTGCAAGTGGTGCTGGATATAGCCCGAAGCGGTTTCTGCTGCCATGGTTGCCTCAAACGCCCTAAGGTCTCGAAAGTCTTTTATTCATCAGCAGGGGCGCGAACCAGCTGACCAAAAGGGTCAACACGAAGACGCCGAATACTGCTAGCGGCGCCAGTGGCTTCACTCCTGCAAAGGTCAGTGCAAAAAGCACTGCCGTCAAAATCATCTTGCCTGCCTCGCCAGCGTAAAACGACTTGACGATAGCTTGTGCCGCCCGAGCCCCGCTGAAGCGAAAAGCCTTCCAGGCGAAATACACATTGGGCAGCCAGGCAATCAAACCTCCGCAAAGGCCTGAATATCCACTGACCGACCCTTTCCACTGCCACAACACCAAGGTTGCCAGCAGCAGTACGACAAATTGAGCCAGCAGTACCGGAAAAACCGCCCAGCGATGGAAAGGCAGGCGGTTTGGCGTGCGTATTTCCATCACAACTGCTCCTCGGAAGTCGACCAACAAGTCAGCTATGACTTGGCATAATTTGTGCCGACAAAATGCGCGCAGAGTATAGGGGTGGATTAACCCCTATTCAACTCTTCGGTAGTGATTTCCGACTTCGCGCTACAACAGGAATTGTTTCAGCGGATGTGAGCGAGCACGCCTTGCAACTCGTCAAGCGAGTTGTAGCGAATAACCAACTGGCCTTTGCCCTTGTTGCCATGACGGATCTGCACAGCCGAGCCCAGGCGCTCTGCGAGCCGCTGTTCAAGGCGTGCGATATCCGGATCAGGTTTGCTCGGTTCGACCGGATCAGGCTTGTCGCTGAGCCACTGACGGACCAGTGCCTCGGTTTGGCGCACGGTGAGGCCACGTGCGACAACATGACGCGCCCCCTCCTCCTGACGATTTTCATCCAGGCCGAGCAATGCACGGGCGTGCCCCATCTCCAGATCACCGTGGGCGAGCATGGTCTTGATCGCATCGGGCAAGGTAATGAGGCGCAGCAGGTTGGCCACAGTCACCCGCGACTTGCCCACAGCGTCAGCCACCTGCTGCTGGGTGAGCTCGAATTCCTGTTGCAGGCGCTGCAGGGCCATGGCCTCTTCCAGTGGGTTGAGGTCTTCGCGCTGGATGTTCTCGATCAATGCCATGGCGATGGCGGCTTCGTCGGGCACTTCGCGGACCATGGCCGGGATCGTGTCCAGGCCGGCCTGCTGGGTAGCGCGCCAACGGCGCTCACCGGCGATGATCTCGTATCGGTTGTCGCCAATCGGGCGTACTACGATCGGTTGCATCACACCATGGTTGCGAATCGAGTGCGCAAGCTCTTCCAGCGCCTCCGGGTCCATGTCTCGGCGAGGCTGATACTTGCCGCGCTGGACCAGCTCGACCGGCAGGTGTTGCAGTTCTTTCTGGTCGATCTTTACAGCCTGCTCTTCGAGCGCGCTGACGGAAGGACCACTGAGCAGTGCATCCAACCCACGTCCGAGACCCCGTTTCTTGACGGCCATACGGATTCCTTAAGTTGTTTGTGCAGTGCGTGATGGACGGCGTTGACGGCGTACCAGTTCTCCAGCCAGGGCCAGGTACGCCAGTGCGCCCCGCGATTGCTTGTCGTAAGCAAGGGCTGGCATGCCGAAGCTGGGGGCCTCGGCCAAGCGAATGTTGCGCGGAATGACCGTGTCGTACAGCTGAGGGCCAAAGTGCTCCTTCAACTGCGCCGAAACATCGTTGTTAAGGCTCAGGCGCGGATCGTACATGGTCCGCAGCAGGCCCTCGATCTTCAACTCAGGGTTCAACCGCGCGGCGATACGCTTGATGTTATCCACAAGGTCGCTGAGACCTTCCAGTGCGTAGTACTCACACTGCATGGGGATAATCACGCCATCGGAAGCGACCAGAGCATTCAGCGTGAGCATCGACAGCGACGGCGGGCAGTCGATGAGGATGTAGTCGTAGTTATCGCGAATAGGCGCCAGGGCGTTGCGCAGACGGCTCTCCTTGACCTGCATTTCCAGCAGCACCACCTCAGCGGCGGTCAGGTCACGGTTGGCAGGCAGCAACTGGAAGCCTCCGTGCTCGGAATAGTGCATAGCCTGGGCCAAGTCGCACTCCCCGATCAGCAGGTCGTAGACCGAATGCTCGAGCTCGTGTTTGTCCACACCGCTGCCCATGGTGGCGTTGCCCTGCGGATCGAGGTCGATCAGCAGGACACGACGCTTGGTCGCAGCCAGCGAGGCGGCGAGATTGATACAGGTGGTTGTCTTGCCCACACCACCTTTCTGGTTCGCGATTGCGAATACCTTAGCCATTGTTGCGAGTGTTCCCAGTCATGCCTTGCGGCGCAGTATCAGCAGATGGCGCTGGCCCTGGCAACCCGGAACGGTCAGGGCCTGTTCGCTTTCCACTGTGAAGTCTGCGGGCAATGCTACCAGTTCATCGGCAGGATGCAGCCCCTTCATTGCAAGCCATTGCGTCCCGGTGTCGCCCAAGTGGCGGGTCCAGTTGGTGAAGTTCTCCATGCTGCTGAAGGCGCGGGAGATGATTCCGTCGAACGGTTGTGCCGGCTGGAAGGCCTCGACCCGGCTGTGGATAACCGTGAGGTTGTCCAGCCTGAGTTCCATTTTCACCTGTGTCAGGAAACGGGTTTTCTTGCCATTGGCGTCCAGCACGGTGACGCGCTTGTGTGGATGCAGAATAGCCAGCGGGATGCCGGGCATGCCACCGCCGCTGCCAACATCCAGCCAGTTATCACGGTCGTTGTGGATAAAAGACATGACGCTAAGGCTGTCGAGCAGGTGACGAGAAACCATCTCGTCCGGGTCGCGCACAGCAGTCAGGTTGTAGGCTTTGTTCCATTTGATCAACAGAGCCAGGTAGCCAAGCAGCTTCTCGTGCTGCTCGGCAGTCAGCTCGACACCAAGCTGGCGCGCACCTGTGGACAACTCTTCAGCGTGTTGAGGGGTGACCAGGGAACTCAAGCGCTTTGCTCCAATTCGCGGCCAGCGCCGCGTTTTTTCAAGTGAATCAGCAACAGGGAAATCGCCGCCGGGGTCACACCCGGGATACGTGAAGCCTGGCCCAGCGTCTCTGGACGGGTCTGGCTCAGCTTGCCCTGTATCTCCTTGGACAGGCCGGAAATCGTCGTGTAGTCGATATCCACAGGCAGGCGTGTGTCTTCGCTGGCGCGCAGTCGGGCAATTTCATCCTGCTGGCGGTCGATGTAGCCGGCGTACTTGGTGCGGATCTCGACCTGCTCGGCAACCTGTGGATCGATCGCTTCACCGCCAGTCGCTTCGATCAGGCCGGCGTAGTCGATTTCGGGGCGCGCCAGCAGGTTGAGCAGGCTGTACTCGTGGCTCAGCGGAGTGCCGAATTTATCCACAATGGCCTGGCCTTGCTCGGTATTCGGCCGAACCCAGGTCGATTTCAGGCGCTGTTCCTCACGCTCGATACCGTCGCGCTTGGCGCAGAACGCGGCCCAGCGCTGGTCATCGATCAGGCCCAGTTCACGGCCCTTTTCGGTCAGTCGCAGGTCGGCGTTGTCTTCGCGCAGTATCAGCCGGTACTCGGCACGCGAGGTAAACATGCGGTACGGCTCCTGGGTACCCAAGGTAATCAGGTCGTCCACAAGTACGCCGATGTATGCCTCGTCGCGGCGCGGGCACCAGCTGTCACGGCCCTGCGCCCGCAGTGCGGCGTTAGTCCCGGCCAGCAGGCCCTGGGCGCCGGCTTCTTCGTACCCGGTGGTGCCGTTGATCTGCCCGGCGAAAAACAGGCCGCCGATGACTTTCGTCTCGAGGCTGTACTTGAGGTCGCGGGGATCGAAGTAGTCGTACTCGATGGCGTAGCCGGGGCGCACGATGTGGGCGTTTTCCATGCCACGGATGGAACGCACGAGCTCCAACTGCACGTCGAACGGCAGCGAAGTGGAAATACCGTTGGGGTACAACTCATGGGTGTTCAAGCCTTCCGGCTCGATGAACACCTGGTGGCTTTCCTTGTCGGCGAAGCGGTGGATCTTGTCTTCGATCGACGGACAGTAGCGCGGACCGACACCTTCGATCACGCCCGAGTACATCGGTGAACGGTCGAGGTTCGACGCAATGATCTCGTGGGTGCGCGCATTGGTGTGGGTAATCCAGCAGCTCACCTGACGCGGGTGCATTTCGGCATTGCCCATGAACGACATCACCGGGATCGGCGTATCGCCTGGCTGTTCGGTCATTACCGAGAAGTCCACCGAGCGGCCGTCAATGCGTGGCGGGGTACCGGTTTTCAGGCGGCCGACGCGCAGCGGCAGTTCACGCATGCGGTGGGCCAGGGCAATCGAAGGTGGATCACCGGCGCGACCACCGGAATGGTTTTGCAGACCAATGTGGATAAGGCCGCCGAGGAAGGTACCGGTAGTCAGCACCACCGATTCGGCAAAGAAACGCAGGCCCATCTGGGTCACCACGCCTTTGACCTGGTCCTGCTCGACGATCAGGTCGTCGCAGGACTGCTGGAATATCCACAGGTTTGGCTGGTTTTCCAGGATTTCACGTACCACTGCCTTGTAGATGGCGCGGTCGGCTTGTGCACGGGTGGCACGTACGGCCGGGCCCTTGCGGTTGTTCAGAACGCGGAACTGGATGCCGCTCTTGTCGGTGGCCAGCGCCATGGCGCCGCCGAGCGCATCGATCTCTTTGACCAGATGGCTTTTGCCAATACCGCCGATGGCGGGGTTGCAGCTCATGTGACCGAGGGTTTCCACGTTATGGGTCAGCAGCAGGGTCTTCACACCCATGCGTGCAGACGCAAGCGCAGCCTCGGTACCGGCATGGCCGCCGCCGATGACGATCACGTCAAAACGGGAAGGGAAATCCACCACGCACCTCGTGCCTGTTTTTGCGAATAGAGAAGGTAAGCGGACAAGTATAGGGACTTCACCCCCAGTAAAGAAACCGTCTGAGCAAATTTTGACCAGTCTGTGGATGAGTGGCAAACAACAGAAATCAGAGAGAAGAAATTTAAAAAGCTTTGTTTTTATGTTTATTCTTATGCACAGCGACTTCTGTGGATAAAGTCCTGTATCCCAATAATGGCGCTATGTAGAGAGAAATTAAACCCTGTGTCTGGAGTGCCATGAGGGCTCTGGATAACGTCATTTAGCCTGTGGATTAAATGCTTCTTTACCCACAGGTGGGTTTTTCCTCAGAAAAAAAGCCCGCTTATCAACTGAGCTGAAGGCAACTTTTCCACAGGGCTCCTGAGCACAGTTTTTAAGCCGAGCATGGAAAATTCATCGCGCTGGCGGCCAGACATGGTCAGGTTGGAGCGGTCGAGCCCGCGAAAGGGTCGGTACATCCACAGAGATCTGGTGCTTGTAAGGGCTTCTCGCGGGCCCGCCCGCTCCCACAGGTGCTTGGGTCATCGGCCTGTATTCATCTTCTGCAACGAATTTCAGGCAAAAAAAGCCGCCCCCTAAGGAGCGGCGCTTGGCCTTGCCTGGCTGTGGATTACTTGCCGATGCAGAAGCTGGAGAAAATCCGCCCAAGCAGGTCATCCGAGCTGAATGCTCCTGTGATCTCCCCCAGCGCATGCTGTGCCTGGCGTAAGTCCTCAGCCAGAAGCTCTCCCGCGCCCGCCAAGGTCAATTGAGCACGGCCGTGCTCCAGGTGCTCGCTGGCCTGGCGCAAAGCATCCAGATGGCGCCTGCGGGCGCTGAAGCCACTCTCCGCAGTCTGCTCGTAACCCATACAGCCCTTCAGATGGTCGCGGAGCAGCTGCAGCCCTGTATCGTCGCCCTTGGCGCTCAGGGTAATGGTCACATGGCCGTCATCGCACTGTTCCAGCGCTACCCGCTCACCACTCAGGTCGGCCTTGTTGCGAATCAGCGTGACCTTGGCCGGGTCCGGCCGCTGAGCGAGAAACTCCGGCCACAAAGCGAACGGGTCGCTGGCCTCGGGCGCAGTGGAGTCGACTACCAGCAGCACGCGGTCTGCCTCGCCAATGGCCTTCAGGGCGCGTTCCACACCGATCTTTTCCACATGGTCATCGGTATCGCGCAAGCCGGCAGTATCGACAACGTGCAGCGGCATGCCGTCGATGTGGATATGTTCGCGCAGGATATCCCGCGTAGTGCCGGCGATGTCAGTGACGATGGCAGCTTCCCGACCGGCCAGCTGGTTCAGCAAGCTCGATTTACCGGCATTCGGCCGGCCGGCAATGACTACCGTCATGCCGTCACGCAGCAAGGCGCCCTGCCCGGCCTCGCGCTGCACAGTGGATAACTCGCTACGCACGGCATCAAGCATCGACAGCACGTGGCCATCGGCGAGGAAGTCGATCTCTTCCTCAGGAAAATCGATCGCCGCCTCGACGTAAATACGCAGGGCAATCAACGCCTCGGTGAGGCTGTGCACACGCCTGGAGAATTCCCCTTGCAGCGAGCGCAGGGCGTTGCGCGCTGCCTGGCTGGAACTGGCCTCGATCAGGTCGGCGATGGCTTCAGCCTGCGCCAGGTCGAGCTTGTCGTTGAGGAAGGCGCGCTCGCTGAACTCGCCCGGGCGGGCCAGACGACAGCCGACTTGTACACAGCGCTGCAGCAGCATGTCCAAGACCACGGGGCCACCGTGTCCCTGCAGTTCAAGCACGTCCTCGCCAGTGAACGAATTAGGCCCAGGAAAGAACAGAGCAATCCCTTCGTCCAGCACCAGCCCTTCATCGTCGCGAAACGGACCGTAATGGGCATGCCGCGGGGTCAGGGTGCGGCCAGTGATCAACAGGCCGGCCTTGGCAGCCAAGGGGCCGGACAACCTGACAATTCCCACACCGCCCCGGCCCTGGGCCGTGGCGATGGCGGCGATGGTTTCACGCACAGTGTTCATGCTCGAAAGCCTCTACGACAAAAACGACAGATAGCAAAAACGCCCCACTAGGGGGCGTTTTTTATTCACAGGCTAGCGTATTAGCCCGTCAAGCAGCAGCTTTTTTGGTAGCTGCTTCGATACGGCGAGTGATGTACCACTGCTGCGAAATCGACAGGCAGTTGTTCACAACCCAGTACAGCACCAGACCGGCAGGGAACCACAGGAAGAAGAAGGTGAAGATGATTGGCATCATTTTCATTACCTTGGCTTGCATCGGATCCGGCGGAGTCGGGTTCAGGCGCTGCTGGATGAACATGGTGGCGCCCATGATGATCGGCAGGATGAAGAACGGATCCTTGATCGACAGGTCGGTAATCCACAGGATCCATGGGGCCTGGCGCATTTCCACGCTTTCCAGCAATACCCAGTACAGGGCCAGGAATACCGGCATCTGCACCAGGATCGGCAGGCAGCCGCCCAGTGGGTTGATCTTCTCTTTCTTGTAAAGCTCCATCATCGCCTGGGACATCTTCTGGCGATCGTCACCGAAGCGTTCCTTGAGTGCAGCGAGCTTAGGTGCAACGGCACGCATACGCGCCATGGAGCGGTAGCTGGCAGCCGACAGTGGGAAGAACAGGCCTTTGATCAACATGGTCAGCACGATGATCGACCAGCCCCAGTTACCCAGCAGGCTGTGGATATGTTGCAGCAGCCAGAAGATCGGCTGGGCGATGAACCACAGGAAGCCGTAGTCGACGGTCAATTCCAGGCCTGGGGACAACTCTTTCAGCTTGGACTGGATCTTCGGGCCGGCGTACAGCAGGGCACTGGTTTCGACCTTGCCGCCAGCCGGTACGCTGATAACCGGGCCGGTGTAGCCGATGATGTAGTTGCCCTGGCTATCCTTGCGGGTCTGGACAACGTTGTTGTCCGACTTGGCCGGAATCCAGGCGGTCACGAAGTAGTGCTGCAGCCAGGCAACCCAGCCGCCGGACACATTTTCTTTCAAACTACCTTTGTCGATGTCCTTCATCGAGACCTTTTTGTAAGGCTCAGAAGCTGTCCACAGGGCAGCACCCAGGTAGGTAGCGGTGCCGGTGGCAGTACTGGAGGACGGATCGCCGCTGGCATCACGCTTGAGCTGGGCAAACATGTTGCCGTTCCAGGCCTGGCCGCTCTGGTTGTCGATCAGGTAGCTGACATTCAGGTCGTACTCACCGCGCTTGAAGCTGAAACGCTTGATGTAGTTGACACCGTTGTCACTGAACTTCAGGTCTACCACCAGTTGTTCCTGGCCATCGGCCAGCTGGTAGCTCTTCTGCTCGGCGGCATACAGGGGCCGGCCGCTGCCGCGGGCATCCGGGCCGTCGGTGCCGGTCAGACCGCTTTGTGCCAAGTAAACACGCTCACCACCGTTGTCGAACAACTGGAATGGAATGTTCGGGTGGTCTTGACGGCGTGGGTACTTCGGCAGGTTCAGCTGGACGATGTCACCACCGACCGGATCGATAGCCAGTTCCAGAACGTCGGTCTTGACTCGGATCAGGTCCTTGCTGAGTGCGACCGGTGCCAGTTCGGCAGGGCTCGATTCGGCGTTGGCGCTCGGTACATCGGCGCTGGCACCGTTGTTACCGGCCGGCACGCCATCGGGCAAGCCCGGAGCAACAGTGCTGGCAGCAGTATTCTGAGTCGGCAGGGCAGCCTGGCCGTAGTCATCGTTCCACTTCAGGACCATGACGTAGGACACGACTGCCAGCGCGGCGATCAGGATCGTGCGTTTAATATCCATGATTACTCGGCTATCGAAGAAGTTCGGGAGGAAGGAGCGGGTGGAACGGGGTCGAAACCGCCGTCATTCCACGGATGACAACGCCCCAGGCGACGAACGGCCAGCCACCCACCACGCCAGATGCCATGGTTTTCGATGGCTTCATATGCGTAACAGGAGCAACTGGGGAAAAACCGACAGTGGTTGGCCATCAGAGGACTAATGGCGTAACGGTAAAACTGGATCGGAACGAGTGCCAGTTTACGCATCTTGGCTGTCTACCCCTGCGGAATTGGCGGTGACTGCTGGTGTTGGCCGGCTGCGCGCCAGGCGTTTCCAGAGCTTGCCAAAGTGTTGGTGCAATTCCGGGTTTTCTATCTCACCCAATCCCTTGCGCGCGACGATCACGATGTCCAGGCCGGCAAGCAATTGCTGGTTCAGACGAAAGGAATCGCGCATCAAGCGCTTGAGGCGGTTGCGTTGAACGGCGAGCTTGACACTCTTCTTGCCGATTACCAAGCCAAGGCGTGGGTGATCGAGGCCGTTCTCGCGAGCAAGGATCAGCAGGTTTTTCCCTGGAACCTTGCCGGTTGGGGAGTCGAAGACCGCTTTGAAATGCCGGGGTGTAAGCAGTCGCTTTTCCCGACTGAAGTCCTGACTCACCACCTGTGCCGAAAAATCAAATGGCCAGACGCTTACGGCCTTTGGCACGACGACGCGACAGAACAGCACGGCCGTTCTTGGTAGCCATACGGGCACGGAAACCGTGGGTGCGGGCGCGCTTGATGGTGCTTGGTTGGAAAGTACGTTTCATGGCGTGTTACCTGGTTTGTCGACGACGGGCCGGGATGGCCCCCTTTTTAAGAGACCGGCGATTCTAGAGAAAGCAAGCCCATAGGTCAATTTCCAACCAGTCTTTCCATATAGAGCATGTGATGGACGGTGCCTGTTGATCAGTGCCCAAGGGGTGCTTGATCGGACACACGGATCGGGGACAACATGAAAAAAAAGAAGAGACATATAAAAAGCTTTTTTGAAGAACTTATAACTCTTAAGTGGATAACCTTCTGTGGATAACCTGCGCCGGCCCATGAATTACGGGGTGTACAGAGTTTTACAACTTTGTTCTGATCCCGTGCTGCGCTTGTTCCCATCGTGAGCGAAAGCTGTGGATGAAAACACCAGTTATCCACAGTAGATTTATCAACAGGCTAAGGGGTGGGGTTGTGCATAGCCCTCATGGTCGTTTATCCACAGGGCTTATTCACAGAGGCGAAAAGCCGTTTTGGTCGATAAATGGCTGTTTTGTCGTGGTTCCTAACGTGTCCACATGTGGATAACTGAACGCTCGACCGGTACAATGGCGGTTTGTTTTTGCCTCATCCGGCTTTCAAACTCAGGGGATATCCGTGTCAGTGGAACTTTGGCAGCAGTGCGTGGAGCTTCTGCGCGATGAACTGCCTGCCCAGCAATTCAACACCTGGATCCGTCCGCTACAGGTCGAAGCCGAAGGCGACGAGTTGCGCGTCTATGCGCCTAACCGTTTCGTTCTCGATTGGGTCAATGAAAAGTACCTGGGTCGCTTGCTCGAGCTGTTGGGTGAGAACGGTAGCGGCATTGCACCAGCCCTTTCCTTATTAATAGGTAGCCGTCGCAGCTCGGCCCCAAGGGCTGCGCCCAACGCGCCAGTCAGCGCTGCCGTTGCGGCTTCGCTGGCGCAGACTCAGGCACACAAGACGGCCCCGGCAGCAGCGGTTGAACCCGTTGCCGTGGCTGCAGCCGAGCCTGTACTGGTCGAGACGTCTTCGCGTGACAGCTTTGATGCCATGGCCGAGCCCGCTGCGGCGCCGCCCAGTGGTGGTGGCCGGGCTGAACAGCGCACCGTGCAGGTTGAAGGTGCGCTCAAGCACACCAGTTACCTGAACCGGACCTTTACCTTTGACACCTTCGTCGAAGGTAAGTCGAACCAGCTCGCCCGCGCGGCTGCCTGGCAGGTTGCAGACAACCCTAAGCATGGCTACAACCCACTGTTCCTTTATGGCGGTGTGGGTTTGGGTAAAACTCACCTTATGCATGCTGTGGGTAACCATCTGCTGAAGAAGAATCCGAACGCCAAGGTGGTGTACCTGCATTCGGAGCGTTTCGTCGCGGACATGGTCAAAGCGCTGCAACTCAATGCCATCAACGAATTCAAGCGCTTCTACCGCTCGGTGGACGCGTTGTTGATCGACGATATCCAGTTCTTCGCTCGCAAAGAGCGCTCACAGGAAGAGTTTTTCCACACCTTCAACGCCTTGCTTGAGGGCGGCCAGCAGGTAATCCTTACCTCTGACCGCTATCCCAAGGAAATCGAAGGCCTGGAAGAGCGTCTGAAGTCGCGCTTTGGTTGGGGCCTGACGGTGGCTGTCGAGCCACCAGAGCTGGAGACCCGCGTAGCGATCCTGATGAAGAAGGCCGACCAGGCCAAAGTCGAGCTCCCGCATGACGCAGCCTTTTTCATCGCTCAGCGCATCCGGTCCAACGTCCGTGAGCTGGAAGGTGCACTGAAGCGGGTTATCGCTCACTCGCACTTCATGGGGCGTGACATCACCATCGAGCTGATTCGTGAATCGCTCAAGGATCTGTTGGCGCTGCAAGACAAACTGGTCAGTGTGGATAACATTCAGCGTACCGTCGCTGAGTACTACAAGATCAAGATCTCCGATCTGTTGTCCAAGCGTCGTTCGCGTTCTGTCGCGCGCCCGCGTCAGGTAGCCATGGCCCTGTCCAAGGAGTTGACCAACCACAGTCTGCCGGAAATCGGCGACATGTTCGGTGGTCGCGACCATACGACCGTGCTGCACGCCTGCCGCAAAATCAATGAACTGAAGGAATCCGACGCGGACATCCGCGAGGACTACAAGAACCTGCTGCGGACGCTGACGACCTGATGGCCGTCTGCGCAGCTAATTGAAGGCAAGGGACTAGACCATGCATTTCACCATTCAACGCGAAGCCCTGTTGAAACCCCTGCAACTGGTCGCCGGTGTCGTCGAGCGCCGTCAGACCTTGCCGGTCCTGTCCAACGTATTGCTGGTCGTACAAGGCCAGCAACTGTCGTTGACCGGTACCGACCTGGAAGTCGAGCTGGTAGGCCGCGTGCAACTGGAAGAGCCGGCCGAGCCTGGCGAGATCACTGTTCCGGCGCGCAAGCTGATGGACATCTGCAAAAGCCTGCCTAACGACGCCCTGATCGATATCAAGGTCGATGAGCAGAAATTGTTGGTAAAGGCCGGCCGCAGCCGCTTCACCCTGTCGACCCTGCCTGCCAATGACTTCCCGACTGTGGAAGAAGGCCCGGGTTCGCTGACCTGCAACCTGGAGCAGAGCAAGCTGCGCCGCCTGATCGAGCGAACCAGCTTCGCCATGGCCCAACAGGATGTGCGCTATTACCTCAACGGCATGCTGCTTGAGGTTTCCCGCAACACGTTGCGCGCCGTATCCACCGATGGTCACCGCCTGGCGCTTTGCTCGATGAGTGCGCCGATCGAGCAGGAGGATCGACACCAGGTTATCGTGCCGCGTAAAGGTATCCTGGAGTTGGCGCGCCTGCTGACCGATCCTGAAGGTATGGTCAGCATCGTGCTGGGCCAGCATCACATCCGCGCCACTACTGGCGAGTTCACCTTTACCTCCAAGCTGGTGGACGGCAAATTCCCTGACTACGAGCGCGTACTGCCCAAAGGCGGTGACAAGCTGGTCGTTGGAGACCGCCAGGCGCTGCGTGAAGCTTTCAGCCGTACTGCGATTCTTTCCAACGAGAAGTACCGCGGTATTCGCCTGCAGCTGGCAGCCGGTCAACTGAAGATCCAGGCTAACAACCCCGAGCAGGAAGAAGCTGAAGAAGAAATCAGCGTGGACTACGAAGGTAGCTCGCTGGAGATTGGTTTCAACGTCAGCTACTTGCTAGACGTGCTGGGCGTGATGACTACTGAGCAAGTTCGTCTGATTTTGTCCGATTCAAACAGCAGTGCGCTGCTGCAGGAAGCTGGCAATGACGATTCTTCCTACGTTGTCATGCCGATGCGACTGTAAGCTGTAGCAGGCCAAATGTCCCTTCGACGTATCATGGTCACCGCGGTGCGCAACTTGCACCCGGTGACACTCCTACCCTCCCCCCGCATCAACATCCTTTACGGCGCCAACGGCAGCGGCAAGACCAGCGTGCTAGAAGCCGTGCATTTGCTCGGGCTGGCCCGTTCATTTCGCAGCACTCGCCTGAATCCGGTTATTCAGTACGAACAGGCTGCCTGTACTGTGTTCGGTGAGGTTCAGCTGACGGAGGGTGGTACGAGCAACCTGGGTGTGTCCCGCGAGCGGCAAGGGGAGTTTACTATTCGCATTGATGGGCAGAATGCGCGCAGCGCCGCGCAATTGGCTGAGTTACTGCCGCTTCAGCTCATCAACCCAGACAGTTTCCGGCTGCTGGAAGGTGCCCCAAAAATACGCCGCCAGTTTCTGGACTGGGGAGTGTTCCACGTGGAACCTCGTTTTCTGCCAGCCTGGCAACGCCTTCAGAAGGCGCTGCGGCAGCGGAACTCATGGTTGCGTCATGGTACACTTGACCCAGCTTCGCAAGCCGCCTGGGACCGGGAATTGTGCCTGGCTAGCGCGGAAATAGATGAATACCGTCGCAACTACATCAAGGCCTTGAAGCCCGTCTTCGAGCGAACCCTGAGCGAACTGGTCGAGCTGGACGGGTTGACCCTGAGCTACTACCGAGGTTGGGACAAGGACCGGGAACTGCAAGAAGTACTCGCCTCCTCCCTCCTTCGCGATCAGCAGATGGGCCATACCCAAGCCGGTCCGCAGCGTGCTGATCTGCGTTTGCGGTTGGCTGGCAACAACGCAGCCGACATCTTGTCGCGTGGTCAGCAAAAGTTGGTGGTATGCGCATTGCGCATTGCCCAAGGCCACCTCGTTAGTCAGGCTCGCCGCGGTCACTGTATTTATCTCGTGGATGACTTGCCGTCCGAACTGGATGACCAGCATCGCCGCGCACTATGCCGCTTGCTTGAAGAATTACACTGCCAGGTGTTCATCACCTGTGTAGATCACGAATTACTGAGGGAAGGCTGGCAGACGGAAACGCCAGTTGCTTTGTTCCACGTGGAACAAGGCCGTATCACCCAGACCCACGACCATCGGGAGTGAAGGCATGAGCGAAAATCAAACGTACGACTCCTCCAGCATCAAAGTGCTGAAAGGTTTGGATGCCGTACGCAAGCGTCCCGGCATGTACATTGGCGACACCGATGATGGTAGTGGCCTGCACCACATGGTCTTCGAAGTGGTCGACAACTCGATCGACGAAGCCCTCGCCGGTCACTGCGATGACATCACTGTCATCATCCACCCGGACGAATCTATCAGTGTGCGCGACAACGGTCGCGGCATTCCGGTCGATGTGCATAAGGAAGAAGGCGTTTCCGCAGCCGAGGTCATCATGACTGTGCTGCACGCCGGCGGTAAGTTCGACGACAACTCCTACAAAGTATCTGGCGGTCTGCACGGTGTCGGTGTGTCGGTTGTGAACGCCCTGTCCGAGAAGCTGGTTCTGACCGTTCGCCGTAGCGGCAAGATCTGGGAACAGACTTACGTTCACGGTGTTCCACAAGCGCCCATGGCGGTTGTCGGTGACAGTGAAACCACGGGTACCCACATCCACTTCAAGCCATCGGCTGAAACCTTCAAGAACATTCACTTCAGCTGGGACATCCTGGCCAAGCGCATCCGCGAGCTGTCGTTCCTCAACTCGGGCGTTGGCATTCTGCTGAAGGATGAGCGCAGCGGTAAGGAAGAGTTCTTCAAGTACGAAGGCGGTCTGCGTGCGTTCGTCGAGTACTTGAACACCAACAAGACGCCGGTCAACTCCCAGGTGTTCCACTTCAACGTTCAGCGTGACGATGGTGTGGGTGTTGAAGTCGCCCTGCAATGGAACGACAGCTTCAACGAAAACCTGCTGTGCTTTACCAACAATATTCCGCAGCGTGATGGCGGTACCCACCTGGTGGGTTTCCGTTCCTCGCTGACCCGTAGCCTTAACAGCTACATCGAGCAGGAAGGCCTGGCCAAGAAGAACAAGGTGGCAACCACTGGCGACGACGCCCGTGAAGGCCTGACCGCAATCATCTCGGTTAAGGTACCGGACCCGAAGTTCAGCTCGCAGACCAAGGACAAGCTGGTCTCCTCGGAGGTGAAAACCGCCGTGGAGCAAGAGATGAACAAGTACTTCGCCGATTTCCTCCTGGAAAACCCGAACGAGGCGAAGGCCGTCGTTGGCAAGATGATCGACGCGGCTCGCGCTCGTGAAGCTGCACGTAAAGCTCGTGAGATGACCCGCCGTAAAGGTGCGCTGGATATCGCGGGTCTGCCGGGCAAACTGGCGGACTGCCAAGAGAAGGATCCTGCTCTCTCCGAACTGTACCTGGTGGAGGGTGACTCTGCGGGTGGCTCGGCCAAGCAAGGTCGTAACCGTCGTACCCAGGCGATCTTGCCGCTGAAGGGTAAAATCCTCAACGTCGAGAAAGCGCGCTTCGACAAGATGATTTCGTCCCAGGAAGTGGGCACGCTGATCACTGCGCTGGGCTGTGGTATCGGCCGTGAAGAGTACAACATCGACAAACTGCGTTATCACAACATCATCATCATGACCGATGCTGACGTTGACGGTTCGCACATCCGTACGCTGCTGCTGACCTTCTTCTTCCGTCAGCTGCCGGAGCTGGTCGAGCGTGGCTACATCTATATTGCCCAGCCGCCGCTGTACAAGGTGAAACGAGGCAAGCAGGAGCAGTACATCAAGGACGATGAGGCCATGGAAGAGTACATGACCCAATCGGCGCTGGAAGATGCCAGCCTGCACCTGGACGAATCGGCACCTGCAGTTTCCGGTGTGCAGCTGGAAGCGTTGGTGAATGAGTTCCGCAGTGTCATGAAGACTCTCAAGCGCCTGTCGCGCTTGTACCCGGAAGAGCTGACTGAGCACTTCGTCTACCTGCCTGAGGTGACCCTGGAGCAGTTGGGTGACCACGCAGTGATGCAGGCCTGGCTGGCCCAGTTCCAGGCGCGTCTGAACTCCAGCCAGAAGTCTGGCCTGGCTTACAACGCCAGCCTGCGTGAAGACAAAGAGCGCAACGTGTGGCTGCCTGAAGTGGAAATTACCTCCCACGGTCTGGCCAGCTACATCACGTTCAACCGCGATTTCTTCGGCAGCAATGACTACCGTACCGTAGTCAACATTGGTGCCAAGCTTTCGAGCCTGTTGGGTGAAGGTGCGTACGTGCAGCGCGGTGAACGCCGCAAGGCAATCGTCGAGTTCAAAGAGGGCCTGGATTGGCTGATGAACGAGACCACCAAGCGCCATACGATTCAGCGATACAAAGGGCTGGGTGAGATGAACCCGGACCAGCTGTGGGAAACCACCATGGACCCGACCGTTCGCCGTATGCTCAAGGTCACTATCGAAGATGCCATCGCCGCTGACCAGATCTTCAACACCCTGATGGGTGATGCGGTCGAGCCGCGTCGTGACTTCATCGAAAGTAACGCGCTGTCGGTGTCGAACCTGGACTTCTGATCAGGTGTAGGTTCACAGAAAAGCTGCACGCTTTCACAAATAGATGACCGGCCGGGCTTCAACCATGGCCCCTGTCGGTCACCATCAAGCCCGCCTTCGCGGGCTTTTTTTTGCCTGGAATTCCTGCCGGGGCGCCCTACTCCGCTCATTGGAAAATGATGCAGATGGGGGGATTTGAGGAAGTGATTTGATGGGGCGCTGGAAGTGCTGAGAGGGTCGGCGGGCGGATCTGAGCAGCAGAGAGATTGAGAGGACTTTAAAACTAATATTTGAACACCTTAATAGTTAATTAAGCGTACGTGTTAAGTATTAATTTGAACAATTTAGTATGGAAATGGAATTTGGTGGAAGTTGCCATTTTGGATTTTTTGTAGATTTCGAAGGGATGTTGGAATAAGATCTATGACCAACTTTTCCGCTTTGCACTGAAGATTTTCAGCCAAATCAGCTGTTTGAAGCGAGAGCTTCAGACCTGATCCAAATTGCTCCAGCGATCACGAAGTGGCCGTTTAGAAATAAAGAGAGCAAGCCGATTGCTTTAGATTCTGATCAGTCATGAGAGTCATGACCAATGAGAGAAAAGGAGACCTGAAAATGTAGAAAAACGCGATCAATCCCGAGAGGACTGACCGCGCTTAGCGAAGCAGACTTGCGTCCTCAGAACCCGCAATGTCTGCTTTTTCGAAGCGACTGTCAATCCTCTCCCATTTTTTCGACCTTAGCGAGGTTACTCGACGGCACAGTGTTGCCTGTCGAAAGGCCTCACTTCGCCCGCCCTGCGCCTTGATTTTTTGGCGCAGCGTCGGCGCTCGTTTCGAGATTTTCGGAGGTGTTTCATGACAGTACGAAAGGTGGTCACGCGGCGGTCCAACCATTACCGCGGCTACTTCCCATCGCTCAAAAATAAAAAGCCTGTGCCCTGGGAGTCCCAGCTCGAAGGCGCTCTTTTTCGGCTTCTTGAGCTGTCTCCTGCGGTCATCGGCTACGTCCCGCAGCCCAGTGAGGAACGTGTTCCATCGCTCCAGGGCTACTTCAAATATTACCCAGACGTACAGGTTTTCCTCGCGGATGGGCGCGAGTGGTGGTTTGAAGTGAAGCCTCACGACCGACTGAAGATTGCCAGCGTCAGGCAGCGACTGGATGCCGCTGAGCGCTACTTCAACGCCACTGCCCGTAACTTTTCGGTGATCACTGAAAAGTTAATTGAAGCTGAACCCCTGGCTACCAATCTTAGAAGGCTGATGTATCACCGGCGCGGTCCAGAGCTTTCGCATCAGGCGTTGGAGGAGGTAATGGCGACCTTCAACGAATGGCCGCCTATGACCGTTGCAGATCTGCTCTACGTGGTTGGTGAGGGGAAAGCCTGGCGCTTGTTAGGCCTTGGGGTGGTGGGCATTGACCTTGATAGGTCAATTGACACTGACTCCCCGGTCTTCCTGCAAGGGGGGCACCGTCATGCAAACCTTTTCCCTTAGGGTGAAATTGGTCGTCATCGTTCGTGGCGTACTGATGGTGCTTGAGAAGAGGCTTATTGACCGGAAGCTGCTCTTTTTCGATGAGCTTGGTGAGCCCACGAAGCTATCCGAGAAGGAGTTCTATGAGGCCTACGAGAAGCGCGAGATCGAGATCTCCGCTGATCAGCCATACCTTGGGAGGGTTCCGTATGTGCGGAACGTCCCTCCAGATATTTCATGCTTCCCCAAAAAACATGGAGATGAGGCATTGCGTCGACGCAAGTATCTGGACGACCTAACTAAGCGCGGTAAATACAAGCTACCGGGTGACGAAGACATGATCAAGAAGCTTAGAGATATCGCCAAAAAGATTGGGGATGCGTGCGCACCCTCGGTTTCCACTATTCGACGTTGGGCAGCCAAATACATTGGCCAGAACGTAGTAAAGCTTATCCCTCAGCATGCCAAAAAGGGTCGGGCTGCCGCGATACAGGGAGAGCTCGAAGTTATTCTTGAAGGGGTGATTAATAAAACCTACCTGCAGGATACGATTCCAGCGGTCAGCGTGGTCGTTTCAGAATTCGAGGATCAGATAAAAGAGAGGAACAAAAGTCGTTTGCCTTCGGATCAGCTCAAGATCCCAAGCGGAATGACTGTCCGAAGGTACATCGCCAAGCTGGATCCGTACCTTGTGGATAAGGAGAGGCTCGGAAAACACGCAGCAGACAAGAAGCACCGTGTTGCGGCGGGTGTCCTACGTGTCCATGAGATTTTGGAACGTTGGGAAATTGATCACACCTTGTTGGACGTCCAGCTTGTGGATGAAACCTCGGGGCTGTGCATTGGGCGCCCCTATCTGACGATCGTCCTCGACCGCTTCTCTCGAATGGTGATGGGATATTTGCTCCACCTGTCGGCGCCAAATACGGAAACCGTGCTTCGTGTGATCGAACGCTCAATCCGTCCAAAAGCCGAATTGCTGAAGCGCTTTCCGAAAGTGAGAAATGAATGGTGGGCACGTGGGCTGCCGGCTCGAATAGTCCCAGACAACGCAGCGGAATTTCACGCGGGCGATCTCATCATGGGATTCAACGAGTTGGGTATCGAGATCATGTATCCCGCTTCAAGGGCCCCTCAAAGGAAAGGTGCCGTCGAACGCTTTTTCAGCACACAGAACCTGGGGCTTATCCACAACCTCCCGGGTACCACCTTCTCGAATATCCAGCAGCGTGGCGATTACGACTCGGAGAAGAATGCATGTTTCACGCTCCCTCAATTGGAGGCGGTGGTAGTGAAATGGATCGTCGATGGTTACCACCAGACTCCTCATCGGGGGCTGGACAACAGAACACCGGCTCAAGTCTGGGGGACTAGCGAGGCGAACCATGTCATCAGCCTTCCCGTCGACCTGGACTCGTTGGAGTGCATTCTGGCCAAGCGGGCCTCGGTGAAGGTTCACCATTACGGCATCGAGGTTGCCAAAGTGGGCTACCACTCTACGGAACTTGCTGAGCTCCGTATGCGTTTGGCAGACGGAGAAAAGGTAAACGTCCGCTATCGAGACGAAGCCGGGCACGTTTGGGTTCACGACCGCTTCAGAAACTTGTTCTTCAAAGTGCCCGCCAAAGATGAGCGAATGGCCGGTAAGAGCAGGGAGGTGTGGAAGGCTGCCGAGAAAGCGCTGCGAGAAAAATATAATGAGCAGCCTAGCTTCGAGGCTACGCACAGGTGCTACCAGGAAATTATGGAAGATGCAGACGAGGCCCGCCGTTCGCAGACGCTCAGAAAACGACGCGCAGCTGCCATAGCGAAAATCGACAAGGAGGGTCGAGTGACCGAAAGCACGCCTCCACCCAAGGTACTCGCTGAAGTGGAATGGACCGGTGACTCTATTCCTAACATTCCGCCAGCAGCCTTCAAGGTCTCGGTTCGTCGCCCTGCTGGGAGTTCTAAGCCATGAACGCCATCAATCTGTACGAATGCTACGAGCATGGTGAATACAGCTTTACGCTCCGCGATCGTTTTATTCACAGCCCTCAAGTCGAGCGAGCGTTGACGCGACTAGGCGATATCCACGGCGATAGTCGGCGTACCAGAGCAAGTAAAGGGTTGCTGATCCAAGGTCCAAGCGGAGTGGGCAAGAGCACATTGGTCAAGGAGTACATTCGGTCATTGGAGGAATTGGAGAGCCATGACCCACAGAAGCGGACAGTTCTGTTCGTCGAGATGCCTTCGTCTCCAACCAAAAAGAACCTGGCAGCAGCCATTTTGGCAGAGCTGAAGGATCCCTTCGCAGAGGCACGAGGACATTCGGCAGAGGTTAAATTTGCGCGAGTAGTCCTGCTGCTGAAGAACCTTGGCGTGGAGATGTTGGTCCTCGATGAGGCGCAGCACCTGGTCGATTATCGTCGTAATGGTGCGTATGAGGCAGCAGACTGGATCAAGAGTCTGATGAATGAAACCAGTATCGCGTTTGTTCTGATTGGGCTGAAGCGCACCGAAAATCTCCTGCTAGCAAACGAGCAACTGCGACGCAGGTTTTCGGCCACGGTGGCATACGATCGCTTCACCTTCTCCGCTAATACGTCTCTTCATTTCGTGATGTTGTTGCAGGCAATCGAGGGCGAACTGCCTGTTCAAACCATCAGTTTTGTAGAGCCAGCGATGATTAAACGCTTCTACCTGGCTTCCTATGGATTGATCGACTACCTCATCAAGATTGTGGACAGGGCTGTTTGGCTGGTTCAAGTCCAGGACCTTGTCGGGATTGAACTTCCTGTGCTGGCCCAGGCTTTTGAAGACGAGGTTTGGAGCTACGCCACCGAGGATCGAAACCCCTTCAGTGCGAGCTTCAATTTCCAGCCTCTGTTCGGGAAGCGGGAGCCGTTTGAGACGTTCGAAGAGAGCAGTACCTGACGGCCAAGGGCCGGGCTTATCGGCCCGGCTCTACTCCCCTGATTTTTATGTCTTCGATTTCATGGATGTGTAGGAATGTTTGGTCTTTTAATCAACCCACGACCACACCAAGACGAAAGTCTTTTGGGGTACCTGCAGCGCCTGGCGAAAGCCAACGGATTACCCAGAAAGGAACTGCTCACCGCCTTTGCACGAGCCGACGAGACCGATGTTGCGGACTGGCTGCAGATGATGGAAGGACCACTGAGCTGGCCTGCGGTATCTGCTGAGTTTCGTGATCCAAGGCCCAAGGGGGTCAAGTTATGGACGACTCATCACGCTCGTTACTGTCCGATCTGTTTGGGCGAAGCCGGTTATTGGAGAGAAAGCTGGGGCTTGACCCTGGTTACGACGTGTTCTGTCCACGGCACTGAACTCCACGGGCGGTGCCCCAACTGTCTGAAGGAAACCGATCCAAGCGCAATGAGTGCGAATAGTTGCCAAGCGTGTGGCACCTCATTGAGTGGGACCAATTTTGAGATCGCGCCGGCGAGTGATACGGCCGCCTGGCTCACCTCTGGCTTTGAAGATAGGTTTTACGCCGACTCGTTGCCAGCTGACGCGGGATTGGCGGCCCTCACCTACGAACAGTTTCACGAGTTGTCATCGCGTCTCGCTGTCAGAAGTTTGCCTACGGAAAGAACCCAGCCGCTGAAGGTTGCTGATTCGGGTTCGCTAGAGATATCGCGGCTTATGGCAAACGCGGCGGGCGTGGTTCTCATGAACTGGCCTCTCGCATTCAGAGAACTGCTGAGTGGCCTCAAGGCAGTCCATTCCGATAACGAACATTGGACGCTCAGCAGATCGTTCGGCCCGATATACCACGACATCCACCGTGATCTGGATGACTCTTGTTTTGACTTTCTTCGTCGAGAGTTCGAATCATTTCTGCAGCATGCGTGGGAAGCACCGTTAGCGAAGCGAAATCGCAATTTGAGTGAGGAGACGATTGAGAGACATCGTTGGGTGTCGTTCGATTCTGCTGCTGAAGCTTGTGGTCTCGGGGTATCAGTCATAAAACGCCTTCATCAGGAGGGACAAATCGCCTATCGGGAGAAGGTCCATGAAGATCGAGTCTTTACGGTCGTGGACCTGGATCATTTGAAGGCAATCTCGCAGCATCTCCAGGGCGTGGCTGATATGAAAGAAACCTCGACTTTGCTAAGCCTCTGTCGCAATCGGGTTAGGCAGCTGCTAGCTGGTGGTACCCTCCAGTTCTTTGGTGGAGAACCGCGCCCAGGCGAAAGGTGGCTGATTGACTGCCGCTCGATCAACGAATTGATTGATGAGAAGCTGCCTACCAGCTCTGACCAGAGCCTGGTGTCGATCAACTACTTGGCCAAGCATTCTCTGCCCAAGGGGGGTGGGTTGGTCGAGTTGGTTCAGGCAATACGTGCAGGTGAACTTCGCGCTTACGGCCCAGCTGAGAATGGCTCGGTTGCGGTAGGGGCGTGGTTACTCAAGCCGCAAGATTTTGCAGCGTGGCAACAAGCCCGAGCTGAGAACAAGAGTCCGGTCTTTCCCGGCCTGTCGGTAGTCAAGGCTGCTGCGCTGTTAGGCGTCAAAGAACAATGCGCATACGCGTTCGTTCGACTGGGTCTGCTATGGAGCACTGCTGTCGAACGAGGCCGGCGTACGCAATTGATGGTTAAGCCTCAAGCCATCGACAGATTCAGGCGTGGCTATATCTTGGGACCGGAGATTGCGGTGTATTTGGGGAAGTCGACCAGGGAGGCGTTCAAGCACCTTTGGGAGGCCAGGTTTCGCCCCGTTGCGGGGCCATCCATTCCAAACGCGGCTTGCCGGCAGTACGTTTGGGTAAGAAGCAAAAAGCTGATCGATTACCTCGCAAGTGAAGCCGCCCAGATCGACGATCCTGAAGCCATCACGTTTTTATCCACACCGATCGCTCAGCCTCGTGATTGCCGATTCAGGCATGTGGGATCAAGATAGTTAGCACGCTTTCTTTCTTGATTGCTAAAATCATCGAACCCATTTTGGAGAATCTTATGTCCCGTCTCGCTGAATTCCGCCTGCTCGAACAACAGCTCGCAGCCCAACTGGCGGAGCTGGAAGCGCTGAAAAATGACTCTGCCCTGAAGCAGGAAATGGAATTTGAAACGAAGCTGCGCAGTTTGCTCAACGAGTATGGCTACGGCCTGCGCCAAGTGGTGCTGATCCTCGATCCGCAAGCGGTGGCTTCCACTGATATGGCCCCAAAAACCTCTCGGAAACCACGCGAAGTGAAGGTCTACAAGAATCCACACAGCGGAGAGGTTGTTGAGACCAAGGGTGGTAATCAGCGTACGCTTAAGGCCTGGAAAAACGAGTATGGCGCTGAGGTAGTCGAGTCTTGGCTCGCCAATTGATTGCACTGCAGGCGGCTTCTGGCACGAGATGAATCGTGGTGCGCCCCGAATGCAAATTCCCATTCTGGGGCGTGACGAAATTTTCTGCGGGTGGTGGATTTAGAGAATTAAAACTGTCGCTAGAGGGTCCCGTCTTTCGCGGCCTGCAGCCATTTGGAGAGGAAACGCAAAACTGTCGCAATCACCCAAAACGCCGGTTCAGACTGATTCGCTAGAGAATTAAAACTGTCGCAGCCTGAAACGACGCGGCTTTCACGTGTATTCAGAGCCATCATTATCGATAGCCTGCTTACAAACATGTAATTCCTGGATCACGTGGATGACAGCTCCCAGTCGGTAAGCTTCACTCATGTCTTCATGGAGTAACAGAAATGAACACCGCTAAAAGCATTGCCGCCCTCATGCTCGTAATCGCCTCCTCATCCGCTTTAGCTGAAGGAGGATCTGATCGCTTACACGGAAAGATGATTCAGGCAAATGAGCAAGCAATGCGTGCCTACGCCGCTGCCAATGGAAAAAAACCACCTGAAGTGATCCATTATCGCTACGGAATGAAACTGGATGTGGCGAGAGTTATCAGTATGACTTCGCTCAAAGGTAGCTGCGACGTGATGCCGACACAGATGAATTACGAGGACTCAACAGGTGAGTTGAAAATCCTCGAATATCGCTCTGCTGGAATTAACTGTAGAGGTCAAAACTGACCGAAGGGACAGGGTAAGTCTTGGAGTAAGCTGACCACGACCAGCGCTGCAGCTGGTCGGCTGGCCGGCAGAAGCCCTTCCCCCGGGGCATCTTGCATTACGTGTCAGGATAACTGGCAACTACTTGATCGTCCCCACTCTTGGTGAGGCCGATGACTTGATAGGCGTGTTTCATGCCATCAACCTCCATACCTGGTGAGCCAGCGGGCATGCCAGGTACCGCGACGCCTGCCAGGTCGTTGCGCTTTATGAGCTCCTGCACCTGGGCTGCGGGGACGTGACCTTCCACAAACTTGCCATCGATAACCGCGGTGTGACACGAAGCCAGCCTCGGAGCTACTCCTAGCTCTTGCTTCACCGCCCTCATGTCCGTTTCAACGTGGTCGACGACCTTGAAGCCGTTTGCCTCCAAGTGCGCTATCCATTTCTTACAGCAACCGCAATTAGCGTCCCGGTGCACATCGATAGTCAGGGGCTCCGCAGCAAAGGCGGCTGAGGCGATTAGAAGTGACGCTGCGGTACTTAAACCGAGGAAGCGGCGCTTACTTGTCATGAGTGTGCTCCTTCCCGTCTTTGTGCACATGGGTTTTGGGAGTAGAACCTGTGTGGTGGTCCGAGTGCGCCTCGCCGGACTCGTGTTCACCGTGGTGCTCCGCTACTGATGAAGACTCCGAATGCGAACTGCCATGATCATGACTTTCCTCAGCCACGCCGTTTGCTGCGGAATCATCATGATTTCCATGACCTGATTTCGCACCACCGTGTTGGCCTTCATGGTTATGCATATCGCTTTCGCCACCGCCATGTTGGTGACCACCACTGGAAGCGACCATCATCTGGTACTGCTCAGCATTGAGTTGCGGTAGCTGGTCCAGGAACGCGACGATTCCCCAGATGTACTGGTCGTCCATGCTCTTACCCCAGGCTGGCATGCCTGTCGCTTTGATACCGTGCTTGATGGTCCAAAACGCAGCAGCAGGGTCACCGCTTACACCTATCTCGGTGAGGTTTGGTGGGGATGGGTATAGGGCTTGGCTGAGTTCAGTTTTCTCCACCCCTGGCGCGAGGTGGCAACCGATACACATGGCGTTGTAGTTGCCTGCCCCTGCTTGGATGAGAGCAGGATCTTTAAGGTTTGGCACCTCAATGTCGCTTGCTCGGACTTCAATCGAGCGATCCCGCGCCATGGCCAAAAACGCATGCACAGCGGGGAAGTGTGGGTCGTCCGCACCAACGTTCACGAGACCGAAGTAAGCAGCACCTAGCACTGCTGCGCTAGTAACAGCACCTGCCGCCACCAGCGTTGTAATTGTTTTTTTCATGTTGAGTTCTCAAAACCACATCCGAATACCGGCCACAAAACGAGCTTCGTCCACGTCCCCGCCTTCATCCCGAATGAAATCGGCGGTTTTGCCGTAGGAACGGCTCCAGGTGACACCTATGTATGGCGCGAACTGGCGAACAATCTCGTACCGTAACCGCAGCCCGACTTCGGTGTTTGCCAGGCCAGAGCCGACGCCGCGTTCCGGGTCGTTCTTGCCATAAAAGTTGGCCTCAGCGGTTGGCTGAAGAATTAAACGATTGGTTAGCAAGATGTCGTACTCGCCCTCCAGACGGGCAGCGGTTTGACCGTTCTCGCCGATAAAGGCGGTGGCTTCAGCTTCGAAGTCATACAGGGCCAGGCCCTGAATACCGAACGCAGCCCAGGTCTGCGGATCCTCCGGTTTGAAATCCTGCCGGACGCCGGCGACAACATCCCACCACGGGCTTACCGAGCGGCCATAGAGGAGCTGCAGCTCAGCATCTTCAGTCACACCATTGGTTCGTTCACCTTCCGAGCGAATCCAGAGCCTATTGATATCGCCGCCCACCCAGCCGGATGCATCCCAAGCAAGCGTGCTACCTTCATCGGCATCTTGGTATTCCAGTTGGTCTAGCAAGAAAAAGCTGTTGAACCCGCTGTCATCCATTTTGTGCCCGTCAAGCGGGGGGAAGGCAGCCTGCCGGTCGGCATCAGTCAGCACCGGGATTGGCGTACGGCTGGTCGGGGTCGGCGAATCAGCGTTCCCGTTTCCCATCGTGGAATGACCCATCGCGCCATGATCCATGCCTTCCATGGACCCGTGATCCATGCCTTTCATGCTTCCATGGTCCATCTTGCTGTGGTCCATCGAGGCGGGTTTCGCTTTGGGCTGGCCATGGCCCATTTTGCTGTGATCAACGGGTGCAGGTTGCGTGGGTTGCTTGCTCGCGCCCATCTGGCTGTGGTCCATGCCCGGCATCGCAGCCTGTGATGAGGCGTGGTCCATCTGCATGGCACCGTGGCCCATTGCCGAGTGGTCCATTCCGGAATGATCCATTTCAGCGGCGAAGCTGGGCGAAACGCCCAGCACACCTAAAGAAACGGCGAATGCCAGCAGCGATGGTCGTGCAACGCTATTGGCCATTTTTCCCTGCCTTAGCTTTGTCGCTGCCATGCGATTCCATCATTTTGCTGTGATCCATTCCTTCCATGGAACCATGATCCATGCCCTCCATAGAGCCATGATCCATGCCTTTCATGGAGCCGTGATCCATGCCTTCATGGTTCATGCCCTGGGCTTGCTTGCTCTTCGAGCCGTTCGATTGCGCCGCGTTGGACGACTTTTGAGAGTGCTGATCATGGTTGTCACTGGACCAGGAAGACGGGGCGTACACCGCGAGCAGGCCAACCATCGCGGCAGAGAGGAAAAAGGCGCTTCGTTTCATTGGTTTGCTCATCTCGTATCTCCAGTTCATTCGTCCACGCGGACTTCTCGGAACATGCCCATCTCCATGTGGTACATGAGGTGACAGTGATAGGCCCAGCGCCCGAGTGCATCTGCGGTTACGCGATAGCTTCGTTTCGAGCCAGGCGGCATATCGATCGTGTGTTTTCGCACCATGAAATTGCCGTCCTCATCCTCCAGGTCACTCCACATGCCGTGCAGATGGATGGGGTGAGTCATCATGGTGTCGTTGACCAAGGTAATACGCAGGCGCTCGCCGTACTTGAGCCGCAGCGGCTCTGCGTCAGAAAACTTGATCCCATCGAAGGACCAAGCGAACTTTTCCATATGCCCGGTAAGGTGCAGTTCGATTGTCCGGCCAGGTTCCCGGCCGTCAGGGTCGATGAAGGTGCTACGCAAATCCGAATACGTGAGAACCCGACGCCCGTTATCGCGAAGCCCGATCCCCGGATCGCTCAGCTTTGGCGTAGGGGTCATGGTCTGCATATCGACCAGAGGGTTGTTTGTTTCGGAGGCGGGATGGTTCTGCATGGCACCGCTGGCGGCCATATTGCTTTGGTCCATACCGGTCATGTTGCCGTGGTCCATGCCAGCCATCTTGCTATGGTCCATACCGGCCATGCTGCCGTGGTCCATGCCAGCCATCTTGCTATGGTCCATACCGGCCATGCTGCCGTGGTCCATGCCAGCCATCTTGCTATGGTCCATACCGGCCATGCTGCCGTGGTCCATGCCAGCCATCTTGCTATGGTCCATACCGGCCATGCTGCCGTGGTCCATGCCAGCCATCTTGCTATGGTCCATACCGGCCATGCTGCCGTGGTCCATGCCAGCCATCTTGCTATGGTCCATACCGGCCATGCTGCCGTGGTCCATGCCAGCCATCTTGCTGTGGTCCATACCGGCCATGCTGCCGTGATCCATGCCACCCATGCTGCCGTGGTCCATCCCCATATCACTCATGGAGATGAGAGGCCTTGGATCTACAGCCGGCACCGGTGCCTGCAGGCCCTCACGGACAGCCAAGGTACCCCTTGAATAGCCGGTGCGATCCATGGATTGAGCAAAGATGGTGTAAGCCTGCTCGTTTTCAGGCTCGACAATGACATCGTAGGTTTCAGCAACGGCAATCCGGAATTCATCGATCGACACTGGCTTAACGTACTGACCGTCGGCTGCGACAACCGTCATTTTCAAGCCGGGGATCCGCACGTCGAAATAGGTCATCGCCGAGCCATTGATAAAGCGAAGCCGGATTTTCTCCCCTGGCTTGAAGATTCCCGTCCAGTTCCCATTTGGCGCCTGGCCGTTCATGAGGTAGGTGTAGGTGTGCCCGCTCACGTCAGCGAGATCGGTTGGGCTCATCTTCATCTCGGCCCACATCTTTCGATCGGCCACAGCAGCAGACCAACCTTTCTCGCTCACGTCGTCGACGAAGTCGCCAACGGTGCGCTTGTGGAAGTTGTAATAGTCCGACTGTTTTTTGAGCTTGGACATAACCCGCGCCGGGTCTTCGTCGGTCCAATCACTCAGCATGACGACATAGTCACGATCGTAGGTGAAAGGCTCTGGATCCTTGGCATCAATCACCAGCGCACCGTAAACACCGACCTGCTCCTGGAAGCCCGAATGGCTGTGGTACCAGTAGGTGCCGTTCTGGTGGACCTTGAACTTGTACTCGTACATGCCGTCGGGAGCGATGCCATGGAAGCTTAGACCCGGCACGCCGTCCATATTCGCCGGCAGGATGATGCCGTGCCAGTGGATGGACGTGTCCTGCTTCAAGCGGTTGCGAACCCGTAGCGTGACCGTGTCGCCTTCGCGCCAACGGAGTATTGGTCCTGGCAGCGAACCGTTGATGGCCATCGCCGTTCGAGCTGCCCCGGTAATGTTCACCGGGAGCTCCCCGATGTACAGGTCAAAATCGGTGCCGGTCAGTACGTTAGGCTGGCCAGGGCTGGTTACGGCCCAGACCGGCGCGCGCCACATGCCCAGCCCACCCAGTAGTCCGGTAGCAGCCAGGCCTTTGACGAATGAACGTCTCGTGGTTTTGCTTTGCATGCCGTTGCGTCCAATCAGGTAGATCGCTGATATCCAGACTGCGGGATCCGCAGCCATCTGGTTTCAATTGAGCTCCCCCAAGCCTCGTAGACTTTCGCCAAAGCACAAGGATTGCGGGAGGCAATACCCCGAAAGCTGACATAGTTCAGATTCCGGGGTGATTACATTTCTGTAAGCTAAGCTCAGCAGCTCTCGTGGCCGGGGTGCTTTTGGCTTTGGGCGGTAACAGGAGCCTCTGCTTTTTTCTCCTGAGCAACCTGGTAAGCCTGCATGGAAGATGCACGTGCAGCTTCCATCCTGGCGAAGGTGCGATCCGCGCCGCCTTCAGCCAGGGCGAGGCTCGCCATGCCGAAGGTGACTACCATCACAATCGCTTTGATCATGTTCATTTGCGTTTCCTCTAAGGGTCAGTTTCGCCTGATTGGCGCCGTTCACAGTGCTCAAGCTAGCTACCCGGCACTGTCAGCAAGCTGAGCCCGACATTACTTTTCCGTCAGCTTCTGGTTGGGTGCCTTTTTTGCTGCACACTGAAGGGCATCCAAGGGGGCGCAGCAGATGAAATTACTCGTAGCCGAAGATGAGCCAAAAATCGGGGCCTACCTGCAGCAAGGGCTGACGGAGGCAGGCTTTACCGTCGATCGTGTGGTCACAGGGACCGACGCGCTGCAATACGCTTTGAGCGAGGCGTATGACCTGCTGATTCTTGATGTAATGATGCCGGGGCTAGACGGCTGGGAGGTGCTGCGGATGGTACGTGCGGCAGGGAAAGAGGTCCCAGTCTTGTTTTTGACGGCCCGTGATGGCGTGGACGATCGCGTGAAAGGGTTAGAACTCGGGGCTGACGATTACCTGGTCAAACCCTTTGCATTCTCGGAACTGCTAGCGCGTGTGCGCACTTTGCTGCGAAGAGGCAGCAGTGGCTATGCTCAGACCACTATGAAGATGGCTGACCTGGAGGTAGACCTGCTTAAGCGCCGGGCCACCCGAAATGGCAAGCGGATCGACCTCACAGCCAAGGAGTTCTCCTTACTGGAACTACTCATGCGCCGACGCGGCGAGGTACTGCCGAAGTCCCTGATCGCATCGCAGGTGTGGGATATGAACTTCGACAGCGACACTAACGTGATCGAGGTTGCTGTTCGTAGGTTGCGGGCCAAGATTGATGACGATTTCGCCCCCAAGCTCATACATACAGTTCGTGGCATGGGCTATCTGATGGATGTTCCCGAGTAATGCGCGCCCAATCGTCGCTCGTTAAACGCCTTACCCTCATGTTCATGTTCGCGGTCATCGCCGTATTGGTCGTTGCCGGCGTGAGCTTCTACATGCTCAGTCAGCACCATTTCCAGATGCTGGATGAGCAAGCCCTGGCCGAGAAACTCGAATCCACCCGGCACATCCTTTCACTTTCAGCAGCACGTGATGAACTTGAGGATCAGGAGCCTCAACTGCGTGCTTTGTTGGGGGCTCATCAGGACCTTTCTGCGGAGATTCTTGATGCTGACGGTACTGTCCTGTTCTCGGACTCCAAGGCATCCCGCATCCCTGAGCGCTTTAAGCAGGCCTCTTCTGGCGCCGTTTGGGACTGGCAAATCGACTCGCGGAACTTCCGGGGGATTACCTCTCAACTGGCTATAGCGCAGGCGCAGGCGCCGGTAACAGTCATGTTGATGCTGGATGTCACCAGCCATGCCCACTTTTTCAAGACGCTGCAATGGTGGTTCGGCATTGGCTTGGTCATCAGCGCTCTGGTTAGTGCAGGATTGGGGTGGATCGTGGCCAAGAGCGGTCTTCGGCCGGTTGGGCAGATCACCAAGGTGGCGACATCCATGTCTGCCCGGTCCCTTCGCGAGCGAATTCCATTGGAGCCCGTGCCGCTTGAATTGCAGGAGCTGATCCTCTCCTTCAACGGAATGCTTGCACGCCTGGAAGACGCGTTCGTCCGGCTATCAAACTTCTCAGCCGACATCGCACATGAGCTGCGGACTCCGGTAAGTAATCTTCTGACGCATACCGAAGTCGTTCTGACCAAAAAACGCGACCTCGATGCCTACGAAGACAACCTCTACTCCAATCTTGAAGACCTCAAGCGCATGTCGCGCATGATCGATGACATGCTGTTCCTGGCAAAAGCTGATAACGGCTTGATCATCCCCGAGCAGGTTGATATCGATCTGGTCGGGCTAGTGTCCAGACTGATTGAGTACTACCAGCTTGCAGCCGAAGACCGAAGCATTCGGCTTGCCCTTCAAGGCGAAGGTACGATCCGTGGTGACCGGCTAATGATTGACCGGGCGGTTTCCAACATTCTATCCAACGCTTTGCGCTATACCCCCGAAGGCCACGATATCGCCGTCCGGATTGTCGAGGCGGCTGATCAAGTGAACCTGTCCGTCCAGAACAATGGGGCCACGATTGATCCGGAACATATCAACAAAATCTTCGACCGGTTCTATCGCGCTGACCCTGCAAGGCGGGAAGGAAGCCCAAGCAACGCCGGCTTGGGTCTGGCCATAACGCGTTCGATCATCGAGGCTCATGGTGGGCGAATTTGGTGTACCTCCGCTGACGGCGTGACGAGTTTTCACATCGCTCTGCCGCACGCCAAACAATCCACTTCCAAGCCTCAAACGGCTTAATGCTCATTTCATGCGTGTAACCTATACTCGGCCATCATGAACCGGCTCCTACGACTGTTCACCATCCTGCTTCTAATCGCATCGCTTCCTCTCAACGGCATGGCGGGAGTCGACTCAGCCATTGAACCATGCCCCATGCAAACCATGGGGATGGAGATGATGGCGGGGATGGATCACGATTGTTGCCAGGATACTGATCCAGGATCAGCTGCCGACCACTCCAAAGCCTGCAAAGTGGGCCAGGAGTGTAGAACCGCGAGCACAGTTCAGGTCGAAATAATTAACCCCACGCTCACCTATTCTGCGCCTAGGCCAGTAGATACCTATGCGGTGAGCCTCGTAAACAGGGCGCCTCCTGACCCTTGGCGGCCACCCCGCGCCTGATTACCTCTTAAATTCACCCCATCGTCCTGTTTTGCAGCCGGATGATGGCATGCGCTTGCGCGCTGATTTTTTGAGGAATCATTTCCATGACTCCCCCACGTTACCGATTAGGGATGGCATGTCTGGCCGCTCTGATCAGCCTGTTGTCGACGTTACCGGCTCAGGCTACACCGTTGTCTCTGGAGGAAGCGCTTCAACTTGCCGAACGCAATGCCCCCATCCTCCAGGCCAGGCAAGAGCAAATGACGGCCGCTCGACACGCTGTGATCCCAGCAGGCGAGCTGCCTGATCCACGTCTCAACCTAGGAGTGCAGAACCTTCCTGTTGACGGCAGTGATCGTTGGAGCATGAACCGCGATTTCATGACGATGCAGGTTGTCGGCCTCTCCCAGGAAGTACCAAACCGGGACAAGCGGGAGGCACGAGTTGAGACGGCACGAGCGAGCGTTGAGCGAGCCGATGCAGAGGCGGTGTTCGAGCGCTTAAAAGTGCGTGCTGCCACAGCCCAAGCTTGGGTCGCGGCGTACACCGTTCAACGGAAACTGCAGCAGTTTGAGGACTTCTACAAAGAAAACCGTCTGTTGGCCGCAGCAATCCGCGCACGCCTGGCCGGCGGTACCGGCGCGACGGCCGACGCACTTGCTCCTGACCAGGAAGCTGCGCAACTCGATGAGCAAAAAGATGTTCTGCTCACACAGGCCGCTCAGGCACGGGCTGCACTCAAGCGATGGATTGGAGAGGATGCTGATCCGCAAGCTCAAGCATTTCCGCGCTGGCCAGTGAGCGCGCCGGACTATCTACACGCTATACATGCACATCCAGAATTGGCGACCTACTGTTGGCGCTGATGGAAAATTGACCCACCCTGCCGATTGAAATTTGACCCAGGGCGGATTGCTGATTTTGTTACCAGCAACTGTGGATAAGTCTACCAGCGCAGCTGCTGTTGCCCCCACTCCTTCGCTAGCCCAGTTCAGTTGTTTAAGACCTGCCACACGCAGCCATGTAGCAGGCCGTCGTCGCCATGAAATCAGAACGGCTCATCGTCCTCCGGTTCCTGGCTGCCCTTACGCTTTCGCTCCCGTGATTTGATCTTGGCCTGGGCCGCCAAGCTACTGTGTTGCAGGCGATAGGACTCGTTACCGGTTTCGACGATGTGGCAGTGGTGGGTCAGCCGATCCAGCAGGGCGGTGGTCATCTTGGCGTCGCCGAACACGCTCGACCATTCGGCGAAGCTCAGGTTGGTGGTGATCACCACGCTGGTGTGTTCGTACAGCTTGGACAGCAGGTGAAACAGCAACGCACCGCCAGCCTGGCTGAACGGCAGATAACCCAGTTCGTCGAGGATGACCAGATCCATGCGCAGCAGTGCCTGGGCGATCCGCCCGGCTTTGCCGTCGTGTTTTTCGCGCTCCAGCAGATTGACCAGATCGACCGTGGAGTAGAAGCGCACGCGCTTACCGTGCCGGGTGATGCCGGACACGGCCAGCGCGGTGGCTAGGTGGGTTTTACCGGTGCCTGGCCCACCGATCAGCACCACGTTCTGCGCGGTGTCGGTAAAGCTCAGGTTGGCCAGCTCGCTGATCAAGCGAGCGTCGGCGCTGGAGGCGCTGAAGTCGAAGCCGGCCAGATCGCGGTGCATCGGCAGCTTGGCCATGTTCATCTGGTGGCTAACCGAGCGCATGGCGCGATCTGTGTGCTCTTGTTCCAGCAGGTGTTCGAGCAGCCACTTGGACGAGGCTGTGTTCGACTCACCCTGTGCAGTTAACTCCGCCCAGGCCGTGGCCATGCCGTGCAGGCGCAGCTCCTTGAGTTCCGCCATCAAATCACGCATGACCGACCTCCTCGGCCTGGCCACGCAGGCGGTCGTAGCGCGCCGTGTTAGCGACGGGGGCTTCCTTGAGCGACAAGTGGGTTTCGACGCTGGGTGGTGGTTCGGATGCTGTCAGCCGTGCCACGACATTGAGGATGTGTTCGGCGCTCAGGCTGCCGCTCTCCAGTACCAGCTCAACGGCTACCAGCACGGCATCGAGTCCGGCGACCGGTACGGCAGCCAGGACTTGCGCCATGATCCGGTCACCGCCGGCATGACGCCCCAGGCCGTGCTTAAGCTGACGCAGCGGCACCGGCAGATCAGCAAAGGGCGCTCCGTTGCGCAGCGCGCCGGGCTTGCGCTCAATCAGCGGGATGTAGTGCTGCCAGTCGTAGCTGACCTGGTCGCGATCCAGCAAGCGCGCATGGCTGGCTATCAGCGCATCATCGGCCACCACCTCGATGCGGGTCGGATACAAACGGCTGCTGACCCACTTACCCGCGTACTCACACGGCACCGAGTAGCGGTTGCGCCCGACGCTGACCAGGCAGGTGCTGGAGACCCGCGCAGGCCGCTCGACGTAACCGTCGAATGGCGCTGGCACAGGCATCAGTTCAGCGCGCTCCAACTCCAGCACTTCGGCCACACTCAGCCCGCTGTATTGAGGGTGCGTCAGCTCGTTCCAAAGCGCGCGGCAGCGCTGGCCCAGCCAGGCATTGAGTTCCTCGAAGGAGTGAAACTGGCAGTCCTGGGCGTCTAGCCAGATACGCCTGCGGCTGTCTTGCACGTTCTTTTCAACGATGCCCTTTTCCCAACCAGCGGCGACGTTGCAGAAGTCCGGATCGAACAGGTAATGCGCGCACATCACCGCAAAGCGCGCATTCACCGCCCGGCCTTTGCCCTTATTGACCCTGTCGACGGCGGTCTTCATGTTGTCGTAGATGCCCCGGCGCGGCACGCCGCCCAAGGAGCCGAACGAGCGTGTATGGGCGTCAAATAACATCTCATGGCCCTCGCTCGGATACGCCACAAGCCAGAACGCACGGCTGGCACACAGCTTCAGATGTGCCACCTGCATACGCCGGTAAATGCCGCCGACCAGCAAGCCTTCCTCGCTCCAGTCAAACTGAAACGCCTCGCCAAGAGCAAAGGTCAGCGGCACAAAGGCCTGCGACGCCTTGCCCTGTCCCCCTCGCCAGGCACGGATAAACGCGGTGAGCTGGCTGTAGCCACCGTCATAACCTTCGGCTTTGATTTGCGCCAACAGCGCCTTGGCACTGCGCCGCTGTTGCTTGGGCCGCAGCGAATCGGCTTTTAGCGCCTGCTCCAGCGTGGCGTGAAAAGGGCTGAGTTTGTTGAAGATCGCGCGGCGTTGGTAGACCGGCGGCTTGGCCTCAGGTGCTCTGACCCACTTGCGAATCGTGTTGCGCGCCAACCCGGTGCGCTTGGCTATCTCATGCAGCGACAGCTTGTCGCGGAAATACATCCGGCGGATTTTGCCCATCATTTCCATACTGATCACCCTGTGTTCTCCTGCTCAAAAATTGAGCAGAAGCAGTTGAACACCTGGGTCAGTTTTCAGTCGGCAGAACAGCCTCTACTGGGTCAGTTTTCGGTCAGCGGCAACACACAGTGGTTTACAGTGAAAAAAGTGGTTTACAACGTAGCTATGACACGCGCCCTGGCCACTCCCCAGGCCAGCGCGCTCCTCATTGGTTCGTTCAGCCGGACGTCGAACACCTGTGCTGCTCGGGGCCTTGCCACGCCGCGGTGTCCTATAATTCATCTTCAGCTGAATGGAGCAAAATGTTGTGAAGCGCACATTCATTGGAATGGTCGAGGCTGGTGAGCCACTGATGAGGCAAGCGCTTGAAGCTATCCGACAGGCCCACGAAGCGGAGGCTGCTGGATTGCCAGACCTTGAGGTACAGCGTCTTCACCTATTGGCAGATTCGCTCTATCAGGCGGTCATTGATTTTCAGCTCCTCAAAGCAGGTAAACCACCGTCGACTATCCAGTGAGGACCTGCCGCTACATGACGAAAAAGATACCAGCTCTTCTCCCCGACCACCCCATGTATACCGACGCAGTGGATGCGATGAAGCAATACCACGAGGCGCAGGCTTCTGGCTCATCTGCCGAAGAGGTTGAGCGCCTGCGTCAAATCGCAGAATCACAATTTCGGGCTGTCAGCGAGTATCAGCTCAACGCTCTGGGATATCAGTCTCGTCGTCCGCACTGAAGGGATAACCGATCCGGAGGTAGCTTCAGAATCCATCAAGCCAAGCGGAAGACTCACGACGCGGTCCGATTGATCAGCGAGACGGTCGGGAGGGTTTGCACACAGCCCCAAAAAAAAAGCAGCTCCCGAGAGCTGCTTTTTTCTTACTCCCCCTTTTTGTGCTTGTGGGGTTTCAGGTCCGGATGGTCCTTCTGCTTTTCAGGGGTGACTCGCTGCCTTTTGTCCGGAGTGCCATCTTCATTGGTGCGCTTTGGGCCTGGCTTGATGCTCATGCAAAACTTCCTTTTCCGCTTGGGTTGTTGAATGCAGCTATGTAATTAGTCCAGCTTCTCTCAGCTGTCAAAGCAGGCTGGTGCAGAACCGCCTGGCCGATGATCCGGTCTACATCGAACATTCAGAGGCCAGAATAAGAGCCTCCGACAAAGGGCTTACAAGGGGCAGTGAAATCCAGCGCTGAGCGATACGAAGACGTCTGGACGTTCATCATGCCGAGCACGGTGTGGAACAGGTTGTCGTGGCTCAGCGGTGACGTGGTTTGAGCTTTCAAACAACCCACGTTGACCTTTTCGCTCTTCGCGAGCGAGTCAGACATCCAAAGTACCAACGGCACCTTTGTTTGCTCGTCAGGAGCCATCGCGTAAGGCAGCCCGTGTAGATAGAGCCCACCCTCCCCCAGCGATTCGCCGTGGTCCGAAACGTACATCAGCGCAGTGTCGAACTTGGTGTTGGCCGCCAGGATATCGATGAGATTTGCAGTCACATAATCGGTGTAGAGGATTGAGTTGTCGTAGGCATTGACCACCTCCTCCTGCTTACATTTGTCGAGCTCGTTGGTCTCGCACACCGGTGCGAATTTCTTGAATTGCGAGGGGTAGCGCTTGTAGTAGGCCGGGCCGTGACTGCCTTTGTAGTGGAGCACCAGGACAGCATCGCCTTCCTGGCGCTTGATGAAGTCTTGCATCTCCGTGAGCAGCACCCCGTCCTTACACTCCTCGCTGGTGCACAGTTGGGAATCCGCGTGAGAGGCAGCCTTGTGGTTGGGAACCCTGTCGCAGACCCCTTTGCACCCCGAGTTGTTGTCAGTCCACATGACACTGATGCCAGCGCGTTGAAGCACGTCGAGCAGCCCTTCTCGGCTCTTGGCCAAGCCATCTTTGTACTGGGCCTTACCCACGTCCAGGAACATGCATGGCAGCGAGACCGCGGTAGCGGTACCGCAGGAGCTCACGTTCGTGAAGCTAATGACATTTCGCTTTTCTAGTTCCGGATTCGTTTCACGGGAGTAGCCGTTGAGGGAGAAGTTGGCGGAGCGAGCGGTCTCTCCTACTGCCAGTACCAGCAGCCTGGGTTTACGAGCCGCACCCTGTCGATTAACTACCGCATCAGTACCAATGGCCGTCAGCGTTTTAGGTGAGGCCAGCTGACGCTTCAGGTACCCATGGCCAGCCGCAAACAAGTTGGTAGGTACCAGAATCAGCCGGATCTCCCGATTGTTGCGCAGCAAGGAGGCATACGACTGGTACTGACTCAACGCGATGCCAGATAAGGTCAACAGAGCGAGCGACAGAGCAATGAACCTGCTGACCAAAGCTTTGGCCCAAGGCTTGCGCCGGAGGGGAACCCGGGCAATCAGGTAGACGGGCAACACCCCAACCATTGCGACCCAAAGACCGAGCTTCCAATTCAGCAGCTCGGTTGCCTCAGCGACGTCGGTCTCCACAACGTTGGTGAACATTGTGTAATCGATCACGATGCCGTAGGCATTCATGAAGTAACTCGCAAAAGACGCGCTGATCAGTACCAGGCACAGTATGGGTTTGGCCAGCCGCCCCCATGACAGCAAGCTCAGAACGGTAAACACCCATGCGAATACTATGACTGGGAGGCTAGCCGCTAGCTGCCAGTTCACTTCATCGGTTTTGAATACCAGCTTCCAGAGCACGTTCCAGAGCTCAGCGTTCGCGAATAGCAGTAACCAAAAAGTCACCAGGCCGATTAGCAAATTAGTACTGATGCCTTTCTGCCGCGCATTGCGAATAGCAAAGATCCATTTGCTTAACAGGGTGTGAACAATGGATTTGGAAGGTGTCATTATCAAACTCTGGAAGCTGCTTATCCATGGCGGTAGCTATGGAGTTAGCGGGAGCTACAAGGCAAACCGTCGACAGATGCTGAGCGATTGCGCAATGTGCGGAGCGTCAGAGGCCTTAGGCCCCTAGGCGTTGGGGACGCTTAGTATGTGTGAGGCATAGGGATAAAAAGAGAAATGAATCTCGCTGAGCGCATTATTTCCGGGACCTGATAACGACACGATGACCTCGGGATTACAATGCTGACAGAAATCCAATTACTGCTGTTTTGATTGTCATTGATCACGCTATGATCAAAATTAGGGGGATACTACCCACCAAAAGCAATGCTCCGCTCAGCTAGATAAATTTAATTTCACAAACAAAACGGTTTCGTTTTGTCGTAGGCTAATTTTGAACTTTCAATTCAACTTACAAGTCTTTCTCGCGAGCAGAATATTATTTTCAACTTTTGCTCGTTAATATGTCACCCATCAATGAGGGGCGAATACCATGAGCTTTTTCAAAAACATCCTGGGCGGGCACCATGGCCGTGGAAACCACGGTGGAGGCAAGCACCACAGCGGGGGACATGGGGCCGAGCAATATGATCGCCATGGCCGGCAGCAGGGCTGCGACGGCGGTAATCAGGTGTATGACGGCGGGCGCCCTCCCACTCCTGCCCCCATCAAAGATCTGCAGGGCTGCAGGCAGTGCCGGACGGCCAACGATCCGTCAGCACGCTTTTGTCTAAACTGCGGAACACCGCTATCGAGTGGTTGCACCGCCTGCGGCTCGCTGCTGAGTGCAGGAGCAAGATTTTGCAGTCACTGTGGCCAAGCGACGCTCTAAGGCTAGGTAGACAGGAAGGCCAACGAGACCACAACCCTGCGCAAGGAGAAATACGTGGGTTCAAATCATGACCATGGCAGCGCTGCAGTACGCGAGGGGCATCAGAAGAAGCTAATCATGGCGCTCGGCTTGACTGGCAGCTTCATGATTGCAGAAGTGATCGGTGCGTGGATTACCGGCAGCCTGGCGCTGCTGTCGGACGCATCTCACATGTTCACAGATACTGCCGCCTTGGCGATCTCACTGATTGCACTTCAGATAGCCAAGCGGCCGGCGGATCAGAAAAGAACCTTCGGCTATGCGCGCCTGGAAATTCTGGCTTCGACGTTCAACGCCGTGCTGCTCTTCCTGGTGGCGATGTACATCTTGTATGAGGCCTACCAGCGCTTCTTCATGCCGGCGGAGATCGCTACCGGAGCGATGATGTGGATCGCAATCGCCGGCCTGATCATCAACCTAATTTCGATGCGCCTTCTGGCATCTGCGAGCAACGAAAGCCTCAACGTCAAAGGAGCCTACCTCGAAGTTTGGAGCGACATGCTCGGCTCGCTTGGCGTAATCATCGCGGCACTTATCATCCGCTTCACCGGCTGGACCTGGGTCGACACGATTGTCGCTGTGGCGATCGGCCTTTGGGTTCTGCCGCGGACGTGGCAGTTGCTTCGCGAAAGCCTGGGGATCCTCATGGAGGGTGTCCCGAGGGGGCTCGACGTTACGGCAATCGAGGCCACCATCCTCGGAGTAGATGGCGTGACGGACGTTCATGACTTGCACGTGTGGGCTGTCAGCAGTGGCAGTAACGTGATGACGTCGCACGTAGTGGTTCGGGATTCTGCAGATGGGGATGCTGTGTTGGCGGCCGTCGTGGATGCTGTCAGCGATGCATTCGAAATCCATCACTGCACCATCCAGATCGAGCGGGCAGCTTTCCACGAGAGCGTTCCCTCACCCTCGCACTGACCGATCGGTAAACACCATGCAAACACATCACCCTCCTGGCTGAGGGTGATGTTGCAAAAAAAATGCGGTGAGGGATGCCGTAAACGGCAGGAGCGCTTCAAGGGGGTTGGTGAATGGCTTCGCCTGCCCTCGTCAACAACCTCCAGAAGGCTCAGCGATGGCCTGGATCATCACGAAGTACCTACTCACTGCCGGTATAGTGATTCTCGTGTCAGAGCTGGCGAAACGCAGCGACAAGCTGGGCGGCTTGGTCGCCGCCCTACCCTTGGTCACGGTCGTGACGTTGGTCTGGCTCTATTTAGAGAACCAGAGCATGGAGAAGATCTCCAACCATGCTTGGTACACGTTCTGGTACGTGCTTCCGACCCTACCGATGTTTATTGCTTTTCCATTGCTGCTACCTAAGCTCGGCTTTTGGCCGACACTGATCAGCAGCATCCTCATCACAATGGCCAGCTTCGGAGGCTTCGCCATACTGCTGCGCCGGTTCGGCATTGAGCTTCTATGATCCGGTGGCCGCAGGGATCATCTTGATGAGTCTTAACGGCTATTAACACACTCGCCCTTCACCAGGTAGCGAACCATGTGCAGTTCGCCTTTCGAGTCTTCGTAGGTCATCATGCTTCTTACATTACCGCAGTACCGCACACTGGGTGATACATACACCAACTTATCAACGTCCAGGTCCATGCCATAGGCGTAGTCTTCTAGTTGAGGCATGGGCTTTTTTACGCGTTGAGCATAATCCGCTGTAGCCTCTCTAGCAGTACGCTCGATGCGTTTATTGATCTCCATACCGCTTTGGGCATTGGCTGTTAGTGATGTAAAGAGCAAAAACACGGCGATCGCTGATACAGTAGTGTTCATAAGAAGTCCCTTAATAAAAAAGCGCCCGTAGGGGGGCGCTAAAATTCACCTACCAAAGGAGCGTATGGTTTACAGGTGAATGCACTGGCGCGAACAACTGCTCGGTGCTCTTGCCAAGCTGCTTTGAAATGAGACAATTTCCAAAGCAGCGATGCCTCTTCCGCTGCCCTTAAACTAGCAAAGGAGGCTAACACCAAGATGATCGGGCAATTACAATTTGGACATGTAATAGATTGTAAGATAATTATTCGAGAGAATATCGAGCCGCCACGTGAACTAATTTGCAGAAAGGCGCTGCGGTTTGCGGCCGTGCATGGGGTCTGCCTGCGTGGCGCCCTCGATCCAAGGCCAGTACCAGTCCTTGCAAGCTAACGACCGAAATGCTGCCTGTCCTGGCCGATTCCACCTGCCAGGCGAATCTGTCATACACCGCCGCAGGCCCCAGAATCCGCTATGCTTAGGGGTGGAGCCTGCATGACTGTCAGAAATCTTGCGGCTACATTACAAATTTGTAGGATTTCGCCGCGGCCAGCTTCTTCGCGTTAAGATTCAAGCGTCCTCAGGTGACCCGGCGTATGGACAGAGGTAGCGACTACCACATGCCATACCCTCAGCCAAACTTTCGAACAGCCTGCAACCATAATCTTGGCGGATTAGGCCAACTCCTTCCTCACACCTTGAGATAAGTTATGCGCGTTCTAGTTGTGGAAGACGAAATTAAAACTGCCGAATATCTTCAGCAGGGCCTATCCGAAAGCGGGTATGTCGTAGATATCGTGCACAACGGTGTAGATGCTCTGCACTTGTTCAACACTAATGTCTATTCGTTGGTCCTCCTGGACGTGAACCTCCCGGGTATCGACGGCTGGGACCTGCTGGAAACCATCCGTAAGACCAGCCGGGTCCGCATCATCATGCTGACCGCCCGCGGACGCATCAATGACAAGCTCAAGGGCTTGGACGGCGGCGCGGATGACTACCTTGTGAAGCCATTCGAATTCCCTGAGCTGCTTGCTCGCATCCGTTCGCTGCAACGCCGTGGTGATGAGTTAGTCGAGAAGAGCTCGCTGAAAATTGCCGATCTGGAACTCGACTCCGTCCGCCATCGCGTCTTCCGCGGTGGCACACGCATCGATCTCACCACCAAGGAATTTGCGCTTCTGCACCTGCTCATGAGCCGAACGGGCGAAGCGCTGACTCGCTCTCAGATCATCTCGTTGGTCTGGGATATGAATTTCGATTGCGACACCAATGTCATCGATGTAGCCATCCGGCGCTTGCGCTCGAAGATCGATGACCCGTTTGAAACCAAGCTCATTCACACGCTTCGTGGCGTTGGGTACGTTTTTGAGGAACGCGCATGAGGCCATTCAGCCTGGCTGCAAAGCTGGGGTTAAAAGTTGGGTTGATGAGCGCAGCGTTGCTGCTTCTGTTCGCCACCTTTGGCTATCTGATGGTAGGCAAGGCTCTGGAAAGAAATGCCAGAGCAGACCTGGAAGTAAAGATGGCGGGGATGGCTCACAACCTGTCCACCATCCCGGACATCTCCGGCGTCAACGCGGATGCGCATCAGCTTGTCGATTTGGTCATGGGCCACAACAACCTGTATGTGAGCATATTCGATACCTCACAGAATCAGACTCCCCTGCTCTCGATTGGCTCGAAACAGGTCAATCTGGAGGTGCACAAGTTTCAGCCGGCGGCCCAGCCCAAAGAGCACGAATGGCGTGATACGCAGGACCGTCCTCTGCTGAGTGCTTCTCGAATCATGCGTTTGGGCGATGGAACAGAGGTCAGCGTCTATATGACCATGGACCAGTCATCCAGTGAGGCGCTGCTCGATGCGTTGCTGACCTGGGCCTTGATGATGTCCCCCGTCATCCTCGCACTGATCTTGGCCATTGGCTGGTGGACTGTGCGCAGAGGCCTGCTACCACTGACCAAGTTCCTCAAGATCGCCTCGAAAATCTCAACCGAGAGCCTCGACCATCGCCTTCCAACTGATGGGATGCCGGCAGAACTCAAAATGCTCGCCGACGGCATCAACATCATGCTGGCTCGCCTGGATGATGGGGTTCAGCAGCTCTCGCAGTTTTCTGACGACCTTGCTCACGAACTTCGAGCACCGCTTTCCAACCTGATGGGCAAGGCCCAGGTTGCCTTGACCAGAGAACGATCGCTTTCCGAGTACCGGGAGGTTCTGGAGTCGTGCACAGAAGAGCTGGACCGCATGAGCCGCATGGTTTCCGACATGCTGTTCTTGGCCCAGGTCAGTCATCCAGCATCAATGGTGGAGTTCGAATCCGTCTCCTTGGTCGACGAGGTTCAGCGAGTGTGCGAGCTCTTCAGCATTTCAGCAGAAGAAGGCGAGATTCAGCTGCAGATCTCCGGCAGTGATGACGTGGTGCGCGGGAATCGCCTGATGGTTCAACGTGCCGTCTCGAATCTGGTCTCGAACGCGATCCGTTACTGCCCTCGCGGCCGCACGGTCTACGTTAAGGTGCAGCATAGTGCGAGCGGTACGACGTTGAGTGTCGGCAACCCCGGCCGTGGTATTGCCAAGGAACACCACGCGCACTTGTTTGAGCGGTTCTACCGTGTGGACAAGAGCCGAGCACGGAGCGAAGGCGGTACCGGTCTTGGCTTGGCCATTGTGCAGTCGATCATGAGTCTGCACCAGGGATCGGCGAGCGTGGAGGTGACCGAAGAAAACTTCACCTGGTTCCACCTTCACTTTCCGGAAGCCCAGCAAATGCAGCCGGCAATGACCGCCGCTTAAATTGCGCAGACACGATTAGGCCCGTCAATCGACGGGCCTTTTGTTTGCCTCAATGCATCAGTGCCGAAGGACCACAGGGTCCATGGGCGACCGCAGAATCACCGACTTAATAATCTTCTGTTCGTCAGGATTGGCGTTTTTCCACAGGTGTGAGAAGTACTGAGCATTCACTTTCTCTTGAGCACTTACGCTGCCGGCGGCATCGATCAGGCGCATGGTCGAGTAGACACAGATCAGCGCCAGAATGAAGAACGCCGTGGCGACCACCATCACATAACGCTTGGCCAGCACCGGTGCCCGCTTGAGCTCCTGGATAGAGGCGTCCGCCGCCTTTGTCGCTGCTGTAAGCTCCGAGATCAGTGGCTGGATGGCGGTGTCGACTCCGCGGCATGCAGCTGAATACGCTGATGCAGCGGCGCGCAAGGCAACCTCCTCCGCGTTCGACCAAGCCTTCTCCGCCTTTCGCACCTCCTCCTGAATCTGCCGGCCGACAGCGTCCACCTGCTCCACCAGTTCGTTCGACCTCTCCAGAACAGCGCTGGAGGTGCGCGTCTGCGAGGTCAGCTCATCGAGCTGGACAGTGAGTTTTTCAGTGCAGCGGCGAAAGTCACCGATAGCAACTGCCCAGGGCTCTATGTCATTCATGGCTATCTCCTAGGGCGGCCAACAACGCCGCGCTGAATTAACGCGCTAGATATCAAAATTGTAATTTAAGAGAAAATTCGAAGTCGCCCTCGACAGTGCCGAGATAGACATGATCCTTCCAGATTTGAAGATTTAACGCATCCTATCTGCAGCCAAAATTACGGAATTGTAATTATTGACTCACCTTGTCGTTAGCTTCGCGTTCCTAAACTACAAACCAACAAAGGCCGCTAATCAGGTTGGCCTAGTATGAACCGAGGTTCACAATGAAATTTGTCAAATCTATCGCTATTGGCAGCCTGCTGCTGGGTCTCATGGGTACCGCTTACGCTGAAGGCGGCTTCGAGCGAACGAAACAGTTCAACGAGAACTTCCGAACCGAACAGGCTCGCCTATGGAGCGATGACTCTTCGGACCAGAACAAACAACAAGTCGCTCAAGAGCAAAAGAAAGAAAGCAAGGATGGTAAGGAACAAGCCGACAATTAATCGGCGGTTAAATAGGACTTCAAATGACGAAAGAAATCGACAAAAAAGCCAGGGTAAAACCTGGCTTTTTTGTGCTTGGAATTTAGCCTTCGTTCTTGCGAGGCGTTTCCGCATTGCTTTCTCCGGCCAGACCCTCGGCACCTTGTGCGGGGCGTTTCCAATGGCACAGCAGGAGCTGGCTGGCGTTCGCTTCGGTGATCGATGTGCAAGCTAGATCAGCGGGCAGACCATCCTTGCTGTCTCGCAAGCGCCTGGACAGATAGAACGAGCCATCCCGCGGCCACTTGGCAGGATCCTTGATGTTCTCGGACTTCCCGCTGCTGTAAAACTCCGACGAGTATGAGCGGCGGCCAGGATAGATCAGGGGAGCGGAATGAGCAGACTGCACATTGAGCCAGGCTTGAACCACATCCCGCTGATTCTGAGGGCGCTCCTCTAGTACCCCGGCGTAGATGATGCCCGCACCGATGATTGGCAACACCAATGCGCTCGCAGCGGCAGCCCAGGTGGTCTTCGGGCCAACTTCGCTGACCCGTGCAGACAGCAGCAATGCCCACGCTGGCAGCGCGGGTAGCAGGTAGGTCCACAGAATGTTGCCTGCAAATGTGAAGAAGACCGGTGTCGCCAAGGCCCACAGCCAGAGGTAGGCTTTGAAGCGCTGCATCGATCCACGCTTGCGGATCAACAGTGGTAGAAACAAGGCCCATGGCAGTAGCGACAATCCGAGCTGGATCCAGATGCTGCCGTACGGCTTGGCATGAGCACTACCATAGAGGTCCCCTGCCCAGTTACTGACGACGTAGCGGCTCCAGTGCTCACCAACGAAGAAGTACTCCATGAAGCCGGGCGTTTTCATCTCGGCCGCGACATACCATGGCACGGATATACCGAACATGAGTACAAGGCCGCTAATCCAGGGAAGCCTCAGTACCCGTCCCCATTCCTTGTAGATAACGAACCAGGCGAATGCCGGCGCCCCCATAAGCACCAGGGTCAGCGGCCCTTTGGCAAGCAAGCCCAGCCCGAGACCTGCGAACATCAGGTAGGCATCCGCCTTGCTGGCGCACTTCATCCAACGCCAGAAACCGTAGCTGGCCAGCAGAATCGAGAACGACAAAACAGGGTCAGTCAGCACAACACCGCTGGAGACCAGGCCAAGTGTGGTGCTGGAAAAAATAATGGCAGCCCAGATGCCGGCGTTACGAGAAATCTGCTGCGTGCCGAGTTTGATGATGATGAAACAGCTTGCCAGGTGGAGTAGCCACGCTGGGAAGCGCGCAGCGAACTCGTTAACGCCGAAGACCGTCATGCTCGCGGCCTGGGTCCAGAAGGACAACGGAGGCTTGCCCCAGAACGGTACCCCGTAGTCGAACATGGGCGTGATCCAGTCATTCAACTCGACCATCTTGCGAGCCATTTCAGCGTAACGGGCCTCAGATGTGTCCATCAGCGGGTAGATGCCCAGCCCCACCAAACGCAATAGCAAAATCGAACCCAGGACCCACCACAGCGTCCTCTCGTTCTTCAGGTTCAGCATTTCTTACCCTCGATCGAAGCCATCGAAGGGTGGAGTGACACGGGATCTGCCTTGTTGCTGTGCTTCAGGAAATAGAGAGGCCGGCGCTTCACTTCCGCGAGTGTCACGCCCAGGTACTCCCCCACCATGGCGACACCGACGCACATGAATGAAGCCATTCCGACGATCAGGTGATGGATGTCGAAACTGCCTGCCACAAGCGACGCAAGCATGTAGCAGATGCTGGAGACGAAAAGACCGAAACTGATGAGGCTGAAAATGCGCAGTGGTTTGCGAGAGAAGCTGACGATGCTCTCGATGGCCAGATTGAACAGGCCAGCTGCATTCCATTTGGTGCTCCCGGCATGGCGAACAGTGCGATTGTAGGGCAGTTCGATGGTACGAAAGCCTACCCAGCCGATCATGCCTTTGAGAATCCTGGAGCGTTCATCCAGGGCCCGCAGGGCTGCCAGCGGCGCAGGCCCAATCAATCGGAAATCGCTGACATCGGCCGGCATGTCCACCTTCTCCACCAGGCGCTGCATGACCCAGTAGTAAGCCCGGGCACTCATGCGCTTGAACCACGAATCACCGATTCTCAGGTTGCGCTGCATGTTCACCACGTCGTAGCCGCGTTGCCAGTAGTCCACCATGGCCGCGATGAGCTCTGGTGGATCCTGCAGGTCGACATCAATGAAGATCAGCGCACTGCCACGGGCATGGTCTATCCCGGCGCTCAGTGCAGCCTCTTTGCCGAAGTTGCGACTCAGGGACAGGCAACGTACAGATGACCCATCCTGATAGTGGCGAAGAATGTCGGCCGTCCGGTCATTACTGCCGTCGTCGACATAGAGGATTTCGCAGGAGACGGGTAAGCGCTTCACCACGCGGGTGATTCGCTGGTGGAACTCGGGGATGGTTTCCTCTTCCTGGAAGCAAGGGACCACGATGGTTAACAAGGGATCAGGGCGCTCGGGAAAGCGATGTAATGTCTGCATGATTGAATGTCCAAAAACGATGTGCAATGAATCCAAGTGCAGTGAGGCTTAAGGTCACTACGACTTGGGAGATGAGCGGTGACAGATTCGACTTGATGAGGAACCACATACCCACGCCATTGCCGAAGTTTGTGGTTAACGCGACCAGTGCAAACCTGACAGGCTGAAACTTACGAGAGCCATCTGCCACAAAACAGAGCGCCCTATTTCCAATGAAGCTCGCGATTGCGCCAACCATGCCGCCACAGATACTGGCCAGTAACGGAGTAACGAATTCTGTCGTAACCAGCAATAGGAACACCGCATAATGGACTCCCGTTGCTATGAAGCCGATCCCCAGATAACGAATCAGTAAGGTAGTAAGAGGTGGGGTTTGATTTTCCATGCCCAAAGCCTATGGAGGCAAAGGTGAAAAAATAGTGAACTAAATGTAAATGCGTAATTAGCCGAATCTATATATGGTAAGTAACAAGTCGGCGCACTAGGCTAGCACGCTACAATATCAGAGGGATTGCCTGAAAATTACGCTTTCGAAATAAAAGCCTTCCGATAACGCATGCATGACCCGTGGATTACAATGTTGACAAGATAAGGAAACACCGGGTGGCATTGAGATAGATTCCCCGAATTAAGGGGGACCTAATGGTTACACAAAATGAAACATATACAAGCAGCGTTGTTCCTTACAGCCCTGACATATTGGATGATTTGCCAATTGATGATCAGCTGGCCGTAGAGTTTTTCGCAACAGCACGTTGTGCCAGTTTCAAACAGGCTGCCCGAGGGCTCAATGTGCCAGTGGTAGGCCTGCGGAAACGCTTGGAGAAACTGGAAGAGCACATTGGTGCTCCCGTGTTTGTCTACAAACACAACAAGCTTGCCCTGACCCGCACAGGCGAGAGGGTCAGCCATTACCTGTGCCAGCTCTTCGGCCCAGACGGCCTTGGCAAGTCCGGTGAAAAGGAAGTCCCCAGGCTTACCATCGCGATCACAGAGCCAGTGCTGAACGACATCGTAAACCGCGATCTAGTCGCCTACGTGCGTGATCATGCCGAAATGCAGCTGGAAATCCATTCAGAATGCACAACGCAGATGCTTTCTGAGTGTGAAGTCGATGTGGGTATCGCTTTGGTGAGCCCAGATGATAAAGGCGCGCTTGATCGCCATCCTACGTATAGGTTTGAAAGGCTTGGCCGGATTGGGCACGCCCTGTTCATTTCCAGCCGCTATTCAAGAAGCGTCACCCTTCCAGTGGAGAGCTTGGATTTGCACAACTTCATGCTCGTTGTCCCTTGGGATGAAGAGATCTTGGCGGGCTCACGAAAGTGGGCATCGATAATGGCTGAGCATCAGGGCGGTACCACTCGGGTCAAGAGCTACAACCTATCACGAGGCCTTGTCGTTGGCGGTGCGTGTATTGGAGTGCTGCCCGACTACAGCCGAAAACTGGAGAGAAATATCCTACCCGTGCCGGGTTTCCTGGACGACCTGGAGGAGAAAGATGTCTATCTTGTTATCAAAACGAAGCTTGTCCGCAATCCGCAGGTTTTGGAAATTCGAAGATTGATCAAGAAGAGCTTCTTTGATAAGAAGGACTGGCTTGTTCGGTAACAGTTTTGTTAGGTTTCAAACTCCTCCGTTAACACTACAGAAACACAACTGTCATATTCGCTTGCAACCTAGTCAGAGTGCTTAGAACAAAGGCATCTTGTTACAGCGGGTGACAACCGTGGCCTGCTCCCATCTGCAAGATAAATTTAGGCCGGCGCAGGGCGAAATATAACGTCGGTAGCTAAGCACTTAACATACGAGAGGCAAGCAATGATCCGTTCTTCGAACATGCGGGAAAAGCTGTTGGCTGCCGCAATAATAGGCACATTTTCCTCGCAAGCATTCTCCGGAACAGTAACCACTGACGGAGCTGACATCGTTCTGAAGACCAAGGGCGGTCTTGAAGTATCGACTTCTGACAAGGAATTCAGTTTCAAACTGGGCGGCCGAGTTCAGGCCGACTACGGCCGTTTCGATGGTGTCTTCACCAAGAATGGCGATACCGCTGACGCAGGCTACTTCCGTCGCGCCTACCTTGAGCTCGGTGGCGTGCTGTACCGCGACTGGAAGTATCAGCTCAACTACGACCTTTCCCGCAACACGGGCAACGACTCCGACGGCTACTTCGACGAAGCCAGCCTGACCTACACGGGTTTCAAGCCGGTGCAACTGCGCTTTGGCCGTTTCTACACCGACTTCGGTCTTGAGAAAGCCACCAGTTCGAAGTGGACCACCGCCATGGAGCGGAACCTCTCGTACGACCTGGCGGACTGGATCAACGACAACGCCGGCATGGGTGTTCAAGCCACCAGCACCATCGCTGACATGGCTTATGTTTCCGGTAGCGTTTTCAGCGAAACCAATAACAACTCGGATGGCGACAGCACCAAGCGCTACAACGTACGTGGCGTGTTCGCACCGCTGCACAGTGATGGCAACGTCCTGCACGTCGGTGCTCAGTACGCTTACCGCGACCTCAAAAACAGTGCGGTCGATACCCGGATTCGTTCGCGTCTGGGCGTCCGCGGTGTAGATACCAATGGCGGCGGCGATGCCGGCACCAACGGCAACCGCATGCTGTTTGGCGGTGCTGCTGCACAAGATGGCCTGTGGAAGGACGACTCGGTCTGGGGTCTCGAAGGTGCCTGGGCCACCGGCCCGTTCTCGGTTCAAGCGGAATACCTTCGCCGCAAGCTGAAAGCTGACCAGGCCAACAACGACATGAAGGCCTCCGGTTACTACGCCCAGATGGCTTACACCCTGACCGGCGAGCCGCGTATCTACAAGCTCGATGGTGCCAAGTTCGACACTATCAAACCAGAGAACAAGGAACTGGGGGCCTGGGAAGTCTTCTACCGCTTTGACGATATCAAGGTCGAAGACGGCAACCTGGTCACCGCGGCGGACCAATCGAACGAGCGCAAGGCCAAGAGCCACACGGTGGGTGTGAACTGGTACGTCAACGAGGCGGTGAAAGTCAGTGCCAACTACATCAACGTGCGCACCGACAACAACGAGAACACCGTGGGCGACGACAGCGGCAATGCCATCGTGACCCGCCTGCAATACGTCTTCTGATCCCTCTCATCAGTCTGACGTGAGAAAGCCGGAAGCGCTCAACGTGCTTCCGGCTTTCCTGTTTCTGGAGGTGATCAAGCATGGAGCGCCCTCCTCCTACCTGCTTTCGCTTACCGATGACCGCTCTTGCCAAAGCTCGGCGAATCTGATGTGATTGCCGCGTCGGGCTTTGCATGGTGGCCGTGCAAGCAAATCAAACCTGACTCCTATTCATGATTGAACCTGATTCGACGTCCAGCTTCGCGTCTAACGGCCCTACAAGCGCAGCTACCCCAACGTCGCTCATTAGGGGATAGTCATGTCTGCAAAAAAGCTGCTTCAACCTCTCGCTGCTCAGCTGCACGCCTCGTTCTCGGCTTCTGGCCGCCCGTACTCTCATCTGCACCTCCACCAGCTGTTCCACGCGGCCATCGGCTCCGTTGCACCGCAAGTTGCCATCCAAGACAAGCTGCCAATTCAGGTCTGTCGTGACAACGAGACACGGCAGTACAACCTCTACGCGGCGGTCGAGCGGGCGAAAACGTGCTTAGGATTGACCGATCTTCAAGCAGTCGGTGTGGCTGAAGAAGTCATTGAGGTGCTACGAACTGCGGGAATCGGCGTGAACCAGGTTCGCCTGCTCCTTGACCCCTCCTTCAGCTCGAAGACTCGCAAAAAGGCCTTCAAGGCTCTCTGCAAGAACCTGGATCTGAACGAGCTAGGCGATCGCTTCGTCCCCAAGACTGCCACGTTGGCCATCGCTGCTGGTATTGCGCCGCCTCCCAAAATGTCGTGGAAGGATCGCTTCGCCCTGGCTGCAAATTCCCCCATGCGGGGGCCAAGCGAGCTCATCAGCATGGTCAACCGGGATGAGTGTTATCTGTGGGTATTCCCACCGACTGACCATCATGCGACGGCTCCAGCGACGCATGACCGTTTCTTTGGTGAAAAGACCCACCCGAGCGCAGAAATGGGCATGGGGTTCAGCATCATCGATTCCGGCTGGACCCGCCCCAAGTACCCGCTATCCAGGCAGTCACAAGAGACCTTCATCCAGTATTCGCTTTCTGCGCCGATGTGGTCCTGGCGCGCACAAAGTGACACCTGGCGCCTGGGAAACATCCTGCGTTCAAGAATCCTTGACGGGGCTCCTTGGCATAACGAGCCTCTGAGTGACGTGCTTCCGAGCGGCCTTAAATCCCTGCCCCGGATCTATGGGTGCGAAACCTGCCGAACGCTGTTCATTGAGAATCACAGCGACTACCCGGATGTACCCACTCAGTGCCAATGCGGTGAGGCGAGCAGCACGGGTGACCAAAACGAGTCATCTGCTCTCAATAGCTGATTTTCCTTACGGTGGCGGGCTGAGCCCCCCGTTAGGGATTGGCTATGGGAGCGGGATTCGCTCACCCCAAACCTGAAGGCGCCGCCACCTAACCGAGCGATATGAGCTGAATGCTCGCGGAGTAGATATGCAAAAGAGTAAAAACAAACAGGACACCCTGGCGGCGATCAATGCGCTTGTCGAGATTGCGTATGATCAGGGATTTGCGGACGGACACGGAGTCGGCAATCAAGTCGGTTTCGTAGCCGGTGTCATGAGCCTCAAAGCTGCATTGGCCTGCGGCTTACGGCATGGCTCACCTGAGTGCGGAAAGGCCCTTGAAAGCCTCAAGCGCATCGGGATCGACGAGTGAGAGAAAAGTACGGGTCGTGCGCTGATCGCGCACGACCCGTACTTCTACTTCAGGTCATTTCCCTGCTTAGCTTCATGATTGAAGCTCAGGGATCAGGTGCTTCTGCGGTAGGCCAACAGGCGCAAGGCGTTGAAGACGACCAACAGTGTGGAGCCCTCATGGATCGCAACAGCGGCACCAATGCTCAAGCCCATGATGGTGGACGGAACCAGGATGGCCACAATCCCCAAGCTGACGAACAGATTCTGGTGGATGATCGATCGCGTGTGACGGCTCAGCCCCACCGCAAATGGGAGTTGCCTGATGTCGTCAGCCATAAGCGCGATATCAGCCGTTTCCAGGGCAACATCAGATCCAGCAGCCCCCATTGCGATACCAACGCTCGAACTGGCCATGGCAGGGGCATCATTGACGCCGTCACCCACCATGGCCACCTTGGCGCTAAGGCGCAGGTTTTTGATGGCCTTGACCTTGTCTTCCGGCATCAGGTCTCCCCACGCTTCATCTAAGCCAACTTGTTTGGCTACAGCCTCTGCAACGCGGTTGTGGTCTCCAGAAATCATGACCATGCGTTCGATGCCCATCTCTCTAAGCTTCTGGAGTGCCTCTTTGGCCCCCTCCCGGGGTGTGTCCAATAGCCCGATAGCGCCCAGATCCTTGTCAGCACGCCGTACCACCATGGTGGTACGGCCTGACTGACGTAGACGCTCCGCAGCCTCCAGGGCTGCCTTGCTGAGTGCGGGAATACCATTGGTACCGAACATCTCGACCTTGCCAATCCAGACGAACTGCCCATCAAGCTCAGCACGCACGCCGCGGCCAATCATGTTGCTCATGTTCTTGGCTTGGAATCGGCGCCGTGTGCCAATCATCTCTTCACCGTCACGCACAATTGCCGCAGCCAGCGGATGGTCGCTCATCGACTCCACAGCGATGGCGACGTTTAGCAGATCCTCGATCTGCGTGCCGCCTATGGGTATTACATCGGTGATACGTGGGCGCCCTTCGGTCAGGGTACCGGTCTTGTCGAATGCCATGGCATTCAATGATCCAAGCTCTTCAAGTGGCGCACCGCCCTTGATCAGCACGCCACCTCGGGCTGCCCTGGCGATGCCAGAGAGAATGGCGCTTGGTGTAGCGATCGCGAGCGCGCAGGGGCTGGCTGCAACCAGTACGGCCATCGCCCGGTAGAACGAGTCACGGAACGGCTCGTCAAGGAAAATGCCGGCAAATAGCAGCCCGACTACCAGCAGTAAAACCAACGGGACGAATATGCGTTGGAAGCGGTCCGTGAATCGCTGGGTCGGTGACTTCCTGACTTCGGCTTCACTGACCATCTTGATGACCCGCGCCAAGGTACTCTCCGTAGAGCGCCGTGTTACCTCAACCTCGATGAGCGTTTCGCCATTGATGGTACCGGCGAAGACTTTCGAGGCTGCATCCACTGCATCTGGCTTGCTGCGTGCGAGTTCGGCATCAGGAACAGGTTGCTTGTCCACGGGGACGCTCTCACCGGTTACTGGCGCCTGGTTGATACTTGAGGAGCCTACGACTACAAAACCATCGGCCGGCAGGCGGTCATTGGGGCGCACGATGACAACGTCACCGGGAACCAGCAGCTCCACGGGCATCTCCACCGTGCCATTTGCTCTGCGTACGATCGCGGTGGCTGGTGCGAGCTTGGACAGTGCCTCAATCGCTTTCTTGGCCCGCCCCATCGCGTAGCTTTCAAGGGAATGCCCCAGACTGAACAGGAACAGCAGCAGAGCCCCCTCCGCCCAGGCGCCGATGCTCGCGGCACCGACTGCGGCGAGAAGCATCAGCGAGTCGATCTCGAAGCGTTTCTGACGGATGTTGGTAACCGCTTCCTTAGTGGTGAACCATCCACCGAACACGTAGGCCGACACGTACAGAATCAGAGGCAGACGATCAATCAGGCCAAGTTTTCCTGCGAGAGCTCCGGCACCCAGGAGAGCACCACAGATCAGCGCGAAAATCAGCTCTGTGTTCATTCCAAAAATGCCGCCATGCTCATGGCTATGACCTTCATGCCCGGCTTGGTCATCAGGGCGTTCAAGCAAACTCTTCATAACTCGTCCCTTCTGGGGTCAAGGCTTCCAATTGCCCTCTGCAGTTGGGGAGCCGTCTCTGTTGGTTGGCTAAGATCTATTGCACGGTTTGCCCGAGCCCAGGCGTTAACATTTCGAAGCTATGGGGTATCGGGCGTAATAAAAAATGCCAGGCACTGCCTGGCATTTATGAATTCTCTAATTGTTCTGTTCAAATCGTTTACTACTTGTTGTTGATGCATTGCGAATACATCGAGTAACGAACAGTCTTGAGCGTGCCCTGGGAGTCCTCGAAGGTCATCAACCGTGGATAGACCTGGCAGGTACGGGGGTCCTGCGACTGACGTACGAATTTCGCAACGTCTATCTTCATGCCATATTTGTAATCCTGAATCTCTGGCATTGGCTTGCCATTTTTCTCCGCGTACTTGGCCACTGCGGTCTGGTGTTCCTTGGTGTATTGAAGCTGCTTGCTCTCGGAGAAAGTGTTGGCCTGCGAAGCCACCGAGAAAACAACAAGTGCAGCAGCGATAATTAGCTTTTTCATAAAACCCTCTCAATTTCAAAACTTCTCGGGCGTAACCTTAGCAATGCATAGGCATCACCGGCATGACGAGAAACTTACAATTTTGAAAGGTAAGTGCATCTACTTCACTTTAAACAAAAAAGCCCACAACACGTGTTGTGGGCTTCTCTTTAGCGGAGGCTGTTAGCTAACCACTTCGGCCTCGTCGCCGTCTTCATCCTTGCGGTGTGCCCAGTGATACAGGGCAGGCAGTACCAGCAAGGTCAGTGCGGTGGAGGACAGGATCCCGCCAATCACCACCGTCGCCAATGGCCGCTGAACTTCGGCACCGGTGCCGGTGGCCAAAGCCATCGGGATGAAGCCCAGGGACGCTACCAAGGCTGTCATCAGAACAGGTCGCAGACGGGTCAATGCACCTTCATCGACTGCCTGTCTGAGCGTTCGTCCCTCCTCCCTTAGCCCGCGGATGAAGGCAATCATCACCAGGCCGTTCAGTACTGCAACGCCGGACAGTGCAATGAAGCCGACACCTGCCGAGATCGACAGTGGGATGTCCCGCAGCCACAACGCCACAACACCACCGGTGAGTGCGAATGGAATACCGGTGAAGACCAGCATGCCGTCCTTCAGGTTGTTGAACATCAGGAACAACAAGGTCATGACCAGCAGCAAGGCGACTGGAACAACGATCTGCAGGCGTTTGGCAGCCGACTGCAGCTGCTCGAACTGGCCCCCCCAAGTCGTCCAGTAGCCCGCAGGGATTTGCACCTTCTTGTCCAGCGATGCGGTCGCCTCCTCAACGAAGGACCCCAGATCGCGGCCTCGAACGTTGGCGCTGACGATAACCAGACGTTTGCCGTTCTCGCGGCTGATTTGGTTCGGGCCCAGTTGCAGGTCCAGATTGGCGACCTGGGACAGCGGGATGAAGCCGATCTGATTGGCACCCTGTGCCGCATTGGCAGGTACCGGGATCAGCAAGCTGGACATACCCGCTACGTCGGTGCGAACGGTCTCTGGTAGGCGTACTACCATGTCGAACCGACGGTCGCCCTCATACAGCGTGCCGGCCTGACGGCCACCCACGGCGATAGCGATCGAGTTCTGAACATCCGCGATGTTCAGGCCGTAGCGTGCTGCTTTTTCGCGGTCAATGTTGATGGTCAGCACCGGCAGGCCGGATGTCTGCTCAACTTTCACTTCCGATGAGCCCGGGACCGCTTTGAGCGCTGCCGCGATCTTGTTGGCGGTGTTGTTGAGCACGTCCATGTCATCGCCGAAGACTTTCACAGCGACGTCACTACGCACGCCCGAAATCAGCTCGTTGAAACGCAGTTGGATTGGCTGCGACAACTCGTAGTTGCTTCCTGGAACACCCGCTGCGGCCTTCTGCACTTCAGCAATCAGCTCATCACGAGGCTTCTTCGGGTTAGGCCACTGATCCTGAGGCTTGAGCATGATGTAGGCGTCAGAGGCGTTCGGCGGCATCGGGTCAGATGCAATTTCTGCGGTACCCGAGCGTGCGAACATCCGCTCAACTTCAGGCACCTGCGCAATCACCGCTTTCTCCAGACGCTGCTGCATCTCGACAGATTGAGTGAGGCTCGTTCCAGGCACACGCATGGCCTGCATCGCAAAGTCACCCTCACTGAGGCTTGGGATGAACTCGCTACCCATACGACTTGCCAGCAAACCACTGAGCACGACCAAGGCTACTGCGGCCGAGAAAGCGATGTTCCGATGTCCCAGCACCCATTGCAGAACCGGTTCATAGCGCAGTCGAGCTGTGCGCATGACCACGCCTTCCTCTTCCTTCACCTTGCCAGTGACGAACATGGCAATAGCTGCAGGAACAAAGGTAACGGACAGGACCATTGCACCCAGCAGCGCCATCACAACGGTGAAGGCCATCGGGTGGAACATTTTGCCTTCGACGCCGGTGAGGGCGAAGATCGGCAGGTACACCACCATGATGATCAGCTGACCGAAGATCAGCGGCCGGCGAGCTTCTCGCGCCGCGGCAAAGACCTCGTGGAAGCGTTCGGTTTTGGTGAGCATGCGGCCATGCTTATGTTGCGCATGAGCCAGTCGACGGATCGCGTTTTCTACAATAACCACGGCACCGTCGACGATGATGCCGAAGTCGAGTGCCCCCAAACTCATTAAGTTGGCACTGACCTTGTTGTTGAACATGCCTGTGAAGGTGAACAGCATGGACAGCGGAATCACCATCGCGGTGATCAGAGCCGCACGGATGTTGCCGAGGAACAGGAACAGAATGGCGATAACCAGGATCGCGCCTTCCACCAGGTTCTTCTTCACCGTCGCGATGGCTTTTTCAACCAGGTTGGTACGGTCGTAAACAGTCACAGCCACCACGCCCTTTGGCAGGGTGCGGTTGATGTCCGCCAATTTGGCGGCGACAGCTTGAGATACGGTGCGGCTGTTTTCACCAATCAGCATGAACACGGTACCGAGCACGACTTCGCGGCCGTTCTCAGTAGCAGCACCTGTACGGAGCTCTTTACCGATGCTGACGTCAGCAACGCTGCTGATGCGAATCGGTGCACCATCCACACTGGTGATCACGATGTTGGCGATGTCTTCGATATTGCCTACCTGACCCGGTGCACGGATGAGCAACTGTTCACCATTACGCTCGATGTAGCCGGCACCGACGTTGGCGTTGTTACTTTCCAACGCTGCGACCAGGTCATTGAGTGTCAGCTTGTAGGTAGCCAGGCGCTTTGGATCCGGCGCAACCAGGAACTGCTTGGCATAACCGCCGATGGTATTGATCTCGGCCACACCCGGGACGTTACGCAGCTGAGGCTTGATGATCCAGTCCTGGATCACGCGCAGGTCGGTCGGGGTGTACGGCGTACCGTCCTCTTTGACCGCGCCATCTTCGGCTTCAACAGTCCACAGGAAGATCTCGCCGAGGCCGGTAGATACCGGACCCATGACGGCCTCTACACCTTCTGGCAGCTGTTCCTTCGCAACCTGCAGCCGCTCGTTGATCAACTGGCGGGCAAAGAAGATGTCAGTGCCATCCTTGAAGATCACGGTGACCTGAGACAGGCCAGAGCGAGACAGGGAACGGGTCTGCTGAAGGCCCGGGAGACCGGCCATGGCCGTTTCAACTGGAAACGTGATCCGTTGTTCGGTTTCCAAGGGCGAGTAACCAGGCGCTGCAGTGTTGATCTGCACCTGGACGTTGGTGATATCGGGTACCGCATCGATGGGCAGCTTTTGATAGCTGTAGATACCGATACCCGCCATGATCAGAACGGCGATCATTACTACGATGCGCTGCTCGATGGCGAATCTGATGATACGTTCAAACATGAGAAATCATCCTGTCAGTTCGCATCAGTGACCGTGTTCGGCAGAAGCTTTGCCGAGCTCGGACTTGAGTGTGAAGCTGCCACTGGTTGCTACCTGGGCGCCGGCTTCAATACCGTCGATGATTTCCACGTACCCATTGTCGCGGCGACCCAGTTTTACCGGGCGGGTGTCAAAGCCATCTGGGGTGCGTACGAATACCGAAGGTTTGTCTTCAACGGTCTGCACAGCGTGCTCAGGGACCGCTACGGCAACTCGATCGGTCTGGGAGGTGACCGCAATGTTTACGAACAGGCCTGGACGCCAGGCGCCGTTGGGGTTGGTCAAGGTGACGCGGACAGTAGCTGCACGGTTTTGCTCGCCCAGCAGGCTGCCGACATAACCCACCTTCCCTTCGACCTCGACGTTCATGTCAGGCGAAGAGACTTTCACTGCACGGCCAGTCGTGACCTTGCCCAGATCTGTCGGCGGAACTGCGAAGGTCGCCCAGACCTGATTCAGGTCGGAAAGGATGAAGGCGTTGGTCGCCTCGCTGACGACTTCGCCGACGGTCAGGTGTTTCTCCACTACCACGGCGTCGAAGGGAGCGCGGAGCTCGTAACGATTACCGCCAACGGAGTTAACCGAGGCACCGATTGCGCCGACCTTCTGCTTGGCGTTGGCCAAGGAGATCTCCGCTTCTTGCAGCGCTTGGCGTGCTTGGAGGTAGTCTTGCTCTGCAGAGATCTTGTCCTGCCACAGTTGCTTCTCACGTTCGAAGGTCACACGCGCCAGTTCGACGCGACGCTGTGCGGCCTGTTGTTCGCTGCGCAGGTCAGAGATCTGCTGGCTGGCGATTACCGCGAGGACTTGCCCTTTCTTGACCGTCTCGCCCAGGTTGGCCTGGACAGCCTCAACAACGCCAGGAACACGAGGAACCACGTGGGCAGTACGATCTTCGTCGAAGCGAATTTCGCCAGGGAAGCTCACGACGGTACCGAGGTCACGAGGCGCTGCAGCTTCCAGGGCAACACCAGCGGCCTTGATCTGTTCAGCGCTGAGCGTCAGCTTGCCCTCTTCTTCACCGCCCTCTTCGCTGTGGCCTTCTTCACCATGGCCCTCATCACCTTCCTCTTTGGCGGCAGATGCGGCTTTCTTTTCGTCGCCATGGCCATCGTTAGCGCCATGCTCGGCAGTACTGGCGGCCTGCTGTCCGGAACTGTTGTTCCAGGCAAGGCTGCCAAATCCGAGGGCTGCCACAGCGGCTACCGCGAGGGCGATCTTGCGTTTGTTATCCATTGCTACTCCTGCTGATCGTAGGCACCGGCTTGTTCAAGGCTGTGTGCCGAAGAAAATGTTTGGCCCGTTCAGCGAGTGCCGGCGGTTGAGCCGACTTCGCCATAAACCCTTTCCACCTGCGCACGCGCATTGGTCGCCGCTGCCAACGATTCGAGGTATTGGCCACGAGCGACGATCAAGGTGCGCTGGGCATCCAGCACTTCGATGAAACCGAATTTGCCCATCTCGAAGCCGCGGGTTGCGGTCTCTACGGCTTGTTGGGCTGAAGGCAGAATGGTCTTGTCGTAGGACTCGACCTCCTGCATGGCGGTGGACCATTGGTTCAACGCGGTTTGGGTTTCGGTGCGCAGGCGCAGCTCAACAGCATTGCGCTGGTCCCGGGCCTGATCTGCACGACGAGAAGCGGAAAGAATGTTGCCCTGGTTACGATCGAACAGCGGCAAAGGCATAGACAGGCCCACAGTGTTGACCCGCTCGCGCACAGAGCGGTCGTACTGGCTACCTACACTGACAGTAAGGTTCGGGATACGCTGAGCTTTCTCTGAGCCGAGCGAGGCATCGCTCTTGTCTATCTGCACCACGGCCTGACGCATTTCTGCTGTTTGGTCGAGCTTAGCCAGCAGATCTTCAGTGCGAGGTGGCAAGCCCGGGGAGAGGGTTGGCGATTCGAGTCGATCAAACACGGTGACTGAGCTCCCGGTAATTTGAGCGAGCTGTTGGTAAGCGGTCGCTTTTTCCGTTTCTGCACGTCGAACTTGCAGCTGGGCTTCGGCCAGTTGCACTTGAGCGCGGGTCGCCTCCACTGGGGACGACTTACCTGCGCGAACACGGCCATCGACGATGCGAAGACCGCGCTCAGTCAGTTCGAGAGATTGCTTGGCCAGGTCGAGACCTGTCTGGGCCCGCAACGCGGCGTAAAAGGCTTGGACGACATCTGCACGCAGGCCGTTAACGCGACGGTCTAACTCAAGCTGTGCGGCGGTCTGCCCGTATGTGGCGACGTCAACACGAGCCCCCCGCTTACCGCCCAGCTCAAGGGTCTGGCTGAGAGAGACAGTCGTCTGGCTGGTGTTACGACGGGTGTCTTCCACGTCATACGAGATTGTGGGGTTGGGGATAAGCCCGGCCTGCTTGCGAGCACCATCAGCGATCCCAATTTCTTGCCTGGCCGCGGCCAGGTCTGGGTTGGCATCCATGGCCGTCGAAAGCGCCTGGGGCAAGCTGATGCTTTGGGCAAGGGCTGCAGGCGCCATCAACCCAGAGATGACTGCACAGAGTGCAGCGATCTTCCAGGGCGAGACGGGGGTCTTGGGTAAGACATTGCGGTTATACCGGGGCACTTTGATGGTCCTCGTGCACAAACTTCGATAAAGCTTGGCGAGAACGCCGAAACAGCTGCCAAGCCCCACTTGATTAGGTGATGGCACTCTAATGAGCGGTAGCTATCAGAGGGGTGGCTAGAAAATTACAATTCCGTAAGAATGTCCTGTAATGCCCGAAAATACTGGGAAACCAAACCCGACACGATGATTTCGTTACAAGCAACGGAGATGGCAAACACGCGGTGCGAAGGCCCGAACAACAGGTAGATGACGAAATTGTAATTTTCCTATCACCCCCCCGTTATCTTCGGCCTGCAAATATGAGCTCGCGCTACGCTAGGCGCGCCGCCTGGTCAGAACAATTAACGACACCCGCGCCGGTAAACATAATAAAAACTGCCGTGAATCAAAGGAGCATCGGATGAAAATCAAAGTACCACTGTATTTGGCGGCAGTTTCTGCGCTGTCTGGAAGCTATGCTATTTCGGCACAGGCAGAAGACAAGCCAGAAGGCTTCATTGAAGGCAGCAGCCTTACAGTGCTGAACCGTAACTTCTACTTCAACCGTGATAACCGCGACAGCACTGCCCCCACTTATAACAGTGGCAAGGGCAACACCAACGGCTACTCCGAAGCCTGGGCGCACGCGATCATCAGCAAATTCAACTCTGGGTTTACCCAGGGAACCGTTGGCTTTGGCGTTGATGCCTTCGCCATGATCGGCCTCAAGCTCGACACCGGTGATGGGCGCAACGGCGGCCGTAGCTCCTTCGACGTGCTACCCGTTGATAACAAGGGCGAAGCTCGCGACGAATACACCAAGGTCGGCGGCGCAGCCAAAGTCCGCTTGTTCGATACCATCGTGAAAGTAGGTGATGTTTTCCCATCGACTCCGGTCGTTGCATCCGGCGACTCTCGCCTGCTGCCAGAAAGCTTCCGCGGCGTGACCGTTGAGAACACCAGCATCCAAGGCCTCACCCTGCAGGGTGGTCGTCTGCATGCGATGAGCCAGCCGGTCTCAAGCAACCTGAACGACAACTTCGTGACGTTCTACGGCGGCCCGGTCAACTCGCCATGGATCGGTTACGGTGGCGGTGACTACTCGATCAACGACAACTGGACTGTGAGCGTCTACGCCAGCCAGCTGAAAGACGTCTGGAATCAGTACTACGCCGGCACCAGCGTGGTTTACCCGCTGAGCGACGATCTGGCGCTGATCGGTGGCTTCAACTACTACAAAGCCGTAGATGAAGGTAAGAAGCGCCTGGGTGAATTCGACAACAACATCTGGAGTGCCAAGGTCGGCGTGCGTTACGGTGCCCATACCCTAGCCCTGTCGCACCAGCGCAACAACGGCGACGACGATTTTGACTACCTGCGTCAGTCGGACTCGATTTTCGTCGACAACTCCATCCAGTACAGCGACTTCAACTCGCCGAAAGAGCGTTCCTGGATGCTGCGCTATGACCTGAACTTCACCAGCTACGGCATTCCAGGCCTGACGTTCATGACCCGCTACGCCAGAGGCTCGGGCGCGGATTACTCGAACGCTAACCAGTTCTACATGCGCACTGATGACAACGGCAACCCGCTCGACAATCAGAAGCGTTGGGAGCGTGACGTCGAAGTCAAATACGTTGTCCAAACCGGTCCAGCAAAAGATCTGTCCTTCCGGTTGCGCCAGGCAACCACACGTGCCACTGCATTCGAATCGGATCTGGATGAAACCCGTGTGATCATTGAGTACCCGCTTTCGATTCTGTAATTCGCTAACTGGACCAGTTATTCATTAACTGGTCCTATTAGTAAAACGAGCATTACGAATTCACCTTGAGTGGCTTAAGTGCTCCTTTGGTAAAAGGTGGATATTTGGCGCCCATTGGGCGCCTTTTTTTGCCTAAAATTCAAGTAGGCGTTCGATTGTACGCATCGCATGCCGGTGAAGTTCATGACTACACCAATGACCAGTCTCTTCAATGTGAGCGACCTCGCCGTCATCTGAGCGGAACGAAGCCAGCACAAAGAAGAAAATAACCCAATACTTCATAAGGTCAAATCACCTGCTGGAGAGAGGGCCCGCAACTGTCAAACCCAAACCGCGACAAGATATACCGCCAGACTATCAACTGTATTACCTAGAAATTACAAATCCGTCATTTGAGCCCCGGCACGCTCATTTTGATTTACCATCCCTTTCAATAATGCCGGCGCGCGTGCGCGGTTAATTGCTCAGTGATATCGAGACAAAATCCCATGCGAATTCTGGTAATTGAGGATGAAGTAAAAACTGCGGAGTATGTGCGTCAAGGTCTGACGGAATGTGGCTATGTCGTAGATTGCGTCCACACCGGGTCAGATGGATTATTCTTGGCTAAGCAGCACGAATATGAGCTGATTATCCTGGATATAAATCTGCCAGAGATGGACGGTTGGCAGGTCCTTGAGTTGTTGCGTCGTAAAAACTGCCCTTCCCGTATCATGATGCTGACGGCGAGAAGCCGGCTGGCGGATAAGGTCCGGGGGCTGGAGAACGGAGCAGATGACTACCTGATCAAGCCATTTGAGTTCCCTGAGCTGCTGGCCCGGGTTCGCGCCTTGATGCGCAGGTCAGATCACCCTGCATCCGTAGAGGTCATTCGCGTCGCTGACCTGGAGCTTGATCAGAGCCGGCACAGGGCATTCAGGGACGGTCAGCGCATTGACCTGACCACGAAAGAATTCGCGTTACTGCATTACCTGATGCGTAATACCGGTGTGGTGCTGAGCCGCACCCAAATTATTTCGCAGGTTTGGGATATGAATTTTGACTGCGACACAAACGTTGTAGAGGTGTCGATTCGAAGACTCAGAGCCAAGATAGATGACCCTTTCGAGACCAAACTGATACATACGCTTCGGGGCGTAGGGTATGTGCTTGAAAAACGATAGTTGCCAAGCTCTCTAGTACCGAAAATCCGCTACATGCTCCCGTCGCTTGCGAACTTGAGGTTTCTGTTTACGATCCGCGGCGCTGATTCCTCACTCAACAAATGAGGTAGGCTGTACATGAGGTATAGCATTGATTATCAGCAGGTTTCGCAAGGACAATCCGATGCCAGCATTGATGCCTGTCCAGCTGACATTGTCTTCAACAGCGACCATGGCCTAGCTCTTATCCCGTGCGTTGGCGATGTTATCAACCTCCCCTCTACGGCGGTCAAAGAAGGGGTTTGCGGCATCGTTAGATCAAGGATTTTCAATTATCTCAGAGGTCCTGAAGAGCTGTACTGTCACGTCAATATTCTCGTTGAGGAGGCGGACATCAATTTCGAAAGTCTCATCTCGGAATACATGCGCAATCAGTCACGTGCTCGCTCGCCTTCTTCATAAAGTCGAAGGCGGGCCAGTCCATTAATGGTTGTGTATGGGTGAGGGTTCAGCAGAGCGAGCGCCTACTGAGCACCAGAGATGAATAGTCACAGCCTAGTGGTTTAACGCGGTACTGCTGGTGTACGCAGGGCCGGACTCATTGTTTTTTGAATGGCGCATTGCAGCACATAGAAATATAAAACCCCGGAAGCAAATACGATTGCGGACAGATAAGCAAACTCAGAGTCTAAAACCCCGGAAACCATATACAATTTAATCGTGATAGAACCCATAATAATTCCGGTACAGTACATGACGCCTGTGAACTGATTGCCCAAAAAACTCAGTATGCCGCTGAAGGCATTGTTCGCACTCAACAGCATTGCTTTCAGTATCGTCCAGCCGAGAACTGGCAGAAAAGCCTTGATCATGAAGGCGAATAACATCGACGATGCAAACAGTTTTATCGGGGTTTCTGCCCACGGCTTGATGGTGCCGTCTACTTCAACGCCGGTATACAAGATGATATTCAGAATAATCGCCATAAGGGTGCATATGCCGAGGCGTATCATTTCCCGCTTAAGCGGGGCCATCATTATCACTGCGTGAATCTTGTTTCCAAAGTATCGTTTTAGTCCTTGGATCGACATTTTTCTTCCTATGCTCTCGGGTATGACGCTGTTGTAGCGTTGTATGACGGTCATGCTTTTACCCGAAGAGAGGTGACGCTTCAACGGTCCTGAATTGCGCAGGGGATCTCATGTCCTTCCCCTGGCTGGGTAGCTTGCTGAGAAATTCTCATCTACCTGCGTGGCAACGATGCGGCCACCCCGCCGCCGTCAGAGCTCTGGAGGACTGGCTGCTGTCAGCAACTCATCGAGTGACGGAACCTTAGCGTTTGCACTGAGGACGAGTGTTCTGGATCGGAGTATGGATACATCAAAGAAAGATTCGCACTCGACTCTTCCGTTTACTTCTCTCCAGTGGGTGACTTCTGGTATCAACTCATTAGGCACCGGGTATAGTGCCATAGGGTTATGGAATACCTCCACTTCAGCAGACCACGGCTCGTAGCCATATTGCGGCCAGAGCTGACCGTAGTCGCTGGACGCTACATCCAACAGAAATGGGATACCTCGTGATGCTCCCGGAGAACGGTCGAAAAACTCACCAAACCGCAAGTATCGGTACCCGTCTAGATGAGCTCCACCTGAGATCGGCACTCGGCTGAGCTTTGGCACTGTGCAGGCATTGGTGAAAATGACCGCTGAAAGATGGGCATTTTCCATTAGCGTAAATAGGCCGTTGGGGCGCCCTGATAGCAGAGATGTCTCTTCCTCCACAGTTATCAGGTGCGTACCACGATGCGCAGATGAGTGAACTGCAAAGCCATAGAGATAGCTGATGAGCGACTCCCTGCTCCACAGCATTGAACTGGGCGCATGGAAATCGGCTAAGGCCAGAATGAGCGGCTTACCCTCCACGTGCGGTAGGGATTCGTAACGCTTGTCCAATTTGTTTTGGATGGTCCTCGCAAACCTTTCTGCAGCCGCTCCTAAGAAACGCTCATGTCGGTCAGCGGGTGGGGGGACCGGCGAGGCGCCAAAATGCTCATACCGCTCTTCCGGGTTGGCTGTCACTGCTTCAACCCAGGCCTCATCTCCCAGCCTATTCTCGATGTGAAAATCGGGTGATTCTTTAGGCTGGGTGACCAAGAGTCCCTGTTCACGAAAAATCGCTAATAGGTGGGCTTCCCAGAGGCGGGTGTGAAAATTCTCAGTCTGGCAATCGGGAACCCAATTTCTGTCTGGGGATGGCAGTGCGAGATACAGTTGATTCAGCGCCCACGCCCCAATACGGCGGCTTGGATCAAATAGTGATTTGAACACCACGCTTGGTGTGCGCTTACCCATTCTGCTTAGAGGAGCACGTCGTCGTTCACCTGAAGGGAGTGGAAGCGGATGGGCTTGGGTATAGAGAAAATGGCTGATTGAGGCGCGGGCTTCAGACTCGCCAGTGGTGCGCTCACTATGGCTGAGGAGCACCCACACGCTATCGACACGACGCCGCAAGGTGACAATTCCGAAGCTGCCGGCATGGATATTTCGGGTTAGAGCGGCACAAGAAATTCCGTCCTCACTAAGCCATGCCCCTACTGGCGGGCTGTCCCCAAACCCCAACCCTCGTGGAAGCGACAAAGCGATTAGATCGAACATCGGCGCAGCAATTTCTTTCATTCGCTGATCTCGGCAGCCGTCAAAATGCATTCCATCAATGCCTCGGAGCGTGCCCGCCGGCGATGGCATCGGTGGAGGTACCTATTGAAGAAGGGGGCCTTGTTCCACCAGGACATCTCGGTTGGTGAAGATGGTCTCAATGGTTGCAGCCTCGGCAGCCACATGAGTCTTTCGCGTGATCTCTTCAAGGGCCAGTTCGAGCCGGTAGTCTTGGAAATACTCGTACAGCTTTTCAGAGCTCTCGGATATCTCCTCCCCACCATTCTTCGCGAACAAGATGTGGATGATCGCTGCGAGTGGGAGAGAGATGTCGAGATCCTTCTCTTCTGCATCTGAATCCGAGTTCAAACCGTCGAAATACCTCTCCAGATGACTCTGGAGCTCCTCAAGCCAGAACTGAGATAGGTTGCTTGGAAGGGAGCTTTCAGGCCCGGTCAGAAGGACTTCATCTCTGAATAGAGCCAGCAGATTGGGGTTTGCCATGGAGGACCTCACGATTAGATTTGAGAGCAACTGGTCAGCATAGTCCACCTCAAGATGACCACCTCCTTGACGCCCATCCTGGTGCTCCTGAGCATCAGACGAGTGAATCGCCCCGAAACCTGTAGATACAAAATGACCGCTTCTCGCCGTTAGCTGCCTTTCTTGAAGGACAGCTTTGGGTCGATAGCGGCCTTCGTGGAGGTTGGTGTCTACGGGGTCGGTTTAGTCAATCTGAATCTCCGGTTTCACCTCCGTGAGGCCGGCCATCGTCATGCATCAGATCTTGATTGACACGCGTGCCGCTTTGGATAGCCTTGCAATTGAGGGCTGCAACTGCGCATTTGTCGGGCCTGGGTACCAGCATGAGCCCCCCGCAATTTTGGCAGCAGAGGAAGCTGGTTCCTCTGAAGTAGTGACGGCGGGCATTGCCAGTCGGATTCTGAACCCAAGGTCGCCAGACTAGGAGCTAAAGGATCGCTGCGACTACTCCTCATCCCTCACCGAAAAGTCACGCGTCGGTCGTAAACGGCCCTTTCCAGGCCAATCAACTTTTGTGATTGGTGAGTAGGGATTTCTCGGCTTTTCTGTGAAAAGCACCCCTTCATTTCACAAAAAAAATGGCGAAGATTCCAATTTCACGGGGTCTGGCCTATCACCTATTTTGTGAACCTACATCAGGTGTAATGCGCCACACACTAAGAAGCCCGCTGATGCGGGCTTTTTAGTGCCTGCAAACAATCAGTAGCCGGCCAGAATGTTCACGATCACACCGCTGGCAATGGCCACCAGCACATAGTCGCCATTCACATACAGCCAACGATGATCACGAGGTGGCGCATACAGGTGGCGCGCTTGCCAGTCAGTTACCCAGTAACGATCACCACGGTAATGTGGATCAACGGCATGACCACGCTGCCACTGCTTATGAGGTATCGGCATGCCTTGTTGTGGGCGGAAGTTTGGATCACGGTAAGCAGGTCCGCGGCCATTGTCATGTCGGCCCTGGTGCTGTGGTTGACCATGTGGCGGGTTGCCTTGGTGCGATGGGCCGCCATCATGCCGATCAGGCGGGCCCGGTTGCGCGAAGCTTGCCAGCGGTATGCTGAGCATGAGCGCGGCGCAGATCACGGTTAGGGCTTTCTTCATTTGATGCGGTCCTCTGCCTGTTAATCGCCTGGCAAGTATTGATTGCCAGTTTCGGTTAACTGATCAGACCACGATTTTTCCCTTTCAATGTCAGGGCGCAGGTAAAGGTCCGGTAAAGTCTGGCGTTCTTTCAGTTCAGCCCGAGCGCTTTCAAGCGGCGATACAGCGTGCGTTCACTCATGCCAAGATGACTGGCCAGTTCACTGCGCGAGCCTTTGAACAGCTCCAGCGCCTGCGCCAGCTCACCCAAGTCATTGCGACGGCCGCTTCCTTTAGGCGCGCCAGTCAGCCCAGTGTCTTCCGGTAAATGCTCCGGCCTGATCACACCGTCGTCGGCAAACAAACGCGCGCGTTCCAGAATGTTGCGCAGCTCGCGGATATTGCCCGGAAACGGATGCAATGCAAGTTGCTGCAAGGCGTCTTCACTCAGCCTGGGCGTCGGCTGGCCCACCATGCGCTGCAGCAGGCTTTGTGCGAGCAGCGGCAGATCCTCCACCCGTTCGCGCAATGCAGGCAGACGAATCGGGAAGCCACTGATGCGGTAATACAGGTCTTCACGGAAGGAGCCATCCGCGACCATTTGTTTAAGTGGTTTATGGGTGGCCGATATCAGGCGGAAATCCGAATGCACAGTGCGCAGGCTGCCCACAGGACGGAAACTGCCGGACTCTATCAGGCGCAGCAGCTTCACCTGCATCGCCAGCGGCACTTCACCGATTTCGTCGAGGAACAGGGTGCCGCCATGGGCTGCCTCGGCCAAGCCGGTCTTGCGCTGATTCGCCCCGGTGAACGCACCCTTCTCATAGCCGAACAGTTCACTCTCGAACAACGACTCGGTCAGACCGGTGCAGTCCACCACCACCAGTGGGCCGTTGGCCCTGGGGCTGCCCATGTGCACTGCACGGGCGAACAGCTCCTTGCCGGTCCCCGACTCCCCCTGCAACAACACCGGGATCTGCGCCGGTGCCGCACGCTGCAGGCTGGCCAGCGCGGCCTTGAAGGTTGGCGCGCGGCCGACCAACCCTTGCTCCTGAGGCTGCGCCGAGGCGAGGGTAATGGTGGTGAGGCGTTCGACAAAGGCCACTACCTTGCCCTGTTCATCCAGGATCGGCCGCAACTCGACATCCACATGCTCCGGGCCGCGTGGTGTGTGATGAATGTGCAATACCCGTTCCGGTACCTTGCTGTCCCACGCCTTGCGCATCGGGCAATGTTCGCCAGCCTGGTCGCACGGCACAGCGTAGTGATGCGAAACCCTGTGGCACTTCTCGCCCAGTGGGGCCTGATCATGCCGCCCAAACTGACGGCGATAGGCCGCATTGGCGGCGAGGATGTTGTAGTCGGTGTCCAACACGATGGTCGGGAGGGCATCGTGCTCGAGGTAGGAAACCAGAGCTAGGATGAGGGGATGGGCTTCAGGCATGACGGCACCGTATGGATGACCGACGCAGGGTAACAAGGACTGCCAAACACTGCCATTGGCTGTCAGTCGACTGCCATCTGGGCTGCCAGTTTTGACGGCAGCAGTCTGCAACTGGACGGTTTTACTGGCCAGTGAGTGGCAAAAAGCCTGGCATGCATCTTGATAAAGCTCCTGTCACTGCCTACGCCTGTACAAGGCGGGGCGGATAAATTGGAGAACGTGATGATCATCGGCAACAACCTTCACGTGGACGCCTTCTACGACGAGGCGACCTCGACCATCAGCTACCTGGTCATGGACCGTGAAACCCGACAATGCGCATTGATCGACAGCGTGCTGGATTACGACCCCAAGTCCGGGCGCACCTGCAGCGCTTCGGCTGATCGCCTGATCGAGCGTGTGAACGAGCTGAATGCCAGTGTGCGCTGGGTGCTGGAAACCCATGTACACGCCGACCACCTTTCAGCCGCTGCCTACCTGAAGGAAAAGCTGGGCGGCCATACCGCAATTGGCGCGCACATTACCCAGGTGCAGAAAGTGTTTGGCGCCTTGTTCAACGCTGAGCCCGGCTTCGCCCGTGATGGCAGCCAGTTCGATGTGCTGCTCGAAGACGAGGAAGGTTTCCGTATTGGCAACCTGCAGGCCCGTGCGTTGCACACGCCTGGGCACACACCCGCGTGCATGAGTTTCATGATCGAAGATGCTGGCGAGATCGCGGTGTTCGTTGGAGACACCTTGTTCATGCCCGACTATGGCACCGCCCGCTGCGACTTCCCCGGGGCCGATGCCCGCACCTTGTATCGCTCAATCCGTCGCCTGCTGGCTTTCCCCGATCAGACGCGGTTGTTCATGTGCCACGACTACCTGCCAGGTGGCCGTGACATGCAGTACGTCACAACTGTCGCCGAGCAGCGCGCCCACAACATTCACATCCACCAGGGTATCGATGAGGACAGCTTCGTTGCCATGCGCGAAGCCCGCGACAAGACGCTCGAAATGCCTGTGCTGATCCTGCCTTCGGTGCAGGTGAACATGCGTAGCGGCCAGCTACCCCCTCCGGAGGCGAACGGCGTGAGCTATCTGAAGATCCCGCTGAACAAGCTGTAACCGCCCTGCCCCCATAATCAGATTTCCAGGATTTGCCGCCATGCCTGCCTTGTTGTCCCCTGCCAATACCGACCACCACAAGGTGGTCATCGTCGGTGCCGGTGCCGCCGGGATCGCCACTGCTTCCAGCCTGACCAGCCGCGACCCATCGTTGGACGTCGCCTTGATCGACCCTGCCGAAGTGCACTACTACCAACCCGGCTGGACCATGGTCGGTGCCGGTGTGTTCAAGGCACCAAGCACTGCCCGCACCATGGCGTCGACCATTCCTCGCGGTGTGCGCTGGGTCAAGGCGCGGGTAAAGGGATTCGACCCATTGGCCCAGTTGGTCATCCTCGATGATGGTCGCGCCATCAGCTATGAACAGCTGATCGTCTGCCCCGGCCTCAAGCTGGACTGGGCGGCCATCGATGGGCTCAGCGAGACCCTCGGCCGCAACGGTGTCACCTCCAACTATCGCTACGACCTGGCGCCCTATACCTGGGAACTGGTGCAAAAGCTCAAGCAAGGACGCGCGTTGTTCAGCCAGCCGCCCATGCCGATCAAGTGCGCCGGTGCACCACAGAAGGCGCTGTACCTGTCTTGCGACCACTGGCTGCGCCATGGCCATTTGGGGGCGGTGAAAGCCAGCTTCTACAATGCGGGTGCCGTACTGTTCGGTGTCGCGGATTACGTGCCCGCGCTGATGAAGTACATCGAGAAATACGCCGTCGACCTCAACTTCTCCCACAGGTTGGTTGCCGTAGACGGCCCGGGAAAGCGCGCTACATTCTTGCGTACCCTGCCCGATGGCAGCAGCGAAACGCGCATCGAGGCCTTCGACATGCTGCACGTGGTACCGCCACAGGTGGCGCCAGACTTCATTCGCGAAAGCCCCTTGGCTGATAGCTCCGGCTGGGTTGACGTCGATCCGCATACCCTGCGCCATCGCAAATACACCAACGTTCATGCCCTGGGTGACGTGGCTAACACCAGCAATGCCAAGACCGCCGCTGCGGCGCGCAAGCAGGCACCGGTGGTCGCCAACAATGTGCTGGTGGCGCTGGGCAGGCTGGCGACCCTGGCTCAGTACGACGGCTATGGCTCGTGCCCGCTTACCGTCGAGCGCGGCAAGATTGTCCTGGCCGAGTTCACCTATGGCGGCAAGCTGGCACCGAGCTTCCCTAACTGGTTACTGGATGGCCGCAAGCCGACACGCCTGGCCTGGTTGCTCAAGGCACAGGCGCTGCCACCGTTGTACTGGCAAGGCATGCTCAAGGGGCGCGAGTGGTTGGCACGCCCGCAGCTGGTAGCCGAGGGTGGGCAGTGATCGAGCATCAACTGTTAGGGGCGGGCCTGGGCGCAATCATCGGCGCGGTGCTGGCGCTGACCGGCGCAGGCGGTGGCATTCTCGCAGTACCCTTGCTGGTGTTCGGCCTGGGGCTATCGATGGTCGAAGCGGCACCGGTGGGCCTGTTGGCTGTAGGTTTGGCTGCAGCGGTTGGTGCGGTGCTGGGCTTGCGCCAAGGTCTGGTGCGTTATAGGGCTGCGCTGTTCATTGCGTTGGTTGGTGTGGCAGCAGCGCCTTTCGGGCTGATGCTGGCGCACCGCCTGCCGAATGCACCGTTGCAGGTGGTATTCGCCGGCGTGCTGGTTTATGCCTGCCTGCGCATCTGGCGCAAGGCGGCCAAAGAACTGCGTGGCGAAGCCAATGACGCTCATCGCTTTATCGAGCCGTGCGTGCTGAACCCGTTGCAGGGGCGTTTGCGCTGGACCCTGCCCTGCGCGCGCGCACTGGCATTCACGGGTGCCTTGTCCGGGTTGTTGTCCGGCTTGCTGGGCGTGGGTGGGGGCTTCGTTATCATCCCGGCCCTGAACCGCTACACCAACCTGCGCATGGCCAGTATCGTCTCCACCTCGCTGGCAGTGATTGCCCTGGTCTCTACCGGCAGTGTGGTCAGCGCCAGCCTTGCGGGCGTCATGCACTGGCAGGTTGGCGCCCCGTTTGCCGTCGGCGCGGTGCTCGGCCTGCTGCTGGCGCGGCCCTTGGCAGCCAGGTTGGCCGGGCCGCGTCTGCAGCAAATGTTTGCCGTGGCAGGTTGGGCCGCAGCCCTGTTGTTGGCCGGCAAGGCACTACTCGGCTAGCAACTCGCTTTGTTCGGCCGCGCATAACGCCAGCAGGTAGTCCCACACCACCCGCAGGCGCACAGACTTGTGCAGCTCGCGGCGGGTGCAGATCCAGTAGCTGCGCTGGATGGTTTCTCCCGGCAGCACACGCACCAGTGTCGGGTCGTGGCGGGCCATGTAGTTGGGCAGCACGGCGATGCCCAGCCCGGCGCGGGCGGCGGCTTGCTGGGCAATCACGCTGGTGCTGCGAAAGACCACGTTGGGTGCTCGGCAGAAACTGTTGAGAAACAGCAGTTCCTGGCTGAACAGCAAATCGTCAACGTAGCCGATCCAGCTGTGCCGGGCCAGGTCTTCTCGGTGATGCAATGGCGGCGCACGGTCCAGATAGTCCTGGCTGGCGTACAGCGCCAGGCGGTAGTCGGTGAGTTTGCGGGTGATCAGCAGATCGGCGTTGGGTCGCTCCAGATGGATGCTGATTTCTGCCTCGCGGTTGAGGATGCTGACGAAACGCGGGACCGCAACCAGTTCCACCTCCAGGCCGGGGTAGCGCTCGAACAACGCGTTCATGCGTGGGGTGAAGAACATGATGCCGATGCCTTCGGTTACCCCAAGGCGAATCTTGCCCAGCGGGGTGATGGCCTGGGTGATTTCCTCCTGTGCCAGCAGGGCGACGTTCTCCATGGCTTCGGCATGCTTGAGCAGGGCTTGGCCCGAGGGGGTCAGCTCGTACCCCTGGGCATGTTGCACGAACAGCGCGGTCCCCAGGCTCTGCTCGATGCTCTCGATATGCCGGGCCACGGTGCTGTGGGTAGTGTTCAGGCGCTTGGCGGCGGTCAGCAGGCGGCCGCTGCGCTGCAACTCGAGGAAAAAACGCAGATCATTCCAGTCGAACATGCTTGTCCCTTATGGCAGTTCGTTCCGGCCTCTTCACGGGCATGCCCCACAGGTGTGGTCAACACCCTGAAGTTAACGTGATCCCTGAGGTGCGGGCGAGCCCGCGAAGAGGTCGGTACAGGCTTGCCACTGTGCTAAAACGCACAGCGGCTGCGCGAAATCTCGTGTTTCATCCACGAAATTACTCACTAAGATGGATCGGGACAAGAATAAAAAACAGGCGCGAGGTTGCACATGCCATCAGCCGATTCTGTCTTCGACTACGTGGTCGTAGGGGCCGGTCCTGCCGGATGCCTGCTGGCCAATCGTTTGTCCGCCGACCCTTCCTGCCGCGTGCTGCTGCTGGAGGCGGGTGGCCGTGACAATTATCCCTGGATCCATATCCCCGTCGGTTACCTCTACTGCATCGGCAATCCGCGCACAGACTGGTGCTTCAAGACCGAGGCACAGCCTGGGCTCGGCGGTCGCGCTTTGGGTTATCCAAGGGGCAAGGTGCTAGGTGGCTGTTCGTCGATCAACGGCATGATCTACATGCGGGGCCAAGCCGCCGACTATGACCATTGGGCCGCGCAAGGCAACGACGGCTGGGCGTGGAAAGATGTGTTACCGCTGTTCAAGGCCAGCGAAAACCACTTTGCCGGCGCCAGCGAGTACCACGGCGCGGAGGGCGAATGGCGGGTCGAGCGCCAACGCTACAGCTGGCCGATCCTTGATGCTTTCCGTGATGCCGCCGAGCAGAGCGGTATTGGCAAGGTCGACGATTTCAACACCGGCGACAACCAGGGTTGTGGATATTTTCAGGTCAACCAGCGCAGTGGTGTGCGCTGGAACGCTTCCAAAGCTTTCCTGCGGCCGATCAAGGATCGCGCCAACCTCACTGTGCTGACCGGCGTGCAGGTTGATCAGGTACTGCTCGACAACACCCGCGCAAGGGCGGTGAAGGCGCTCTGGCAAGGGGCTTGGCATGAGTTTGCGGCGCGCCGCGAGATCATCCTCTGTGCTGGGGCGGTTGGTTCACCGGGCATCCTCCAGCGCTCCGGCATCGGCCCGCGTCAGTTGCTGGAAAGCTTGGGCATTGGTGTTCGCCACGATATGCCTGGCGTTGGTGGCAACTTGCAGGACCACCTGCAACTGCGCCTGATCTACCAGATCCGCAACACCCGTACCTTGAACCAGATGGCCAACAGCCTGTGGGGCAAGATGGGCATGGGCCTGCGTTACCTCTACGACCGTAGCGGGCCGCTGGCCATGGCGCCGAGCCAGTTAGGCGCGTTCGTGCGTTCAAGCCCCGAACAGGCCACCGCCAACCTTCAGTATCACGTGCAGCCGCTGTCACTGGAACGCTTCGGTGAGCCGTTGCATCAGTTCCCGGCCTTTACGGCCTCGGTGTGCAACCTGCGCCCGGCCAGCCGTGGGCGCATCGACATCTGCAGCACCGACATGAATAGCACGCCGCTGATCGACCCCAATTACCTCAGTGCTCCGCAGGACTTGCGGGTTGCTGCCGATGCCATTCGCCTTACCCGGCGCATCGTCCAGGCCCCTGCCCTCGCCGCTTTCGAGCCCAAGGAATATTTGCCGGGCCCGGCGCTGCAAAGCGAGGAAGAACTGTTCGAGGCCGCTGGCAAGATCGGCACCACCATCTTCCACCCGGTCGGTACCTGTCGCATGGGCAACGGTGCCATGGACGTTGTGGATAACCAGCTGCGCGTGCATGGCATCCCCGGACTTCGCGTGGCTGATGCTTCGATCATGCCGCAGATAACTTCCGGCAATACGTGTTCCCCCACCCTGATGATCGCCGAAAAGGCGGCGCAACTGATCCTCAAAGGAGCTGCTACCCAGACCTACCTGAACGAAGACGCGTTACCGACGCCCTGACCCGGGTGCGTGCAGTACCGGCGGCTTGCGGTCAGAAGTCGCCGACAGTGGAACAACAAGAATAATCACTGTGGCCTAAGGGCCGAGGACAGCAACGATGTCGGATTACATCCAAGAGCAGGGTGCGGCGGCCAGCAGCTCCAGCCGCCGTGAAGAACGCAAGATCATTTTCGCGTCATCCCTCGGGACGGTTTTCGAGTGGTATGACTTTTTTCTCTATGGTGCGCTGGCAGCGGTCATCAGCAAGCAGTTCTTCGCTGGCGTGAACGATACCACCGCTTTCATCTTCGCCCTGATGGCCTTTGCTGCGGGCTTTCTGGTGCGGCCGTTTGGCGCGCTGGTGTTCGGCCGCCTGGGTGACATGATCGGGCGCAAGTACACCTTCCTGGTTACCATCGTGTTGATGGGCCTGTCCACTTTCGCTGTGGGGTTGTTGCCCACCTACGCCAGCATCGGCATCGCCGCACCGATCATCCTGGTGATCCTGCGCATGCTTCAGGGGCTGGCGCTGGGCGGTGAGTATGGCGGTGCAGCTACTTACGTGGCCGAGCATGCGCCGCCCGGCAAGCGTGGCTTACACACTGGTTTCATCCAGTCCACCGCAACGCTGGGCCTGTTGTTGTCGCTCTTGGTGGTGCTGGGTAGCCGGTATGTCAGTGGCGACCAGTTCGAAACCTGGGGCTGGCGCTTGCCGTTCCTGCTGTCGATCGTGCTGCTGGCGATCTCCACCTGGATTCGCATGAGCATGCACGAGTCGCCGGCCTTTGTGAAAATGAAGGCTCAGGGCAAGGTCAGCAAGTCGCCCATCCGTGAGTCATTCACCTCCTGGCCAAACCTGAAAGTGGTGCTTACCGCCCTGTTCAGCATCAACGCGGGGCAGGCTGTGACCTTCTACACGGCGCAGTTCTACGTTCTGTTCTTCATGACCCAGATGCTGAAAATGGACTCGGCTCAGGCCAACACCCTGCTCATCATCAGCGTTGTGATTGGCGCGCCGTTCTTCGTGTTCTTCGGCTGGTTGTCCGACCGTATCGGCCGCAAGCCGATCCTGATGTTCGGCCTGTTGCTGGCCACGGTACTGTACTTCCCACTGTTCAAGGCGCTGAGCCACTACGCCAACCCGCAGATCGACGCTGCCAGCCGTCAGGCGCCGATTGTGGTCACCGCCGACCCGCAAGGCTGCACATTCCAGTTCGACCCAGTGGGCAAGGCTCGTTTTGACAGCCCGTGCGACAAGGTCAAGACCTTCCTGGTCAAGCAGGGCCTGCCGTACAGCTCGGTAAGCGTGGCCGGCAGTGAAGTGGTGGTGAACATCGGTGACAAGACCATCAACGGCTTTGACGAAACCGCCATGCGTGCTGCAATCGAGCAGGCTGGTTACCCGGCCAAGGCGGACCCTGCGCAGGTCAACCAGGTAATGGTGGTGGTACTGATCGTGGCGATGATCCTGATCGCGACCATGACCTATGGTCCGTTGGCGGCGGTGATGGTCGAGCTGTTCCCGACCCGCATCCGCTACACCTCGATGTCGCTGCCCTACCACATTGGCAATGGCTGGTTTGGTGGTTTCCTGCCTACCGTATCGTTTGCGCTGGTGGTCTATACCGGGGATATCTTCTACGGGCTGTGGTACCCGGTGCTGGTGACCGGGATCAGTCTGGTGGTTGGGATCTTCTGTCTGAGAGAAACCAAGGATGTAGATATCGACAAAGTCTGATGTCCACATGCCATAAAAAAACCGGCTGTAAAAGCCGGTTTTTTTATACCTCAAAAAAACTTATGCACGATTTTCAGAAAAAATTCATACAAAGAAATAACTAGAAAATTCATACACTTAGCTATCAATTCAAGCATTTAATCCAAAAACTGCACACAAGTTATCCACAGAAGGTCAAGCCATCTGCTCCTGAGGTTTTTCCGCAGCTGGCGGCAGCGATCCCATGGCCCGCTGGGTCGCTTCGTTCCAAGCTGCAGCGCGGTCGTTGAGTTCGGCGATGGCACGTGGCCCAGTGCCGTTGGCGTACATCGGCTCACCAATTACCACTTCGATTGTACCGGCGCGCTTGCCCCAACCCGTCTTGGGCCAGAACTTGCCAGCGTTGTGGGCAATCGGCAGCACCGGCAGCCCGGCATTCACGGCCAGGGCGGTACCGCCGCGGGAGAACTTGCCGAGGGTGCCGAACGGTACACGGGTGCCTTCTGGGAAAATCAGCACCCACGTCTTCTGCTTGAGCAGTTCGTCACCCTTGCTCGCCACCTGGCGCAACGCTTCCTTGGGGTTGTCGCGGTTGATCGCGATGGGCCGCAGCATGGCCATGGCCCAGCCGAAGAACGGTACATACAGCAGCTCGCGCTTGAGCACCTGGCTAAGCGGCGAGAAGTACTGGGACAGGAAGAAGGTTTCCCAGGTGCTCTGGTGATTGGACAAAATCACGCAAGGCTCAGCTGGCACGTTCTCGGCGCCAGTGATCTTGTAGTCGATGCCCAAGATGGTGCGCACCAGAAACAGCGCGCAGCGGCACCAGTACACATTGATGAACTTGTAGCGCTTGGGGAACGACAGGAACGGCGCGACGAAGAAGCTCAGCGAGCACCACAGCAGCGAACTGGTGCCCAGCAGCAGGTAAAAAAGAAAGATTCTGATCGCCTGCAGGATCGACATAGTGGCTTGTACCATTGCGGGGCATGCCCGCCTGAGAAAAATGCGCCAGAAGGCGCACTGTTTAAATTAGTTCTCTGGCGATAGCTGCCAGATCGTCGAAAATCAGTGTAGTTTCCGGGACGCCTTTTTCCAGGGTCCGCTCGCCCTTGCCGGTCTTCACCAGCACGGGTTGTGCACCGACGGCCAGGGCGGCCTCCAGGTCACCTTTGCTGTCGCCGACGAACCAGACGCCTTCAAGGCCGATCTGGTAATGCTCGGCGATCGCCCGCAGCATGCCGGGCTTGGGCTTGCGGCAATCGCACCCCTCGTCCGGCCCATGCGGGCAATACACGATGTGGCCCACCTCGCCGCCCTGCTCGGCCACCAGCGCGCGCAGGCGCGCGTGCATGGCCTCAAGGGTTGCCAGCGGGTAGTAGCCACGGGCAATGCCGGACTGGTTGGTGGCCACGGCCACCGTCCAGCCCGCCTTGCTCAACTGCGCGATCGCATCGACCGAACCTGGGATCGGCACCCATTCTTCCAGCGTCTTGATGTACGCATCGGAGTCGTAGTTGATCACCCCGTCACGGTCGAGAATCAGCAGTTTCAAGGCTTACCCCAGCAGCGAAATGTCAGCCACGCCCAGGAACAGGCCGCGCAGGCGGCTGAGCAGGGCATAACGGTTGGCACGTACCTTGGCGTCTTCGGCGTTGACCATGACCGCCTCGAAGAAGGCATCGACCGGGTCACGCAGGGCCGCCAGGCGGGCCAGCGATTCGCTGTACTGACGTGCCGCAGCCATCGGTTGCACGGCCTGGTCGGCCTGCTGGATGGCCGAGTACAGGGAGAACTCGTTGGCATTGTCGAAGTACTTCGGCTCGACCTGCTCGGCGATGGCACCTTCGGCCTTGCTCAGCAGGTTCGACACGCGCTTGTTCACCGCGGCCAGGGCCTCGGCTTCCGGCAGTTTGCGGAACGCCTGCACGGCTTGTACGCGCTGGTCGAAGTCCAGGGCGGAGCCTGGCTGCAGTGCGCGTACCGACAGGTACGTGGCGACGTCGATACCTTCGTCTTCGTAACGCGCGCGCAGGCGGTCGAAAATGAACTCCAGTACTTGTTCGGCCAGGCCGGGGGCCTTGACCTTGGCGCCGAACTGCTTGACCGCAAACTCGACCGCACCGGTCAGGTCCAGGTCCAGTTGCTTCTCGATCAGGATACGCAGCACGCCCAGAGCAGCACGGCGCAGGGCGTACGGGTCCTTGCTGCCGGTAGGCAGCATGCCGATGCCAAAGATGCCCACCAGGGTGTCGAGCTTGTCGGCGATGGCCACGGCAGCACCGGTCAGGGTCTGCGGCAGCTCGGCGCCTGCACCGCGCGGCATGTACTGCTCGTTCAGGGCCAGGGCTACGTCTTCCGGCTCACCGTCGTTGAGCGCGTAGTAGTAACCGGCAACACCCTGCATTTCAGGGAATTCGCCGACCATCTCGGTGGCCAGGTCGCACTTCGACAGCAGGCCGGCACGGCCAGCGCGCTGGGCGTCGCCGCCGATCAGCGGAGCAATGAAGGCGGCCAGCCTGGAAACACGTTCAGCCTTGTCGTACACGGTGCCGAGCTGAGCCTGGAACACCACGTTCTTGAGACGTTCGTTGAAGGTTTCCAGTGGCTGCTTCTTGTCCTGCTTGAAGAAGAACTCGGCGTCGGTCAGGCGCGGGCGCACGACTTTTTCGTTGCCTTGCACGATCTGCTTCGGGTCGCGGCTTTCGACGTTGGCCACGGTAATGAAGCGCGGCAGCAGCTTGCCTTCGTTGTCCAGCAGGCAGAAGTACTTCTGGTTGTCCTGCATGGTGGTGATCAGGGCTTCTTGCGGTACCTCGAGGAAACGCTCCTCGAACGAGCACACCAGCGGCACCGGCCACTCGACCAGTGCGGTCACTTCGTCCAGCAGCGCCGGTGGCACGATGGCCGTGCCTTCCTGCTGCATGGCCAGCTCTGCGGTACGCTTGCTGATCAGCTCGCGGCGCTCGGCGAAGTCGGCCAGGACGTAGGCCTTGCGCAGGTCTTCGACGTAGTTGGCCGGGGTGGTGATGAGCACGTTTTCCGGATGGTGGAAGCGGTGGCCACGGGATTCACGCCCGGCCTTCTGCGACAGGATGGTGCAGTCGACCACCTGATCGCCCAGCAGCATCACCAGCCATTGGGTCGGGCGTACGAACTCTTCACGGCTGGCCGCCCAGCGCATGCGCTTGGGAATCGGCAGGTCGTTCAGCGAATCTTCGACGATGGTCGGCAGCAGCCCAACGGTAGCCTTGCCCGGGATGTGCTGGGAGAAGCGCAGCTTGGGGCCGCTCTGGTCGATCTCGGCCAGTTCCACACCGCACTTCTTGGCGAAGCCCAGCGCAGCCTGGGTCGGCTCGCCTTCGGCGTTGAAGGCAGCCTGCAGGGGCGGGCCGTCGATGTTGATGCTGCGGTCAGGCTGCTGCACGTCCAGCTGGCGAATCAGCACGGCCAGACGACGCGGCGCGGCGTACACCTGCTTGCCGGTGTAATTCAGGCCAGCAGCCTGCAGGCCTTTTTCGATACCGGCCAGGAAGGCGTCGCCAAGGCTGGCGAGGGCCTTGGGTGGCAGCTCTTCGGTGCCCAGTTCTACCAGGAAATCTTGAGCACTCATTGTGCAGCCTCCAGCTTAGCCAACACTTCGTCACGCAGTTCAGGGGTGGCCATCGGGAAGCCCAGGCGTGCGCGGGCTTGCAGATAGCTTTGCGCCACGTCCCGGGCCAGGGTACGTACACGCAGGATGTAACGCTGGCGCTCGGTTACCGAGATGGCGCGGCGGGCGTCCAGCAGGTTGAAGGTGTGCGAGGCCTTCAGGACCATTTCATAGGTCGGCAGCGGCAGCTCCAGCTTGATCAGGCGGTTGGCTTCGCTTTCGTAGAAATCGAACAGTTCGAACAGTTTGTCGACGTTGGCATGTTCAAAGTTGTAGGTCGACTGCTCCACCTCGTTCTGGTGGAACACGTCGCCATAGGTGACCTTGCCGAACGGGCCGTCGGCCCACACCAGGTCGTACACCGAATCGACGCCCTGGATGTACATGGCCAGGCGCTCCAGGCCGTAGGTGATTTCACCGGTGACCGGGTAGCACTCGATGCCGCCGACTTGTTGGAAGTAGGTGAACTGGGTGACTTCCATGCCGTTGAGCCAGATTTCCCAGCCCAGACCCCAGGCGCCGAGGGTCGGCGATTCCCAGTTGTCTTCGACGAAACGAATGTCGTGCACCAGCGGATCCAGACCGATGGCTTTCAGCGAGCCGAGGTACAGCTCCTGGAAGTTGGCCGGGTTCGGTTTGAGCACCACCTGGAACTGGTAGTAGTGCTGCAGGCGGTTGGGGTTTTCGCCATACCGCCCGTCGGCAGGACGACGGCTAGGCTGCACATAGGCGGCGTTCCAGGTTTCTGGACCCACGGCGCGCAGGAATGTAGCGGTGTGGAAAGTGCCGGCGCCTACTTCCATATCGTAGGGCTGAAGTACCACACAACCTTGAGCTGCCCAGTAGTTCTGCAGGGCGAGGATCAGGTCTTGGAAGGTACGCACGGCTGGCGTAGGCTGGCTCACGAAATTCACCTGTATCTGGGGATGCGGATGTAAAGAGCGGGAGTATAACCTGATTCGCCTCGCCCTCTACTCATTGGAGCCTTATGCCACGCTGCTTTTGGTGTACCGACGATCCGTTGTACCAGGCCTACCACGACCAGGAATGGGGAATGCCACAGCGCGACCCGGCGTTGCTCTTCGAGATGCTTTTGCTCGAAGGGTTCCAGGCGGGGCTTTCGTGGATTACCGTTTTGCGCAAACGCGAGCGTTATCGTCAGGTGATGTACGGCTTCGACCCGGTAAAGCTGGCGGCCATGAGCGACGAACGCATCGAAGAATTGATGCAGGATGCAGGCATCATCCGCAATCGCCTCAAGCTCAAGGCTGCACGGCGCAATGCCCAGGCCTGGCTGGCTGTGGATAACCCTGCCGAATGGCTGTGGTCGTTCATCGGCGGCTCGCCGAAGATCAACCACTTCAAGCAGCGCAGCGATGTGCCGGCGGTCACCGATGAAGCCAAGGCAATGAGCAAGGCCCTGCAGAAAGCTGGCTTCACGTTCGTCGGTCCGACCATCTGCTACGCCTTCATGCAGGCCACCGGCATGGTCATGGACCACACCACCGACTGCGATCGCTACGCCGCCTTGTTGCGCTGAGGGGTTACAATGCGCGCCTTGCTGAAATAAGGAATTCGCCTGTGGAAAAGTTCAAGGGCGCCCTGATGGTCGGGGTGCTGCGCCTGTTTGCCAAGCTGCCCTGGGGCGCTGTGCAGCGTGTCGGCGCCGGTATTGGCTGGCTGATGTGGAAAATCCCCAACAGTTCGCGCAACGTGGTACGGATCAACCTGGCCAAATGCTTCCCGGAGATGGACCCGGTTGCCCGTGAGCAACTGGTGGGCCAGGCGCTGCGGGATATCGGTAAATCCTTTGTCGAAAGTGCCTGTGCCTGGATCTGGCCGCCGCAACGCTCGCTGGAGCTGGTCAAGGAAGTGCATGGCCTGGAAGTGCTGGAGCAGGCCCTGGCCTCGGGTAAAGGCGTGGTCGGCATCACCAGCCACCTGGGCAACTGGGAAGTGCTGAACCACTTCTACTGCAACCAGTGCAAACCGATCATCTTCTACCGCCCGCCGAAGCTGAAGGCGGTGGATGACCTGCTGCGCGAGCAGCGCGTGCAGATGGGCAATCGCGTGGCACCGTCGACCAAGGAAGGCATCCTCAGCGTGATCAAGGAAGTGCGCCGTGGTGGCCAGGTGGGTATTCCTGCCGACCCGGAGCCGGCGGAATCGGCGGGCGTGTTCGTGCCGTTCCTCGGCACCCAGGCGCTGACCAGCAAGTTCGTGCCGAACATGCTGGCCGGTGGCAAGGCGGTGGGTGTGTTCCTGCATGCGCTGCGGTTGCCGGATGGCTCGGGCTTCAAGGTGTTCCTCGAAGCTGCGCCGGAAGAGATGTACAGCACCGATGTGAATGTGTCGGCGGCGGCGATGAGCAAAGTGGTCGAGCGTTATGTACGCGAGTACCCGAGCCAGTACATGTGGAGCATGAAGCGCTTCAAGAAGCGCCCGGCTGGTGAGCCGCGCTGGTATTAAGCCATTCATCGCCCTCTGGTAGGAGCGGGTTTACCCGCGAATGCGATGTTGGATTCACCGACGCATTCGCGGGTAAACCCGCTCCTACAGGGGCCGCGTCAACCCGCTGCTTTGTTGAGCTTCTTCAGGAATACGGTCATCTCTTTCTCGGCTTGCTTGTCGCCATGGGCCTGCGCCGCCACGATCCCGTCTTCCCACGCCTTGCGCGCCGCCGCCAGGTCACCCTGCAACTGATAGGCCTTGCCCAGAAGCTTCCACGCTGCCGAGTATTTCGGATCCTGCTCTACACAGCGCGCCAGGTGTACCGCCGCTTCAGCGCCGTTGCCTTCATCCAGCCAAGCCTTGCCCAGACCAAACCTCAGCAGTGGGTTATCCACACCCTTGGCCAGCATCTTCTCCAGCGACTCGCGCATGCCCTCTTCTCCTAGAAGAAACTCAAGCCGACGTGGAATAGCTTCTCCACATCACGAATGTGCTTTTTATCCACAACGAACAGGATTACATGGTCACCCGATTCGATCACGGTGTCGTCGTGGGCAATCATCACCTCTTCGTCACGGATGATCGCGCCGATGGTGGTTCCCGGTGGCAGGGCAATGTTCTCGATCGCCTTGCCGACCACCTTGCTCGACTTCGAATCGCCATGTGCCACCGCCTCGATCGCTTCGGCCGCACCGCGGCGCAGCGAGTGCACGCTGACAATGTCGCCCCGGCGCACGTGCGCCAGCAGGGTGCCGATGGTGGCGAGCTGCGGGCTGATGGCAATGTCGATATCGCCGCCCTGCACCAGGTCGACATAAGCCGGGTTGTTGATGATGGTCATCACCTTGCCTGCGCCCAGGCGCTTGGCCAGCAAGGACGACATGATGTTGGCTTCGTCATCGTTGGTCAGGGCCAGGAAAATATCGGCGTCGGCGATGTTCTCTTCGAGCATCAGGTCTTTGTCCGAGGCGCTGCCCTGCAGCACCACAGTGCTTTCGAGGGTATCGGAGAGGTGCCGGCAACGCGCCGGGCTCATCTCGATGATCTTCACCTGATATCGGCTTTCGATGGCCTCCGCCAGGCGCTCGCCGATCTGCCCGCCGCCGGCGATGACAATGCGTTTATTGGTTTCGTCGATGCGGCGCAGTTCGCCCATCACGGCGCGGATATCCTTCTTCGCGGCAATGAAGAACACCTCGTCGTCGGCTTCGATCACCGTGTCGCCACGCGGGGTGATCGGCCGATCACGGCGGAAGATGGCCGCCACGCGGGTGTCGACGTTGGGCATATGCGCACGGATCTGGCGCAATTGCTGGCCGACCAGCGGGCCGCCATAGTAGGCCTTCACTGCCACGAGCTGGGCCTTGCCCTCGGCGAAATCGATCACCTGCAGCGAGCCTGGGTGTTCGATCAGGCGCTTGATGTAATTGGTCACCACCTGCTCGGGGCTGATCAGAACGTCGACCGGGATATGGTCGTTGTCGAACAGCTCTTCGCGGGTCAGGTAGGACGATTCGCGCACCCGTGCAATCTTGGTCGGGGTATGGAACAGCGAATAGGCCACCTGGCAGGCAACCATGTTGGTCTCGTCACTGTTGGTTACTGCCACCAGCATGTCGGCGTCGTCGGCACCGGCCTGACGCAGTACCGTCGGCAGTGAGCCACGGCCCTGGACGGTGCGGATGTCCAGGCGGTCGCCGAGGTCGCGCAGGCGGTCGCCGTCGGTGTCGACCACGGTAATGTCGTTGGCTTCGCTGGCCAGGTGTTCAGCCAGCGTACCGCCTACCTGCCCTGCGCCGAGGATGATGATCTTCATGCGCTACTCCCTATCCTTTGTTCTTATCCGCGCGAGGCGGCGATCTTGATCAGCTTGGCATAGTAGAAACCGTCGTGGCCGCCTTCCTGGGCCAGCAACTGACGGCCGTGGGGCTGGCGCAGGCCGGCTTCGGTCGCCAGGTCCAGCTCACGGGCGCCCGGGGTGCGGGCGAGGAAGGCTTTGATCACTTCAGTGTTTTCGGTTGGCAAGCTGGAGCAGGTGGCGTATAGCAGCATGCCGCCCACTTCCAAGGTCGGCCACAGGGCATCGAGCAACTCGCCTTGCAGCGTGGCCAAAGCCGGGATGTCATCGGCTTGGCGGGTCAGCTTGATGTCCGGGTGGCGGCGAATCACGCCGGTGGCCGAGCACGGCGCGTCGAGCAGAATGCGCTGGAATGGCTTGCCGTCCCACCAGCTGGCAGTGTCGCGGGCATCGCAGGCGATCAGCTCGGCGTCCAGCTGCAGGCGGTCGAGGTTTTCTCGCACGCGGGTCAGGCGCTTGGCTTCGAGGTCGATGGCCACCATGTGGGCCAGGCCAGCCTCGGCCTCCAGCAGGTGGCAGGTTTTGCCGCCCGGTGCGCAGCAAGCATCGAGCACGCGTTGGCCGGGGGCCAGTTCCAGCAGGTCGGCAGATAGCTGCGCAGCTTCGTCCTGCACGCTCACCCAGCCTTCGGCGAAGCCTGGCAGGCCGCGCACGTCGCAGGCTTCGGCCAGCACGATGCCATCCCGGCTGTACTGGCATGCGCTGGCGCCAATGCCGGCTTCGGCCAGCAGTGCCAGGTAGGCATCGCGGCTATGGTGACGGCGGTTGACCCGCAGAATCATCGGAGGGTGGGCATTGTTGGCGGCGCAGATGGCTTCCCACTGCTCTGGCCAGAAGGCTTTCAGCGCCTTCTGCAGCCAGCGCGGGTGGGCGGTACGCACCACCGGGTCGCGCTCCATGCCGGCGAGCAGTTCCTCGCCTTCGCGCTGGGCACGGCGCAGTACGGCATTGAGCAGGCCCTTGGCCCACGGCTTCTTCAGTTTGTCGGCACAGCCCACGGTCTCGCCGATGGCGGCATGTGCCGGAATGCGGGTGTAGAACAGCTGGTACAGGCCGACCAGCAGCAGCGCCTGAACATCGGCATCGGCTGCCTTGAAGGGCTTTTGCAGCAGCTGTGCGGCCAGCAGGTCGAGGCGTGGCTGCCAACGTGCGGTGCCGAACGCCAGGTCCTGGGTCAGGCCGCGGTCGCGTTCATCTACCTTGTCCAGTTGCGCCGGCAGCGAGCTGTTCAGCGAAGCCTTGCCGCTGAGCACAGCGGCCAGCGCACGGGCGGCGGCGAGGCGTGGGTTCATTGGCCCAGCACCTTGCCAGCGGCGAACTTCTCGCGGCGGCTGTTGAACAGGTCACTGAAGCTCAATGCCTTGCCGCCAGGCAGTTGCAGGCGGGTCAGGCTCAGGGCTTGGTCACCGCAAGCAACTACGAGGCCGTCCTTGCTGGCGGAAAGTATCTCGCCTGGGGCGCCTTGGCCTGTGGACAGGTTGGCGGCCAGCACCTTGACGCTTTCACCATCCAGAGTGCTGTGACACACCGGCCATGGGTTGAAGGCGCGGATCAGGCGTTCCAGCTCGACAGCCGGGCGGGTCCAGTCGATACGCGCTTCGTCCTTGTTCAGTTTGTGCGCGTAGGTGGCCAGGGCATCGTCCTGTATTTCGCCTTGCAGCGAACCGTCAGCCAGGCCGGCGATGGCCCGAACGACTGCGGGCGGGCCCATTTTGGCCAGGCGATCGTGCAAGGTGCCGCCGGTGTCGTCGGCGCTGATCGGGGTGACTACCTTGAGCAGCATCGGGCCGGTGTCCAGACCTGCTTCCATGCGCATGACGGTCACGCCGCTTTCGGCGTCGCCAGCTTCCACGGCGCGCTGGATCGGCGCGGCACCGCGCCAGCGTGGCAGCAGGGAGGCGTGGCTGTTGATGCAGCCCAGGCTCGGGATATCCAGCACCACTTGCGGCAGGATCAGGCCGTAGGCGACCACTACCATCAGGTCTGGTTTCAGTGCGGCCAGTTCGGCCTGGGCATCGGCGTTGCGCAGGGTCTGCGGCTGGAACACCGGGATGTCATGGGCCACGGCCAGTGCCTTGACCGCACTTGGCATCAGCTTCTGGCCACGGCCGGCCGGGCGGTCGGGCTGGGTGTAGACGGCCACGATCTCGTAGGGGCTGTCGAGCAGGGCCTTGAGGTGTTCGGCGGCAAACTCTGGAGTGCCTGCAAAGACGATGCGCATGGAGTTCTCGCTTCAAAAAAGAAAAAGGCTTGCCGGAGCAAGCCTTCAGGAAGGTGGGGATCAGGCTTGCTGGCGGTGCTGCTTTTCCAGCTTCTTCTTGATCCGGTCGCGCTTGAGCTGCGACAGGTAGTCGACGAACAGCTTGCCGTTGAGGTGATCGAATTCGTGCTGGACGCACACCGCCAGCAGGCCTTCGCATTCCAGTTCGAACGGCTTGCCGTCGCGGTCCTGGGCCTTGACCCGGACACGCAGCGGGCGGTCGACGTTCTCGTAGAAGCCCGGTACCGACAGGCAGCCTTCCTGGTACTGGCCCATGTCATGGGTCAGCTCTTCGACCGACGGGTTGATGAAGACGCGCGGTTCGCTGCGGTCTTCGCTGAGGTCCATGACCACAACCTGTTTGTGCACGTTCACCTGGGTAGCGGCCAGGCCGATGCCAGGGGCTTCGTACATGGTTTCAAACATGTCGTCGATCAGCTGACGCAGGGCGTCGTCGAACTCCGTCACCGGTTTGGCGAGGGTGCGCAGGCGCGGGTCCGGGAATTCGAGAATGTTCAAGATGGCCATAAGGTCAGGCAGTCACTGTGCGTTCGGTTGAAAACTGAGCACACATAATAAAGGGAAACGGGGATTTCGGCACCTGGCAAGCTCGTCTAGGGTGACTATGGGCTTGATAGCCCCCAATCAATGGACAGCTTTTCAAAGTGTTACTCACAGAGTTATCCACAGTTTGTACCACGTAAATGGCCCTGTTTCGATCAAGGATGATCTCAATGCCCAGTCACCATTCGTCGCCCTGCCCGCCTGCCGAACTGGAGGCACGCTTACGCCTGCATCGCCTCCCTGAGGCTGGACTGCGACGCTTTCGAACGTTGCTCGAAGCCTTCGGCAGTGCCTCCTCCGCGCTCAGTGCTCCCGCTTCGGCCTGGCGAGCGTTGGGCATTCCCCAAGCCACCATCGATGCCCGGCGCAGTGCCGAGGTACGCGATGGCGCACTGGCCGCAAGGGCTTGGCTGGAGCGCCCTGGCCAGCATTTGCTGATGTGGGACGGCCCAGGCTACCCAGCCTTGCTGGCAGAAATCGACGATGCCCCACCCCTGCTTTTTGTCGCTGGCGAACCTGCCTTGCTCGATCGTCCTCAGTTGGCCATCGTGGGCAGCAGACGTGCCACACCTCCGGCGCTCGACACCGCCCGGGCATTTTCCCGCTACCTCGCGCAGGCCGGTTTCACCATTACCAGCGGGCTGGCGGTAGGTGTCGACGGTGCCGCTCATCGGGCCGCGTTGCAGGCTGGCGGCGGCACGATTGCCGTGCTCGGTACGGGGTTGCAAAAACTTTATCCACAGCGCCATCGGGACCTTGCGCAGGCGATGATCGACAACGGCAGCGCGCTGGTTTCCGAGTATCCCCTGGATGCCGGGCCGCTGCCCGGCAACTTCCCCCGGCGCAACCGCATCATCAGTGGGCTGTCGCTCGGTGTGCTGGTGGTCGAGGCGAGCCTCGCCAGCGGCTCGCTGATCACGGCGCGTCTGGCGGCGGAACAAGGCCGCGAGGTGTACGCCATTCCGGGCTCCATTCATCACCCAGGGGCCAAGGGCTGTCACCAGCTGATTCGTGATGGGGCGCTGCTGGTGGAAACGGTGGAGCAGATCCTGGAAAGCTTGCAGGGTTGGCAGAACCTGCCGCCTGCGGTTATGGACAGATTCGACCACCCCCTGCTCGCCCTTCTGCATGCCGCACCCCAGACCAGTGAAAGCCTGGCCCACTGCAGCGAGCAGCCGCTGGCCGACGTGCTGGCGCAGTTGACCGAGCTGGAGCTGGAAGGCCGGGTCAGCAATGAAGCCGGGCGTTGGTTTGCCCGCGCGGGCTAAGTACACTGCGCACAAGCAAGGTATTCAGGCGGAGAAACAGCAATGGTGAGCAGTTTTCGTGTGCAACAAGCCGCACGTGAGATCCGGGCGGGCGCGGTGATCGCCTACCCGACGGAAGCGGTCTGGGGCCTGGGCTGCGACCCATGGAACGAGGACGCGGTGTATCGCCTGCTGGCGCTGAAGTCGCGCCCTGTGGATAAAGGGCTGATTCTGGTCGCTGACAATATCCGTCAGTTCGACTTCCTGTTCGAGGACTTCCCCGAGGACTGGATCGACCGTATGGGCAGCACCTGGCCGGGGCCGAACACCTGGCTGGTGCCGCACCAGGACCTGTTGCCCGAGTGGGTGACTGGGCAGCATGACACGGTGGCGCTGCGGGTCAGTGATCACCCGGTGGTGCGTGAACTGTGCGCGCTGGTGGGGCCGCTGATTTCCACCTCGTGCAACCCCGGCGGGCGCCCGGCGGCGAAGACCCGGTTGCGGGTGGAGCAATACTTCCACGGCCAGTTGGACCTGGTGCTTGGCGGCGCGCTGGGGGGGCGGAAAAACCCGAGTGTGATTCGCGACCTGGCAACCGGCGAAGTCGTTCGCCCGGGTTGATACCTATCCACAGGCCTGGCTCGGGACTCGGGCCCCTGTGGGAGCGGGCGCGCCCGCGAAGAATACAACCCGGTGCCTGGCACGGGCTTCGCCCGTGTTCGCGGGCATGCCCGCTCCCACAGGTTCGGGCCTAGCCACCGGAGATTTTTCTGATTTTGTCTCGAATGGTTGTCCGGTTTGAGGATTGGGAAATATCCTACGACCCGCGTCTCCTTCCATCACCTTCTAAGTGGGAACCTCTGCCTCTAGGCTCTATCCGTCGCCGAATAACTTGGCGATCGGGTGTGGTAGCCCGGATGCATTTTTTCCATGACAGTCTATGGTGGCTGTGCGTGGGAGGCTTTCGAGCCTGCCTGGATTGGAAAATGCCCGGGTCTACCACCTCGCGTACAGTCGCCACCCATTCACGTGGTAGTGAAGGTTGGCGGCCTTGAGGAGCATTTTCCAATGATGAAGAAAATAGTCCCCGATCCACCTCTCCAATGCACCTCCACCCGCCCCTTCGGCCGCTGCGATGCCGGCCACGATCCACTCTTCACCGTCAACCCAAACATTTCTGCCGAGGACGCTCTGGTCCACGTAGCCCTGTACCTGCGCAGCGCTTACGAAACCGGCTACAAAGCTTTGGACTACATGCGTGAAGAAGGCCGTGGCATGTTCTGGTCGAACCTGCATGCGATTGAAATGGCAGAGGGTGTGATCGAGGCGATACTCGATGGCATCGAGTCGACTCCACCGCCGACAAACCGACCCTCACAGGCATAGCGAAGCTATCGAGGCCGACGCAGTACCTGTGGGAGCGGGCTTGCCCGCGAACACCGGCAAAGCCGGTGCCATCCATCGCGGTGGCTTCTTCGCGGGTAAACCCGCTCCTACAGGGAATGTGTGTGGCTCAGGGGATTAGTACAGTCGATCCTACAGTCCGCCGCGCCGACAGCTCTGCCTGCGCCTTGGCCGCCTCGCTCAGTGGATACCGCTGCTGGATATCCACAACCAGCTTCCCGCTCGCAATCATCGCAAACAGGTCATCGGCCATGGCCTGGGTGTTCTCGGCATTGTTGGCATAGGTGGCCAAGGTCGGCCGGGTGACATACAGCGAGCCCTTCTGCGCCAGGATCCCCAGGTTCACCCCGCTCACCGCACCGGAAGCGTTGCCAAAGCTCACCATCAACCCACGCGGGCGCAGGCAGTCCAGCGAGGTCAGCCAGGTGTCGGCACCCACGCCGTCATACACCACCGGGCATTTCTTGCCGTCGGTCAGCTCCAGTACGCGCTTGACCACATCTTCACGGCTGTAGTCGATGGTCGCCCAAGCCCCCAGCGCCTTGGCCCGCTCTGCCTTCTCGGCAGAGCTCACGGTGCCGATCAGCTTGGCGCCCAGGGCCTTGGCCCACTGGCAAGCCAGCGACCCTACACCACCGGCTGCGGCATGGAACAGGATCACATCACCCGCCTTCACCTCATAGGTCTGCTTCAACAGGTACTGTACGGTCAAACCCTTGAGCATCACCGCTGCCGCCTGCTCGAAGCTGATGGTGTCCGGCAGCTTGACCAGGTTGGCTTCCGGTAGCGTATGCACCTCGCTGTAGGCGCCCAGCGGGCCGCCGGCATGTGCCACACGGTCTCCTACCTTCAGCCGGGACACGCCTTCGCCCACGGCCTCTACCACACCTGCCGCTTCGGTACCCAGGCCAGAAGGCAGGGACGGCGGCGCATACAGCCCGCTTCGGAAGTAGGTATCGATGAAGTTCAGGCCGATCGCATGGTTACGCACACGCACCTGCTGTGGCCCAGGCGGGGTGGGTTCGAATTCCACAAACTGCAGCACTTCCGGGCCGCCATGCTGGCTGAACTGGATACGCTTGGCCATCTCGCACTCCTGTAGTCGGGATCGGGAAAGGCCTTCTATCGGACGCCTTTGCTTGGTCGTCGTCAACTGCGGCGCGCGCGCTGGCGGTGGTATGCTACGCGGCGAATTCTTCCCTGCCCGTTCCTGGTGACCCGATGACTAGCCGCACCGAGGCCGTGAAAGCCTACCTGCTCGACCTGCAAGACCGCATCTGCTCTGCCCTCGAAACAGAAGACGGCGGTGCCCGCTTCGTCGAGGACGCCTGGGTGCGCGAAGCCGGTGGCGGGGGCCGCACGCGGGTTATCGGTGAGGGCAAAGTGATCGAAAAAGGCGGGGTCAACTTCTCCCACGTGTTTGGTAGCGGCCTGCCGCCGTCGGCCAGTGCCCACCGTCCCGAACTGGCAGGCCGTGGCTTCGAAGCCTTGGGCGTGTCGCTGGTGATACACCCGCACAACCCGCATGTGCCCACTTCCCACGCCAACGTTCGCTTCTTCATCGCCGAGAAGGAAGGTGAAGAGGCCGTATGGTGGTTTGGCGGCGGCTTTGACCTGACGCCATACTATGGCAACGAAGAAGACTGCATTCATTGGCACCGGGTGGCCGAGCAGGCCTGCGCGCCGTTTGGCGCTGACGTATACCCACGCTATAAAGCCTGGTGTGATCGCTATTTCCACCTCAAGCACCGTGGTGAGCCACGTGGTATCGGCGGCTTGTTCTTCGATGACCTGAACGAGTGGGACTTCGACACTTGCTTCGCCTTCATCCGCGCCATTGGCGATGCCTTCGTCGACGCCTACCTGCCAATCGTCCAGCGCCGCAAGAACACGCCCTACACCCCGCAGCAGCGCGAGTTCCAGGAATACCGCCGTGGCCGGTACGTGGAGTTCAACCTGGTCTATGACCGCGGCACCCTGTTTGGCCTGCAGTCCGGTGGCCGCACCGAATCCATCCTCATGTCGCTGCCACCGCAGGTGCGTTGGGGTTATGACTGGAAGGCCGAGCCCGGCAGTGAAGAAGCGCGCCTGACAGAGTACTTCCTGCAAGACCGCGACTGGCTCGGCCAGTAGCCTGTGGATAAACAAGGAGCCGTCATGGACCAGTACGTCGTTTTTGGTAACCCCATCGGCCACAGCAAGTCGCCGCTGATCCACCGCCTGTTCGCCGAGCAGACCGGTCAGGACCTGGAATATGCCACGCTGCTGGCGCCGTTGGACGAGTTCAGCGACTGCGCGCGCGGCTTCTTCAAGCAGGGCAGTGGCGGTAATGTCACCGTGCCGTTCAAGGAAGAGGCCTATCGCCTGTGCGACAGCCTGACCCCGCGTGCCCAGCGCGCTGGCGCAGTGAACACGCTGAGCAAGCTGGCTGATGGCACCCTGCAGGGCGACAACACCGATGGTGCTGGCCTGGTGCGCGACCTGACGGTGAATGCCGGGGTCGAGCTGGCTGGCAAGCGCATTCTCATCCTCGGTGCCGGTGGCGCCGTGCGCGGCGTGCTGGAGCCTATCCTGGCGCACAAGCCGCAGTCGCTGGTGGTTGCCAACCGTACCGTGGAGAAGGCCGAGCAACTGGCCCGCGAGTTCGATGAACTGGGGCCGGTGGTGGCCAGCGGGTTTGCCTGGTTGCAGGAACCTGTGGATGTAATCATCAACGCCACCTCGGCGAGCCTGGCAGGGGAATTGCCGCCGATTGCCGACAGCCTGGTCGAGGCGGGTCGTACGGTTTGCTACGACATGATGTATGGCAAAGAGCCGACGCCGTTTTGCCAGTGGGCTACCAAGCTGGGGGCTGCCAAGGTACTGGATGGGTTGGGGATGCTGGCTGAGCAGGCGGCTGAGGCCTTCTTTATCTGGCGTGGCGTGAGGCCGGATACGGCGCCGGTGTTGGCTGAACTACGCCGGCAACTCGCTCGGGGCTGAGATGGCCGGGGCTGCAAAGCAGCCCCAGAATCCCAACCTCATTCCTCAAACCGGATCGGGCACAACTCCACCCCTTCCAGCTTCTGCAATTCCTCGATCACTTGGGGCCTGGCCCGGTGCAGTGTCAAGCTCCCGCCCAAGCGCCGCAACCGCCGCGCCTCGCGGTGCAACATGTCCACACCCGAGTAATCGATGAAATTCACCTGCCGGGCATCGATCACTACATGCGGCCCTTGGCAGCGCTGCAAGCGCACTTGCAGGTAATGGGCCGCACCAAAGAAAATCGACCCACCTACCCGCAATACATCCGCGTCCCCTTCACGGCTTTGTTGGATCCGTGGTCGTGAGGTGCGCTTCAGATAGAAGAACAGCGAAGCCAGCACTCCGGCATAAATGGCCGTCTGCAGCTCCAGTAGCAATGTTGCTGCAGTCGTCAGCGCCATCACCAGAAACTCCGAGCGGCTGACCCGGAACAATGCACGGATCCCTCGGTGGTCCACCAACCCCCAGCAGATCAGCAGAATGCTGCCGGCCATGGCCGGTATCGGCAGGTGCGCGATCAGGCCGGCACCGCTAACCGCGAACAACGCCACCCACAGCGCCGAAAACACCCCGGCCATGGGCGAGCGGGCGCCCGCCTCGTAGCTCAGGCCCGAGCGGGTGAAGGAACCGGCAGACAGGTATCCAGAGAAAAATGCACCGGCAATGTTCGACAGGCCCTGTGCGCGTATTTCCTGGTCCGGGTTGATCAGTTGTTCTGAACGTGCCGATAACGAGCGGGCAATCGACAGGCTGGTGACCAACCCCAGCATGCCTACCGCCACGGCGCTGGGCAGCAGATGCAGCATCAGCTCCACGTCCAGCAAAGGCAGCGGGCTGAAAGGCGGGAGTTGCCCGGTGAACGCTGCCACCCGCGGCACATGGCCAAAGAAGCCCGGCAACAGCCAGGCCAGCAAGCTGACCAGGATCAGGCTTATCAACAGGCTCGGCCAGCGTGGGCGCCAGAGTTTGAAGGCCACGCCGATCACTACGGTGGCCAGGCCCAGCAGCAGGGAAGGCAGGTCGACCTCGCCTGCATGGCTGGCCAGGTCCTGCACGGTTTTCAGCGCTGTGGACTGGCTGGGCAGGGCCATGCCCAGCAGGTTGGGTAGCTGGCCCAAGGCAATGACGATGGCGGCACCCAGCGTGAAGCCGAGCACCACGGAATGGGAGACGAAGTTGACCAGCGCGCCGAAGCGCAAAAGCCCGAGCAGCAGCTGGAAAATGCCGCCGAGGAAGGTCAGCAGCAACACCAGCGTGATGTAGTCAGCGCTGCCGGCCACGGCCAGCGGGCTGATGCTGGCGTAGAGCACGATGGAAATGGCAGCGGTCGGGCCGCAGATCAGGTACCAGGATGAACCCCACAGGCAGGCGATCAGTACCGGCACGATGGCGGCGTAAAGCCCGTATTCGGCGGGCAGGCCGGCGATCAGGGCGTAGGCGATGGATTGCGGCAGGGCGAGGATGGCGCCGCTCAGGCCTACCAGCAGGTCCTGGCGCAGGCTGCGGCCCGATTGGCGGGGAAGCCAGGTGAGGAAGGGCAGCAGTAAAGAGAGGCGATGCATGGGTTATCCACAATCCTTAAGGGGTCGCCAAGCCCTGTGGGAGCGGGCATGCCCGCGAAAAAGCCAACGCGTTGCTTGGCACCGGCTTTGCCGGTGTTCGCGGGCGCGCCCGCTCCCACAGGGTTGGTGTGTTGCTTTGTGAGATTACAGTTTGGCTTTGACGGCCTCCAGGGCATCCCCATCGGCCTTGGTGGTAACCCCGGCCAACCACTCGTCCAACCGTTCAGGATGCGCTTTCACCCAGGCCTTGGCCGCTTCATCGAAGCTGATCTTCTTGTCTACCACCTCTGCCATGATGCTGTTTTCCATGTCCAGTGTGAACTTGAGGTTACCCAGCAGCTTCGCCGCATTCGGGCAGGCTTGTGGATAACCCTTGCGGGTCAGCGTGTATACCTCGCCCTTGCTGCCGAACCATTTTTCCCCACCGGTCAGGTAATGCATTTTCAGTTTCACGTTCATCGGGTGCGGGGTCCAGCCAAGGAAGGTGATGAATTGCTGCTTCTTCACCGCCCGGTCGACCTGGGCCAGCATCGCCTGCTCGCTGGACTCAACCAGCTTCCACTGGCCGAGGTTGAATTCATTCTTGTCGATGATTGCCTTGAGCGACAGGTTGGCCGGGGCGCCGGAGCCGATTCCGTACAGTTTTTTGTCGAACTGCCCGGCGTGTTTCTGAAGGTCAGCGAAGTCCTTCACCCCGGCATTCCACACATAGTCGGGCACTGCGAGGGTGAATTCGGTTCCCTCCAGGTTGCGCGACAGCTGCTGCACATCGCCGTTGGCGATGAACTTGTCATGGAAGCCTTGATGTGCGGGCATCCAGTTGCCGAGGAAGGCGTCGACCTGGCCGTCCTTGAGGCCACCGTAGATGATCGGTACGGCCAGGCTGTCGATCTTCACCTGGTAACCCAGGCTTTCCAGTAACAGACGGGCCACGGCATTGGTCGAGGCAATATCACTCCAGCCGGGGTCGGCCATTTTCACGGTACTGCATTGCGCATCGCTGTCTGCGGCGTGGGCCGTGGTGGTGCTCAGGGCCAGGACGAACACGGCGGCGGAGAACTTGTGCATGGCGGCCTCTCTTCTCAATCCAGGGGGGCGGGCTGTGGATAACGTGCCTTGCGCTCGAGGTCATCGAGATCGATGTGGTTGCGCATGTACTGTTGGCTGGCGTCCACCAGTGGTTGGTGATCCCAGCTTTTCAGCTTGCCGATGGCCAGCGCTTCGGCCACCAGTCGGCGGCGGCGCTGGCTGGCCAGCACCTGCTGGCGCAGGCTGGGGATGTCCCAGCGCTGTTGCGCTTCATCGACAAATGCCTGCAGCAGCACCTGGTGGTCCGGGCTGTCGGTGAGGTTCTCCCGCTCGTGCGGGTCGCGGCTCAGGTCATAGAGTAGGCATGGGTCGTCTTCGCTGTACACGAACTTGTAGGGCCCGCGACGGATCATCATCAGCGGGCCGACGGTGCCTTCGGCCATATACTCGCCGATCACCTCGTCGTGACCGCCCTGCCCTTGCAGGTGGCCCAGCAGTGAGCGGCCGTCCAGCTGCAGGTCTTTATCCACAGCGCCGCCAGCCAGTTCGACCAAGGTTGGCAACAGGTCGCAGGTCGACACCGAGGCAGTGACCCGGCCCGCTGCGAAGCGCTTCGGCGCATGGATCAGCAGCGGCACCCGCGCCGACATTTCGAACCAGTGCATTTTGTACCAGAGGCCACGCTCGCCAAGCATGTCGCCGTGGTCGCCGGAAAACACGATCAGTGTGTCATCGGCCAGGTTGCATTCCTCCAGGGTCTGCAGCAATTGGCCGATGTTGTCATCGATATAGCTGCACGCGCCGAAGTAGGCGCGGCGGGCGTCGCGGACCTTATCCACAGGCAGTGGCTTGTTCCACAGGTCGTAGACCTTCAGCAGGCGCTGCGAATGCGGGTCGAGTGCTGCCTGGCCGAACTCGGCACGGGGCATGGGGATATCCACACCTTCGTAGCGGTCCCAGTAGCGTTTGGCAATGGTGTAGGGGTCGTGCGGGTGCGTCATCGAAACGGTCAGGCAAAATGGCCGGCCATCGTTTTCGCGCACATGGTCGTACAGGTACTGGCGCGCCTTGAACACTACCTCCTCGTCGAAATCCAGCTGATTGGTGCGCACGCACGGACCGGCCTGCAGCACCGAGGACATGTTGTGGTACCAGCTTGGACGCACATCGGGTTCGTCCCAGTTCACCGCCCAACCGTAGTCGGCCGGGTAGATGTCGCTGGTCAGGCGTTCTTCATAGCCGTGCAACTGGTCCGGGCCGCAGAAGTGCATCTTGCCCGACAGCGCGGTGCGGTAGCCCAGGCGACGCAGGTAATGGGCGTAGGTCGGCACATCGGCAGGGAAGTCGGCCGCGTTGTCGTAGGCGCCAATGCGGCTGGGCAACTGACCGCTGACCAGGGTGAAGCGTGATGGCGCGCACAGTGGGCTGTTGCAGTAGGCCGAGTCGAACACCACGGCTTGCTCGGCCAGGCGGCCGAGGTGCGGCATCTTGATGGGCGAAGGGCCGTAGATCGGCAGCAAGGGCGCGGCCATCTGGTCGGCCATGATGAACAGGATATTCGGACGCGTCATGGTGGCTCCCATCGTTGAGGGTTATGCGAACTGCTTGCCTACCAAGATGCGACTGTGGATAACATGGGTAAAGCCCATGGCGGGCAATGACTGGGATTAGCCAAGCTTATGTTTGAGCACCTTGCCGGGTTGTCGCTGGATACCTTGCGCGTATTCGAGGCTGCTGCGCGCCTGCGTGGCTTTACCGCTGCGGCGCTGGAGTTGGGTACCACGCAGCCGGCAGTGAGCCAGCAGGTGAAGCGCCTGGAGGCACAGTTGGGCACGCGCCTGTTTGACCGCATTTACCGGGGCATCGAGCTGACCGAGGCTGGCCAGGTGCTGTTCGAACAGGTGCATCAGGGGCTGCAGGCCATGGATGACGGTATTGCCCAGTCCGGCGGGCGCGGCCAGCGAGAAGTGCTGCAGGTCGCCACCGACTTTGCCTTTGCGGCGTTCTGGCTGATGCCAAGGCTGCAGCGCTTTCATGAGGCTTATCCACAGGTGGATGTGAGCCTGGTGACGGGTGAGCGCAGCCAGGGCATGTTGCGCCCGGACATCGATGTGGCGGTGCTGTTTGGCGATGGACGCTTTCACCAAGGAGAAAGCCGCTGGCTATTCGATGAGGAAGTGTTCCCGGTGTGCAGCCCGCATCTGATTCATGGCAAAGCCTTGTCAGCTGTGGCTTTGCAACGATTGCCGCTGCTGCATTTGAAGGGCGAGCAGGCCAGCCGCTGGTTTGACTGGGCGGGGGTATTTCGTGGGTTTGGTGTGGACAGCCCACCGCCGGCGGGGCAGCTGAGGTTTGATAACTATACCTTGCTGATTCAAGCAGCGATTGCCGGGCAAGGGGTGGCGATTGGTTGGGCGCACCTGGTGGATGGATTGGTGGAGCAAGGGTTGCTGTGTCGGCCGCTGGAGGGGAGTTTGCGCTCGGAACGCGGCTATTACGCAGTTTTGCCACCGCGCAAGCGGCGGGGAGCGTTGATCGAGCGGTTCGTGGATTGGTTGGAGCAGGAGCGCAGCCTTTGAGATTTTGGGGCCCATCGCGACACAAGGCCGCTCCCAGAAAGACACTGCACACGCCGGCCCATGTGGGAGCGGCCTTGCGTCGCGATGGGCTGCGCAGCAGCTCCCGGCAATCTAGACCACGAAGTTCAGGTGCTCGCCCCGGTGCAAGTCCAGCTCCAGCATGTCCACCATCCCCGCTGCTATCCTGGCCAAGCGCCGCAACGGCTCAGCCAGCCCAGGCTCCAGCGTGCCTTCGGTACTGCGAAAATGCTCCATGCTCAACCCGGCCAGTTCCTGCGGTGCATTGATCAGCGTCCAGTGCAAGGCACTGCGCTGCAACCCATCAACCACCTGGGCCACGCATTCCCGTTCCACCTCGCTGTACTTGCCCGGCTCATCCAGCACATCGAAATCGCCCACAAGCAGCAGCCGGCGTATAGTCGTACGCGCAAGCCCCGCCACCAGCGCCTCGCTCAAGCGTGCCTGCCCCGGCAGGTCACCCGGCGCCAGCGCTGGTAACAGGGCGATCACCGCGGAGCCGCCCGCTGCGCCCTGCTCCGCCTGGTGGGCATCACCCAGCCCCCCTATCTTGAAGTGCAGGCCCGGGCGCGGCGAATGGCGGTTGAGGTCGTCGACCACGGCGGTGACTTCGTGCTGGCGCGACAGCAGCTCGACCATCAGGGCATTGCCCAGGCTGCTTTCAGGCCCGAACAGGACCAGTTTGAACACTGGGGTTTCGGCGTTTTTCACTGCATCACTCCCGTTGCAGGTGGTGATGGTTGGACCGCAATCAGGAGTTATCGTGCAGAGGATCAAGGGTTACCACGCCCACGTTTATTACGACGCAGCCACCATGGAGCAGGCCCGCGAACTGTGCGAGGAGGCCGCGCGGCTGTTCCCCGTGACCATGGGGCGCATGCATCAGAAACCGGTTGGGCCGCATCCGGACTGGAGTTGCCAGCTGGCGTTCGGGCCCGAGGTGGTGGGGGTGGTTTTGCCTTGGCTGGCGCTGTACCGCAAGGGCCTGGTGGTATTCATGCACCCGGAAACCGGGGATGAACTGGCAGACCACCGGGATCATGCCATCTGGATGGGAGCCGTGCGGCCATTGAATCTGGCGGTTTTTGGGGGCTAGGCGGGGTAGCCTGTGCCAGCCTATTCGCGGGTGAACCCGCTCCTACAACGATATCGCAGAGCCAGAGGGTGGCGCTGGCCCCGTAGGAGCGGGTTTACCCGCGAAGCAGACGACGCGGTTTAACGGCGTGCGCCACGCACCCCTTCAGCCAATGCCGAGCACAGGCTCAATACATCGCTCACCGCCTGATCGGCGCTTTTGGCTGGGGCGATCTTGTCGACCAGTGCCGAGCCAACCACCACACCATCCGCCAAGCGGGCAATGTTCGCAGCCTGTTCCGGCGTGCGAATGCCGAAGCCAACGCTGATCGGCAGATCGGTATGCCGGCGCAGGCGGGCAATGGCTTCGGTCACATGCTCGGTGGTCGCCGAACCGGCACCGGTCACACCAGCCACCGACACGTAGTAGACGAACCCGGAGCTGCGCTCCAGCACGCGTGGCAGGCGCGCGTCGTCGGTGGTCGGGGTGGTCAGGCGGATGAAGTCGATGCCTGCGGCCTGGGCCGGGGTAGCCAGTTCGGCATCGTGCTCTGGCGGAAGGTCGACGATGATCAGGCCATCGACGCCCGCTTCCTTGGCTTGAGCCACGAACGTGTCCACGCCAAAGCGGTGGATAGGGTTGTAGTAACCCATCAGCACGATCGGCGTGGTCTGGTTATCCACACGGAATTCGCGAACCATCTGCAGGGTCTTGGCCAAGGTCTGGCCAGCTTCAAGGGCGCGCAGGGTGGCCAGCTGGATGGCCACGCCATCGGCCATCGGGTCGGTGAACGGCATGCCCAGCTCGATCACGTCGGCACCAGCAGCCGGCAGGCCCTTGAGGATCTGCAACGAGGCGTCGTAGCCCGGGTCGCCAGCTGTTACGAAGGTGACCAGTGCCGAGCGGCCTTCGGCCTTCAGCTCGGCGAAGCGTTGTTCAAGACGGCTCATGCGTGTTTCTCCTGGGCGGCCATGTGGTTCATGACGGTTTGCATGTCTTTGTCGCCGCGGCCCGACAGGCACACGACCATCAGGTGGTCCTTGGGCAGCTTCGGTGCGCGCTTGATCGCTTCGGCCAAGGCGTGGGAGCTTTCCAGGGCTGGGATGATGCCTTCCAGTCGGCACGTTGCGTGGAACGCATCCAATGCTTCGTCGTCGGTGATGCTGACGTACTCGACGCGCTTCACCTCATGCAGATAGGCGTGCTCCGGGCCGATGCCCGGGTAGTCCAGGCCTGCGGAAATCGAGTGGGCATCGGTGATCTGGCCGTCTTGGTCCTGCAACAGGTATGTGCGGTTGCCGTGCAACACGCCCGGTACGCCACCGTTCAGGCTGGCGGCATGTTTGTCGGTGTGTACGCCGTGGCCACCGGCTTCAACGCCGATGATCTGCACGCTCGGCTCTTCGAGGAATTCATGGAACAGGCCCATGGCATTGGAGCCGCCGCCGACGCAGGCAACCAGGCTGTCTGGCAGACGGCCTTCCTTCTCTTGCAACTGGGCACGGGTTTCTTTGCCGATGATCGACTGGAAGTCACGGACCATGGCGGGGTACGGGTGTGGGCCAGCCACGGTGCCGATCAGGTAGAAGGTGTCTTCGACGTTGGTAACCCAGTCACGCAGGGCTTCGTTCATGGCGTCTTTCAGGGTGCCGGTGCCGGCGGTAACCGGCACGATCTCGGCGCCCAGCAGCTTCATGCGGAACACGTTGGCCTGCTGGCGCTCGATGTCGGTGGCGCCCATGTAGATCACGCAAGGCAGCCCGAAGCGCGCGGCGACAGTGGCGGTGGCGACACCGTGCATGCCGGCGCCTGTTTCGGCGATCAGGCGCTTTTTGCCCATGCGCTTGGCCAGCAGCACCTGGCCGATGCAGTTGTTCACCTTGTGCGCGCCGGTATGGTTGAGCTCTTCACGCTTGAAGAAAATCTTCGCCCCGCCGCAATGCTCGGTCAGGCGCTCGGCGAAGTACAGCGGGTTGGGGCGGCCGATGTAGTCGCGCTGAAAGTAAGCCAGCTCTTCAAGGAACTTGGGGTCTGCCTTGGCCGCTTCGTATTCGCGGGCCAGGTCCAGCACCAGTGGCATCAGGGTTTCGGCCACGTAGCGGCCGCCGAACGAGCCGAACAGGCCATTGGCATCGGGGCCGGGGCGGTATTGGGACTGGGTCATGGGGCGCTCCAAGGCGTAGTGAATGAGTGATGGGCTTTACTCTAACCACGGCAAGCTCGGCTGAAAACCGATAAGATTGCGTAAACTTGTCAGAAAAACTCACAGGTAAAATGGCCCACGACCTCCCTCCCCTCAATGCCCTGCGCGCCTTCGAGGCTGCAGCCAGGCTGAACAGTGTCAGCCAGGCGGCGGAAGCGCTGCACGTCACTCACGGCGCTGTCAGCCGGCAGATCAAGGTGCTTGAGGAGCATCTGGGCGTAGCCCTGTTCGTCAAGGACGGGCGTGGCATCAAACTCACAGATGCCGGTATGCGTCTGCGCGATGCCAGCGGTGAGGCCTTCGACCGGCTGCGCAGCGTGTGTTCCGAGCTCAGCCGTGATGTGAGCGAGGCGCCATTCGTGCTGGGCTGCTCGGGCAGCCTGCTGGCGCGATGGTTTATCCCGCGGCTGGGGCGGTTGCAGGCGGATTTGCCTGAGCTGCGCTTGCACCTGTCGGCGGGTGAGGGCGACCTTGACCCGCGGCGGCCTGGGCTGGATGCGTTGCTGGTGTATGCCGAGCCACCGTGGCCAGCGGACATGCAGGTGCATGTGCTGGCCGAGGAATGCATCGGGCCGGTGCTCAGCCCGCATTTCGCAGGCTTCCAGCGCTTGCAGGGCGCGCCCGCCAAGGCACTGCTGGGCGAAGCCTTGCTGCACACCACTTCACGCCCACAAGCCTGGCCGACCTGGGCGGTGCAACAGGGCCTGGACCCGGCGGCCATTCACTATGGCCAGGCCTTCGAGCACTTGTATTACCTGTTGGAGGCTGCCGTGGCCGGATTGGGCGTGGCGATAGCACCGCAGCCGCTGGTCGCCGATGACCTGCGGGCGGGCCGTTTGAGTGCGCCTTGGGGCTTTTCACCTACCCAGGCGGCGCTGGCATTGTGGGTGCCACGGCGCGCCGCAGACGGGCGCGCCGAGCAGTTGGCGCAGTGGTTACGGGCGGAACTTGCGCGGCAGAGCGCTTAGTTTCGCTTGCATATCAGGTAGGCCGCCAGCAGGCCCAGCGCACCAATGGCCACACCGGCGGTGGTGTATGGGTGTTCCTGAGCGTAGTCCCGGGTGGCTTTGCCGGTCTGGCGGGTACGCTGCTTCACTTCCTCGTACGCATCGCTCAGTAGGCTGCGCGAATGACGCAGTGCGCTTTCAGCGTTGCTGCGGATTGCCTTCACCGACTTCTGGGACTCTTCCGACGCATCATGCTTGAGGTTTTCCAAGCTTTTCAGAAGGCTCTCGATCTCCGCTTCCATGCTTTCCAGGGACGTTTTACGCAGCGAGTTGCGGTGCATGTTGACTCTCCTTTGCAGTATGGGCTGTAAGGATTGCGACCCTTGGGCTGCGTGAAAGTGCGATCGAACTTTCGCAGACAGTGACCGCTCGCAGGTAAACCAGGCCTGCGCTGCTAGGCTGAATCTCACTGTCACCCATGGAGAGCACTCATGACTGATCATCACACCTACAAGAAAATCGAACTGGTCGGGTCTTCGCCCACCAGTATCGAAGAGGCGATCAACAATGCTTTGGCCGAAGCCGGTAAAAGCATCAAGCACCTGGAATGGTTCGAAGTGGTCGATACCCGCGGCCATATCCGCGACAACAAAGCGGCGCACTTCCAGGTCACGCTGAAGGTCGGCTTCCGTATCGCCAATAGCTGAAACAACGTCGGGTTGTATGATCCCGGCGTGATGAGGTATTCAGAAAAGGGGCGCCTTGGTGGGGCCCCTTCTGATTTCATCTGCACAAGGAACGCGAGTGATGAACAAACTGATTCTGGCGCTGGGCCTGATGACCCTGGCCAGTGGTGCGCTGGCAGCGGGCAAACCGTGCGAGGAGCTGAAGGCGGAAATTGCGGCCAAGCTGGATGCCAAGGGCGTCACTGGCTACAAGCTGGAGATCGTCAAGAAAGGCGACCCGGCGGGCAAGGTCATTGGTAGCTGTGAGGCCGGGACCAAGGAGATTGTTTACCGCCGCGGCTGATGCGTTTGCCCTTTCGCGGACTTGCCCGCTTCCACAGTCAACCTATGGGAGCGGGCGAGCCCGCGACGAGGGTCACTCGGTCTTGAGGGCCTGCGCCATCAGCTCATATGACCGAATGCGGTCCGCATGCTCATACAGGTCACAGGTAAAGATCAGCTCATCTGCACCCGTCTGTTCCAGCAGCACTTCTACCTTGGCCTTTACCTTCTGCGGGCTGCCGATCATGGCCAGCCCCAGGAAGCTGCCCACCGTCTCTCGCTCATGGGGCAACCACAGCCCCTCCATGCTTTCCACGGGTGGCTTCTGCATCAGGCTCTGTCCACGAATCAGCGCCAGGATGCGCTGGTAGACCGAGGTGGCCAGGTATTCGGCCTTCTCGTCGGTCTGCGCCACCACCATGGGAATGCCCAGCATCACATACGGCTTGTCCAGCGTGGTCGAGGGCTTGAAATGGTTGCGATACACGCGAATGGCTTCGTGCATGTAGCGTGGCGCGAAATGCGAGGCGAAGGCGTAGGGCATGCCGCGCATGCCAGCCAGCTGGGCACTGAACAGGCTGGATCCCAGCAACCACATCGGCACGTCGGTGTCGTACCCCGGTACGGCGATCACTTTTTGATCATCAGTGCGTGGCCCGAGGTAGCGCGAAAGCTCCTCGACATCGTCCGGGAAGTCGTCCGGGCCGCCAGCGCGGTCGCGTCGCAGGGCATAGGCCGTCATCTGGTCCGAACCCGGTGCACGGCCCAGGCCAAGGTCGATACGCCCCGGATACAGGCTGGCCAAGGTGCCGAACTGCTCGGCGATCACCAGTGGCGCATGGTTGGGCAGCATCACCCCGCCAGAGCCCACGCGAATACGTGAGGTGCCACCGGCCAGGTAGCCGATCAGCACCGATGTCGCCGAACTGGCGATGCCGTCCATGTTGTGGTGCTCGGCCACCCAGAAGCGGTTATAGCCAAAGCGCTCGACATGTTGCGCCAGGTCCAGCGAGTTGCGCAGCGATTGCGCGGGGCCAGCGTCGGCGCGTACGGGCACCAGGTCCAGGGTGGAAATCTTCAGGTCACGCAGCTGCGTCATGGAGCCTCCGCAAAAGTGATTGGCCAGAGGCCTTTTTGACTCTGTATGGGCGCGTTCGTTGGATTCAATGCCTGCAAGCATATTGCGCTGAACTTGCGGCAGGCGGCAGGCCTCTGAACCCTAGGTAAGCAACCCAGTGACCAGGAGGCATCATGAAAAAGACAGCATCGGCGATCTGGCAAGGTGGCCTGAAGGATGGAAAAGGTCTGCTTTCTACCGAAAGCGGCGCACTCAAGCAGAACCCTTATGGCTTCAACACACGTTTCGAGGGCACGCCCGGCACCAACCCGGAGGAGCTGATTGGCGCGGCCCATGCTGGTTGTTTCTCGATGGCGCTATCCATGATGCTCGGCGAGGCGGGGCTTACCGCAGAGCGGATCGACACCGCTGCAGAGGTGACGCTCGACAAGCAAGCTGACGGTTTTGCCATTACCGCTGTGCATCTGGTGCTCAGGGCCAAGGTACCTGGGGCCAGCGAGGCTCAATTCCTGGAGATTGCCAACAAGGCGAAGGAAGGCTGCCCGGTGTCCAAGGTTTTGAATGCGAAGATCAGCCTGGATGCGGCGTTGGTGGGCTGAAACGGTGCAATGGTGGTGGTTTGCTGTAGTCTAAAGAACGTCGGCAGCGCCACTGCCCTTTCCAGGAGCCGTTCCATGATTCGCGTAGCTATCGCTGTGTTGGCTTCCCTTGTCGCCACGTCTGCGCTGGCGGCCGTCAAGCCATGCGAAGAGCTGAAAACCGAGATCGAGGCCAAGATCCAGGCCCAAGGGGTTTCGTCCTATACGCTGGAGATCGTGCCCAACAGCGAGGTCAAGGACCAGAACATGGTCGTCGGGACCTGCGATGGCGGGACGAAGAAGATCATTTATCAGAAGAACGATCGATAAGCATCAGGGCCCGGGGCTGCGAAGCAGCCCCACATTCACGGGATGCAGAACACTTCGCTAGGCTCGTTCACCACCACCTTGCGGTTGGCGTCATACAGCAGCACCTGCGGCTCCATCACCGGCGCCCGCGCTTCCAGGCGATAGCGCTCGCCGGCCTTGAAGTTGTCAAAGCGGACGGTCAGGTAGCAGGTTCGGTCCCTGGGTTGTGACATGAGGCCGCCCGAGTAGATTTCATAATCGAAGCGCACCACCAGTTCATGCTTGCCCGGTGTCACCTGAAAGTAACGGCCATCGTCCAGGCGCTTGCCGTCGAGGCGGTCGGCCATGATCACCCGACCGGGGGTCATGGTGTATAGATCGACCCAGGCCTGCTTGGGGTCGACGGGCGGCAAGGGGCTGGCGCAAGCCCCCAGTGTACTGAGGGCGATCAGCATCATGGGCTGGCGCATGGCAAAACTCCCACTTGCGATTTACAAGTAACAAGCATAGCGCCGTTTGTGCGGTTCAGGTGCGCTGACAACCCGCCGGCAGCCCTTGACCCAGCAGTTTTTGCTGGTGGTCGTAGAGTTTTATCCAAGGGCGAAAGCCAATGCTGCCGGCTTGCAGCTGATAACGCTGCCCGGCGCTGAAGTCCTTGAAGGTCAGCTTGACCTGGCAATCGCGCCACAATGGCTCCTCGACGGGGCCGATATTGCTGGGGTTAACCGGAAACTGATAGCGCACGGTCAGTTCGTGGCTGCCGGGTTGAACCTCGAAATAGCGGCTGTCAGCCCAGTCACGCTCATCTACCTGCACGGCGTCCAGCGACGTATTGTCGTAGCGGGTGAGGTCGATCCAGGCCTGGTTCGGGTCTGGGTCTGGCAATGTTGAACAGGCAGAGATCAACAACAGTGATCCGGCGACCAATAATGCGCGCATGGCGAAACTCCCCCTTGGCGAGATAGTCTTGGAGCGAAATGGTCTTGAGCGAGTCAGACAGTCCCGGATGCTTCGACTTTTTCTTATGCAGCGCTCAGGCCTTGGGGCACTCGACCGCATTTTCACCCGTTTGGTTCCGCTGGTTGCGGCGCTCCTGCTGAACGGTTGCAGCAATGTCGCCTACTACGGGCAGCTGGCCCAGGGCCAGTGGCAGTTGCTGCGGGCACGGCAGCCTGTAGAGCAGGTATTGGCCGACCCTGCTACCCCTGCCCCCTTGCGCGCGCACCTGCAACAGGCCGAACAGGCGCGGGCGTTTGCCAGCCAGCAATTGAAACTGCCAGACAACCGCAGCTACCGGGTATACGCCGACCTTGGCCGCCGCTACGTGGTGTGGAATGTGTTCGCCACGCCCGAGTTGTCGTTGCAACCGGTAACGCACTGCTTTCCGATTGCCGGGTGCGTGGCGTACCGCGGCTACTACCAGCAAGGCGCGGCGCGAGGCGCTGCGGCGTTGATGCGTCAGGATGGCCTGGATGTGTACGTGGGCGGCGTGGAAGCTTATTCGACCCTGGGTTGGTTCGATGACCCGATTTTGTCGTCGATGGTGGGCTGGGGCGATGAGCGCCTGGCTACGTTGATCTTTCATGAATTGGCCCACCAGCGCTTCTATGTGCAGGACGATACCGAGTTCAATGAGTCGTTTGCCTCGTTCGTCGAGCAGGAAGGCACGCGGCAATGGCGTGCGGCGCGCGGGCTGGCGGCGGTTGGCGGGGATCAGGGAAAGCAGCGCGACCAATTTATCCGCCTGGTGTTGGCCAGCCGTGAGCGATTGCAGGCGATTTATGCGGGGCCGTTGGATGATGCACACAAGCGTCGGGCCAAGCAGGCCGTGTTTGAGCGTTTGAGGCGTGAATACCGGCAGGTGCGTGATGGCCAGTGGGGTGGTGACAAGCGCTATGACGCCTGGATGTATGGGCCGATGAATAATGCCAAGTTGTTGCCGTTCGGGCTATATGACCAGTGGGTGCCGGCGTTTGCGGCGCTGTTTCGTGAGGTGGGGGGAGATTGGGTTCGGTTCTACGAGCGGGTCGCGCATTTGGGGCGGTTGCCGATTGAAGAAAGGAAAGCGGCGCTGCAGCGTCTGATGGTTAGCCTTTGAGATTTTGGGGCCGCTTTGCGGCCCATCGCGACACAAGGCCGCTCCCACAAAGGCCCTGCGCACGCCGCTCGAGGTGGGAGGGCCGGCTGCAAAGCAGCTCTGCTGGCGCTCAAGCCTTGCTAAAAGCCTGATGCAAATCGGCTACCGTGGCGAAGTGGAAAGCGGGTTCTTCTGCCATCAGCTCTTCCCGGCTGCCAAACCCGTATCCCACCGCGACAGCCTGCAGCCCGTTGCTGCGTGCGCCGATCAGGTCATGCTTGCGGTCCCCGATCATCAGGGTTTGCGCCGGGTCCAGCCCTTCTTCATCCAGCAAATGGCGAATCAGCTCGACCTTGTTGGTGCGCGTGCCGTCCAGTTCACTGCCGTAGATCACCTTGAAGTGATGATCGAAGGCGAAATGCCGGGCGATTTCGCGGGCGAACTCCCACGGTTTTGAGGTGGCAATGTACAGCGTGCGGCCCTGACCGTTCAGGGCCTCAAGCAACTCTGGCACACCTTCGAACACGAGGTTCTCGTATAGACCGGTCACGCGGAAGCGCTCCCGGTAGAAGTTCACCGCATCCCAGGCCTTGGCTTCGTCGAAGCTGTAGAACTGCATGAAAGCCTGCAGCAGGGGTGGGCCGATGAAGTGTTCGAGGCGGGCCAGGTCCGGTTCGTCGATGCCCAGCTTGGCCAGGGCGTACTGGATCGAGCGAGTGATGCCCAGGCGTGGGTCGGTCAGGGTGCCGTCGAGGTCGAAGAGGATGTTTTGCTGGTGCATGTACAGGGTTCCACTTGAGTGCTGCGTGGCCTTATTCGCGGGCATGCCCGCTCCCACAGGTACAGCGCAGGCCTTGAAGGGGCACTCAACCTGCGGGGGCGTGCATGCCCGCGAATGCGGTCATTCAGGTTGATCGTAGCCTTCGGCCAGGTGCTGGTCCTTGAGCTTCACGTAGTTGCCGGCGCTGTAGGAGAAAAATGCGCGCTCCTTGTCGTTCAGCAGCCGGGCCTGTTTCACCGGGCTGCCCATGTACAGGTAGCCACTGACCAGGCGTTTGCCCGGCGGCACCAGGCTGCCGGCGCCAATGATTACTTCGTCCTCGACGATGGCACCATCCATGATGGTGCTGCCCATACCCACCAGGATACGGTTGCCCAGGGTGCAGCCATGCAGCATCACCTTGTGCCCGATGGTCACTTCGTCGCCGATGATCAGCGGGAAACCGTCCGTGTTGAAAGGCCCGGCGTGGGTAATGTGCAGCACGCTGCCGTCTTGCACGCTGGTGCGCGCGCCAATACGGATGCGGTGCATGTCGCCGCGCACCACGGTCAACGGCCAGACCGAACTGTCTTCACCGATCTCCACGTCGCCCAGCACCACCGCCGAACGGTCGACGAAGGCCCTGGGCCCAACTTTCGGAGTGTGTTGCTGGAAGCTGCGAATGGCCATGATAGCGTCTCTCATCTGTGCCGATAGGCAGGCTGCCTGCTGCGGTCGGCGTCGATTGTAATTAAGATGGGGCAGTGTTTCTTCTGCCAAGGTATCCAAACCGTGACTGCGAACAACCCGCTTCTGCAATCCCACGATCTGCCGCCCTTCTCGCAAATTCGTGCCGAACACGTGTTGCCGGCGATCGAAGCGATCCTGGCCGACAACCGTAAAGCCATTGCCGAGATCCTTGAAAAGCAGGGCAAGAACCCTACATGGGCCGGCCTGGTGCTGGCCATGGACGAACTGAACGACCGCCTGGGCGCCGCCTGGAGCCCGGTCAGCCACCTCAATGCGGTGTGCAACAGCGCCGAGCTGCGCGAGGCTTACGAGTCTTGCCTGCCAGCCCTGAGTGCCTACTCTACCGAACTGGGCCAGAACCGCGCGCTGTTCGAAGCCTACCAGGCGCTGATCGACAGCCCTGAGGCTGCCGGCTTCGACGTGGCGCAAAAGACTATCCTCGAGCACGCCCTGCGTGACTTCCGCCTGTCGGGTATCGACCTTCCGGCGGACAAGCAGCAGCGTTACGCCGAAGTGCAGAGCAAGCTCAGCGAGCTGGGCAGCCGTTTCTCCAATCAGCTGCTTGACGCCACCCAGGCCTGGACCAAGCATGTTACCGACGAAGCTGCGCTGGCCGGCCTGACCGATTCGGCCAAGGCGCAGATGGCCGCTGCCGCCCAGGCCAAGGGCCTGGACGGCTGGCTGATCACCCTCGAGTTCCCCAGCTACTACGCGGTGATGACCTACGCCAGCGACCGCGCCCTGCGCGAAGAGCTATACGCCGCCTACTGCACCCGCGCCTCCGACCAGGGCCCGAATGCCGGCCAGTTCGACAATGGCCCGGTGATGCGCGAAATCCTCGACCTGCGCCAGGAGCTGGCCGAACTGCTGGGCTACAAGAACTACGCAGAGCTGAGCCTGGCCACCAAGATGGCCGAGTCCAGCGACCAGGTGCTGAGCTTCCTGCGTGACCTGGCCAAGCGTTCCAAGCCGTTCGCCGCCCAGGACCTGCAACAGCTCAAGGCCTACGCTGCCGAACAAGGCTGCCCCGAGCTGGCCAGCTGGGACGCCGGCTACTTTGGCGAGAAGCTGCGCGAGCAGCGCTACAGCGTGTCGCAGGAAGCCCTGCGCGCCTACTTCCCGATCGACAAGGTGCTGGGCGGCCTGTTCAGCATCGTGCAGCGCCTGTACGGCATCGAAATCGCCGAGCTCAAGGGCTTCGACAGCTGGCACCCGGACGTACGCCTGTTCGAGATCAAGGAAAATGGTCAGCACGTTGGCCGTTTCTTCTTCGACCTGTACGCCCGCGCCAACAAGCGTGGTGGCGCCTGGATGGACGGCGCCCGTGACCGTCGCCGCACTGCCGGCGGCCAGCTGCAGAGCCCGGTGGCCAACCTGGTGTGCAACTTCACCCCGGCCGCGCCCGGCAAGCCCGCATTGCTGACCCATGATGAAGTCACCACCCTGTTCCACGAGTTCGGTCACGGCCTGCACCACATGCTGACCCGCATCGAGCATGCCGGCGTGTCCGGCATCAACGGCGTGGCCTGGGATGCGGTCGAGCTGCCAAGCCAGTTCATGGAAAACTGGTGCTGGGAGCCGGAAGGCCTGGCATTGATTTCTGGTCACTACGAAACCGGCGCCGCCCTGCCCCAGGACCTGCTGGACAAGATGCTGGCCGCGAAAAACTTCCAGTCGGGCATGATGATGGTGCGCCAGCTGGAGTTCTCGCTGTTCGATTTCGAGCTGCATGCGAGCCATGGCGACGGCCGCAGCGTATTGCAGGTGCTCGAAGGTGTGCGTGACGAGGTGTCGGTCATGCGCCCGCCGGCTTACAACCGCTTCCCCAACAGCTTTGCGCACATTTTCGCGGGCGGTTACGCGGCGGGCTACTACAGCTACAAGTGGGCCGAAGTGCTGTCGGCTGACGCCTTCTCGCGCTTCGAGGAAGAAGGCGTGCTGAACGCCGAGACCGGCCGCGCCTTCCGCGAGGCGATCCTGGCCCGTGGTGGTTCGCGCGAGCCGATGGAGCTGTTCGTCGACTTCCGTGGCCGTGAGCCTTCCATCGATGCATTGCTGCGCCACAGTGGTCTCACCGAGGACGCTGCAGCATGAGTGAGGTAGCTGTGAACAAGACCAAGAAGCGCTTCATTGCCGGTGCCGTGTGCCCGGCGTGCAGCGAGCCGGACAAGCTGATGATGTGGAACGAAGACGGCGTACCGCACCGCGAGTGTGTGGCTTGCGGCTTTACCGACACCCTCAACGAGCAGGGCTTGTCGGTGCCGAAGGAACTGGGCACCCGGGTCAACCACCTGGCGCCGAAAGCCGCGCCGGCCAAGGTGCAAACCGTGCAGTTCTTCCCGAATCCGAAGCTGAAAAAACCGGCTGAATAAAGCTGTCGTGCCGCCCGGGTGCAATGCCCGGGCAGGCCTGTACAGGTGTTAGATAGTCAGGCCACCTGGCGCACGTTGGCCCTGCAAGCTCTCCTGCTCCTACTACGAGCAAGGTGACGCGCCATGGACAACCCACTTCTGCAAAATAGCCATATCCCCGTTGATTACTCTTCAATCACCCTTGAGAACATGCAGGCGGCGTTCGATCACGTGCTGCTGGCACACGAGAAAGGGGTCGAACGCATCATCATTGATCAGCGGGCCATGCCCACCTGGGATGACATGGTGCTGGCCGTAGATGGGCTGGATAGCCGGCTGCTGGCAGTGCTGTATGGCGCCTCACCACTGGTCGGCCGGAACATGGACTGGGCCAACGCCATCACCGATGTCTACGGTAGAGCGACGGCACGCTTCGAACAGAAATTCGCCAACAGTGGGCTGCATGATTTGTATGAGCGCTTGGCCAAGAGTGACATCGGCAAGCAACTGGACGCCGGGAAGCGCGCCACCTTGCGTTGGCACCTGGACAAGTTCGTCGCTAGCGGGGCGTTACTCGACACCGCAGGCAAAGCGCGTCTGGCAGACCTTCAGGCGCAGATTGGCACTGCACGCAAGGCGTTTCGCAGCAACATCTACCGGCCAGGCCTGAGTATCACCGATGAAGCCGAGCTGAGCGGCATCCCACAGCGGGTACGCGACGAACTGGCTGCACGAGCAAAAGAAGCAGGTAAGCAGGGGTGGTTGATTGCCTGTGACACGGTGACTACTAGTGAGGTGCTCAAGCATGCTGACAGCCGACAGCTCCGTGAGCGTGTGTACCGGGCTTTTCACGCCCGTGGCGTCAGCCATGATCCGCAACAGGACAACCGCTCGCATCTGCAGCGACTGGCGCAATTGCTTGAGGAGAAGGCCCTGCTGCTCGGTTTTCCCAGCCATCTGGAGCAGAGCTTGCAGGTAAAGAGTGCGGGTTCGGTAGCGCATGTGTGCGGCTTTCTCCACGATCTGGCCGATCATGTGCGACCCGCCATGTTGCAGTGGCGTTCGCAGGTGGAGGGCCGTGCTGCCGAGCAGGGCTTGGGGAAACCCCAACCCTGGGATTTCGAGTACCTGCAGCGTGCTTCGCGCAGTGAGTTTCCTACCGCAGCGCTGCGCGATTACTTCCCGCTGAATACCGTTGTCAGTGCGTTGCAGCAATTGGCGCAGAAGCTGTTTGGTGTAGTGCTGCAGCCCAAAGCGCTGGCTGCCTGGGATGACAGCGTGCAGCCGTTCGAGGTGTGGCAGGACAGTGCTTTCATTGGTTTTTTGTATCTGGATGCCGTGCAGCACGCAGGCAAGCAGCCAGACGCGGTGTTCACCACCTACGTAAGGAATCGCCGGGTCGATGCAGAGGGTATCTACCACGCAGCCTCGGTGGTAGTTTTCAGTGATGTGCCGCAAGCGCCGCCCGGTTTCCAGCCGTTGCTCGACCACCTGTCATTGCGCAAGCTTTTCCATGAATTCGGCCATGCCCTGCACCACTTGCTGGTGCGTACGACGAACCACGTCATGTCCAACGTGACCGAGCTGGGCACCGATGGTGTGGAGTTGTTCGGCAAGCTGTTCGAGCGTTGGGTCTGGGATGCGGACTACCTGGTGGCGATCTCGGCGCACGCGCGCGATGGCAGCCAATTAACCCGCAAGCAGGCCGATAAGTGCCTGCAGCAGCTGCGGCAGCAGGGCGTAGAGGAAATCGCGCGTCATCTGAGCCTGGCGCTGTTCGACATGGACCTGCATGCCACTCCAAACGATGGCAGGTCCTTTGAACAGCGGTTGGGTAATGCCCGCGAGCGTTGTGGCTACTGGCCGCTCGCTGATTTCGAACATCCGGCGCACGCCTTCGACCATCTTGTGGACGGCTACGATGCTGGTTACTACGCCTACTTGTGGTCGGATGTGCATGCCTTCGATCTGTTCACCCGCTTCGAGGCCGAGGGCCTGTTGAACCGGGCCACGGGACGGGCACTGCAGGAAGCGCTGTTCGCCCCAGGGGCATCGCGTCCGTTGCGCGAAGGCATCGAGGCGTTCCTTGGTCGGCAATCGAACCAGGCAGCGTATCTCCGCTGGCATGGCCTGAAGTAGTCAGACCAGAGGTGCTGGTAAGATCCCGGTATGCACGATACTGTATATGAATACAGTATCCGGGTGAGCCATGATTCCTCCAGCACCGCAAAAGGGCCGTGGCACGGCGCACAACCCACACAACCGCTTTGCCCCTGGTCGTTCGGTGGCGGAGGACGACGGCTGGTACCAGGAAGTGCCGCAAACCCAGGGCACCGAGGTGCGGATCGAGACAGCCAAGTCGGTGATTAGCCGCAACACCTCCCCCGACCTGCCCTTCGATCGCTCCATCAACCCTTACCGTGGCTGCGAGCATGGTTGCATCTACTGCTATGCCCGCCCCTCACATGCCTACTGGGACCTTTCTCCTGGCCTGGATTTCGAGACCAAGCTGATCGCCAAGACCAACGCCGCCGAGGTGCTGGCACAGCAGTTGAGCAAACCGGGCTACGTGTGCGCGCCAATCAATCTGGGCTCCAACACTGACCCGTACCAGCCTATCGAGCGGGAACAGCTACTGACCCGGCGCTTGCTTGAAGTGTTACTGCGTTTTCGTCACCCGGTGACCATCGTCACCAAGGGTTCGCTGGTGCTGCGCGACCTCGACCTGCTGGCCGAGATGGCCCGCCAGCGCCTGGCACGGGTGATGATCAGCCTGACCACGCTGGACGATGACCTCAAACGGGTGCTCGAACCCCGAGCGGCCTCACCCGGTGCGAGGTTGAGGGCCATCCGGGTATTGCGTGAAGCGGGCGTACCGGTGGGTGTTTTGTGTTCGCCGATGATTCCGATGATCAACGACAGTGAGCTGGAACGCCTGTTGGAGGCTGCCAAGGAGGCCGGTGCGCAAAGTGCGGCGTACATGATGCTGCGGCTGCCGCTGGAGGTGGCGCCGTTGTTTGAGCAGTGGTTGCAGGATCATTACCCGCAGCGGGCAGCGCATGTGTTGAGCCTGATCCGCCAGAGCCGTGGTGGCGAGCTGTATGACAGCCGGTTCGGTGTGCGCATGCGTGGTGAAGGGGTGTTTGCCGAGTTGCTGGCGCAGCGCTTTGCCAGGGCAATGAAACGGTTGGACTTCGAAGGGCGAGATGCGCAGGCGCTGGATTGCTCGGCGTTCTGCCCGCCGGGTGGGCAGATGGCGCTGTTCTGACATGCACCCGCCCCACCAAGGGCTGCGCATTGCTCACAACACAACTAATAACAACCAATAATTGCGCTAATACATATTGGCAGCTGATGTTTTTTTGCTATTATCCAGTTCCCGCCTTTTTCATCTGGAACGCCCGTTCTAGAGCCTTCGAATTAAGTTTCAGTTAAGTTTTCCCCGCTAGCGTAGGTAACAAGTCCACACCGACTGTGATCTATGGCCCGTGCGTGTCATCTAAAACCCTGCATAGCCTGAATCTTTCACCGGTAAAATGGATTTACCTACACACCGTCAAGAGGATGAATCATGCCCGTCAAGGACCCATCCAAGGTCGTACCGCAGGTCCCCGCGGAAAGCGCCGATGCTGCCCTCAAGCACATCGTCGACGGCTTCCTGCGCTTTCACCATGATGTTTTCCCCGATCAGCAAGAGCTGTTCAAGAAGCTCGCCACCGCGCAAACACCACGCGCCATGTTCATCACCTGTGCCGATTCGCGCATCGTTCCCGAGCTGATCACCCAGAGCTCGCCAGGCGACCTGTTCGTGACCCGTAACGTGGGTAACGTGGTACCGCCTTATGGCCAGATGAACGGCGGTGTTTCCAGCGCCATCGAGTACGCCGTAATGGCGCTTAAAGTTCACCACATCATCATCTGTGGCCACTCCGACTGTGGCGCCATGCGTGCGGTACTCAATCCGCAGTCGCTGACCAAGATGCCTACCGTTGGCGCCTGGTTGCGCCACGCTGAAGTGGCCCGCACCGTGGTCGAGAACAACTGCTCCTGCGGCAGCGAACACGAGACGATGCAAGTGCTGACCAAAGAGAACGTCATCGCCCAGTTGCATCACTTGCGCACCCATCCTTCGGTGGCTTCGCGCCTGGCGGCCGGTGAGCTGTTCATTCATGGTTGGGTGTACGACATCGAGACCAGCAAGATCGAAGCCTACGACGCCGCCAGCGACAGCTTCCTGCCCTTGGCCGCGGGTGAACCCGTTCCCTGCGCCACTCCGAGAGGCCGCTACTAAGCGACCCGTCCGCTGCTAGAACCTTGATAGCCGGCTGCACCCTGCAGGGGTGTGGCACGGCATTCGGCTGCCTTGAATTCCCTGACTGCCCTGCCGGCGTGCTCGCTGGCGGCCCGCGCCTGCGCGATTGTCAGGGGCAAACGTGCCCACGGCCAGGGGAATGGCCGTGCGACTAGAGAAAGGAGAAACACGGTGAACATTACACAGTTGAAAGCGGCCCTGCCGCGTGAGTTGCTGGCGTCGGTGGTGGTCTTCCTGGTGGCCCTGCCGTTGTGCATGGGCATTGCGATCGCTTCTGGCATGCCGCCGGCAAAAGGCCTGATTACTGGGATTATCGGCGGCATTGTCGTCGGTTTCCTTGCTGGGTCGCCGCTACAGGTCAGCGGCCCCGCTGCCGGTCTGGCGGTACTGGTGTTCGAGCTGGTACGCCAGCACGGCATGGCCATGCTCGGGCCAATCCTGTTGCTGGCTGGCCTGTTGCAGTTGCTGGCCGGTCGCCTGCGCCTGGGCTGCTGGTTCCGCGTGACCGCGCCGGCGGTGGTTTACGGCATGCTCGCCGGGATTGGCGTGTTGATCGTGCTTTCGCAGGTGCATGTGATGTTCGACACCGCGCCGCAACCGTCGGGCCTGCAGAACCTGCTGGAGTTCCCGGCAACGTTGTCGGCTGCCCTGCCCCAGGAGAGCACCGGCGCCGGCTGGATGGCCGGTGCGCTGGGCCTGGGGACCATCGCCATCATGTGGGGCTGGGAGCGCTTGCGGCCGCAGCGGCTGCGTTTCGTGCCGGGTGCATTACTCGGCGTGGCCAGCATGACTGCCATCAGCCTGTGGCTGGCCTTGCCGGTGAACCGCGTGCAAGTCCCGGCAGACCTGTCCGAGGCCATCGACTGGCTTAGTCCGGCGGACCTGATGCAGCTGGCCGACCCTGCCCTGCTGGTCGCCGCCTTTGCCCTGGCGTTCATTGCCAGCGCCGAAACCTTGCTGTCGGCTGCAGCAGTAGACCGTATGCACAGCGGCCAGCGTTCGGACTTCGACCGCGAACTGTCGGCCCAGGGCATTGGCAACATGCTGTGCGGGGTGCTGGGTGCCCTGCCGATGACCGGAGTAATTGTGCGCAGCTCGGCCAACGTCCAGGCGGGGGCGCAAACCCGGGCCTCGGCAATCTTCCATGGCTTGTGGTTGCTGGCCTTCGTGGTGGCGCTGAGCAGCGTGCTGCAGCAGATCCCGGTGGCGAGCCTGGCGGGGGTGCTGGTGTTTACCGGGGTCAAACTGGTCGACTTCAAGGCGTTTCGCGGGCTGGGCCGTTATGGGCGCATGCCGATGTTCACCTATGCGGCGACTGCGCTGGCGATCATCTTTACCGACCTGCTGACCGGTGTGCTGCTGGGCTTTGCCCTGACCTTGCTGAAGCTGGCGTTCAAGGCGGCGCGGTTGAAGATCAACCTGGTGAGCCTGGACAAGGATGGGCACATGGAACTGCGTCTCAGTGGCGCGGCGACCTTCCTGAAGGTGCCGGCGCTGACCCAGGTGCTGGATACCGTACCGCCGGGCACCACGCTGCATGTGCCGCTGGGGAACCTGAGTTATATCGACCACTCGTGCCTTGAATTGCTGGAGGACTGGAGCCGCAGCAATTCTGCCAATGGGTCACGGTTGCTGATAGAGCAGCGGCGCCTGAAGCGTCGGATCGAGGGGCGGTTGCGGACTACAGCGGGGGTTGGGGCGTAGGAGTGGGTTTACCCGCGAATACGGTAGTGGCGGCAACGGTGAACGGCGGGTGGAGATTGGCCAGCAGGGCCGGCCCTTTCGCGGGTAAACCCGCTCCTACGACGGGCTGTGGCGAACCACCGATGCGTGTGTGTAGGAGCGGGTTTACCCGCGAATACGGTAGCGGCGGCAACGGTGAACGGCGGGTGGAGATTGGCCAGCAGGGCCGGCCCTTTCGCGGGTGAACCCGCTCCTACGACGGCCTGCGCCGAACCACCGATGCACCTACGCCGTGACAGGTAGATCAGGCCGGCTGACCCAGCTCGACACCCAGTTGACGCGACAGGCACGGCCAGCGCTTCCACGCCTCGCCAGTTGCCGGGCTGCTCAGCTTCTCTCGATAAGCCTCCACCGATTCAACGGCAAAGCTCTCATCATTGAGCATTTCGTCGACCGAGTGGTGCACCACCTCATCCAGCTGGTTGGCAAAGCTTTCGCCAATCAACTGGTGGGCAATCAGGTTGGCGACCGTGGTGTCGACCGGGATCAACGGCTGCTGGAAGTGGCGGATGTACAAGTCATTCACCTCTTCCACCAGGCGGTGCGCCAGGTACGCTTCATCCAGAAGGCAGTCCAGGCCTACATGCCCTTGCATCACGCTGGGCGGCTGCAGGAAGTAGGCTTCGGCGATTTTCAGTACAGGTTTGATCTGCGATTCGATCCCGGCTTCGCGGGCGACCTCGTGGGCGGCCTCCAGCAATTCCGGAACCTGATCGATGTAGGCGCTGACGAAGCGCGCCAAAGTACCCTGGGCGTCCTGCTCAGGCAGTTGGATCGAGGGGTGCAGGTGGGGCAGTTGCAGCTCGAGACGCTGTTTCAATTGGCCGGTCTGGCCTTCATGTTGATGGGCTTGGCTTACCTGCTCGCGTACAGCAGCGATGTTCATGACAACTCCAGGGACATTACGTTTCAAACGGAAGACACTAAATTAGCTCGGTATACAGAATACCTAAGACGTATTTGTTATAAGCTTCGCAAACGTGTGCGCTATCAGGCATATCGGCGTGCCATTATTGCGCCATGACCTGTCAAGCGCGCGGTTTTCCGGCCATTCGGCCATTTCATGAAGTTCATTTCACAGGCTTCATTGCGTGCCATTGGTCGCTGTCTATACTCCCGTTGAACGTGATTCGTTGATGAGGCCCGACTGCTTTTAGCAGGGGCTCGGTCGTCGAAGCCATGCAGTCTTGACCGCCGTTCCCTCTTGCCGCAGGCCATGCCTCCGGGACAACAAGAATTAGAAGGGGAACCCGCAATGATGCGACATCCACATGTCTGGATGGGCCTCCTGTTGTGGTCGGTTTTTGGCCAGGCAAACGCCGCCTGGACCGTGAACATGCACCCAGGGGCGACGGAAGTCTCCAACGCCGTCTTCGACCTGCACATGACCATCTTCTGGATCTGCGTGATCATTGGCATCGTGGTGTTTGGCGCGATGTTCTGGTCGATGGTCATCCACCGCCGCTCCACTGGCCAGCAGGCCGCTCATTTCCATGAGCACACGTGGGTGGAAATTCTCTGGACGGTGGTGCCCTTCCTGATTCTGGTGGTGATGGCCATTCCGGCTACCAAGACCCTGATCGACATCTATGACGCCAGCGAGTCGGACATCGACGTCCAGGTCACCGGCTACCAGTGGAAATGGCACTACAAATACCTGGGCCAGGACGTGGAGTTCTTCAGCAACCTGGCCACCCCCACCGACCAGATCCACAACAAGGCGCCCAAGGATGAGCATTACCTGCTGGAAGTCGACCAGCCGCTGGTGCTGCCGGTGGGCGCGAAAGTGCGCTTCCTGGTCACTGCTGCCGATGTGATCCACTCCTGGTGGGTGCCGGCCTTCGCGGTCAAGCGCGACGCCATCCCAGGCTTTGTCAACGAAGCCTGGACCCGTATCGAAAAGCCAGGCATCTACCGCGGCCAGTGCACCGAACTGTGCGGCAAGGACCACGGCTTCATGCCGGTGGTGGTCGAGGTCAAGTCCAAGGCGGATTACGACACCTGGCTGGGCGAGCGCAAGGCTGAAGCCGCCAAGCTCAAGGAGCTGACCAGCAAGGAATGGACCCTGGAAGAGCTGGTGGAGCGCGGCGACAAGGTCTACCACACCGCCTGCGTGGCCTGTCACCAGGCCGAAGGCCAGGGCCTGCCACCAATGTTCCCGGCGCTCAAGGGCTCGAAGATTGCCACCGGGCCGAAGGAAGACCACCTGAGCATTGTCTTCCATGGCAAGCCCGGCACGGCCATGGCCGCTTTCGGCAAGCAGCTGTCGGAAGTCGACATCGCTGCTGTGGTCACCTACGAGCGCAATGCCTGGGGCAACAACAAAGGCGACATGGTGACGCCGAAGGACGTGCTGGCGCTGAAGCAGGCAGAAGCCAAGTGAACCGGGTTACTCGCGGCAATCAATGGATTGCAGGAGACAGGACATGAGTGCAGTGATCGACGACCACGCCCACGGCCACGACCATGCGCACGGCCCGGCCAAGGGCCTGATGCGCTGGGTGCTGACCACCAACCATAAAGACATCGGCACGATGTACTTGTGGTTCAGTTTCATCATGTTCCTGCTGGGTGGCTCGTTCGCCATGGTGATCCGCGCCGAGCTGTTCCAGCCTGGCTTGCAGATCGTGGAGCCGGAATTCTTCAACCAGATGACTACCATGCATGGCCTGATCATGGTGTTCGGCGCGGTGATGCCGGCCTTCGTCGGCCTGGCCAACTGGATGATTCCGCTGATGGTCGGCGCGCCCGACATGGCACTGCCACGGATGAACAACTTCAGCTTCTGGCTGCTGCCGGCGGCCTTCCTGCTGCTGGTATCGACGCTGTTCAGCCCGGGCGGAGGGCCAAACTTTGGCTGGACCTTCTACGCACCGCTTTCCACCACCTATGCGCCAGCCAGCGTCACCTTCTTCATCTTCGCCATCCACCTGATGGGTATCAGCTCGATCATGGGGGCGATCAACGTGATTGCCACCATCCTCAACCTGCGTGCCCCCGGCATGACGCTGATGAAAATGCCGCTGTTCGTCTGGACCTGGCTGATTACCGCGTTCCTGCTGATTGCGGTGATGCCAGTACTGGCCGGCGTGGTAACCATGATGCTGATGGATATCCACTTCGGTACCAGCTTTTTCAGTGCCGCAGGTGGCGGTGACCCGGTGCTGTTCCAGCATGTGTTCTGGTTCTTCGGTCACCCTGAGGTGTACATCATGATCCTGCCCGCCTTCGGTGCGGTCAGCTCGATCATCCCGGCGTTCTCGCGCAAGCCGCTGTTCGGTTATACCTCGATGGTGTATGCCACCGGCGCCATTGCCTTCCTGTCATTCATCGTCTGGGCCCACCATATGTTCGTGGTCGGCATCCCGGTGGTAGGCGAGTTGTTCTTCATGTATGCCACCATGCTGATTGCCGTGCCCACCGGGGTGAAGGTATTCAACTGGGTCAGCACCATGTGGGAAGGTTCGCTCACCTTCGAAACGCCGATGCTGTTCGCCATCGCCTTTGTCATCCTGTTCACCATCGGTGGTTTCTCCGGGTTGATGCTGGCGATCGCCCCGGCAGACTTCCAGTACCACGACACTTACTTCGTGGTGGCGCATTTCCATTACGTACTGGTGCCTGGTGCAATTTTCGGCATCTTTGCCTCGGCCTACTACTGGCTGCCGAAATGGACCGGCCACATGTACGACGAAACCCTCGGCAAACTGCACTTCTGGCTGTCGTTCGTCGGCATGAACATGGCCTTCTTCCCCATGCACTTCGTAGGCTTGGCCGGCATGCCACGGCGCATCCCCGACTACAACCTGCAGTTCGCCGATTTCAACATGGTGTCGTCGATCGGCGCGTTCATGTTCGGCGCCACGCAGATCTTCTTCCTGTTCATTGTCATCAAGTGCATCCGCGGTGGCGCGCCGGCACCGGCCAAACCCTGGGATGGCGCCGAGGGCCTTGAGTGGTCGATTCCTTCGCCTGCGCCCTACCACACCTTCCAGACACCCCCGGAAGTGAAATAGGAACCCGCCATGAACGGCCTGTCGGTGAAACGCCTGGTAACGCGCCTGTTGATGCTGACGGTGGTGATGTTCGCCTTCGGCTTCGCGCTGGTGCCGATCTACGACGTCATGTGCAAAGCCTTCGGTATCAACGGCAAGACCGGCGGCCAATACGAAGGTAGCCAAATCAGTGACCCGACGCGTGCTGTGCGGGTGCAGTTCATGTCGACCAATGCCAGCGACATGGTCTGGGACTTCTACTCCACTGCCGACCAGCTGGAGGTCAACCCGGGGGCGGTGAACCAGATGATCTTCATTGCCCACAACCCGACCGACCGGCCGATGAGTGCGCAGGCAATACCCAGCATTACCCCGGCCGAGGCCGCGGCCTACTTCCACAAGACCGAGTGCTTCTGCTTTACCCAGCAGGTGCTGCAGCCCGGCGAACGCATCGAGATGCCGGTGCGCTTCATCGTTGACCGCGACCTGCCGGCCAGCGTGAAGCACCTGACACTGGCCTACACCTTGTTCGACATCACCGCTCGCCACCCGCCGGTCGCGCACGTTGCGGCGCAGGACGTCCAGGGCGCCCGTTAAGGGAAGGAGAACAGCAATGGCAAGTCATGAGCACTACTACGTTCCGGCGCAGAGCAAATGGCCGATCATCGCCACCATCGGCATGTTCATCACGGTATTCGGCCTGGGCACCTGGTTCAACGACATGAAGGCGGGCCACCCGGATTCGCACGGGCCGCTGATTTTCTTCGTGGGGGCGTTGTTTCTGGCCTACATGCTGTTCGGCTGGTTTGGGGCAGTGGTCAAGGAGAGCCACGCCGGGTTGTACAGCCCGCAGCTGGACCGCTCGTTCCGCTGGGGCATGAGCTGGTTCATCTTCTCCGAAGTGATGTTCTTCCTGGCCTTCTTCGGTGCGCTGTTCTATGTCCGCGTACTGGCGGGGCCGTGGCTGGGTGGCGAAGGGGCCAAAGGTGTTACGCACATGCTGTGGCCAACGTTCGAATTCACCTGGCCGCTGCTGCACACTCCTGACCCCAAGCTGTTCCCGCCGCCCAAGGAAGTGATCGACCCATGGCATCTGCCGCTGATCAACACCATCCTGCTGGTCAGTTCCAGTGTGACAATCACCATTGCCCACCACGCCTTGCGCCGTGACCACCGCGGCCCGCTGAAATTCTGGATGGCGCTGACCATTGTCCTGGGCATCAGCTTTATCGCACTGCAGGCCTTCGAGTACCACGAGGCCTATACCAAGCTGGGGCTGACACTGGGTTCAGGGATCTACGGTGCGACGTTTTTCATGCTTACCGGGTTTCACGGCGCCCACGTGACATTGGGCACGATCATTCTGATCGTGATGTTCGTGCGCATTCTGCGCGGGCATTTCAACCCGGAAAAACACTTCGGCTTCGAGGCAGCCAGTTGGTACTGGCACTTCGTCGATGTGGTGTGGGTGGGGTTGTTCATCTTTGTCTATGTGTTGTGAATACAAAAAACCTGTAGGGGCGGGTGAGCGCTTCAGAAAGGGGCGTGGGAGACCAGTTGACCGCTGATCAAGCCCCAGGCGACCAGGGCTATGGTCAGGGCTGCCAGGGTCACCCGTATGGTCAGCGCCTTGAGCAGACGGGTCGAGTTTTCATCATCCTTGACCAGAAACACCAGGCCACTGAACAGGCTGGCAATCGTGGCCAACAGCATCAGGACAATCGCGGCCTTGAGCATAGCGTTACTCCGGGGGGATGCGGTGATGTGGATAAGTATAGCGAGGCGCCCGTGAGGCCGTTTCGCCCAGGCTGGGTACCGACGCTGGCGGTGCTTGCACTGCTGCCGGGGCTGATTGCGCTTGGTTGCTGGCAACTCGGCCGAGCCGAGGAAAAGCGCGTGCTGCTGGCCACCTATGCAGAACGGCGGATTGAAGCGCCGATAGCCACCGCCCAGCTCCTCTCGAAAGAAGACAACGCCTTCCGCCGCGTGCACTTGTATGGCCGCTTCGACGCCGAGCACAGCGTGCTGCTGGACAACCGCATGCGCGACGGCAAACCCGGTGTCGAGCTGCTGCAGCCCTTCCACGACCAAGCCAGCGGCCTGTGGTTGCTGATCAATCGTGGTTGGCTGCCATGGCTGGACCGCCGGGTGCCGGTGCACTTCGAAACCCCTGCCCAGGCCTTGGCGCTGGATGCCTCTGTGTATGTCGCGCCCGGTAGCACCTTCCAGTTGCACCCGGACCCCATCGGCGGGCAATGGCCGCATCTGTTGACCGCTATCGATGCCGCGCTGCTATGGCAACAGCTTGATCGCGAAGGCTTCGCCCAGGAATTGCGCCTGGAGCCGGGCCCTGCGAGCTATCGCCTGGACTGGCCAGTTGTGGCCATGAGTCCCGAAAAACACGTGGGCTACGCCGTGCAGTGGTTTGCCCTGGCTACCGCTCTGGTTCTGCTCTACCTCTACTTCGGCTGGCACCAAAACAAGGAGAAACGCCATGGCCACCGCCACTCCACTGGACGTGCCTGAACGTAGCAAGCCCAGAGCCCGTGGGCGTTTGCAGCTGTTACTGATCCTGCTGGTGGTGCTTGGGCCGATGGTTCTGGCCACCAGTATGTACAAGCTCAAATTCTGGGTGCCGGAAGGCCGCAGCTACCATGGCGCCATGATTGGCAATGGGGAAAGCCGTGCCGATCTCGGCGTGGCGGGGCAGGGCGAGCGCTGGCAGTTGCTGGTAAGCGCCCCCCAGGCCTGCACCGAAGACTGTCAGCGCCTGGTGTACCTGGCTCGGCAGATTCAGATCGGGCTGGGGCGTGATGCCAGCCGCGCCAGCCATGCGCTGGCCGCCGCCCAGCCGCTGAGTGCCGACTATCAGGCACTGCTCGGCCGCGAGTACCCGCAGTTGCAGCGCTACCCGCTGGATGCGCAGCGTTACCAGCAGAAGGTTGTCGAGCCCGGCCCGCAGCTGTGGATCGTCGACCCGCACGGCAACCTGGTGCTGCGCTACGACGGCAAGGTCAACGGCAAGCATGTGCTGGATGACCTGCGCCACCTGCTCAAGCTGTCCAACATCGGCTAGGAGCCTGCCATGGCCAGACCTGGATTTCGCCTTGCTGTGTTCGCCACCCTGCTGGCACTGCTGGTCGTCCTGCTCGGTGCCTATACCCGCCTGACCCACGCCGGCCTCGGTTGCCCCGACTGGCCTGGGTGCTATGGTTTTATCAGCGTGCCCAAGAGTGAAGCGCAGTTGGCCCATGCCGAGCTGCACTTTCCTGAGCACCCGGTGGAAGCTGCCAAGGGCTGGGCCGAGATGGTCCACCGCTACTTTGCCGGTAGCCTGGCCGTGGTGATCGCCCTGCTCGCGTTCCAGGCAATGCGCCGGCATGCCCGCGATGGGCAGCCTTATCGCCTGCCAATGCTGCTACTGGGTGTGGTGCTGGCCCAGGCAGCCTTCGGTATGTGGACGGTCACCCTGAAGCTATGGCCGCAGGTGGTCACTGCGCACTTGCTGGGTGGCTTTACCACGTTGAGCTTGCTGTTCCTGTTGTCTCTGCGTCTGTCCCGGGCCTTTGCGCCCTTGCCGAAACTGCCGCTGAGCCTGCGCCGGATCGCTGCGCTGTCGCTGCTGGTGGTAATCGGCCAGATCGCCTTGGGCGGTTGGGTCAGCGCCAACTACGCAGCCGTGGCCTGCATCGACCTGCCGACCTGCCATGGCCGGTGGTGGCCAGCGGCGGACTTCAGCAACGGCTTCCACCTGACCCAGCACGTCGGCCCCAATTACCTGGGCGGACAGCTGGACAGTGATGCGCGTACGGCCATCCACATCAGCCACAGGCTGGGCGCGCTGCTGGTGACCTGCGTGCTGCTGATGCTCAGCTGGAAGCTGCACCGCTGTGGTCTCCCCGGCCTGGCGCTGTTGGTGCTGCTGGCGCTGGCCTTGCAAGTGGGCCTGGGCATCAGCAACGTCGTGTTCCACCTGCCGCTGGCGGTGGCTGTTGCGCACAATGCCGGCGGGGCGATGCTGCTTCTGAGCATGGTGCTGGTGAACTACCGCATTCGAGTGGTCGACAAGGTTCAAGTGGGTGTCGGCCATGGCTGGCGTCTGCGGCCGGTGGTCGGGGTGGGCATTTCCCATCATATGAGGAACGACTCGTGGCGACGCTTCTAAGCGTACGACGGGCTCGCTGGCGCGATTACCTTGAGCTGACCAAGCCGAAGGTGGTGGTGCTGATGCTGATCACCTCGCTGGCGGGCATGTTCCTGGCCACCCGGGCGGGCGTCAGCTGGAGCGTGCTGTTGTTCGGCAACCTGGGCATCGGCCTGTGCGCGGGTGGCGCGGCAGTGGTCAATCATGTGGTGGATCGGCGTATCGATGCGCTGATGGCACGCACCCACAAACGGCCTTTGGCCCAAGGCCGAGTCGAGCCTCTGCCGGCGCTGTTGTTCGCCTTGGCCCTGGCGCTGCTGGGCATGGTCCTGCTGCTGGTGTTCACCAACGCCCTAACCGCCTGGCTGACCCTGGCCTCATTACTCGGTTATGCGGTGCTCTACACCGGCTTTCTCAAGCGCGCCACGCCACAGAACATCGTCATCGGTGGCCTGGCCGGTGCCGCTCCGCCGTTGCTCGGCTGGGTGGCGGTAAGCGGCCATGTCAGCGCCGAACCCTTGCTGCTTGTGCTGATCATTTTCGCCTGGACCCCGCCGCATTTCTGGGCGCTGGCCATCCACCGCAAGGAGGAATACGCCAAGGCCGATATCCCGATGTTGCCGGTGACCCACGGCGAGCGCTACACCAAACTGCATATCCTGCTGTACACCCTGATCCTGCTGGCGGTGAGCCTGCTCCCGTATGCCATCCACATGAGTGGCCCGCTGTACCTGGCCTGTGCCCTGGGCTTGGGCCTGCGCTTCCTGCGTTGGGCCTGGGTGTTGTACCGTAGCAGCCGGCCGCACGCGGCGATCGGCACCTTCAAGTACTCTATCGGCTACCTGTTCGCGCTGTTCATCGCGTTGCTTCTTGACCACTACCTGTTGCTGAGCCTATGACCCGAACCCAGAAAACCGTCTTCATCCTCGTTGCCCTGGTCGCGTTGATCCTGGGCCTGACCGTCAACAAGGTGCTTAATGGTCGTGACCAGCCCAACCCTGCCGAGCTGATTGATGCGGGCATCATCCTGCTGCCGCAGAGCCGCGCCGTGGCTGATGTCACCATGACCAATCAGGACGGCCAGCCGGTGCAGATGGATGACCTCAAGGGCAAATGGTCGCTGCTGTTCTTTGGCTACACCTACTGCCCGGACATCTGCCCGACCACACTGGCCCAGCTGCGCCAGGTGAAGAGCGAGCTGCCCAAGGATGCCGTCGACCGGCTGCAGGTGGTGTTGGTGAGCGTGGACCCTAACCGCGACACGCCGAACCAGTTGAAGCAGTATCTGGGCTATTTCGACAAGGACTTTGTCGGCGTGGCGGGGTCGATCGAGGATACCCAGAAGCTGGCCAATGCCTTGAGCATTCCGTTCATTCCGGCGGATACCAGCAAGCCGGGGTATACCGTGGATCACAGCGGTAATCTGGCGATCGTCGGCCCGGATGGGAGACAGCGTGGGTTCATTCGGGCGCCGTTCAACAACCAGAAGCTGGGGGCGCAGCTGCCGGGGCTGGTCAAGCGGGATTGAGTCAGCCCCAAAAGCTTCGCGGGTAAACCCGCTCCTACAACGATGTGTGTAGGGGCGGGTTTACCCGCGAAGAATAGAGCGTGATAGGTCGGATCAGAACGCCGGAACCACAGCGCCTTTGTACTTCTCGATGATGAACTGCTTCACCTCAGGCGAGTGCAGTGCAGCCGCCAGTTTCTTCATGTCGTCCGAGTCCTTGTTGTCCGGGCGGGCAACCAGGATGTTCACGTAAGGCGAGTCGCTGCCCTCGATAGCCAGCGCGTCTTTTTCCGGGTTCAGCTTGGCTTCCAGCGCGTAGTTGGTGTTGATCAGGGCGGCATCTACCTGGGTCAGCACGCGCGGGATGGTGGCGGCTTCCAGCTCACGGAACTTCACGTTTTTCGGGTTTTCGGCAACATCCTTCACGGTCGACAGGATGTTCTTGTTGTCCTTGAGCTTGATCACGCCAGCCTTGTCCAGCAGCAGCAAGGCGCGGCCGCCGTTGGTGGCGTCGTTGGGGATGACCACGGTGGCGCCGGAGGACAGCTCGTCCAGCTTCTTGATCTTGGTCGAATACACGCCCAGTGGCTCGATGTGCACGCCTGCCACGCTCACCAGCTGGGTACCCTTGGCCTTGTTGAACTCATCCAGGTAAGGCTGGTGCTGGAAGAAGTTGGCGTCCAGGCGCTTTTCGGCCACCTGTACGTTCGGTTGGATGTAGTCGGTGAATTCCTTGACCTTCAGCTCTACGCCCTCTTTCGCCAGTTGTGGTTTGACGAAGTTGAGGATCTCGGCGTGCGGCACCGGGGTGGCGGCGACGGTAAGGGTATCGGCCTGGGCCGAGAAGGCCGCGACAGCGGCAGCGACAGCAAGCAGCTTCTTCATTGATCACTCCTTGTGAGGGCCGCGACGGCCCCCGAACGGGTCGGCCAGGCCGACCCCATTGGGGTTACTTACGGGAAAAATGCACGACCAGTTTGTCGCCCACGCTCTGCAGTACTTGAACCAGTACCAGCAGCAGTACCACGGTCACTACCATCACATCGGTCTGGAAACGCTGGTAACCGAACCGGATAGCCAGGTCACCAAGGCCACCGGCACCCACCACACCGGCCATGGCGGTGTAAGAAACCAGGGTGATGGCGGTTACGGTAATGGCCGCGAAGATGCCCGGACGGGCTTCCGGCAGCAGCGCACTGGTGATGATCTGGCGGGTTGTGGCGCCCATCGACTGGGTGGCTTCGATGATGCCGCGGTCCACTTCACGCAAGGCGGTTTCAACCAGGCGCGCAAAGAACGGCGTGGCACCCACCACCAGCGGCGGGATGGCGCCTGCAACGCCCAGCGAGGTACCGGTGATCAGCACGGTGAACGGGATCATCACGATCAGCAAAATGATGAATGGCAGCGAGCGCAGGATGTTGACCACCAGCGACAGCAGCGCGTAGACGCCTTTCTGTTCGAACATCTGCTTTGGCCCGCAGAGGAACAGCAGCACGCCCAGTGGCAGGCCCAGCAGCACGGTGAAGAACAGCGAGCCGAACAGCATGATCATGGTGTCGACGGTGGCCAGCCAGATTTCGGCCCAGTCGACGTTGGCAAAGAAATTCAGGGCGTCCATCAACGCAGTACCTCCATATGTACGTCAGCTGCCTTGAAGCGGGCGAACGCCGCTTCCATGTCTCCGCCGATCAGGGCGAGAGTGAGCTGGCCATAGGGGACATCCTTGATGCGGTCGATACGCCCGGCGAGGATGCTGTAGTCCACACCGGTTTCGCGGGCCACGGTGCCCAGCAGCGGTGCGTAGGTGGCGTCGCCCTGGAAGGTCAGGCGTACGATGCGGCCTGGCACGTGGGCAAAGTCGTCGCGCTGCTCGCCTTCGTCGACCTGCTCGTCTTCCTGGACGAAGCGCTTGGTGGTGGGGTGCTGGGGGTGCAGAAACACCTCGGCCACCGAGCCTTGCTCGACGATCTGACCGGCGTCCATCACTGCCACGCGGTCGCAGACACGGCGGATCACGTCCATCTCGTGAGTGATCAACACGATGGTCAGCTTCAGTTCACGGTTGATCTCGGCCAGCAGTTGCAGGACCGAGGCCGTGGTTTGCGGGTCGAGGGCACTGGTGGCCTCGTCGCATAGCAGGATCTTCGGGTTGGTGGACAGGGCGCGGGCAATGCCGACGCGCTGTTTCTGGCCGCCGGACAGCTGCGCCGGGTACTTTTTGGCGTGGTCCGACAGGCCAACGCGAGCCAGTAGCTCGGTGACGCGCTTGTCGATTTCGCTGCGCGACAGCTCACCGGCCAGGGCCAGTGGCAGGGCGACGTTGTCGGCGACGGTCTTGGAGGCCAGCAGGTTGAAGTGCTGGAAAATCATCCCGACCTGCTGGCGGAAGCCCCGCAACTGGCTGGCGTTGAACGCGGTGACGTCTTCGCCGTCGACGATGATCGTGCCGCCGGAGGGTTCCTCCAGGCGGTTGATCAGGCGCAGCATGGTGCTTTTGCCTGCGCCGGAATGGCCGATCAGGCCGAACACCTGGCCATCTTCGATGGTCAGGCTGGTCGGATTCAGTGCGGGGATTTCCCTACCGGCAACGCGGTAGGTTTTATGTACCTGTTGGAACTCGATCACGTAGCGAACCTTGTGGGGCGCATTGAAATTTGGGTCAGCGGTTAGCTGGGGTCGCGCATTTTAGCCTTTTCCCATAGCTGTTCTTAGCATTTATTTCGTCATGCACCAATCCATCGGGCATATCGCGACAACCGGTAATCCTGATTGAACGCTCGGCAACGTCCTCCAGTCACTACTTGAACAAGCCCTGAACGGGCACGCCTTAAGACTGATGAGGAGAGCCGATCATGCCCAGCAAGAAAACGGATGCGCCCAAGCACAGCGAGGCCGCCGGTACCCAGACCCCTGACAGGGCCAACACCAATGTCAAGCTGCAGAGCCTGGAGGCCGACCGCAGCGATGCGACCGGGCAGGCCCTGCGGACCAACCAAGGCGTGCGCATTGCTGACAACCAGAACTCCCTCAAGGCGGGCGATCGCGGACCTTCGCTGCTTGAAGACTTCATCATGCGCGAGAAAATCACCCACTTCGACCATGAGCGTATCCCCGAGCGTATCGTGCACGCCCGCGGTACCGGGGCACACGGATTCTTCCAGAGCTATGGCAACCACGCCGAGCTGACCAAGGCCGGCTTCCTGCAAGACCCGGAAAAGATCACCCCGGTTTTTGTCCGCTTCTCGACGGTTCAGGGCCCACGCGGTTCTGGCGATACGGTGCGAGATGTGCGGGGCTTTGCCGTCAAGTTCTATACAGATGAAGGCAATTTCGACTTGGTCGGCAATAACATGCCGGTGTTCTTCATCCAGGATGCGATCAAGTTCCCCGATTTTGTCCACGCGGTGAAGCCAGAGCCACACAACGAGATACCGACCGGCGGTTCGGCTCATGACACCTTCTGGGATTTCGTCTCGCTGGTGCCGGAGTCGGCCCATATGGTCATGTGGGCCATGTCTGACCGCGCCATCCCGCGCAGCCTTCGAATGATGGAAGGCTTTGGCGTGCATACCTTCCGCCTGATCAATGCCGAGGGCGTGGCGAGCTTCGTCAAGTTTCATTGGAAACCGCGCCAGGGCGTGCATTCCCTGCTGTGGGACGAAGCCCAGAAACTGGCGGGCAAGGACACTGACTTCCAGCGCCGTGACCTATGGGAAGCCATCGAAACCGGTGATTACCCGGAATGGGAGCTGGGCGTGCAGATTGTGCCTGAGGCTGACGAACACAAATTCGACTTCGACCTGTTGGACCCAACCAAGATCATCCCGGAGGAACTGGTACCCGTCACGCCGCTGGGCAAGATGGTGCTCAACCGCAACCCGGACAATTTCTTTGCCGAGGTCGAGCAAGTGGCGTTCTGCCCAGGCCATATCGTGCCAGGTATCGACTTTACCAACGACCCGCTGCTGCAGGGCCGGCTGTTCTCGTACACCGATACCCAGATCAGCCGCCTGGGTGGGCCGAACTTCCACCAGATCCCGATCAACCGGCCGGTAGCGCCGAACCACAACAATCAGCGTGATGCGCTGCACCAGCACGTTGTGCACAAGGGCCGGGCTTCCTACGAGCCCAACTCGATTGACGGCGGCTGGCCGAAGGAAACCCCACCTGCGGCGCAAGATGGCGGCTTCGAGAGCTATCAGGAGCGTATCGATGCGCACAAGATTCGCCAGCGCAGTGAGTCGTTCGGTGATCACTTCTCGCAGGCTCGGCTGTTCTTCCAGAGCATGAGCCCGACCGAGCAACAGCACATCATCAAGGCTTACAGCTTCGAGTTGGGCAAAGTGGAGCGTGAACATATCCGCGCCCGTGAAGTGAATGAAATTCTCGCCAACATTGACCTGAAGCTGGCGGCGGCGGTTGCGGCCAACCTGGGCCTCCCTGCGCCGAAAGCGGGTACGGTGCAGGTGAAGGGTAGCCAGCTGGCGCAATCGCCTGCGCTGAGCCAGATGAACCACCCAGGTTCGGTGGGTATCAAGGGGCGCAAGATTGCCGTGCTGGTTGCCGATGGCGTCGACGCTGCCAGCGTGGACAAACTGGTCAAGGCCCTGGAAGCGCACAGTGCCCGGCCGATGCTGCTGGGGCCGACCTCGGCGCCGGTGAAGGCGGCGGATGGCAAGCAACTACCGGTAGCGGCGTCGATGGAGGGGATGCCTTCGATCATGTTCGACGGGATTATCGTGCCAGCGGGCAAGGCCTCTACGGATGCGCTGGCGGCTAGCGGATTGGCCAAGCACTTCGTGCTGGAGGGTTACAAGCACTTGAAGGCGCTGGTGCTGACCAAGGAATTGGCGAAAGCGTTGGGGCTCAAGGAGGACAAGGGGCTGTTGCTCGGGGATGAGCAGAAGGCAGTGGATGCCTTTGTCAAAGCGGTTGAAGGCCACCGGGTGTGGGAGCGGGAGGCGGCAGCTGAAGCTGTTCCTGCCTGACAAGGCCTTTTCGTGGCTAAACCCGCTCCTGATGTAGGAGCGGGTTTACCCGCGAAGCTTTTACTGCTGATGCGGGACCAGCACCACCTGTGCCGGCAGCGAGCGCTGAATCTCATGCTTCTGCTTCAGCTCGAACCCACTGTCAATCTTGCGCACACGCTTTTCCAGCAAGGTCTTCAGCCAAGGTGCATCCTCGGTGCGCGGTACCTGGAATACCACCTCACACTGGTAACTCACCACATCGGCGGCAATGTCGTCCAGTTGGCGGCGCAGCGCGCGGCTGTCAGTGGTCTTCAACGCCACCACGGTACTTGGCGCTGTCAGGTCGATGATGCGTGCCTCGGGCTTGGCCTCGGCGGCTTTCAGCGCAGCTTCAGCCTTTTCCAGCTCGGCCTTGCGGGCCTGGGTCACGGCATCCCCGCCGGTGACCGCTGGCGCCTGCGGCATCAGGGCCCGGGCACGGGCCAGCGCGGTAGCTGCCGCGTTCACATCACCCTTCTGCAGGACGATCTGGCTACGTTGCAGATAAGCTTCGGCCAATTGGCGCTGGTATTGCTCCAGGCGTGCATCATCCGGCGACTGGGCCTGCAGTGCTGCAAGCTGGTCTTCGGCGGTAGCCAGCTCGTTGCTGGCGATGTTCTGTTGCAACTGCTGCCAGGCATCTGCTTGAGCAGGTGCGGTGGCCTGTTCGACCGGCGCATTGGAACAGGCAGCCAGGATCAGGGAAAACGCGGCAACAAGCAGATAACGGGAGGCGAACGGCTTCATTCCTGCGACTCTCTATTTGCGCAAAAAGCGAGCAAGTCTACACCCAGGTGCGCACGCTCGAAAATAGGCCTTACAGACCCTTTACCGGCCAAAGGTTGCAAGGCGTGCCTGCACACGCCTTGCTTCTCAGCGTTTTGGCAGGGCCAGGCTCAGCAAGAATAGCACTGCGGCGCAGACCACGATCGAGGGCCCGGCGGGGGTGTCCTTGAACCAGGACATGGCCAGGCCGCCGCACACTGCGGTGACACCCAGCAGGCTGGCACCCAAGGCCATCTGCTCTGGTGAGCGGGCGTGGCGCTGTGCCGCAGCCGCAGGAATGATCAGCAGCGAGGTGATCAGCAACACGCCAACGATTTTCATGGCAACCGCAATCACCACTGCGATCAGCAGCATCAGCGCCAAGCGCAGGCCGGCCACGGGCAGGCCTTCGACCATGGCCAGTTCTTCGTGCACGGTAACCGCCAGCAGCGGCCGCCACAGCACAGCGAGCAGCAGCAGGACCAGTGCACTGCCACCGAGGATCCAGGCCAGGTCGCTGGTGCTGATGGCCAGCAGATCGCCAAACAGGTAAGCCATCAGGTCGATGCGCACATCGTGCATGAAGCTCAGCACCACCAGGCCCAGCGACAAGGTGCTGGGGGCCAGGATACCCAGGAGGGTGTCGGAGGCCAACGGCTGGCGTTGCTGCAATGTCACCAGCAGAATCGCCAGCAACAGGCAGCCCACGGTTACCGCCAACGCCGGGCTGACATCCAGGGCAAAGCCCAGGGCCACACCGAGCAGCGCGGCGTGAGACAGGGTGTCGCCAAAATAGGCCATGCGCCGCCATACCACGAAGGAGCCCAGTGGGCCTGCAACCAGTGCCAGGGACAAGCCGGCAAGCAAGGCGTAGAGAAGAAAATCAGCCATGCTTGCAGTGCTCTCCGTGAACATGGGTGCCAGGGGCGACCACCGAGCCATGCAGGTCGTGGCTGTGGTCGTGATGGTGGTGGTAGATGGCCAGGCTCGGTGCGGTCTTGCCGAACAGTTCGACGAACGCCGGATCACCGCTGACTTGCTCGGGGTGGCCCGAGCAGCATACGTGGCGGTTCAGGCACACCACCTGGTCGGTAGCGCTCATGACCAGATGCAGGTCGTGGGACACCATCAGTACGCCGCAGCCGTGGCGGTCGCGCAGGCGGGTGATGAGGTTGTAAAGCTCGGTCTGGCCGACCACGTCCACACCTTGTACCGGTTCGTCGAGCACCAGCAACTGGGGTTCGCGCAGCAGGGCGCGGGCCAGCAGCACGCGTTGCATTTCGCCGCCGGAAATAGTCTGGATCGGGCTGTCGATGACCTGCTCGGCGCCCACTTCCTGCAGCGCCGACAAGGCTGCCGCGCGGTCTACGCCGGGCACCAGGCGCAGGAAGCGCAGCACCGACAGCGGCAGCGTGGCATCAACTTGAATCTTCTGCGGCATGTAGCCAATGCGCAGCTTGGGTTTGCGCCATACCTTGCCGCGATGTGGCTTGAGCAGGCCAAGTACGGCGCGCACCAGGGTCGTCTTGCCCGCCCCGTTGGGGCCAATCAGGGTGACGATCTGGCCTGGGGCGACCGACAGGTCGATGCTGTCGAGCACCGCCTCACCGCCAAAGGTGACGCCGACCTGCTCCAGGCGAATCAGGGCGTCACTCATGCCGCGCTCCGGCAGTTACCGCACAGGCCGACCACTTCCACGGTCTGGGTCTCCACCGTGAAACCCACACCTTTGGCGCTGTTGATGATGGCCTCGCTGATGCTGCTCTGCTCGAGTTCGATGGCCACATGGCAAGCCCGGCAGATCAGGAACTGGCCTTGGTGCACGTGCTCGGGGTGGCTGCAGCCGATGAAGGCGTTCAGCGATGCGATGCGATGTACCAGGCCGTTTTCCAGCAGGAAGTCCAGCGCACGGTACACCGTGGGCGGCGCGGCGCGGCGGCCGTCCTGCTCACTGAGCACAGCGAGGATGTCGTAGGCGCCCAGTGGCTTGTGGCTCTGCCACACCAGCTCCAGCACACGGCGGCGCAGGGCTGTCAGGCGCAGGCCCTGGCGGGTGCACAAGGCGTCAGCTTCAGCCAGTGCACTGTGTACGCAATGGGAGTGGTCGTGAGGACGGTTGGCCAGCGGTGTGATGGACATGGGCAGCGACGGTTCTGGACAGAGACGTTATTATGTTACCTGTTTCTGCAGATTCGAGTATCCACCGTGTCCCGATTCCTGGCTCTGTTTGTCGCTTTCATCGCATTATCCGCGCAGGCCGACGTGCGTGTGCTCACCACTATCAAGCCCCTGCAGCAGATTGCCGCTGCCGTGCAGGAGGGTGTTGGCAGCCCTGACGTGCTGCTGCCGCCCGGCGCTTCACCCCACCACTATGCGCTGCGCCCCTCCGACGTGCGGCGGGTAGGCGATGCCGACCTGCTGTACTGGATCGGCCCGGACATGGAGAACTTCCTTGCGCGTGTGCTGGGAAGCCGCAGCAAGGCCACAGTGGCTGTGCAGTCGCTACCGGGCATGAAGCTGCGCCACTTTGGCGAGGACAGCCATTCCCATAAGGAAGAAGACCATGACGATCATGACCACGACCACCGCCCAGGCAGCCTGGATGCGCATCTGTGGCTATCGTCGGTCAATGCGCGAGTTATCGCGGCGAAAATGGCAGCCGACCTCGCCCACGTCGACCCGGCCAATGCGGCTCGCTATCAGAGCAATCTGAAGGCCTTCGATGAACGCCTGGATGCGTTGGATGGGCGTATCAAGGCGCGCGTGACCGGTATTGCCGGCAAGCCTTACTTCGTCTTCCACGAAGCCTTCGACTATTTTGAAGCTGAATATGGCTTGAAGCACGCGGGCGTGTTCAGCGTGGCATCCGAGGTGCAGCCTGGGGCGCAACATGTGGCGGCCATGCGCAAGCGTCTTCAGGAAGTGGGCAAGACCTGCGTGTTCAGCGAGCCGCCACTGCGGCCGCGATTGGCCGAGACCCTGACTGCCGGGTTGCCGGTACGCCTTGCCGAGCTGGATGCCTTGGGTGGCACCGATCCGGTGGATGGCAACGGGTATGAGCGCTTGCTGGAGAAGCTGGGCGGTGACCTGGCAGGCTGCCTGGAACAGTTGTAAGCCTGTACCGGCCCCTTCGCGGGTGAATCCGCCCACAGGTACTGCACAGGCCTCAAGGCTGTCGCTATCCCTGTGGGAGCGGGTTCACCCGCGAAGAAGCAGGCGCGGTCTACAGCGCGAACGGCAGGTGCAAAGCCACCTGCTGGCGCTGCGCCAAACGCACTTCGAACTCGCTCGGATCGTGGATCATCACATCCATCCCGGCAAACGACTCGGCCGCAATCAGGCGCGACAGCCAGAAACGCACGCAGCCTACCCGCAACATTTCCGGCCACAGCTCGGCTTCGGCTGCAGTGAACGGCCGTAGCGCCGCATAGGCTGCCAGCAGCGCCTGGGCGCGTGGTACATCCACCGCGCCCTGCTCATCCAGGCACCAGTCGTTCACGGTGATGGCGATGTCATACAGCATTGGCCCGGAGCAGGCATTGTAGAAGTCGATCACACCGGTCAGGTGGGTGCCTTCGAACATCACGTTGTCGCGGAACAGGTCGGCATGCAGGTTGGCCCGCGGCAAGGCCAGGATCTGCGCCTTGTGTGCGCTGATTTCGTCCAGCGCCGGCTGCAGCAATGCGGCTTGCTCCGCAGTCAGGCGTGGCAGTAGCTCGGCACCCGAGGCCAGCATCCAGTCCAGGCCGCGGTCGGTGCGGCGCTCGATGATGTGCTCTCGGGTGGCCAGGTGAATGTGTGCCAGTAGCTCGCCGACCTGGGCGCAGTGCTGGTTGTTGGGTGCCTTGATGTGTTTGCCCGACAGCCTGGGCTGCAGCAATGCAGGCTTGCCGCACAGCTCGCGCAGGCCGTTGCCGTCGCGATCACGAATGGCATAGGGCACCGGCATGTCGGCACCGTGCAGGGTATCGAGCAGCTCGATGAAGAACGGCATGTCCTCGCTGGGCCCACGCTCGATCAGCGTCAGGACGAACTCCCCCTGTTCGAGGCTGACGAAGAAATTGCTGTTCTCGGTACCGGCGGCAATGCCCTGGAAGTCGAGCAGACGGCCCAGCTCGTACGGCGCCAGAAAGGTTTCCAGCTCAGGCCGGGTCACGGGGGTGAAGACTGACATGATGAAAAATTGCCCATACGGGCACTTCCGCCGGGAAGTGCCGGGTTGATGTGAACGGTGCGCGTCAGCTTACCACTCGAAGATCTTCCAGGACGGAATCAGCATGTCCGGCTGGTCGGATCGAATGAAATTGGCATCAGTGCCATCAGCGCGTACCAGAAAGTAAGGCTTGCCGTTTTTCGGCGTGATCTTGATCGCATACAGGAAGCCGTTTTGCCGGTATTCCTGGATGGTTTTATCGCCTTCCGTGCGAATGGTCACCTCGGGATCGGCCGAGGGGGCGTCGTCCGCCGCCAGGGTGACGACAGGCATGGTTGCCAACAGGCCGAGCAGTAACAGGCGATTGAGTGTGCGCATGATAACCTAGTCCCTTTGTCGTCAATGATTCTGGCTATTCTAGCGCCGGACCCGTCGAAAAGGTTGATTCTGCTCATGAGCCAAGCGCCCCTCGTCCTGGTGGACGGTTCCTCCTACCTTTATCGCGCCTTCCACGCGCTGCCACCGCTGACCACGTCCAAGGGCATGCCGACCGGCGCGGTGAAGGGTGTGCTGAACATGCTCAAGAGCCTGCGCAAGCAATACCCCGATAGCCTGTTCGCCGTGGTGTTCGACGCCAAGGGCGGCACTTTCCGCGATGCCATGTTCGCCGAGTACAAGGCCAACCGCCCCAGCATGCCGGACGACCTGCGGGTACAGATCGAGCCGCTTCACGCCAGCGTCAAGGCGCTGGGCTACCCGCTGCTGTGTGTGGAGGGTGTCGAGGCTGACGACGTGATCGGCACCCTGGCGCGCAGCAGTGCCGCCCTGGGTCGCCCGGTGATCATCTCGACCGGTGACAAGGACATGGCGCAGCTGGTGGACGGGCACATTACCTTGGTCAACACCATGACCGGAAGCGTGCTGGACGTGGCTGGCGTGCACGAGAAATTCGGCGTCGGCCCGGAACACATCATCGACTTCCTGGCCCTGATGGGTGACAAGGTCGACAACATCCCCGGCGTGCCGGGCGTGGGCGAAAAAACGGCGGTGGGGCTGCTGACCGGCATCGGCGGCGGCCTCAGCGACCTTTACGCCAACCTGGACAAGGTGCCAACGCTGGCCATTCGCGGCGCCAAGACCTTGCCGGCCAAGCTGGAGGAGCACCGCGACGCGGCATTCCTGTCCTACGAACTGGCCACCATCAAGGTTGACGTGCCGCTGGATGTGGAGGTCGAGGCGCTGGTGTGCGGTGAACCTGACCGCGAGGCGTTGCTGGCGTTGTACACCGAGATGGAGTTCAAGAGCTGGGTCGCCGAAGTGCAGCGCGATGCGGCCAAGGCTGGTGATGATGTCGCCCCGGCCGTGGAGCCTGCGGCCAAGGTCGAGCCCAAATACGAAACCATTCTCGACCAGGCCCGATTCGACGCCTGGCTGGAGAAGCTGCGCCAGGCACCGCTGTTTGCCTTCGACACCGAGACCACCGGCCTGGACGCCCAGCAGGCGCAGTTGGTCGGCCTGTCCTTCGCAGTCGAGCCGCATGAAGCGGCCTATGTGCCGCTGGCCCACGATTACGAAGGCGCGCCGGCCCAGCTGGACCGCGAGGCCGTGCTGCTGGCGCTGAAACCACTGCTGGAGGACCCGGCCAAGGCCAAGGTCGGGCAGAACGCCAAGTACGACATCAACATCCTCGCCAATGGCTCCCCTGCCATCGAGATGCGCGGCGTGGCCTACGACACCATGCTCGAATCGTACGTGCTGAACTCCACCGCCACCCGTCATGACATGGACAGCCTGGCGCAGAAGTACCTCGACCACACCACGATCGCCTTCGAGGACATCGCCGGCAAGGGTGCCAAGCAGCTTACTTTCAACCAGATCAACCTGGACAAGGCCGGCCCCTACGCCGCCGAAGACGCCGACATCACCCTGCGCCTGCACCATGCATTGCAGGCCCGCCTGGCACAGACGCCGAGCGTGCAACCGGTGCTGATGGATATCGAGATGCCGCTGGTGCCGGTGCTGGCCAGGATCGAGCGCCAGGGTGCGTTGGTCGATGCCGAGCTGTTGAAAGTACAGAGCGGTGAGCTGGGCGTGAAGATGGCTGAGCTGGAGCTGCGTGCCTACGAGCTCGCCGGTGAGACGTTCAACCTCGGCTCGCCCAAGCAGCTGGGCACGATCCTTTACGACAAGCTGGGCATGCCGGTGTTGAGCAAGACCGCCAAGGGCCAGCCATCCACCGCCGAAGCGGTGCTCGACGAACTGGCCTTACAAGGTTACCCGCTGCCAGAGGTGCTGATGCAGTACCGCAGCCTGAGCAAGCTCAAGAGCACCTACACCGACAAGTTACCGGGGCAGATCAACCCGCGCACCGGGCGTATCCACACGTCCTACCAGCAGGCCGTGGCGGCCACCGGCCGGTTGTCGTCGAGCGACCCGAACTTGCAGAACATCCCGATCCGCACCGCTGAAGGGCGGCGTATCCGCCAGGCGTTCATCGCCAGTCCGGGTTACAAGCTTCTGGCGGCGGACTATTCACAGATCGAACTGCGCATCATGGCCCACCTGGCCAAGGACGAAGGCTTGCTGCATGCCTTCCGCAATGACCTGGACGTGCACCGCGCCACAGCAGCCGAAGTGTTCGGTGTGGCCCTGGAAGACGTGACCACCGACCAGCGCCGCAGCGCCAAGGCCATCAACTTCGGCCTGATCTACGGCATGAGCGCCTTTGGCCTGGCCAAGCAGATCGGCGTCGACCGCAAGCAGTCACAGGACTACATCGATCGCTATTTTGCCCGCTACCCAGGCGTGCTGGCCTATATGGAGCGCACCCGCGCCCAGGCGGCCGAGCAAGGCTTTGTCGAGACCCTGTTTGGCCGTCGGCTGTACTTGCCAGACATCAATGCCAAGAACCCTGCCCTGCGCAAGGGCGCCGAGCGCACGGCGATCAACGCCCCAATGCAGGGTACTGCTGCCGACATCATCAAGCGGGCCATGGTCAAGGTAGATAACTGGTTGAGTGAGAGCGGGCTGGATGCCCGGGTGATCCTGCAGGTGCACGACGAACTGGTGCTTGAAGTACGCGAGGACCTGGTGCAGCAGGTGAAAGATGAAATTCGCCAGCACATGAGCCAGGCCGCGCAGCTGGATGTGCCGCTGCTTGTCGAAGCAGGCGTTGGTGCGAATTGGGACGAAGCTCACTGATTGAGCAGGTAAAACTGTGTAGGATCTGCGGCGTAGTGACGCGGATCCGTGGACCGCTCAGTGCCGGGGGTGCTTAAGTTTCATGAAACTATCGCAAATAGTTTTATGGGTTTCGGAACTAAACCGGTGAAGCGGAACTCAGAGTAACTGAATGGCTGGTGAAGCCCTTCGATGCTCCTATGTTGTGTTAAGTGTTGGCAGATATCTGGACCCCGCCCTAGCGGTCCGGACTTGGACCCCGAACTTCCCCCTCCCCATACGAAGTCCGGGGTTTTTTTTGCCCGGAATTTGCCGCATGGCTTGTACTGAGCCCCCGTAGGAGCGGGTTTACCCGCGAATGCGATGTCGAATTCACCGCTGCATTCGCGGGTAAACCCGCTCCTACAAGGGCCTGCGCCCAATCACCAAAGCGTGTCCAACCCCGATCAGGTGTAGGAGCGGGTTTACCCGCGAACACGGTAGTGGCGGCAACGGTGAACGGCGGGTGGAGAGCAGGCCCGGCCCTTTCGCGGGTAAACCCGCCCCTACGGTTCAGGCGCAAAGCATTAAACGACCGGCTTGTCTTCCAGTTCCATCCAGTCTGCCAGCACTCGGTAGGCGTCTTCCACGCCCAGGCGCTTGGGTGCCGAGAACAGTTGGATGGTCACGCCATCCCCCCAGCCCTTGCGGATTTCCGACTGCACTTTCAGCAATGTGTTCTTGCCCGCGCCGTGGGTCAGCTTGTCGGCCTTGGTCAGCAGGATGTGCATCGGCATGCTGCTGGCCTTGGCCCAGTCGAGCATCATCTTGTCGAAGTCGGTCATCGGGTGACGCACGTCCATCATCAGGATCACGCCACGCAGGCACTCACGGCTGCCCAGGTAGGCTTCCAGGTGTTTCTGCCAGTGCTGCTTGAGCGGAATCGGGACTTTTGCATAACCATAGCCCGGCAGGTCGACCAAACGCCGTTCATCGTCCAGACTGAAGAAATTCAACAGCTGGGTGCGCCCGGGAGTTTTCGAGGTACGCGCCAGGCTGGCATGAGTCAGGGTATTGAGGGCGCTGGATTTGCCGGCGTTGGAACGGCCGGCAAAAGCCACCTCGTAACCCTGGTCGTCCGGGCATTGTTCGACCTTGGCTGCGCTGAGGGCGAATTTGGCTTTCTGGCAGAGGCCGAGGATGGGGTTCTTGACTTGCATGGGATATCCGATGTGGGTGTTGCCTGACTTTGTAGAGCCAAGCCTGGCAAGCGGTGTCGTTTCCGTTTGGATGGCGGAAGTATATAATGCCCCAGTTTTTGTGTGCTCATTCTCCCAGCGAAGGAGAACGGGCATGGGGTGTCGAACAATAGCTCGCGCAACAGAACGCAGCGCGGCCCCCAACCCTGAAGGTCGTTCCGCATGGCGAAATGGCTGCTTGCTGTCGGTATGTTCCTGCCGTTTTTCAGCGCACAGGCTACACAGGATCCCGAGGTGTTGTACAACCGCACGTGTGCGGCCTGTCACACCGGGCAGTTGCCACAGGCACCCAGACGGGGTGACCGGGCAGCATGGGAGCCAAGGCTGGCGCAAGGCATGGATGTACTGGTGAAGCACGTGACCCAGGGTTTCAAGGCTATGCCGCCGCGTGGATTGTGCATGGACTGCAGTGCCGAGGACTACCGTTTGGTCATCCTTTGGATGAGCGGCAGTCCCGATACATAACATTTCACCCTTAGCCGTGTTGGATTAGCTGATGAACAAACTAGTCGTGAGTCTGCTGTTGACCTTGGGTGTCGCTGGTGCGGCCACTGCTGCGCAACCTATCAAAGGCGATGCCGCCGCTGGCCAGGCCAAGACCGCCGTCTGTGGCGCCTGCCACAATCCCGACGGCAACAGCCTGGCACCGAACTTCCCGAAACTGGCCGGCCAAGGCCAGCGCTATCTCGAAAAACAACTCCACGATATCAAGTCGGGCAAGCGTACCGTGCTGGAAATGACAGGCATGCTGGCCGCATTCAGCGACCAGGATCTGGCCGATATCGCCGCCTACTTCTCCAGCCAGAAAGGCAGCGTGGGTGCCGCCGATCCCAAGCTGGTCGAGCGCGGCCGCGCGCTGTTCAATGGCGGCGACCTGGAAAAGGGCATGCCGGCCTGCACTGGCTGCCACTCGCCTAATGGCGCGGGCATCGCCCTGGCCGGCTTCCCGCACCTGGGCGGGCAACACTCGCAGTACGTGGCCAAGCAGCTCACTGACTTCCGCGAAGGCAACCGCACCAACGATGGCGATGCCATGACCATGCGCACCATCGCTGGCAAGCTGAGCAACCATGACATCGAAGCGTTGGCCAGCTACATCCAGGGCCTGCATTAACTTTCGGTTAATGTTGTAGGTCAATGATGAAAGGGCGGCCGGGCTGCCCTTTTTTCCGTCCGCAGCCGTTACACTACAGAACTCGAGCCCTTCCCGGCCTGTCTCAGTGCAGGTCGCGTCGTGGCGACCCATGACTGCTCAGGAGTAAAGCATGCGTAAACTGATTCTCAGCGCTGCGCTGGTCGCCGCCAGCGTATTCGGTATGACTGCCGTTCAGGCCGCCGAGCCTGTGGCCGGCAAGGAATACATCGAGCTGAGCAACCCTGTTCCGGTTTCCGTGCCTGGCAAGATCGAAGTCGTCGAGCTGTTCTGGTACGGCTGCCCACACTGCTACCACTTCGAGCCGACCATCAACCCTTGGGCTGAAAAGCTGCCGAAGGACGTCAACTTCAAGCGCGTACCGGCCATGTTCGGTGGCCCGTGGGATGCACACGGCCAGATGTTCCTGACCCTCGAAGCCATGGGCGTCGAGCACAAGGTGCACGCTGCGGTGTTCGATGCCATTCAAAACCAGCACAAGCGCCTGACCGACAAGAACGACATGGCCGACTTCCTCGCCACTCAAGGTGTGGACAAGGACAAGTTCCTCGCCACCTTCGACTCGTTCGCCATCCAGGGCCAGGTCAAACAGGCCAAGGAATTGGCGAAGAAGTATGAGATCACCGGCGTACCTAGCATGGTCGTCAACGGTAAGTACCGCTTCGACCTGGGGACTGCCGGCGGGCCGGAAGGCGTGCTGAATGTCGCCGACCAACTGATCGACAAGGAGCGCGCTGCCAAGTAGGCGGCGTCACCCATGCCCCGCTTCAGAGCTACGCGTGGCATTGGCCTGCACGAGCCGCAGGTCAACGAGCATCACCTGCAGGCCCCAGGCCTGCCCGAGGATGGTCGTCTGCGGCTGCTCAGTTTCAACATCCAGGTGGGCATCAGCACCGAGCGCTACCGCCATTACCTGACGCGTAGCTGGCAGCACCTGCTGCCGCATAACGGGCGTGCCGTTAACCTGCAGAAGATCGGCAGGCTGCTGGGCGACTTCGACCTGGTGGCCCTGCAGGAAGCCGATGGTGGTAGCCTGCGCTCGGGCTACGTCAACCAGGTCGAACACCTGGCCCACCTGGGGGCATTCCCCTACTGGTACCAGCAGCTCAACCGCAACCTTGGGCGTTTTGCCCAGCACAGCAACGGTGTGCTCAGCCGCCTGAAACCGCAACTGCTCGAAGACCATCCGTTGCCTGGCCCGGCCGGGCGTGGCGCGATTCTGGTGCGGTTTGGCGAAGGCGAAGATGCGCTGATAGTGGTGATGATGCACCTGGCATTGGGGGCCAAGACCCGCGCCCTGCAGCTGGGTTATATCCGCGAGCTGATAGGCGGTTACCGTCACCAGGTGCTGATGGGTGACATGAACACCCATGCCACTGACCTGCTGGAGCATTCGCCGCTGCGCGATTTGGGCCTGGTCGCCCCACAAGTCGAGGCCACCTTCCCCAGCTGGCGACCGCAGCGTTGCCTCGATCATATCCTGCTCAGTTCAAGCCTCACGCTGGAGCGTGTCGAGGTGCTGGCGCAGCCAATTTCGGACCACCTTCCCGTTGCTGTCGAGATTCGATTGCCTGATGCATTGACTGTGGATACGCTGCCGGTTTTGAGCTAATTGCCATCACCGTTTGCGGACCCGGGCATGACTGAAGACGCTGAGCGCTGGAAAGAAAAATACCTTAAAAGCATCGAGCAGCAAGAAAAGCTCGAACGCCGTTGGGATGCCCGTCTTGACCTGCTGCGCCGAGGCCTGGTGCGCAGCACCCTGGCTGCTGAAGGCAGTGACAAGGTGGTAGACGAGTGCATGAAGGAAATGCGCGATGTCATTCGCAGCGACAACATGGACGCCGGCCTCGCTGGCTTGATTCCGCGCCTTGAGAAAGCGGTACTGGATTCCGAACAGCGTCGCGAAACCCGCATGCACCAGGTCAGCGATGCGCTGACCGCACTGGTTGGCCAACTGCAAAGCCTGCCCCTGCCCAGCGATATCTCGCGGCCATTGAAAAAACTGGCGAAGAAGCTCGACGGCGGGGTTGCCCAGTCACGCGAGCTGCCGCCGCTTTTGGGCGAGTTGAGCGGCTTGCAGGGGCGCGCGCTGTCGGCCCTTGGCAAGTCGGGTGAAGAAGCCCGACCCGGTTTTCTGCAGCGGTTGTTTGGAAGCCGCGAGGAAGATGCACAGGCAGGAGCAGCGCTTGCGCCGGTGGCGTTGCCTGCTGCCGAGGTTGTGCCCCAGGCAGCCGGCAGTGCCGAGCCCTCGCGGCCAGATGACGTCGATGCGCTACAACCGTTGCCGGCCCCTGCTGCTCCGACTGCCGAGGTGGCCGAAGCGCCCGAGCTTGAGCTGGAGGCATTTGGCCCGGCGCTGATCGAAACGGCCGAAATGCCGCCTGCCCCGTTGCCAAGGGACAAGTCGCCATTGCCGGAAGCTGCAGTTTCCGCCAGCGAGCCGTTGGCTGAGGCAGAACCCTTACAAGCCCTTGAAGTAACCTTTGGTGAAGACGGCCCCTATGCCCTGCCCTACGCAGTGGAGCCGCCTTACAGCCAGGTTGCCGCGCACATCGAGCAGACCCTGATCGGTCTGCTCGATGACCTCAGCCTTCCCGAGCGACACAAGGCTCAGGCGCTGGAGATGCGCGAGCGGGTTGCTCGCGGCTTGAACTGGTATGAGCTGATCCCGGTGCTGGATGACTTGGCAGTACTCATGCTGGCGATTACCGACAGCGGTCAGCACGAATTCGAAACCTACCTGCAGCAACTCAATGAACGCCTGGAAGGTTTCCAGAGCCACCTGCACGAGGCCAGCGCCGGCCACGCGGACAACAGCACTGCTGCCCGCGAGCTGGATAGCCAACTGCGAGAGCACGTCGACGGCCTGCAGAGCAGCATGCAAGGTGCCGCCGATGTAGACAGCCTCAAGCACATTCTGGAAAACCGCCTGGAAGGCTTACTGGTGACGATGGACGAGCACAAGCACGAGCGTGATCGCCGCGAGCAGGAACTGGCCGGTCGCCTGCAAGGCTTGTCGGAGCGGGTGGCGAGCATGGAGCATGAGGCGCTTGGCTACCGCGAGCACCTGGAAGAACAGCGCCAGAAAGCCCTGCTGGACCCGCTCACCGGCCTGCCCAACCGTGCGGCCTGGAGCGAGCGAGTCGAACGCGAAATGCTTGACTGGCAGGAAAACGGCGGCCATCTGGCGATGGCGATTCTTGACCTGGACCATTTCAAACGCATCAACGACAACTATGGTCATCTGGCTGGGGACAAGGTCCTCAAGATCGTGGCCGACCAGTTGCGCAAGCGTCTGCGGGGCCGTGATTTCATCGCCCGCTTTGGCGGCGAGGAATTCGTCCTGCTGCTGCCGCAGACCACGCCGGCAGTCGCTGCGCAAGTGGCCGAGGTGTTGCGTGCCACAGTCGAAGCCTGCCCATTCCACTTCAAGGGAGAACGGGTGGTGATCACCACCTCCATCGGCCTGAGTGCATTCCGTTCTGGCGAACGCAGCGACCAGGTGCTCAAACGGGCCGATGCAGCGCTGTACCGGGCAAAGGAGCTGGGGCGCAATCGCGTCGAGCATGGTTAGCCAGCCGCTGTCCGGCAGGCACAGCGCAGGTGAGCACGTTATACTGTAGCGCTCATACGCTGAGGCCACTGACGTGCTTTCCACGCTTAAAAAAACCCTGATTTCCTTTTTGCTGTTGTCTGTCGCCGGTTGCTCGACGGGCCTGCGCATCGACCGCAGTCACCCTTCGGCCAATCAGGACAACCGCATCCAGTTCGTTGTCCTGCATTACACCAATGCTTCGCTGGAGCGCTCGCTGGCGCTGCTTACCCAGGGTGAGGTCAGCAGCCATTACCTGATCGGCGATGGCCCGGCTACGGTGTATCAGCTGGTAGATGAAAACCGTCGCGCCTGGCATGCCGGTGACAGCCAGTGGCAGGGGCGCACCTGGCTGAACTCCTCGTCCATTGGTATCGAGATCGTCAACCCGGGCTTCACCGACACCCCGAACGGCCGGGTCTGGCACCCTTACAGCGAGGCGCAGATCCAGTCGCTGATCGCGCTGCTCAAGGACATTGTCAAACGCAACAACATCGAACCACGCCATATCATCGGCCACAGTGACATCGCCCCGCTGCGCAAGCTGGACCCGGGGCCATTGTTCCCGTGGAAGCGCCTGGCCGACGCCGGGCTGGGTATCTGGCCGGATGCCAACGCCGTGGCACGGCAGCAAGCCTACTTCAGCGTCAACCCGCCAAGCGTTGGCTGGTACCAGCAGGAGCTGGCACGGTTTGGCTATCAGATCGAGCAGACCGGCGTGCTGGATGTCGCCACACGTCATGTGATCGCCGCCTTCCAGATGCGCTTCCGCCCGCAGCGCTTCGACGGTATGCCGGATGCGCAGACAGCAGCGATGCTGCAGGTACTTAACCGTATGCGTTGAGTCACGGCGGGCGGGGTCCTTGTTGCAAGCCTTGCGCTGCGAAGAGGCGAGTTGGGTCGACGCAGTTGTATCGACTTAACGGTCTCATCGCAGCCACAAGGCTGTTTCTACAAAGCGCGTGGATGGATTGCAGCGAAGCGCCAAACGGTGAGGGTGATTATTGATTCCGTTGCTATACCTTGGTTATCAACTGGATGCCTTCGATGTCAGCCTTCATCGCCTTGCTGCGCCAAATTTTTTACCGTCCCTGGATGCTGGCCACTTTGGCAGCGCTGGCCAGCGCCGCGGTGTTGCTCTCTGCCAGCATCGGCATTGCCCTGCAACAAATGAAACAAAGCGAAAGCGAACAGATGAATGCCCAGGGCGAGCGTTTTCTGGAACGGCTCGAACAGGTGTTCGGCCAATTGCGCGAAGGGGTCGACCTGCTGCAGGCCCAACCCTTGCGCGGCTGCAACCCGGCAATGCTGGCAGCCTTGCAGCAGGTTGGCCTGAACTCGCGGTTCATCTATGAAGCGGCTTATGTAGATGGCAATGTTGCCTGCTCCAACCGCGGTGATGAGCGAGCGTTCGTTCCCTTGCGGGCGCCAGATATCCAGGGGCCGACGTACAGTTACTGGCTTAACACCACCACCGAGCCGAACGAGAACCTGGCAGCACTGATGCTGGGCCGGGGCAAGTTTCTGGTTTCCACCTCCCGTGGGCATTTGACCGATGTGGTGGACCTGCCCCCAGGTGGCAGCCTGGTCGTGGTGCTCGACAACGGCGCCCGGGCCATTCCGGTGCTCGGCCCGCCACAGGTATGGCCACCGCCCTCGGCCTGGTCGACCAGCCACAAGTCGCTGCTGGAACTCAGTGATCGGCTGATCTACCGAATGCCGACCAAGTCGCCGGATTACCAGTTGGTGCTGATTGCCCCGAGGGCCAGTCTGCCGCTGAAGATGAACGGCATGCTCTGGTTGCTGTTCCCCGGTAGCGTGCTGGCGGCCTGCTGCATCGGTTGGTTGGTACTGCAGTTGATTCTGCAACGACGGTCGATGAGTTCAGAGTTGCAGAATGCCTTGCGTCGTGGAGAGTTGCAGGTTCTCTACCAGCCAATCATCGAGCTCGACAGCCGGCGCTGTGTGGGCGCCGAGGCCTTGGTGCGCTGGCGCCGCCCGGACGGCACCCTGACCAGCCCGGACCTTTTCATTCCGCTGGCGGAGAATACCGGGCAGATTCGCCAGATCACCGACTTTGTCCTGCAGCGTGTGCTTGAACAGCTCGGACAGCTACTGCGCTCGCACCCCAAGCTATACATATCGATAAACCTGGCGGCCTGTGATGTGATGGTGCCACGTATTGGCCGGGTGGCGGCGCGCTTGTTGGCCTTGCATCGAGTGGCGCCCAGCCAGATTGCCTTCGAGGTGACCGAGCGCGGCCTGATCGACGTGGTGGTCGCCCGTGACAATCTGCAGGCGCTACGTGCCGTGGGGCACCAGGTGCTGATCGACGACTTTGGTACCGGTTATTGCAGCCTGGCCTACCTGCAAACCCTGCCAGTGGACTGCCTGAAGATCGACAAGGCATTCATCGACGCTCTGGGCCACGATGCCGCCAGTAGCGGCGTGGCCCCGCATATCATCCGCATGGCCCATGACCTGCACCTGCGGGTAATTGCCGAAGGTATCGAGTTCGAGGACCAGGCGGTGCTGCTGAACAGCGAGGGGGTCAATTATGGCCAGGGCTGGTTGTTTGCCCGGCCGCTGAACGCCCGGCAGTTTGCCGAGTTGGTGACTCGTGGGCACCTGCCGCGGCGGGTTTAGGCGCGTTGAAGCAATCAGACCGGCAACGCCATGTAGAACTGGGTCCCCTGCCCCGGCCGCGAAAACACGCCCATGCGCCCTCCGTGCAGCTGCACAATTTCCTTGCACAGCGCGAGCCCCAGCCCAGCACCGCCTTTCTTGCGACCTACCTGCACGAAAGGCTCGAAGATGCGCGCTTGCTGCCCATAGGAAATGCCCTCTCCATTGTCCTCGACGCTGATGATCACCCGTTCCGCATGCCGTCGGGCATGCAGGCGGATGCGCCCGCCATTGGCGGTATGGCGGATGGCGTTGTGCAGCAGGTTGTCCAGCACCCGGTCCAACTGGGCGACGTCGGCCTGGATGCGCGGTAGCGGCGGGTCCAGTTCCTTGATCAACTCGATCTGCTTGTGCGCAGCTTGTTCGGCAAAGCGCAATTGGGCTTGCTCCAGCAGTTCGTCGATGGCGCAGGGGGCCAGCTCAAGCTTTTGCAACCCGCTCTGATAACGGGAGAAGTTGAGCAGGTCGTTGATCAGCTGGGTCAGGCGCTGCATTTCTTCGCCGATGGTTTCCAGCAGGTCGTTCTCGCGAGCCTCGGGCGGGAACTTGACCCGCTCGCGCAGCAGGCCGAAGGCCATGTGCATACCGGTCACCGGGGTACGCAGTTCGTGGGAGGCGCGTAGCACGAATTCGCTGCGTACCCGCTCGAAGGCCCTTTGCTCGGTCACATCGTGCAGCACCATCACCGCGCCAAGGATTGGCCCCTGCGGGTGGCTGACCGGGGTCAGGCTGTAGGTGAGCAGACGCGATTCTTCATCGACCTCCATGTTCAGGTCGTCCGGTGGGCGATCGAGGCTGCCCCCGCGCAGAACCTGGCGCAGTTGTTGCTCAAGCTCGGGCCGCTGCAGGGCTTCGACCAGGCTGCTGCCCACACGGCTGTCGTTCCAGCCCAACTGGCGCTGCGCCACCGGGTTGAGGTGCTCGAGGCGGCCCTGGCGGTCGATGATCAGCAGACCGTCGTCGATGCTGTCGAGCACGGCTTGTAAACGCTGCTGGCCGGCCAGCAGTTCGTCAACGTTGGTGGCCTGGTGCTTGCGCAAGGCATCGGCCATCAGACCAAAGCGCCGGGTCAGCTGGTTGAGCTCGGCGGCCTGGGCCACCGGCAAGGTAACGTCGAAATCGCCCTTGCCCAGTTGGTCGGCCGCCTTGGCCAAGGCTTCGATCGGCTGGCCGAAACGCCGGGCGATGTTGTGCGCGGTGATAAATCCCAGTACCAACACCACCAGCCCCATCAGGCCGAGTACACCACTGACTAGCAAGGCGCGGTCACGGGTGCGTTCCTCGCTACGGGTGATCAGGTCCAATGCGTGCTTGTGGGAATCGATCAAGTCGGTGCGCACCTGATTGAACGCGGCCCCCAGCGGCTGATCGACACCCATGCTGCGAGCGGGTGCGGCGCTGTCGCGATATGTCTGGAGGAAGGCCTGGTAATTGCTGCTGGCCTTGCTGAAACCGGTGCGCTCGCCGCCTTGCTCCAGCCCTTGGTTGAGCAGGTCCTGGAAGCTTTCCTGCAGCAGCCGCAGGCTTTCCGGGGCGGTGTCTTCATTGAGAATAAGCATCAGCTGTTCGCCCAGGTTCTGGCGCAACTTCAGCCCCACTTCCAGTGCATGGGTGGTATCGCGCACCAGTTGCTGTTGCACTGTAGCCATCTGCAGCATGCTGACCAGGCCCAGCAACAGCCCTAGCAACGCCACAGTGATGAGCGCCGAGATGCTGAGGAAAAGCCGCGTGCGCAGCTTCATGGGCGGCCACTTCATAGGTTGTACTGCTTGCGCTTGCGGTACAGGGTAGAAGCATCGATGCCCAAGGTCTTGGCGGCTTGGTCGAGGGTATCGCTGGCAGCCAGAACGGCACCGATATGGGCACGTTCCAACTCATCCAGGCTAAGCGCGGCACCTACGCGTGGTGCATTGCCGGCGGGTTGTTCACCCATGCCCAGGTGGCTGATTTCCACGCGTTCCTGCGGGCAGATGATGCTGGCCCGTTCCACTACGTTGCGTAGTTCGCGAATGTTGCCAGGCCAGCGGTAGTTGAGCAGGGCGGTGCGCGCCTCGTCACTGAAACCGCGGGCGGGCCGGGAGTATTCCTTGACGAAACGGGCGAGAAAGCGGTCGGCCAGGATGAGGATATCTTCACTGCGCTCGCGCAGGGGGGGCAGGTGCAGGGTAATCACGTTCAAGCGATACAGCAGATCTTCGCGGAAGCGGCTTTCGCGCACCATCTCTTCGAGATTGAGGTTGGTGGCAGCCAGGATACGTACATCGGCACGCCGGGTAACCGGGTCGCCGACGCGTTCGTATTCCTTGTCCTGGATGAAACGCAACAGTTTGGGCTGCAAGGTCAGCGGGAAATCGCCGATCTCGTCGAGGAATAGCGTGCCCCCGTCTGCCTGGCTGACCCGCCCGAGCGTGCTTTCGCTGGCGCCGGTGAAGGCGCCGCGGGTATGGCCGAATAGCTCGCTTTCCATCAGCTCGGCGTTAAGCGACGGGCAGTTGATGGTCACGCAGGCTTTGCGTGCACGCTTGCTCCAACCATGGATGGCCCGTGCCAGCTCGCCCTTGCCCGTACCAGATTCGCCAAGGATGAGGATGTTGGCGTCAGTGATGGCGACTTGGCGGGCGGTTTCAAGCACCGCCATCATGGCCGGGCTATGGGAGTCGAGGCCGTCCTTGGGTTTGCGTATTTCACCTTCCAGGGCTTCCAGGCGCGCAGAAAGCTGGCGCACCTCCAGTTGCTTGGCAGTGGCCAGGCGCAACTGGTCAGGGCTGCATGGCTTGACCAGGTAGTCGGCAGCGCCGGCCTGGATGGCATCTACTGCGGTGTCGATCGCCGAGTGCGCGGTGACGATCACCACCCGCATCCACGGGGCCTGGATACGCATCTGTGCCAGTACGTCGAGGCCGTTGTCTTCACCCAGGCGCAAATCGAGGAAGCATAGGTCGAACACCTGGCGCTGCAGTAGGGTTTCTGCCTGGGCGGCGCTGTTGGCCGTGGCCACGCTGTAGCCCTCGTCTTCCAGGCAGTAGCGGAACGTGCGCAGGATCGCGGACTCGTCATCCACCAGCAGAATTCGGCCTTGGTTGTCCTGGGCTGATTCCATTTCCTGTGCTCCTTAGGGAAAGATCTTTATTTAGTGTGGGAAAAATCGGGCAAGTTGCATGGTCAATTCTGAAGGATTCTGTCCTTTGCATGCTAGCCAGTGGCCAAACGATGTCTACAAGCCGTGATTCTTCAATGATTTGCTTAGAGACACGCGCTGGCACATTGGTTGCGATGATTTTCGGATTTTGCCCACGAAGGAGGCGCTGTCATGCCCTTTTCCCTGCGTACAGCCGTTTTGGCCGCCACCCTGCTGCCAATCTTTACCCCTGCATTCGCCGACCCTGTGCAGGACGCGCGCCTGGAAGGCGCCCTGCAAACCGCTTTGTCAATGAACCGCATGCTTGATTCATTTCGTATCAACGTTGAAGTGGACGGCAAGCAGGCGCGGCTTTCCGGTGAGGTGGAGAACGAGGTCGAGCGGCAGCTGGCCGAGGACGTGGCCCGTGCTACCCGGGGCATCGAACAGGTGGAGAACCTGCTGCAGCTCAATACCCAACTGGTGGAGCGTCCACTGGAGCTGCGTGCCTACGCCCAGCGCCTGGAGGATGTGACCTTGGCGGCGGTGATCCGTGCTCGGCTGTTGTGGAGCCGTACCACCGAAAAGGCCCCTATAGAAGTACAAAGCAGTGAAGGTGTGGTGACGTTGCGTGGCAAGGTCGACAGTGCCGAAGCCAAGGAGTTGGCGGGCGTGGTAGCGCGTACCACCGACGGCGTGTACCTGGTCAACAACCTGGTCAGCCTCGATACCGCTGCCATGGCCAAGGCGCGAGAAACGCCGGCGGGCGCGCTAACCGGGCCGCAGCCAAGCGACAGCTGGATCGTCGACAAGATCCAGAGCAGCTATCGCTTCAGCCGCAATCTCGATGGCCTCAACCTGAAGGTGGCCAGCGAAGCAGGCATGGTGCGGCTCTCGGGCGAGGTGGTCAGCGCGGAGCAGAAAACCATCGCCGTGGAGATCGCCCGGCAGATCATCGGCGTACGGGGCGTGGATGCTGACCTGCTGAAGGTGGCGACCAAGGTGGAAGGCTGATCGTGCAATTCGCACGACCACACAGGCGTCATCGTGCAGGATACGTCCTCGCGGTTTCTTTTAACAATTACTAAGTGATTGATTTATAAGGATTTTATTTAAATAAGAAGGCTGGCATGCAGGCTGCAATTACCTGTTCAGGTTTGAACAAAAAATACAGCAGGAGGAGCCAGCATGAACCGCCAATCCGTCAACCGCTCGCAGAGCGCTGCACTGCCTTTGCGCCAGATGCTGACACTCGGCATGGCGATGCTGCTGACCTTGGCCGCTGGCCTCTTCTATTACAGCTTGCAGACGGCGCGTCTGGCTGAGCAAGTGGCAGCTCAGACTGCACTGTTGACGCAGATTCAGGCAACTCGTGCCAACACCTTGGTCAAGGCCGCTGACTGGCAGCCAGCTGGCCAGGCCATTGCCTCACCGGCCACTGTGGAAAAATTTGTTCCCCAGGAACGTTGGGTTTTCTGACCAGGCGGCCGGATCGATTCCGCAAAAAGAAAGGAGAACTACCATGCTGAGTTGGGCTATCACTTTCCTCATCATCGCCATTGTCGCCGCTGTACTGGGCTTCGGTGGTATCGCGGGCGCTGCTACAGGTATCGCCAAGATCCTGTTCATTGTCTTCCTGGTGTTGTTTGTAGCCTCCTTCTTCTTTGGACGCGGACGAGGTTGAAGATGAGCAGGAAGCTTCGTTCAGCCGTGGTCGCCGCCCTGTTGCTGGGCGGCAGCGCGGCGGCCATGGCGGCCAATGACGGCCAGGTTCGGGTCGACCAACTGCTCGGCTCGGACCCGGAGTACCGCGAAACCTGGCAGGACACCCTCGAAGGCGAGGAACGCCTGCCCGATTGGGTGGTCAATCTGACCGGCAGTTCCCAGCAGCAGATGTCTGCCGTTACTGAGGACGGCGACAAGTACCTGGTCGGCCCGCTGTGCGAAAAACAGGACAATTGCACCTACAAACGGCTGATCGTGGCGTTCAGCTGGGACAAGGATGATGCCTACGGGATGCTCGTCGAGGTGCCCGAAGGTTTGCCGAGCGACAAGTCGCCCACCCGCCATGCGCAGTACCGCTGGCTGGGCGAACCTGACGACGGCATGAAGGCAATGCTGCAGGAGCAGCTCAAGCGTGACCCGAACTGGTACTGAGCATTGTTGCCGGTACGGATGAAAGGTCACTCACTGTCACGTAATAGAAGCTGAAGCTTTCTATAGTTCAGCCTTCTATGATGCGCCGCCCCGAGGAGGGGTAGCACATGACCAAGGGGTCGGGCTGCTCTGATTGTTACAGGATCGGAGTGGCCTAGGGGTACAGGGAGTGCCTCCAGTAATGGGCCGGGTCAGGAAAGGCGGAATCGGAAGTCTCAGGTCGGCGGTGTCACAGGGATACCTTGCCAGACCTGACTTCCGAGGAGCCATGTAGGAAACGTCGCTTCCCTTGCGCGTTTTTTCCCTTGGGACACATTTTGTCTCGACCGTACATCAAATTTTTTTCGACCTTCTTGATGCTGCTACAAGTGGCATTTCCGCCATTCGGATTGTCGAACAGGCCATCTTTCATGTCCTACCTGTCCCGCCAAATCTGCCGAAATATGGCGGTTTGGTCTTGTTCGGGATTCCGAATGTTATAAATCAAGCACTTGCGAAGCTGCCGGCTAGGTCGAAAACAGTATGCATAAACGGCATGGGCTATGCGTTTCAGGCATTAGCTTTCGCCCCCTGCCGTCGCAATAGTTGCCGCCTTTTTCGCTGGCCAGAGCGCCCTGTCGCTCGCCTGCGGTGTCCTTACATGACGTCGCCTGACGGAAGCCCCTTACTGTCCGTGACCTTGCCTATGGCTCTGTTACGGGTGTTTCCGCCAGGTGCCATGACCACTAAAACAAAGGGTAAAGACATGAAGAAGGCAAAACTGAGCCTCGCCTGGCAGATCGTCATCGGTCTGGTCCTGGGTGTTGCAATCGGCGCGCTACTGAATCATTTCAGTGCAGAAAAGGCATGGTGGATCAGCAACGTCCTCCAGCCCGCTGGTGACATCTTCATCCGCCTGATCAAGATGATCGTCGTCCCGATCGTGATTTCGTCGCTGATCGTGGGCATCGCCGGTGTTGGCGACGCGAAGAAGCTGGGCAGCATCGGCCTGAAGACCATCATCTACTTCGAAGTGGTGACCACGATCGCCATCGTCGTAGGCCTGGTGCTGGCCAACCTGTTCCATCCGGGTGCCGGCATCGACATGAGCACCCTGGGCACTGTGGATATCTCCAAGTACCAGGCGACAGCGGCCGAAGTGCAGCATGAGCACGCGTTCATCGAAACCCTGCTCAACCTGATTCCGTCGAACATCTTCGCAGCGCTGATGCGTGGCGAAATGCTGCCGATCATCTTCTTCTCGGTGATGTTCGGTCTGGGTCTGTCGAGCCTGCAGGCAGAACTGCGTGACCCGCTGGTGCGTACCTTCCAGGCTGTTTCGGAGACCATGTTCAAGGTCACGCACATGATCATGAACTATGCCCCGATCGGCGTGTTCGCCCTGATTGCGGTGACCGTGGCCAACTTCGGTTTCAGCTCGCTGCTGCCGCTGGCCAAGCTGGTGGTGCTGGTGTACTTCGCCATTGCCTTCTTCGCCTTCATGGTACTGGGCCTGGTTGCCCGCCTGTTCGGCTTCTCGGTGATCAAGATCATGCGCATCATGAAAGATGAGCTGATCCTGGCCTACTCCACCTCCAGTTCGGAAACCGTGCTGCCGCGGGTGATCGAGAAGATGGAGAAGTACGGTGCGCCAAAGTCGATCTGCTCGTTCGTGGTACCGACCGGCTATTCGTTCAACCTCGACGGTTCGACCCTGTACCAGAGCATCGCGGCGATCTTCATTGCCCAGTTGTACGGTATCGACCTGTCGTGGAGCCAGCAGCTGCTGCTGGTGCTGACCCTGATGGTCACTTCCAAAGGTATCGCGGGTGTGCCGGGCGTATCGTTCGTGGTACTGCTGGCCACCTTGGGCAGCGTGGGCATACCGCTGGAAGGCCTGGCCTTCATCGCGGGCGTGGACCGCATCATGGACATGGCCCGTACTGCACTGAACGTTGTGGGCAACGCCTTGGCTGCATTGGTCATTGCTCGCTGGGAAGGCATGTACGACGCGGTCAAGGGCGAGCAGTACTACGCCTCGCTGATGGCCGAGAAGCAGGGAGCTGTAGTGGTTGGCGAAACCGCCAAGCGCTGAGCCTGATGGCTGTTTGACCAAGAGCCCCGACTTGTCGGGGCTTTTTGTTATCTGCGAGATCTTGAGCCGCGCCTACAAAGGCTCGCGATCGCCAGTCACAGGCTGCGATACGCTATTATTCGGGCACTTTTCAGGGGGAACATACGGATGCTCAACGGCCTTTGGCTCGGCTTTTTCCTGGTGGCGGCGGTGTCCGCCATGGCCCAATGGCTGGTGGGTGGCAACGCAGGCATCTTCGCGGCAATGGTCGAAAGCATCTTCGCCATGGCCAAGCTGTCGGTCGAGGTGATGGTGCTGCTGTTCGGCACACTGACCCTGTGGCTGGGCTTTCTCAAGATCGCCGAGAAGGCCGGTATCGTCGAGTGGCTGGCCAAGGTGCTAGGCCCGCTGTTCGCCCGCCTGATGCCGGAGGTGCCGCCTGGCCACCAAGCCCTGGGCCTGATCACCATGAACTTCGCTGCCAACGGCCTGGGACTGGACAACGCTGCTACGCCGATTGGCCTGAAGGCCATGCGCGCGCTGCAGGAGCTGAACCCCAGCAGTACTACGGCGAGCAATGCGCAGATTCTGTTTCTGGTGCTCAACGCCTCGTCGCTGACCTTGCTGCCGGTGACCGTCTTCATGTACCGGGCCCAGCAAGGCGCGCCAGACCCGACCATGGTGTTTCTGCCAATCCTGCTAGCGACCAGCGTCTCGACCCTGGTTGGTTTGCTGTCGGTGGCAGTGATGCAGCGTTTGCGTCTGTGGGACCCGGTGGTGCTTGCCTACTTCATCCCCGGCGCTTTGCTGCTGGGAGGCTTCATGGCTTTTCTTGGCACCCTGTCGGCCGCTGCGCTGGGCAGCCTGTCGTCGCTCCTGGGCAACCTCACGCTGTTTGGCGTGATCATGCTGTTCCTGGTGGTGGGCGCCCTGAAGCGGGTGAAGGTGTATGAAGCCTTTGTCGAAGGCGCCACGGAAGGCTTCGATGTGGCCAAGAACCTGCTGCCCTACCTGGTGGCGATGCTGGTGGCGGTGGGTGTGCTGCGCGCCTCTGGTGCCCTGGAGCTGGCCCTGGACGGTATCCGCCATGCGGTGAACTGGATGGGCCTGGACACGCGCTTCGTCGAAGGCTTGCCCACCGCGCTGGTCAAGCCGTTCTCTGGCAGCGCAGCGCGGGCAATGCTGATCGAGACCATGCAGACCCAAGGCGTGGACAGTTTCGCTGCCTTGGTGGCGGCGACGATTCAGGGCAGCACCGAAACCACCTTCTACGTACTGGCCGTGTACTTTGGTGCCGTGGGCATCCAGCGCGTGCGCCATGCGGTCGGTTGCGCACTGCTGGCCGAGTTTTCAGGGGTGGTCGCGGCGATCTTCGTCTGCTACTGGTTCTTTGCCTGAAGCTTCAGTTGTGCCTGGTTGGCCTGGGTGATGGTCCAGTTCACGACTTGCCCCACCAGCTGGTCGCTGGCCTGGCCGAAGCCGGCGACCACTGCTGATACCTGTTTGTCGTCCAGCGGTTGGCGGATTTCGAAGCGCTTGCTGGCCAGGATGCGTTGGTTGCGGCCCTGGACCAAGCGAGCGTCATAGCGGATCACCACCTCCACTGCCCCATCCGTGCGGTATTCACTCTGAAATGCCTGCAGCTCGCCGGCCAGCTCGTAGTCTGCCTGCAGGTTACTGTCGTCAGCGCTCAGGCGCTGTACCTGGCCCTCACGCTGGAACCCGTCGAGCAAGCGGTTACGCAGCAGCACCGGGGCCGCATCGCTCCAGCGCGCGCCCTTGTAGCTGCTCACCACATTGCCCTGGGGAACCACGGCAATCCTTGGCCCGGCCAACACTTCACTGGCCAGCGGCTTGTTCAGGCGCAATGACCAGTCCAGCGGCGGCGCTGTGCGGCTGGGCTGGTTCACCGGCAGGCGATAAAGATCCACAGGTTCGCTCTGCGGCAGGATCGAGCAGGCACTGGCCAGACTCAGCGAGGCCGCCAGGGTCAGCAGGCGCAGCGACGGATTCATGGCTGGAACTCCTTGTTGTTGTCGCGGCCAAGCAGGTAGCCGCTTGGGTCGGCCTCCAGTTGCCGGGAAATGCCTTTGAGCGCGTTAAGGGTTTCGCGCAGTTCACGAATGGCCGGGGCGAGCTGGTTCAGGCTCTGGGCGCCGTCACCGATAGCCTCGCTGTTGTTCTGGAGCAGGTTATTGATGGTTGCCGTGCTTTGGGCCAGTGACTGCATGGCCTGTTCGGCGCTGCCGATCGCCTGTTTGCCTTCGCTATCCAGCAGGCCGTTGGCATTGCGCATCAATGCCTGGGTTTCGGCCAGGGTAGCGCTGGCCTGCTTGCCCACCTGCACCAGCTGTGCGATGGCCTCGGCGATGCTGCCGTGCTGGCCGGCAAAGGCGCCGGTGGTCTTGTCGAGGTTGGCCAGCGTGTTGCTGAGGTGGCCTATGTTGTCCTCGGAGAACATCTGGTTGGCGTTATGGAGCAGCATGTTGATGTTGGTCACCAGGTCGCTGCTGTCGTTGAGCAGACGCGAGATTGGCGATGGCGAAGCGATGATCACCGGCAGCTTGCCATCCTTGCCTTTAAGCTCGGGGCTTTGCGGGGTGCCGCCGCTGAGCTGGATAAACGAGTTGCCGGTGACGCCGGCCAGGGTCAGCTTGGCCTGGGTGTCTTCCTTCACCGGGGTATCGGCGCTCAGGCGCACCCGTGCCAATACCCGGCGCGGGTCTTTCGGGTCCAGACGCAGGGTAGACACGTCGCCCACCTTGATGCCGTTGTACTGGACCGTGCTGCCGGGAGAAAGACCGGACACGGCTTCGTTGAACACCACTTCGTAATCCTTGAAGGCGTCGTCGACACTGGACTTGGCCAGCCACAGGCCGAACAGCATGGCCCCTGTCACCACCAGAACGGTGACCAGGCCGATGAGGACGTGATGGGCTCGGGTTTCCATTGCTCAGCGCTCCTGTCCGGCACGGGTGGCAGCCTGTTCGGCTGCGCGCCCGCGTGGGCCGTGAAAGTATTCTTGGATCCAGGTGTCGTTGGTCTTCTCGACCTCGGCCAGCGGGCCGGCCACCAGGACCTTCTTTTGCGACAGCACCGCGATGCGGTCGGTGATGGTGTACAGGGTGTCGAGGTCGTGGGTGATCAGGAACACCGACAGGCCCAGCGCATCGCGCAGGGTAAGGATCAACTGGTCAAATGCCGCGGCACCGATCGGGTCCAGGCCAGCCGTGGGTTCGTCGAGGAACAGGATGTCCGGGTCCAGGGCCAAGGCGCGGGCCAGCGCTGCGCGCTTGATCATGCCCCCCGACAACGAGGCCGGGTACTTGTCGGCAGCCGAGATCGGCAACCCGGCAAGGGCCAGTTTCACCCCGGCCAGGTGCTCGGCATCGCTACGGGACAGCCCGGCGTGCTCGATCAGCGGCAACGCCACGTTTTCGGTCACCGTCAGCGAAGAGAACAGCGCACCCTTCTGGAACAGCACGCCAAAGCGCCGCTCGACCAGTGAACGCTGTTCATCGCGCAGGCCGGTCAGGTCCTGGCCGAGCACCTTGATCTGCCCTTCATTGGGCCGGCGCAGGCCAATGATGCTGCGCAGAAGCACCGATTTGCCGCTGCCTGAACCGCCTACCACGGCGAGGATTTCGCCGCGGTACAGGTCAAGGTCAAGGTTTTCATGCACCACCTGGCGGCCGAAGCGGTTGCAGATGCCGCGGGCTTCGATTACGCAATCCTGGCCACTCACCAGCCCATCTCCATGAAGAACAGCGCTGCCACCGCGTCCAGCACGATGACCACAAAAATCGACTGCACCACTGCCGAGGTGGTGTGTGCCCCCACCGACTCTGCGCTGCCGCTGACCTTGAAGCCTTCCAGGCAGCCAATGGCGGCGATCAGGAAGGCGAAGAACGGTGCCTTGGCCAGGCCTACCAGGAAGTGCTGCACGCCAATGTCGCTTTGCAGCAGCGACAGGAACATGGCCGGCGAAATATCCAGCGTCAGGGCGCATACCACCGCCCCGCCAACGATGCCGCAGATCATGGCGACAAAGGTGAGCAACGGTAGCGAAATCAGCAGGGCCAGTACCCGCGGCACCACCAGCAGCTCCATGGGGTTGAGGCCCAGAGTGCGGATGGCGTCAATTTCTTCGTTGGCCTTCATCGAGCCGATCTGCGCGGTGAACGCGCTGGCAGTACGGCCGGCCATGAGAATGGCTGTCAGCAGCACGGCGAACTCGCGCAGGAACGAGAACGCAACCAGGTCGACGGTGAAAATGGTCGCGCCGAAGTCGGCCAGCACCGTGGCGCCGAGAAATGCGACTACGGCGCCCACCAGAAAGGTCAGCAACGCAACGATGGGCGCGGCGTCCAGCCCGGTCTGCTCAATATGTGCCACCACAGGAGTGAAGCGCCAGCGATGTGGCTGGAAGGCGCGGCGCAGCAAGGTTTCCAGAATCACACCGACGAAACCAAGCAGTTGCATGCTGTCCTGCCACAGCGTGCCGACGGCGCGGCCGATACGCTCCAGCAGCAGCAACAGCACATTGCGCTCGGGCTCCTTGACCGGGATGCAGTAATCCTGGACCGAACAGTAGACGTTTTTCAGCAGCGCCTGGCTGGCTTCAGGCAGCGCGTGGGTGCAGCGCGACAGGCGCTCGGAGCCTAGCAGTTCGGCCAGCAGCGAAGCGCCGGCAGTGTCCAGGCGGCCCAGCTGGCTGAGGTCGGCGACGGTGTCGGCAGGGCACTGCGAGCGCAGGTGCTCGCTCTCGCGCTTGAGGTTGGCGTAGTGTGCCAGGGTCCAGTCACCGGTAATACGCAGGCAGGCCGGTTGGCTGCTGGCGTCCAGGGTGGCGCTGGGGGTGGTCATAGGCTCCATGCAATTGACTCGGCGCTAAGGCTTAGGGGCTGATCATAGCGCAGGGGGCATGGGCTGTTTGGTGATTATGTGCTGTGTGTACGCTTGGCAACAGTGACCTGGAGCCGCCTTGTGCTGCGCAAGGCAGGGGGTCAACTACCCGCGGGTGCATCATTGACCACCTTGAAGCGCAGCACGCCGATCACTTGCCCATCCTCGGTCAGCACCCTCACCTGCCACTTGCCTACCGGGTTGGGCGGGAAGTTCTGCTTGTGGGTCCAGGCACGATAGCCTTCCTTGCGCCCGCCGTGGATGTCCAGGGCAATGCGGTCGACCTCTTGGCCGTCCTTTTGCCACACGTGGTAGATCCGCTCGTTCAGGCCGCGTGGCGCGTTGATGGCGGTGTAGGCATACAGGCCACTGCTGCGGATGCGGCTGGCGGCAATTTCGTCCAGCGAGTCGCCCGGTTGGCGGTTCATTACTTCGGTACTCACCGCCACCTCGGTCATCCACAGGGTTGCCGGCGGTACCCAGGAGCGCAGCAGCCAGCCGCCGGCACCGACCGAGAGGGTAACCAGCACCAGTGCCACGGCGCGGCGCCAGTTGTTGATCGGGAAGCTGCTGGCCAGGCTGGGGAACGACAGGGCCATGGCCGCGATCAGGGCCAGCTTGAAGCTTTGTGCGGTGGTCAGATGCAGGATGATCGGTAGCGCGGTCAGCAGGGCGGCGAACAACGTCAGGGTATGCAGCGCCAGGAACAGCCAGCGCCGCGGTGCCAGCCACTTGTAGTACAGCGGGTCGATGATCGAAACCAGGCCGGCGGCGCCGAGCAAGCCGGTGAAGACCAGCTGACCGCTGTTCCAGGTGGTGGTGATGAAAAAGAACGGCAGCACGAAGAACAGCGTTTCCTGGTGGATCATCTGCGTTGCATAGCGCAGCAGCGGCTGAGGGATCTCGCGGTTGAAAGTGCGCGCGAACAGCCCGGTGAGGGTGTTCTCCAGCATCAGCCAGACCCAGCTGACCAGCATGAGCACGGCGACCCAGCTGGCCAGGCCAGCCTGGCGGTCGACCAGGATGAAACTGCCGATACCGGAGAGGAAACCGCCGAGCGCAATGATGCCTGGGTAGCGCTTGAGGAGTTCGATGACGCGCTGGACGATATGGGGGATTTGAGGCATTGGGGGCTACGACAGAAAAGTGAGGTGGCTATGCCAGCCTCTTCGCGGGCAAGCCTGCGAAAGGGTCGGTACTGGCAAAAGGATACCGCCTATTTACTGCTGCCGTGTAGCACCACTGGGCCGTTCAGGCCCATGCCGCCGCCAGCGCAACAGCCCCGCTGCCAGGCACAGCCCCACAAGCAAGGCCATCAGCCCGTAAAGCTCGTCATAGCCTAGCAACGGCTTTTCGATGCGCACATAGCCATCTTCCTTGAGCAGATCCTTCAGTGCCTCGTTGGCCTGTTCCAGGCTGACCTGGCGCAGCTTGCGCACCGGGCTGGCAAAGCGCCCGTCGGTATAGTCGTTCAGCGCCCCCCAGTAGTAGTCGGCCAAGGCGCTGTTGCCTTGGGTGCTCCAGCTTTCCTTGGCGATGCTGGCTTCCTTGATGCGGGCGAAGGTGTCTGGGTCCAGGCCTTCCTTGCGCAGGTGGTCGAACAGGGCCTGCATCACCTTGACAGCCTTGTCGATGTCATCGCGCTCGAGGTCCGCATTGAGGCTGAGCAGGCCGGTGTCGCCAAAGCTTTCGCGCTGCACGGAGGGGCCGTAGGACAGCCCGTTGCGCAGGCGCAGCTGGTCGTACAGCGCCCAGTCCAGGTAGTGCGACAGCAGGTCGAGGGTGGCTTGGTGGTCGTTGTCCAGCACCGGCTCGATGAACAGCCAGTGCAATTTGACGCCATCACCCAGCCAGCCGCGGGTCAGGTTGCGACGCTGCTGGGCCTGTCGGGTGATGCTTTCAAGGTTGCGGCGCTCTTCTGGTTCAGTGGCGGGCAATTCGCCAAACGACCGCTCCAGATAGGCCGGAAGCAGGCGGTCGAGGCCACCGACCATGATCAGGGTCATGTTGTTGGCGGCGTACCAGCGGTCACGCAACGCCTGAACTTGCGCCAAGGTCATGTCGTCGAGGTTGGAGCGCTCCGGGCATTTCAGCCCCAGCTCGGTGGCCAACTGGTCGTTGGCCGGGTGGCCGATATCCTGGCGGTCGAGCCAGCGCTGCAGGTGGCCATAGTGGCCGCCATCCTCACGCTCTATGATGCGCTTGGCGGTGGCCAAGGCCTTGGCGTCGATGGTGGTATCGCGGATGACTGCCAACAGCAGGTCGAGGACCTTGCGCTGGTTGCGCGCCGGGGCCTCGATTACAAAGGTGGTGTCGGCACTGCTGGTATAGGCGTTCCACTCGCCGCCGAGCGCTTGCAGGCGCTCTTCCAGCCCGCCTTCGCCTGTTTCGTCGATGCCACTGAACAACAGGTGCTCAAGCAGGTGTGGCAGCTCTTTCTGCTCGCAGTCGAAATCATCCAGGCCCACGCCGACCACTAGACGAATCGCCACATGGTCCCGTTCGTAGCCGTTTTTCAGGATGACCTGCAGACCATTAGGCAACAGGTAGCCTTCAACCCGCGAGCGGTCGAGGGCGAACGAGGGCAGGCTGCAGATCAGCAGGCAAACGAACATCAGGCAACGCATGGGCGAGCGAGGGTCCTCAGCTAGGAGAAATCACGGCTGGCGGGCTTCATCGGGCACACTGTCGAGCATCAGCCCTCCGGTGTCCGAGCCGCCCAGTACCACATAGGCACTGCTACAGAACAAAGAGTTCAACCGCTTCATGTCGGCGATCAGCTCCAAGTGTAGCGAACTGGTCTCGATACTTTGCACGACCTTGCGCTGCAGGCGGCTGACATGGGCGTGTGCGAGGCGCCGTTCCTGGGCACGGAACCGGCGTTTTTCCCGCAGTAGCAAGCGGGCGCTTTCCGGGTCGGCACTGAGGAACACCGACAGGCCCAGGCGCAGATTGGCCAGTAATTGCTCCTGCAGGCCGGTCAGTTCTTCCAGGCCTACCTGGGAAAATTCCCGACGCTGGCTGGTTTTCTGCTGCTGAACCTTGCGCAGCATGCGTTCGATCAAGTCACAGGCGAGTTTGAGGTTTATTGCCAGCTCGATGATTTCAGCCCAGCGGCGGTTGTCCTGTTCACTGAGGTCTTCCCGTGACATCTGCGCCAAGTACAGCTTGATTGCGCTGTACAGGGCTTCGGCGTCTTCGCCCAAGGCGCGAACTTGCTGTGGCAAGGCGGTCTGGGTGCCACGCAGGGCTCCAAGCATCGATTCGAGCAGGCTGTCGACGATGTCCCCCAGGCGCAAAGTCTCGCGGGCGGCGTTGGCCAGCGCCAGGCTGGGCGTTTCCAGGGCCGAGGCGTCAAGGTGGCGCGGGCGCACCTGACCATTGCCGGTTTCCCGTTCAGGCAGCAGGACGTTGCACAGCCGACCCATCGGTTTGACCGTGGGCAGCATGATCAGACAGCGCAGTGTGTTGTAGAGCAGGTGAAAACCGATGACCAGCTCCTGAGGGCTGAAACTCAGCGAGTCCATCCATTCCACCAGCGGGTGCAGCACAGGGATGATCAGCACCAGGCCGATCAGCTTGTACAGCAGGCTGCCCAAGGCCACCCGACGCCCGGCGGCGTTCTGCATGCTGGTACTGATGAAGGCCAGCAGCCCGCTGCCGATGTTGGCGCCGACCACCAGCCCGATGGCTACCGGCAAGCTGATCAGTTCGGCGCCGGCCAGTGTCGCTGTGAGCAGAACGGCGGCCAGGCTGGAATAGGAAATCATGGCGAACATTGCACCGACCAGAGCGTCGAGCATGATGTCGCCGGTCAGTGAGGCAAACAGCACTTTCACGCCCTGGGCATGGGTGATCGGCGCAGCTGCCTGCACGATAAGCTCAAGTGCCAGGATGATCAGGCCAAGCCCGATGCCAACTCGGCCCAATTGGCCGGCCCGTGTCTGCTTGCGCGAAAGGAAGAAGATCACACCAAGGAAGATCAGCAGCGGCGACAGCCAGGACAGGTCGAAGGTCAGTACTCGGGCCATCAGTGCGGTACCCACGTCGGCACCCAGCATGATGGCCAAGGCCGGGGTCATGGCCATCAGGCCTTGGCCGACGAACGAGGTGACCAGCATGGCCGTGGCGTTGCTGCTTTGAACCATGGCCGTGACCAGAATACCGGCGATGAATGCCAGCGGGCGCTTGTCCATGTTCTGGCTGATGATGCGCCGCAGGTTCGAGCCGAATACCCGGAGGATGCCGGTACGCACAATGTGGGTGCCCCAGACCAGAAGCGTAACGGCCGAGAGCAGGTTGAGCAGGGTCAGCATGGCGAAGGCCCCCTGTTGCATAGGCCCAGCGGGCCAAGAAAAGAAACGTGAGCGTTTGAAGAATTTTCAGTGCTCACTCAAAGCTTTAGTTGTTTTGCGCAGCTGTCGCCAGCTTCGCATGGCAGTCATATATTTGAAATAGAACTCAAATGAATGATCGCCTGTATGGGTCTCTTCGCGGGTAAACCCGCTCCTACAGTGATCGAGTACAGAAAAACGGGCATGAAAAAGGGCCCCGCGAAGGGCCCTTGCTGTGCTGTACTTCCTTGGCCTTATTGACCCGGAATGTCCTTGCGCAGTTTCACCGGGTCATGATCCTTGCCATCTTTGCGGGCCATGGCGGTGCGCATGCGGATGTTGATGGCTTCCACCCCCAGCGAGAAGGCCATGGCGAAGTAGACATAGCCCTTCGGCACGTGCACATCGAACGCTTCGGCGATCAGTACTGTACCGACCACGATCAGGAACGACAGCGCGAGCATCTTCAGCGACGGGTGCTTGTCGATGAAATTGCTGATGGCGCCGGCGCACAGCATCATCACCAGCACAGCCACTACGATGGCGGCGACCATCACCGGTACGTGGGAAACCATACCCACTGCGGTGATCACCGAGTCCAGCGAGAACACGATGTCGATGATGGCGATCTGGATGATGGTGTAGAAGAACTTGCCACCTGCGCCTTTGGGCTCCTCTGCGTTCTCGTCCTCGCCTTCCAGGCCGTGGTAGATCTCTTGCGAGCTCTTCCATAGCAGGAACAGGCCACCGAAGAACAGGATCAGGTCACGCCCGGAGATGCCTTGGCCAAAGACCACGAACAGGTCGGCGGTAAGGCGCATCACCCAGGTAATCGACAGCAGCAGCATGATACGGGTGACCATGGCCAAGGCAAGGCCGAAGATCCGGGTGCGTGGCTGCATGTGCTTGGGCATGCGGCTGACCAGAATCGAGATCATGATGATGTTGTCGATACCGAGGACGATCTCAAGCGCGGTAAGGGTGAAAAAGGCAACCCAGATTTCCGGGCTGGTCAGCCATTCCATGTATTTTCCTTCGAGCGGTAATGGCAACGCGCCCCGGTCAGGGCGCGTCGCGTACGTGATACGGGTTTATTAAAGACTACTGAACAGCGGGAAAATCCCCATCAGCAGTGCGCCGAGCATTATGCACAGGCATACCAGCACTGCCCACTTGAGCGTGAAGCGCTGATGATCGCCGAACTCGATACCGGCCAGGGCCACCAGCAGGTAAGTGGAGGGTACCAGCGGGCTGAGCAGGTGTACCGGCTGCCCGACGATCGACGCACGGGCCATTTCTACCGGGGTGATGCCATAGTGGCTAGCGGCCTCGGCCAGGACCGGCAGCACGCCGTAGTAGAACGCATCGTTGGACATGAAGAACGTGAACGGCATGCTCACGATCGCGGTGATTACGGCCAAGTATGGACCCAGCGCCTCGGGGATGACCGCCAGCAGGCTCTTGGACATGGCGTCGACCATACCGGTGCCGGACAGGATGCCGGTAAAGATGCCGGCGGCGAAGATCAGCCCGGTCACGGCCAGTACGCTGCCGGCGTGGGCGGCGATGCGGTCCTTCTGCTGTTGCAGGCACGGATAGTTGACGATCATGGCGATACTGAAGGCAATCATGAACAGCACTGGCAGCGGCAGCAGGCCGGCGATCAGCGCGACCATCAGGGCGGCGGTCAGGGCACCGTTGAAGTACAGCAGTTTGGGCCGACGTGCGTCCGGGTACTGCGAAACGGTGATTTCGCTGTGGTCGATGTCGTCGGTAGGCAGATGCAGTTCGCCCAGGCGGGCACGCTCACGCTTGCCATACATGTAGGCAATGGCCAGGATCGCCAACACACCGAACAGCATGGCCGGGATCATCGGCACGAAGATGTCTGAGGGGTCTACGTGCAGGGCGCTGGCAGCACGAGCGGTCGGCCCACCCCACGGGGTCATGTTCATCACGCCGCCGGCGAGGATGATCAGGCCGGCCATGATCCGCGGGCTCATGCCCAGGCGGCTGTACATCGGCAGCATGGCGGCGCAGCAGATCATGTAGGTGGTGGCACCGTCACCGTCGAGCGAGACCACCAGGGCCAGTACAGCGGTGCCGACCGAGACTTTCAGCGGATCGCCCTTGACCAGCTTGAGGATCTTGCGAACGGCCGGGTCGAACAGGCCGGAATCGATCATCAGGGCGAAATAGAGGATGGCGAACATCAGCATCACGCCGGTAGGTGCGAGCTTGCTGATGCCCTCTAGCATCATGGGGCCGATCTTGGCGGAAAAACCACCGAACAGGGCGAACAGGATCGGTACCAGAATAAGCGCGATCAAGGCCGAAAGGCGCTTGGTCATGATCAGGTACATGAACGTGATGACCATGGCAAAGCCGAGGAAGGTCAGCATGGCAATACTCCAGGCGTGGCGCGGCGAAAGGACAGTCGATTCGGGCGTATCAGCGCGTAGGGCGCTGTGCGGGGAGCATGCGGAGGGGGACTACGAAAAGGCGGGCACAGGAATACATCAGAATCACCATTGTTGTTGTTGATTGGGCCGGGCGCGGTATTGACCGGGTGCCCTGGCTGACCGGTCTTGTGCCGGTAGTGGGCGCTATCCTAAAAGGGCAAGCTTTCAGCCAGCTTTCGCTGAAGCAAAGGTGACGAGAGGTAGGTGATGCAGGATGTAACCGAAGGTGGCTGCCATTGTGGAGCCCTGCGTTATCGGCTGGAGGGCAACCTGACGGACATTGCCCACTGTCATTGTTCGATCTGCAGGCGGGTCAGCGGTGGACTGGTGGTCACCTGGCTTACCCTGCCCCGTTCTGGGTTCCAGTGGTTAACGGGCGAGCCGAGCTGCTATGTGGCGCCTGCCAGTTGCAGCCGCTACTTCTGTGGGCAGTGTGGGGCGCATGTGGCGCTGGTGACCACTCATAGCCCCCAGACGATCGATGTGACGGTGGCGACGCTGGATCACCCTGAGCGGGTACGAGCCAACCGGCATATCTGGGTAGGCAGCCGGTTGCCCTGGTTGCATCTGGATGAGGATTTGCCCTCGGAAGATGAGGAGCGCCTGTAGGCGTGGGCTTGCCCGCGAAAGGGCCAGCCCTTCATACATCACAACTGCAGGCCACCAGCAGCCTTGTGCAACGCCCGCAAGTGCTCGCCGATCTGTTTCACGTTAGCCTCGACCGCTGCAATTTCCTTGGCCCGCGACGGCTCCAGCAGCGCCCTCACCTCTTTGTCCAGGCTGGTGCTCAAGCGCAACAGCTGTGCCTGGCGCTCTCTGCTCACCTGCTCCAGGTGCTTGCGCTCTTCTGGCTGCGGCAGCCCGTAGCCTTTGGAATCGAGCAACTCTGCCGGGCGGCTGAGAAAACCGCTGTTGGCAAGCATTTGCTTGAGCGTGGCATCGGCTTTGTTGATGCTGCCATCCTTCAATGCTGCGGCATTCAGGTAACGCTGCTTGACCTCGTCCTGGGCCAGCAGAAGCTGCCGGCGCAGGCTGGCCTGCTCAAGCAGAAGCAGTGCCGCGCTGGTGCGCAGGTCAGCCTTGGCGAACCAGCTACGGCGCTGCTCGGCATTGAGGGCCAGCCAGTCTTCAACCAGAGCTTGCTTGATTGGCAATTGCTTTCTCAGCACCTCGAACATGGCCTGGTACCGGTCGCGGTAAGAATCGAAGCGGTAGCCCAGGCGTAATGCTTCGCGCGGGTTATCAAGCACGCTGGTGTCTGCCAGCCCCCTGCCCTTGAGCACGGCCAGCAAACCGTTGGGCATGATGCTGTCCAGGTCGTTGAGGCGTGGATTGGCGGTGCCGCTGCGCAGCAGCTTCAACGACTCCACTGCACAGTTGTTGGACAGGAACCAGTAGTTGCCGTCATAGCTCCAGTGCATCTCGGCGGCCTGGCGCACCAGGTTCTCGATTTCGTCGCGGTTGAGCTTCAAGGGCACTGAGGCCAGGCTGCGCAGCTCGGTCTTGGTGTATTCGTCGATCACCTGGCCCAGCGGCAGCACGAATAGCCGCGACGGGTAGTTGCCGACCAGGCCGTCCCAGCTGGACAGTTGCACGTCGTTGACGAAGGCGCGGTACGACAGCACCAGGCTTTGATCGAGGTCCAGGCGGCAGTCTGGTCCGCGTGGGCGGCCCGGCTTGCAAATCACCAGGCGCAGCATGCTGTGTCCCCAGCGGCTGACCAGGTTCTGATTGGCTTCAGCCAGCAGATAGTCCACTTCGTAGACCCGCTCTGGGTCGATTTCACCTAGCGGCTGGCGGGCGAAGTCGCTGCCGGCATTGATGAATGGCAGGCCCTTGGCACAGGTGTCCTGTTGGGGTGCCCAGCCGAAGTGTTCGCGGAGGTACTGATACAGCGCCGGGCGACGGCAGCTGTAGCTCGGGTCGAGGAGGAAATACTCCATATTGACCGCAATGTATTCCTTGGGGCTGCTCAACTCATAGCTGTCGGGGCTGCGCACGAATTGGCCATTGTGCTGTTCGCGCTCGCCGCGTCGGCCCACGTACTGCTGCCACCCGGCCAGGTCGAGCAGGCGTGGGTCGTCGCTCAGGGTGAAGCGACGCTCGGCCTGCCCGCGGCATTCTTCCGGCAGGCCGACCTTGCCCAGCGTGCCTTGCTGGCGCTTACAGCGTGCAATCAGCGAATTTTCGGCGCTGGGCCACAGGCGGGCACGGTCGTAGAGATGGGTGAGCTCGTGCAGCACGGTGGCCAGCAGCTCTTCACGCACCGTGCCATGTGGGCGGTCGGTGCGCTCGGCGGCGGCGCTGCCATCGGCGAGGCTGGGCAGCAAGCGGCGGTTGAGCTCGAGGGTGGATATCAGGGAAGCCTGCCCATAGGCGTCGGCAGGCATGTTGTCGCTCCAGCTGACCCGCACGTGGCGGTCCAGCTGTTGCTTGAAGTGCGGTGGCAGCTTGCCCATGGCCTCGTCGAGCAGGGCCTGGGAGGCTTGTGTTTGTTGTGGGTCGAGGCCGGACGCCTGCAGCTCAAGCTGCAGGTCGGCCAAGGCGGGCGTGCCGAGCAGCGTCAAGGCGCAGCCGAGCAGCCAGGCACGCACGCGCTTCACAGTGCGAGTATGGCTTCAGCCAATACCTGGTCGCTGGCGCCGCGCGCTTCCGGTACTCGCTCGCGCAGGGTATTGAAGGCCGCCTCGAGTTGGACGCCGCGGATGTCACCGTTGCTGGCGACGAAGCTTGCAGCGTCGTCGTGGGCTTCGCGCACCACTTTGGAGTCGCGGATCGAGGTGGTGGTGTCTGAGGTGAAGTCGATCGAACGGCCAAAGGCACGCACGATGATGTTGCTGGTGGCCACCAGGGTCTGTGCCTGGGCCAGGTCGGCCAGCAGGAGCATGCCGAGGGAAGCGGCAATCAGCGGTTTGCGCATGGAGCATCTCCGAAAAATACAGGGAGTCAGATGTAGTTATTGGACGAGAATTGCCTGCGCCAGTTCCAGATCGCCGACGGCGTGCCGTGCGCAATTGTGGCGTAATGATTCCAGGGCGGCTTCCAGGCGTGCACCGCGGATCAGCCCGCCGCTGGCAACGAATGCGGCGGCATCGTCGCGGGCCTGTGTGACCAATTTGCGATCGAATGGTGCGGCTGTGACCTGGCTGGTGACATAGCCGGTGATGACCAGGCTTTGTGTGGTGGTATCCATGGCATGGGCGCTGGCCATGCCTGCGGCGGCGAACAGCAATGGCAACAGGTAACGCATAAGCTTTCTTGAAGGCTGGAAATGAACGGCGAAGCCTAACTCAGGTGCGAGGGCCGAAGCCAACGCACCTGTTGTGCATGGCGCGTATCAGAGTGCCAGGATGGCCTGGGCCAGCTGTGCATCGCTGGCTTGCAGGGCCGGCATGTTCGAACGGATGTGCACAAAGGCGCTTTCCAGTCGGGCGCCGCGGATAGCGCCCTGAGTGCCGACGAAGCTGGCTGCGTCATCGCGGGCTGCCTGGACAATCTTGTCGTCGCGGAAGGAAGAGCTCACGTCGGATGTGGCGTCGGTGGAGGCAGCAACGGCGCCCACTACCGCGTCGGTGGTGACAACGAAACTGGTGGCATTGGCAGTGCCAGCCAGGCCAAGCAGCAGGGCGGCGCCAAGCAGGTGTTTACGGTTCATGATGTGGACTCCTGGGTAGGTCAGGTTGGTTCTGCTGTATCGGACGTTTGCAGGGCTCGTCACGGTACGTTTTCATCAACGGGTTCTAGCAGACGGTTAGGCCAAGCGTACCACGCAGTGCTGCGTAGAGATGACAACGACTGCTGTGTCAGACAACTGTTAAGGCGAATTTTCGTATTTGTAAAACTGTACTGGTCGCGATCTGAAGCACGCGACTGCGCGTCTCTCGGGCAATAAAAAACCCGCTGCAGTCACCTGCAACGGGTTTGAGGAATTCACGGTGCCGGCGAAGCCGGCAAGCCGGGAGCTTAGCGCCAGAAAGGCTTGCTCAGCTCTTCGTAACGCTGCGACTCGCTGATACCGGCGTCTGCCAGCAGGCGGGAGTCCAGGCGAGCAAGTTGACGACGGCTGGTCATACGGCGCTGCCACAGCAGCAGGGTCGACAATGCGCGCAGTGGCAGCGAAGTGTTGGATTGCTGGGCGTTGCTTTCAAAAACCAGACCGGAACTGAGGGTACGTTCCATGATGCTTCATCCTTCCGCTTATGGCGGCATTAGGTAGTGATTTAACTGATGCCAATGATCCTCCTCTGTCGTCCATAACAGTAGATACAGTTCGGTGGAAAGACGATGGCTCAGTTAACTGTGTAACCCTACTGTTGCACTCGAAATAGGCGTAACTGTACTGGTCCGCACTTATTTGGTGCGTTTCGATTCGAAGAAGGGGATTTGTCAGTCGGGAAGGTCTGAAAACATCAGTACAGTAGTACAGTTTATGCTGCTGATAGAGGGGTGGCGTAGTGATAGAAAGGTTTGACTGCTATGCCCCATTCGCGGGTAAGCCCGCGAAGAGGCCGGAACAGCGGAAGCAGGGCCGCCGTTCCGTACCACATCTGGATCAGCTGGCCAGCATGCGCCCGGTTTCTTCCAGGTTTTCGTGCCAGCTCAGGGCTTCACGCAGGATGTGCGGGGTATGGCCGCCACGCTGGCAGGCGCGGTCGAAGTAGTCGTTCAGCGCAGCGCGGTAGTCTGGGTGCACACAGTTGTCGATAATCGCTCGCGCCCGTTCGCGCGGCGCCAGGCCACGCAGGTCCGCCAGGCCCTGCTCGGTGACCAGGATGTCCACGTCGTGCTCGGTGTGGTCGACATGGCTGACCATTGGCACCACGCTGGAAATCGCCCCGCCTTTGGCAATCGACTTGGTGACGAACACCGCCAGGTGGGCGTTACGGGCGAAGTCGCCGGAGCCACCGATGCCGTTCATCATCCTGGTGCCACAGACGTGGGTGGAGTTGACGTTGCCGTAGATATCGAACTCCAGTGCGGTGTTGATACCGATGATGCCCAGGCGACGTACCACTTCCGGGTGGTTGGAGATTTCCTGCGGGCGTAGCACCAGCTTGTCCTTGTAGCGCTCCAGGTTGCCGAACACATCGGCATTGCGGCGCGTCGACAGGGTGATCGAGCTGCCGGATGCGAAGCTAAGCTTGCCGGCGTCGATCAGGTCGAAGGTGGAGTCCTGCAGCACTTCGGAGTACATGGTCAGGTCTTCGAACGGCGATTCGATCAGGCCGCACATCACCGCATTGGCAATGCTGCCAATGCCGGCTTGCAGCGGGCCGAGCTTGTTGGTCATACGGCCTGCATCCACTTCCTTCTTGAGGAAGTTGATCAGGTGGTCGGCGATGCCCTGTGTTTCATCATCTGGTGGCAGCACAGTGGACGGCGAATCCGGCTGGTCGCTGATGACGATACCGACGATTTTGGCCGGATCGATCGGGATCGCGGTGCTGCCGATACGGTCGTCTACCTTGACCAGCGGGATTGGCGTGCGAGTCGGGCGGTAGGTTGGGATATAGATGTCGTGCAGGCCTTCGAGGTTGGTGTTGTGCGAGAGGTTGATCTCCACAATCACCTGCTTGGCGAAGATCGCGAAGCTGGCCGAGTTGCCCACCGAAGTGGTTGGCACGATGTGGCCTTGCTCGGTGATGGCCACGGCTTCGATGACCGCGATGTCCGGCAGCTTCAGCTGCTGGTTGCGCAGTTGCTCGACGGTTTCCGACAGGTGCTGGTCAATGAACATCACCTGGCCGTCATTGATGGCTTTGCGCAGGGTGCTGTCGACCTGGAACGGCATACGGCGGGCCAACACACCGGCCTCGGTCAGTTGTTTGTCCAGGTCATTGCCCAGGCTGGCGCCGGTCATCAGGCTGATTTTCAGTGGCGATTGCTTGGCACGTTCGGCCAGTGCATGCGGTACGGCCTTGGCTTCGCCGGCGCGGGTGAAGCCGCTCATGCCGACAGTCATGCCGTCCTCGATCAGACCAGCGGCATCAGCCGCACTCATTACCTTGCTGTGCAGGGAGGACAAGCGGATACGATCACGGTACATGGATTGTTATCTCGGGCTACTGAAACTACTGCAGCGCAGTCTAGAGATTTCGCCCATTGCCGTCCCACGACCATGGTCGTATGAGAAGCCTTGTATTTGAGCCGTTGATCCGGATCAATAAAAGAAAAGCCCCGGCAGATTCTGACCGGGGCTTCCTTTATATCAGCTGGTTTGCAGCGGCTGGTGTCACTCCACCGCCTTGACCATGTCCTCGATGACCTTCTTGGCGTCACCGAACACCATCATGGTCTTGTCCAGATAGAACAGTTCGTTGTCCAGGCCGGCATAGCCGCTGGCCATCGAGCGTTTGTTGACGATGATGGTCTTGGCTTTGAACGCTTCGAGGATCGGCATGCCGGCGATTGGCGACTTGGGATCGTTCTTCGCCGCCGGGTTGACCACGTCGTTGGCGCCCAGCACCAGCACCACGTCGGCCTGGCCGAACTCGGCGTTGATGTCTTCCATCTCGAATACCTGATCGTACGGCACTTCAGCCTCGGCCAGCAGTACGTTCATGTGCCCGGGCATGCGGCCCGCCACCGGGTGAATCGCATACTTCACGGTCACGCCGTTGTGGGTCAGCTTCTCGGTCAGCTCTTTCAGCGCGTGTTGTGCGCGGGCCACCGCCAGGCCGTAGCCCGGAACGATGATCACGCTGTCGGCGTTGCTGAGCAGGAAGGTGGCATCGTCAGCCGAACCGGACTTCACCGGACGCTGTTCTTGCGAACCTTGCGCCGCGCCAGTGTCGGTATCGCCACCGAAGCCGCCAAGGATGACGTTGAAGAACGAACGGTTCATCGCCTTGCACATGATGTACGAGAGGATGGCACCGGACGAACCTACCAGGGAACCGGCGATGATCAGCATCGAGTTGTTCAGCGAGAAGCCGATGCCGGCCGCTGCCCACCCCGAGTAGCTGTTGAGCATCGACACCACCACTGGCATGTCGGCGCCGCCGATCGGAATAATGATCAGCACACCCATGATGAAGGCCAGGACCAGCATCAGGGTGAAGGCACTGTAGTGGCCAGTGAAAGTGAACAGCAGGCCTAGGGCGATGGTGGTCAGGCCAAGGATCAGGTTCAGTTTGTGCTGGCCAGCGAACTGTACCGGTGCGCCCTGGAACAGGCGGAACTTGTACTTGCCCGACAGCTTGCCAAAGGCGATCACCGAACCGGAGAAGGTAATGGCACCGATGGCGGCCCCGAGGAACAGCTCCAGGCGGTTACCGGTGGGGATCGGGTCGCTGATGGCAGCCACAATACCCATCGACTGCGGCTCTAGTACGGCGGCGATGGCGATGAATACCGCGGCCAGGCCGATCATGCTGTGCATGAAGGCGACCAGTTCGGGCATCTTGGTCATTTCGACGCGTTTGGCCATGATCGAACCGGCGGTGCCGCCGACCAGCAGGCCGACGATGACATAGCCGATACCGGCAGTGGCAAGTTCAGCCCCGAGTTTATAAATGAGGCCAACCGTAGTGAGGATGGCGAGCCCCATGCCGATCATGCCGAACAGATTGCCGCGCCGCGAGGTGGTCGGGTGCGACAGGCCCTTGAGCGCCTGGATGAAGCACACCGAGGCGACGAGGTAGAGGAGCGTTACCAGATTCATGCTCATGCTTACTTCTTCGCCTCGTTCTTGGTTTTCTTCTTGAACATTTCAAGCATGCGGCGGGTGACCAGGAAGCCACCGAACACGTTGACTGCGGCAAGGGCCACGGCCAGGGTGCCCATCAGCTTGCCGGCCGGGGTCACGGTCAGGGCTGCGGCCAGCATGGCGCCGACGATGACGATTGCCGAAATGGCATTGGTGACCGCCATCAGTGGGGTGTGCAGCGCCGGGGTGACGTTCCACACCACGTGGTAGCCCACATAGATGGCCAGCACGAAAATGATCAGGTTATAGATGCCGTGGGAAATCAGCATGTCTTCCATTGTCGTGCTCCTTAGCCGTTTTTGCGGACGACCTGACCATCACGGCACATCAGGCAGGCCGCGACGATGTCGTCTTCGAGGTTGATGATCAGCGCGCCATCCTTGTCGAACAGCAGCTTCATGAAGTCCAGCAGGTTGCGTGCATACAGTGCCGAGGCATCGGCACTCACCTGGGCCGGCAGGTTGGTCGGGCCGACGATGGTCACGCCGTTCTCCTGCACCACCTGGTCTGCGACGGTCAGCGGGCAGTTGCCGCCTTGGGCTGCAGCCAGGTCGATGACCACCGAGCCAGGCTTCATCTGCGCCACGGTTTCGGCGCTTAGCAGGGTCGGCGCCTTGCGCCCGGGGATCAGCGCGGTGGTGATGACGATATCGGCCTGCTTGGCGCGCTCGTGCACGGCCTGCGCCTGGCGCTGCATCCAACTTGCCGGCATTGGTCGGGCATACCCGCCAACACCTTCGGCGCATTCTCGCTCCTCGTCGGTCTCGTATGGCACGTCGATGAATTTTGCACCCAGTGATTCGATCTGCTCTTTCACGGCCGGGCGAACGTCGGATGCTTCGATCACCGCACCCAGGCGCTTGGCTGTGGCGATGGCCTGCAAGCCGGCAACGCCGGCGCCCAGTACCAGCACGCGTGCGGCCTTAACGGTACCGGCAGCGGTCATCAGCATTGGCATGAAGCGTGGGTAGTGATGGGCTGCCAGCAACACGGCCTTGTAGCCGGCGATGTTGGCCTGCGACGACAGCACGTCCAGGCTCTGCGCCCGCGAGGTTCGTGGTGCGGCTTCCAGGGCGAAGGCGGTAATACCGCGTTCGGCCATCTTGCCGATCAGTTCACCGTTGAAGGGGTTGAGCATACCCACCAGAAGGCTGCCGCTGTTGATCAGGGCCAGTTCCTGGTCGTTGGGGGCGACCACTTTGAGTACCAATTGGGCGCCGTAGGCATCGGCGGCGCTCCCAAGGGAAGCACCCACGGCTTCATAGGCACTGTCCGGAATGGCGGCGTTGAGCCCTGCCCCCCGTTGAACGGTGACCTGATGGCCCTGGCCAATCAGTTTCTTGATGGTTTCGGGGGTCGCTGCGACCCTTGTCTCACCGGTCTGCGTCTCGAGAGGAACACCAATGTGCACGACTATTTCTCCTGCGGTGACCTTTTGTCTTTGTAGAAGCCAGCACACTTCGGATGGTGCGCTGGGGCGGCTGTGGAGCGCCAACCCGCCGGATCCCGGGCGGGGCGAAGCATTTTGCAGACGAACCCGAAGGCCTTCAACCGGTTCTGGAGCGAAACGAAGTCAAAACTACAAGTCACCCTGTGACCGCTTGTCGCAGCTATAGGGTTGCAGCCCGTCAAACATGCGCCATTGGCAGATTAGGAGAAAAAATCAAAAAAAAAGCGGCCAATTCGCTTACGACTAGTTGGATGTCGCAAAATAACCCGCAAAGCCGCGTACTGAGCACGGTTAAAGGGTGTTTTTGTGCTTGCGTTACAGTTTGCAAATATGCGACATATACATACATCTGTAGGTGTTTAAAATAATTGACTACAGGGTCAATTTGTCGCGTTTGTCCCTGAGCTATTTATGTAGGCCTGAGCCTGACCTACCAGCCAGTCGCGAAAGGCGCGTAGCGACGCCGACTCCACCTTGCGCTCTGGAATCATCAGATAGTAGGCCTTGTCGCTACTCAGGGCATGCCTGTTAGCGACCACCAGCCTTCCCTCCTCCAACTCCCGCTGGATCAAGAACGGCGGTATCAGGGCAATGCCCATATCGTGCATGGCCGCCTGGGCGAGCATCGAGAATAGTTCATAGCGCGGGCCTGTCATGTCGCGCTCCACATTCATCCCAACACTTCCGAACCATTGCCGCCAGGCATACGGGCGTGTGCTCTGCTGCAGCAGTGGTAGCTGCGCGATGTGTCGTGCCTCGAGCATGCCTTGGTCGTTCAGCAGCGCCGGGCTGCACACAGGTACCGGGTTTTCACCTATCAGTTGGTGCGACTGGGTGCCTGACCAGTCCGCATCACCAAAATAGATGGCGGCATCGAAGGTAGTGTCGGCAAACAGGAATGGCCGGGTGCGGTTGGTGAGATTGACTGTGACCTCCGGATGGCACTGCTGGAAGTCCTTGAGCCGTGGAAGCAGCCATTGAGTGCCAAACGTCGGAACTACCGCCAGCTCGATCACATTGGCGCCTTGCTGGCGCATTACCGACAAGGTATCGCGTTCCACGGCGTCCAGTTGGGCCGCCACCTGGCGACTGTAGGACAGGCCGGCTTCGGTCAGCCTTACGCCGCGGCGCGACCGACGGAACAGTTCCACATTAAGGAAGGCTTCCAAGCCACCGATCTGCCGACAGACGGCACCCTGGGTCAGCGCGAGTTCCTGGGCGGCCTTGGTAAAGCTCTCGTTACGGGCTGCCGCCTCGAAGCAAATCAGGGCGGCGGTACTGGGGATCTTACGGCGCATGTACGTCAACCTCACTTGTAAGGCTGTCAATTAGGCGTTTTGCCGATTTACGGAGTGACAAAATATCACTAATCGGTGCGCAATCCTCGTTTGTCCCCGTGGCCGATCAGGCCTAGGCTCAAAGGCACAAGAAACTGCCCCCTATTTCGAGGATTCGCTCATGGCCGGTAAAGCAAGCTTCAACTGGATCGACCCGCTGCTGCTGGATCAGCAGCTCACTGAAGAAGAGCGCATGGTGCGTGACAGCGCTTATCAGTTCGCCCAGGACAAGCTGGCGCCGCGTGTGCTCGAGGCCTTCCGCCACGAGCAGACCGACCCCGCGATCTTCCGCGAGATGGGTGAAGTCGGCCTGTTGGGTGCAACCATCCCCGAGCAATACGGTGGCAGCGGCCTGAACTATGTGTGCTACGGCCTTATTGCTCGCGAGGTGGAACGTATCGACTCGGGTTACCGCTCGATGATGAGTGTGCAGTCGTCGTTGGTGATGGTGCCGATCAACGAATTTGGCACCGAAGCTCAAAAGCAGAAGTACCTGCCCAAGCTGGCCAGTGGCGAGTGGATCGGTTGCTTCGGTTTGACCGAGCCTAACCATGGCTCCGACCCTGGCTCGATGATTACCCGGGCGAGAAAGGTCGACGGGGGCTACCGGCTGACCGGCAGCAAGATGTGGATCACCAACAGTCCCATCGCCGATGTGTTCGTGGTGTGGGCCAAGGATGATGCAGGCGATATCCGTGGCTTCGTACTGGAAAAAGGCTGGCAAGGCCTCAGTGCCCCGGCAATTCATGGCAAGGTTGGCCTGCGCGCCTCGATCACTGGCGAAATCGTCATGGATAATGTGTTCGTGCCAGAAGAGAACATCTTCCCGGACGTGCGGGGGCTCAAGGGCCCGTTTACCTGCCTGAATTCGGCTCGCTATGGTATTTCGTGGGGTGCGATGGGTGCCGCTGAAGCCTGCTGGCACACCGCCCGCCAATACACCCTGGATCGTCAGCAGTTTGGTCGACCACTGGCCGCCAACCAGTTGATACAGAAGAAGCTGGCCGACATGCAGACCGAAATCACCCTGGCGCTGCAGGGCTGCCTGCGTCTGGGGCGCATGAAGGATGAAGGGACGGCTGCGGTGGAAATCACCTCCATCATGAAGCGCAATTCCTGCGGCAAGGCGCTGGATATCGCCCGTATGGCGCGTGACATGCTGGGCGGCAACGGAATCTCCGACGAGTTTGGTGTGGCCCGCCATCTGGTTAACCTGGAGGTGGTCAACACCTATGAAGGTACCCACGACGTGCATGCACTTATCCTGGGGCGTGCGCAGACTGGTATCCAGGCGTTCTATTAATAAGGAGCAAGCCATGGGCGCGCTATCACATCTGCGGGTGCTAGACCTTTCGCGCGTGTTGGCCGGCCCGTGGTCTGGTCAGATTCTGGCTGACCTTGGCGCCGACGTGATCAAGGTCGAGCGCCCAGGCAGTGGCGACGATACCCGCTCATGGGGGCCGCCTTTCCTCAAGGATGTCGAAGGTGAGGACACCAGTGAGGCGGCTTACTACCTGTCGGCCAACCGCAACAAGCGCTCAGTGACCATCGACTTTACCCAGCCGGAGGGGCAACGGCTGGTGCGGGAACTGGCGGCGAAGTGCGACATCGTCATAGAGAACTTCAAGGTGGGTGGGCTGGCTGCCTATGGCCTGGACTACCAGAGCCTCAAGGCGGTAAACCCGCAGCTCATCTATTGCTCCATTACCGGCTTCGGTCAGACCGGGCCCTATGCCAGGCGCGCTGGTTATGACTTCATGATCCAGGGGTTGGGTGGGCTGATGAGCCTGACCGGTCGTCCGGAGGGTGAAGAAGGCGCAGGGCCGGTCAAGGTGGGTGTGGCGCTTACCGATATTCTGACCGGGTTGTACTCCACGGTCGCCATGCTGGCTGCCCTCGCCCACCGGGATCAGACAGGTGTCGGCCAGCATGTCGACATGGCATTGCTCGATGTGCAGGTGGCCTGTCTGGCGAACCAGGCGATGAACTACCTGACCACGGGCACCCCTCCCCGTCGGCTGGGTAATGCGCATCCTAATATAGTCCCTTACCAGGACTTTCCGACGGCAGATGGCGATTTCATTCTTACCGTCGGTAATGACAGCCAGTTCCGTAAATTCGCTGAGGTGGCCGGGCAGCCGCAATGGGCGGAGGACCCTCGGTTCGCTACCAACAAGCTGCGGGTGGCCAACCGGGCTGAGCTGATACCATTGATTCGCCAGGCTACGGTGTTCAAGACCACGGCTGAGTGGGTGGCCCAGTTGGAGGCTGCAGGAGTGCCATGTGGGCCTATCAATAACCTGGCGCAGATGTTCCAGGATCCCCAGGTGCTGGCGCGCGGGTTGGCGTTGAATATTCCGCATCCATTGGCGGGTAGTGTGCCGCAAGTTGCGAGCCCGATACGGTTGTCGGAAACGCCAGTGGAGTATCGTCGGGCGCCACCCTTGTTAGGCGAGCATACCGAAGCGGTGCTGGGGGAGGTGTTGGGGCTGGATGTCGGCGAGGTGCAGCGCCTTCGTGGTGCTGGTGTGCTCTAGATGAATAGCGGGGAGGCCGTCAGGCCTCCCCGCTTTGTTTTTTCTGCGCTATCAACGGTTATTGAAATTAAAGGTTGACGCCCTCTCGAATCCCCTTATAATGCGCCCCACTTCCAGCGACATCGGAACGAAAAACTCCTTGAGATTCAATGAGTTAAGTAGTGAAAGGAAAGCTGGAGGGGCTACGGTCGAATGATCGAAAGCGGTTGAGATGATGGTTGACAGCGCTTCCAAGTGCTGTATGATTCGCCTCCCGCTGCGAGAGATCGCAGCGAGCCAAGTGTTTGAAGCTAAACGAGTTTCTCGCAAAAAACTTCAAAATAAACGCTTGACAGG